>UPYK01000003.1 GCA_900538545.1 uncultured Eggerthella sp. | reverse complement strand
GGGGGCGGGAACTATGATCGTTACCTGCCGCAGCTTGGCAAAGACTGCCGGCAGATCGCCGTTGCGTTCTCCGAGCAGGAAGTCCCTTTCATCCCCGCCGAAGAACACGACGTTCCCGTTACAGTATTAGCGAAATAGTGCGTTTGGCTTCTTAGAGAGATACGGCGCCGAACCCTTAAGCGAACGTGCCCGGCATTTCCGCTTCGATGCTTGCTGGCGATTTAAGCAACGTGGATGTTGAGGTAACGACGACGCTCGAAGAAGCCCATGTTCGCGATACGCGCACGTTCTTCACGCGCGCCAGATTCACGCGCGGTGGTGGCGCGATCATCCAAGTAAGTCATCGCGTCACGATAGCCATCGTTGCGCGCCTTGTTGATAACATCCTCGAATTCGTGTTGCTGAGCTTTGCGGCCTTCTTGCTCGCCCAAGATGCGCGCATCTTTGACTTGCTGCTTGAACGCAGCCATAACGCTGTTGAGCATGTTGAGCATCGAGATGGCACCGACAGGAGACTCTTCCGTGAAGGTCGAAGCGTCGAACGTAACGGGAGAAAGCGACACAGGGCTTGCATTGTTCAGCTGAACGCGTGCCTGTGCTTCGCTCAGTTGGCTGCGAAGCTCAGTGATCTGCTTGTCGCGATCGGCGATGATCGCATCACGCGATGAGATCTCTGCATCTTTATTAGCAAGCGTACGAGCCTGATCGTCATAGCCCACTTCTTTGCTCGCAAGCGCGCGGATCTTCTCCTCGAGCGTGGCAGCCTGCTTAGCAACGAGAGCGCGCAAACGCTCAACCTCTTCTTCGGCTGCTTCGGTACGGCGATTATCGTTAGAAGAAACATTGGCGCTCTGAGCCTGAGCAGTTGCGAGATCGCTCTGGGCATTGCGGGCGCGATTCTCTGCTTCGTCGCGCTGACGCTAAGCATCGCGCAAGCGGTCCTCGGCAGACTGAAGCGCACGTTCTGCATCGGAGGCGCGCTCTTCAGCTTTCTTGAGTTTCGCACGCAGTTCTTCAAGCTCGGCATCAGAAGCACCGCCGGCACCGCCACCCGTGACCGGCATTCCACCATGCCCGCTGTCATATGAAGCTTGCATGCAATCGAGTGCACGAGTGATGACCGTTGCTTTCGTGATGTCTTCGCGACGCGCAAAGTCGTCGATCAAAGCCATGTATTCGAGCGGAAGACGGAAGTTCGCCTGCTTAACTTTTGAGCTCAACTCAAACCCACCTAACGGTTCCTTGCGCGGTTATGTTGGTGATTTTCCTTGCGGACAAAGAACACGACCGCTTAAGAGTGACTTCGCGGATGTAATTCATGAACTATACATCCTTGTAGAACCTTACAAATTCTATAGCACGATTGTAGCGTATATCTAGGAGTTGGCATGGGAGAAAACCACAATATTTTGTGTTCGTTAGCGTTTGGGTAGCCGATTTTATCTGGGGCATTTCGGCATGGATTTGGACGAAATGGCTGTGCTACGACCCCACCTGCTAGCATTTTTCTCACGCGTGTTATGGCGTATTCCTTGTATAGTGGCACGTACTTGAAAAGCCCTTTTGATAAGGCTGTATAGCAACTTCGTCGTGTTCATGCTAGCAAGAGTTTTCCACATTTTGGCGCGTTTTTTGAGTTTTCCACACGCGAAATTCGGGCTTTTTCAGGCTGAAAAATTTTTTCTTGAATAACCGTTCATCTCAGGGAACGGCAATGAAAATGAGCTCTTTCGCGCCTTGCAAACCAGCAAGATCCCCCTGATTCGACGCGCCGAAAACCCGTCATCTTGCAAGAGCGAAACTTCTCTTTAGGCATAGATGATGATCATACCGATGAGCATACCGATGATGACGAAGAACGCTGGCACCTTCGAACGATACATCAACACAGCCTGAGGAATGATCTCTCCGAAGACCACATAGAGCATCGCGCCAGAAGCAAAACCGAGCGAAGCCGCAAGGCCTATCGCACCGATGTCGCCGATCCAGTAGCCCAACCAAGCACCCAAAACAACGGGCACACCAGAAGCCGCCGTGAGCAATGCCGCTTTGATGCGCTTCATCCCACCAGCAACCAAGGGAACAGAAACGGCCATGCCTTCGGGAATATTATGGAGTCCGATGAGCACCGCAAGGATGAGCGCCATGCTCACTCCGCCTTCGGTATCGATGTTGTAACTTGCACCAATGGACATACCTTCAGGAATGTTATGGAGCGCGATGGCGCATGCGATGACCACACCAGCAACCCAGAGTTCGCGTTTGGGCGCATGCTCTTTCAGATGTTGATTGTAATGATCGATATGGCTCAGCTCATCGATGTTGTCATGGGTCTTTGGATGCAAGCTGCTCGCAGTGTGAGGCACCTCGCCCTCAGTGCGTTTATCGATCAACCAATTCAAGAGGAATACCACCGCCATGCCCACGAGGACTGCGATGCATACGACAAAGACCGCCCCATCCGAAAAGACCGACTGGGCCGCTTCAAGGCTTTCGACCATCAGCTCGAAGCAGACGATCGAGATCATCACACCGCTCGTTGCACTCAATAAGAGACTGACGATGCGGTTGGATTCAGTGCGAACGAGCGCACCAAGGATGCCACCAAGACCGGTGCCACCAACGCCAGCGATCAACGTCATCAAGGTTACGGTAAGAAATGCGTCCATACGATTCGGAACTTTCCTCTTTCACTTTTCAAAGGCTCGGCTGTTGTTCAACACTTCAGCTTCATGCGCTCGATCCAAACGCGAGAGAGCTAGAATGAAACTGATTATAAACCTGCGCGCGATTGCGTATGATCGCGTGTCACACTTTGTAGGTAATAAGTAAGATAAGGAATACTTATGAAAGACTTCGATGATTTCGCACAACTGGTAGACCGAACGACCGATCAGGATATGGCACGTATCTTCGCGAACGTGATCGAACAGATGAACCTTCCCAAAGATGCGAATGGGAACGTCTCTTTTAGCGTTGAAGACCTCATGCCCTTCTCGACCGCTGTTTCCAACGCGCGCACGATGTCGCTTCTGCGTAAATATCACGAATGGACGAACGCCGAAGAACGCGAGCTTCTTTAGTGTCTTTTTCGCGCAAGTCGTCTATCGCATTGCTTGCGCGTATCTTGCTTGAGCGCACGGCTGACCGATCGCCGCGCGCAGACGCAACAGAATCCACGCTTGCTCGAGCGCGAACACAGCGAAGCTAGCGCGCCATAGCCTCGCGTGTGCAGTCGTGTTGCGCGCACGAAGGCAGAACACATCTTGCTGCGCCCTTCGAAGCTATGCTCGTCTTAGCAAAATCCTATGACCTCGCGAACGTGCACACAGAAAAACACTTCTTCACCTGCAAAGCTACTAAAAAGCGCCCGGCTAGTTCCCAGGCGCTTTTTTCGCATTTCGGTTGTTGTTTTAACTTATTCTTCCTGAACCGAACCTTCTGTCGCACGCGCAGCACGGAGCTTCTGCTGTTCGTCGATGATCTTCTGTTCCTTAAGGCCGTAGACATATTCGCGGTCGATAGCACCTGCTGTCGAAGGAGGCTTCACCACGAACGGTACTGGCTTGGTGAAGAAGCTCACGATCGGCACCAGGATAAGAGAGAGCACCATCGTGATCGCACCGCAATTGATCGGCGATGCAATGTAGCCGAAGATCATGTTGGTCACGGTCATGCCAACACCAAGCGCAAAGCTGCACCAAACTGCTGGCTTTGAGATACGACCAGAGAACAAACCCCAGAAGAAGGGACCAAGGAACGAGCCCGAAAGCGCGCCCCACGAATAGCCCATCAACTGAGCGATGAACACGATGGTCGAATGGTACTGCACCAACGCGATGCCGGCAGAGATAGCCACGAACACCACGATGAAGAAGCGCATGTAACGCACTTGCTTCTTCTCGCTCATCTTCTTCACGATGTTGCCCTTGATCAAGTCGAGCGTGAGCGTTGAAGACGAAGTGAGCACAAGGCCCGCAAGCGTCGACATGGACGCGGAGAGCACGAGCACCACCACGATGCCAAGCAAAATGTCGGGAAGCCCGGCGAGCATGGTCGGCACGATCGAGTCGTAGATAGGCGTGCCATTGGCAGCATAGGCGATATCGCCACCGAACAAGCGACCGAAACCACCCAAGAAATACGAGCCACCCGCAACCACGAGCGCGAAGATCGTCGAGATGATGGCGCCCTGCTTGATGGCCGGACCGGTCTTGATGGCGTAGAACTTCTGGACCATCTGCGGGAGTGCCCACGTACCGAGCGACGTAAGGATGATAACACCAAGCAAGTTGAGCGCATCGGGACCGAACATCGAAGTGAACGGTCCTGCCATGGCGCTTCCCTCTGCCGGGATCTGCGAGAGATTCACGATAGCCGTTGCGATACCGCCCTGGCCATTCAACACCGCGAAGATAACGGCAATGATACCGATGAGCATGATCGTACCCTGGATGAAGTCGTTCCAAACCGAGGCTACATAACCACCGAGCACCACATAGATACAGGTGACTACCGCCATGCCGATCACGCACCATTCATACGGCAGCCCGAAAGCCATGCCGAACAAACGCGAAAGACCGTTGTAGACAGATGCCGTATACGGGATGAGGAACACGAAGATGATCGCGGCAGCGGCAATGCGCAACGCTCGAGAGTTATAGCGTTTGCCGAAGAATTCCGGCATGGTCGTAGCCTTGAGCCGCTGCGTCATCTCACGCGTACGCGGGCCGAGCACCCACCACGCCAGAAGCGAACCGATGACCGCATTACCGATACCGACCCAAAATACCGACATGCCGTACTTCCAGCCGAACTGGCCAGCATAGCCGATGAATACAACAGCGGAAAAATAGCTCGTGCCAAAGGCAAAGGCTGAGAGCCATGGGCCAACATTTCGCCCACCGAGCACGAAGCCATCGACACTGTTGGAATGTTTGCGGGCGAAGATGCCCACTGCCACAGTGACCGCAACGAAGATCGCCACGATCAAGATCTTGAGAAACATGCGCTCCTCTTCTTTCACTCGTTTTCCAATACGCCAGTTTTCTCAGGACGGTATACCCGCGCGTTTCCTCTCTTCGCACACCAAGACGAACAACAACGACCCGATCGAGCGCATAAAAAAAGCACCGGATCGAGATCCGTGTGCTTATCTATAGTGAAAGTAGAGAGGTGGGGTGCAGAGAATGCAGATCGAGCCCTGAGCAAGATGCTCGGACATGACCGCACGATCGCTTTCGGAACACTGTGCCAAGTGCTCCGACATGATCGCGCAAACATCGTTCGAGCCCTGTGCCCAGTGCTGGGCACGGATCGCCGCGCTTTGGGTATGCATTCCTGAAAAAACCATGGCAGCACTTTACCACAACAGAGCGCTTATAGGGCGGCAAGTTGAATGCCGCCCCCAAAAAGTGGTCGAATCGGCGCAAGCGGTACTAGAGCGAATGCATCTCGCCCGCAAGCGAACGGCCTTCAAATGAAGCGCCCTTATATATTAGTAGCGATTGTCAAAAATGCGCTGCGTCTTCTTCTCGGAACGGGGCAGTTCACCAATTGCCACTGCCTTAGCATTCGGCGTCATGCCCAGCTTGCCTTTGAAGATCGACTCCATGTTGCGCTCGATCTGTTCACGATCTTCAACGCTGGCATCGGTCTCGAAGAACACGGTCATGATGTCCTTGCCTTCAAGATGGTCGATCATGACCTGGTATTCTGAAGAAGCACCATCGGTGAACTTGATGATCTCTTCGATCTGGGCAGGGAAGATATTCACGCCCTTCACCTTCACCATATCATCCGTACGCCCGATGAGCGTATCGATGCGCGGGAACGGAGAGCCACATTCGCACTCACCAGGAATGATGCGCGAAAGATCGTGCGTACGATAACGCACGAGCGGAGCACCTTCTTTGCGCAGCGTGGTGATAACGAGCTCGCCGATCTCTCCATCAGGGAGCACTTTGCCCGTCTTGGGATCCACGATCTCGAAGTAGCAATAGTCGTCCCAAACATGCATGCCGCATTCGTAATCGCACGAAACACCGATGCCAGGACCGTATACTTCCGTAAGACCGTAGATGTCATAGATCTTCACGCCCAGTTCATTGGCGATACGCTGGCGCATCTTGTGACCCCAGCGCTCGGATCCGATGACCGCACGCTTAAGATTCAGCTCATCACGCACGCCTCGCTTGGCGATCTCTTCGGCCAAGAGCAACGCATAAGAGCTGGTCGCGCAAAGAACGGTCGATTGCATGTCCTTCATGAAACGGATCTGCTTATCGGTATTGCCCGGCCCCATGGGAACGGCCATCGCACCAAGGCGTTCGGCGCCTAGCTGAAAACCGATGCCCGCCGTCCACAATCCATAACCGGGAGTGATCTGGATGCGGTCATCTTTCGTGATGCCCGCCATCTCATAGCAACGCGCGAATTGCACGGCCCAATCGATCACATCTTGCTGGGTGTAAGGAATGATGACCGGCGTGCCCGTCGTACCAGACGAAGAATGGATACGCACGATCTCGCTCTCAGGAACAGCGGCGAGTCCCAGCGGATACGCATCGCGCAGGTCCGCCTTTTCCGAAAACGGCAGCGCTTCGAAATCTGCCTGAGTTTGCACATCGCCAAGATCGATACCCTCGAACTTCTTCGCGTAAAACGGCGAACGATCCTTCAATGTTTTGAATTGCTCTTTTAAGACTGCAAACTGCTCTTCTTTGAGTTCCATCCTCAACCCTTCTTATGTTGATCGGCGCACATGATGCGCTATATATAGGTAGCGTTTTTATATTGTAGCCCTATGCTCCCACCGTTATGTTTCACGACTATTGCAAAGCATGACCATCTCGCAGAACAAGCAGGCAACCTGCGAACCAGCTACACTCGCGCAACCTGCTGAACTACCTTGATCGCCTTTTCGTTCACGGAAACGAGCTTGCGTTTCACACACAGCGGAATGGCCGCTTCGACATCTTCGAGCGTGATCGCACCGCGCAGTGCATTATCCACGCAATCCTCTCGCTTGTTCACCGCGATGATGGCATAGGCGAGCATCATCACGTTGAGCGCTTTCGGTTCGCCTAAGCGATGCACGAGCTCGGCATCGTCGACCACGACCATCTTCACGCCTGCAGCCTGCATATCATCGATCAGATGCTGCGGGTCGTAGGTCTGTCGCTTGAAATTCGCCATCACAGGTGGGATGCCCGTTGAGGCAACCACGAGCAGGCCGTTCTCTTTGAGATACGGAAGCGCACGGGCAGCTTCGCCTGGTTCGAGCGCGATCAGGACATCCACGGTTCCTTTCGCAGGAAGAGGAGAAAAGACCTCTTCACCTGCATTTCCCATGCGCACATGAGACATAACGTCCCCGCCGCGTTGCGCCATGCCGATGGTTTCCGCGCTACGTACCTGCCAGCCTTTCGCTTCTGCAGCTTGCGCCAAGATGCGTGCAGCGAGCACGCTTCCCTGCCCGCCGATTCCGGCGATAGAAACGTTAATCATCGCTACCTCCTTCGATCTCAGCCAACTCTTGTGGCGTGGGGAATCGACTGAGCGATCCGTCTTCCGCATGTAAACGCTGCGAACGCGGCGGCAATGCAGGCCGTACTCGTTTTCGTGTGGGGCAAGTGATGGCACCATATTCGCAGATGTCCGTGCAAAGGCCGCACCCAACGCACATCGCGCGGTTGATCACGATCGAGTGGCCAACTTCGCTCCACCCGAGCGCAGGACAACCGATGGTGGTAACGCACTTGCGACAACCTGCGCACGCGTTCGCGATGAAGTAAACGGGCGGCTTCGCTTTGGTGAGCTTCGTACAGGGCGATTCGTAGATGACCGCCGAAGGGCCATCATAGTCGATCGCTTCGCGCGCTGCTTCGATAGCCTTATCGGCGAACAGCGGATTGGCTTTCGTGATCTTCTTCACGCCGAGTGCACTGAGCACTTCTTGGATCGAGATCGGCGCACTGAATCCGCCCATGAGCGTTGCGCCCGTACCCGGATGAGGCTGCGAGCCGGTCATCGCGGTGGTCGCGTTATCAAGCACCACGATGGTGATGTCGTGCTTGTTGTAAACCGCATTGGCCACGCCGGTCATCCCGGAAGCGAAGAACGTGGAATCGCCTACGAACGCGATGGCCTTCTTATCAGGCTCGATCACATTGAAGCCTTGCGCCATCGTTATGCCCGCGCCCATATCGAGACAGGTATCGACCGCATTGAGCGGTGCAGCATTGCCGAGCGTGTAGCAGCCGATATCGCCGCACATCACCGCTTCGCGCCTGCGACCAAGCGCCTTCTTCACGGCATAGAACGCGCCGCGATGAGGGCATCCTGCGCACAGGACTGCGGGGCGCTCGGGTATCGGATCGCTGAATTCGACCGTGCGCTCGGCGGCAACAGGAAGATCGAGGCCGAAGAATTCCTGGATCTGCATACGGATCGCATCGACCGTATTTTCGCCGCGCGTGGTAGTGGTGCCTGTGAGCTTACCCTGCACCTCGAATCCCGCATGCAGCTTGCCGCAGAGTTTGAGCAGTTCGTCTTCGATCACATGATCGAGCTCTTCGAACACGATGATGCGATCGAGGCCTTCGGCGAATTTTGCCACAGCCGCCTCGGGGAAGGGGTAGGGAGTGCCCACCTGCATGAGACGATAGCCCGGCG
Source organism: uncultured Eggerthella sp. (assembly GCA_900538545.1). GTDB lineage: Bacteria > Actinomycetota > Coriobacteriia > Coriobacteriales > Eggerthellaceae > Anaerotardibacter. The sequence continues at coordinate 146,713 of UPYK01000003.1, read as the reverse complement.
AAAGCGCACCAGTTGCTTCCACTTGCTCTTCGATCTGAGCGAGCGCTTCTTCTGCGTAGGAATACGATACGCCACCTGCGATGATGCCGATCTTCGCGCCTTCATCGGTGCCAGCGACTTCGCGCCACGGATTGAATGGAGAAGCACTGAAATCTGCTGCGATCTCGGGCAAACGCTCGTTGATCTCACCGTGACCGCGATACGAACGTCCCGGGAAGATGACCCATTTGTTGGGATCGTTCTCGAAGCCTTCTGGTTTGCGCGCATGGGTCTCATCGGCCACTTCCACGAAGGTCGATGCGTGACAGATGCGCGTGGAAGGACGGAAGATCACCGGCGTGTGATACTTTTCCGAAAGATCGTATGCGGCCGCGATCATCGCACAGCCCTGTTCAGGCGTTGCTGGATCGAATACAGGGACCTTTGCAAAGGAGGCAAATCGACGCGTATCCTGTTCGGTTTGCGAAGAGATCGGACCTGGGTCGTCAGCAACGAGCAACACCGTGCCACCCTCAACGCCAATATAGTTGAGCGACATGAGCGGATCGCTCGCCACATTGAGTCCAACCTGTTTGGCAGTAAAGAGCGTACGTGCTCCACACAGTGCAGCCCCCGCCAACATTTCAAGGGCGGCTTTCTCGTTGGTGGACCACTCGACATACACGTCATGGGCCGATCCTGCATCGCGCAACTTCGCGACGGTTTCAATAACCTCGGATGACGGCGTACCGGGGTATCCTGCGCATACGCGCACGCCAGCTTCAAGGGCAGCGTGGGCAAATGCTTGATTACCCATCAAAAAAGATTTGGTCACAACTACCTCGTTTTCTTGTCACTTGATTCAGGTAAAAGAACGTGACGGCTCGGAAGAGCGCCGAGCGCATCAACAGTTCGCGTTAGGCGTTTGCCATCTCTGCTTTGAGATCGATGATCTTCTGGCGCGCGCCTTCGCAGCCCGTACCCATCATCTGAACAGCCAGAATAGCCGCATTCTTCGCGCCATTGATGGCCACGCACGCAACAGGCACGCCGCTTGGCATCTGCACCATGGAGAGCAGCGAGTCCAAGCCACCCAGATCGCTCGTCTTCATGGGGACCGCGATAACGGGTGCAGGCGTATAGGCAGCAACGACGCCACCGAGATGTGCTGCTTTACCTGCAGCTGCGATGATCACGCGAATGCCACGATCGATGGCGGTCGAGGCCCATTCATGCACTTCGGCAGGTTTACGATGAGCGCTCGCGATCTTCACCTCATAAGGCACGCCAAATTCGTCGAGCTGTTTCATGCAGGCATCCATAACGGGCATATCTGATTCGGAGCCCATGATGATGCCGATAACAGGTTTTGTTGCACTACAGGTCATAGAACGATCCTATCCTCGATTCAAAACATCTTTAAAGTTTATCATTCTCGCCTGCGGACATAAGCCAAGTACACGGCGGCGCAACAAACTCCCCACTGGATGGGTCGATATAAAAGAAACGGCCGAACCATCTCGACCGTTTCTAGGAGAACCGAAGTGGATGAATAGTTGCTCTTGACCCGATACTATGCTTTTTGCCTTAGACCTCTGACGCATCCACTTCGACGAGAAGCGGGATTGATTGTTGGGCGCCGATGCGCGTGGTTGCCAGCGCGGATGCTTCCGTGGCGAGGGCAAGCGTTTCGTCAAGACACGCACCACGCGAATACCCCGCAACAAGGGCACCGATATAGGTATCCCCTGCGCACGTAGTATCGATCGCATTCACACAGGGAGCGATCATCTCGTAGTCTTTACCACGAACGCGCACGATCGAACCGCGTGCGCCGAGCGTGATAGCCACCGCACCCACTCCGCGAGCGCACAGTATGTCCATGGCGTTCACGAGATCATCATGCGTGACCGGATAGATGCCGGTAAGGATCTCACATTCACTTTCGTTGACCACCACCAGATCGATGTGTTCATACACCCATTCTGGCAAGGCGCGCGCAGGAGCAGGATTCAAGACAGTGTACATTCCGCATTCGTGCGCAGACTTAATAGCATCCATCGTTGTATCGAAATCGCATTCGAGCTGGCACAGGAATACATCGCCTGCCTGGGCTTCTTCCTTGAGCACCTGTTCAACGTAGGTTAGATCGCCGGACAGGTTGGCACCGGGGTCGATGGTGATGAAGTTATCTCCCGAAACACGCGTGATAACAGCAACGCCCGTTGGGTGAGCATCCACGCGCTCGATCAGATCGCAGCGCACTCCTTGCTCGACGAGCGTTGCGATCATCTGATCCCCGAAAGGATCGAGACCCACCGCGCCCAGCATCACCACGTCCGCTCCCAGCTTTGCGGCCGCAACGGCTTGGTTCGCCCCTTTGCCACCAGGGTTTATGATGAAACGGCGCCCCATGATGGTCTCGCCAAGTTGAGGCATATGGTCACTTTCGATAGAAAGGTCCATATTCAAGCTACCGAATACGATCACCTTGCTCATGGAACCACACCACCTAGCTGTTGTCGGCATCAGAAGGTTTCGGAATGAAGAGCGAAACGAGCAATGCCGCGCCAAGCAACACGGCCGCCGCGATCATTGCTGCAGAGTAGCCAACCTGTGCCCCGTTCATCGCAAAAGCATCCATGACCGCATAGAGAACCGCGAACGAAAGGCCAGCTCCCAAGTTGAAAGCACCGGCATTCATGCCCGGAAGATAACCAGGATTGTCTTCAGGAGAAAGCACGATTCCCAACCCGTTCAGCATGATGTTCGCCGTACCAGCATATGCAATACCCAAGACCACCGAAATGATGACGAGCGAAGGAATGCTCGCATTGTTCGAAAGGAATATGCCGAAGAGCACACCAACAATGCTCACAATGAGACCCGCACGCAGCACGCTTCGATATCCGAACTTGCTCGCGAGCACGCCAGCAACAGGGCCAAAACACAGGCCGAGCAGCGCATAGGGCGTGAGCGTGGCGAACGAGACCATGTCGGGTTTCATATCAACGCCCATAGCAGGATCTTGCGCGATCGCCGGCACCACGCCATTCATGATGGCGAACACGCCGGTCATAGTAAGGAGCGTGGTGAGCAACAAACCCCAGGTCCTGCGTTGCTTGAGGTAATGGGTGGTTACCATGGGGTCCTTCTTGCGCGATTCGATGTTCCAGAATAGTACGAAGAACACAGCCGCAACGATAACGAGGATGGCAACCAATCCCCAGTTCGCTTCAGCAAGTGCGCCGATCTCGTCGATCGCAAGATAGATAGCCAAGAACGCGATGCCGAGCGTGACCACACCAGCCCAGTCCATCTTGGGCGTTTCTTCGGCGGTGCTTTCCTGCGTGAGCGCGAACACGAGAACGACCGCAAGAGCCGCAACTGCCGCCATCACGACGAACACCGAACGGAAGCCGAAGTTGCCAGCAAGCCAGCCACCTAGAATCGCATCGACACCCGCGATGCCGCCATTCACAGATGTAAGGATCGCCATCAAGCGGGCATACCGTGCGTCTTCGGTCACGCGCTGGTGAAGCATGATCAGGCACAACGGCACTACTGGGCCAGCAACACCCTGCAGAACACGACCGATCATAAGCACTTCAACGTTCGGCGCGAGCGCACTGATCACGCATCCGATGCCCGTTATCAAGAGCATGCCGCACAGCACTTTGCGGCGGCCTTTTAAGTCAGCAAGACGCGGAAGGAACAGCGAAAAGAGTGCTGCTGCCGTGAAAAACACCGTTTGCGTGTTGCCGATCTCGACCGCTGTAGTGGAAAGCTCGTTCTGCATGGCCACGAGCGCTGGGGAGAGCATCGAAGCATTGAGCTGGAATGCGAAGATAGCCACCAACAACGCTGCCATTACCGCAACAATTGACTTGCCGCCTTCATCAAGAAGAGGTTTTTTCGCTTCATTCATGTTCTTATCCAATGTTCTCGATTGCTTGTATTACCAAATTCCAGAACTTATCGAAGTCCAGCTTCGTCGCAACTTGCGTATAGCACTCTTCTTCGGAAGGTTCTGGTCCACGAAGGTCTGCCACGGTCATACCGAGCGTAAGTTCTCCGTGAAGTTCCACGTCAAGCGGGCACCGTCTGGTTTGCACCACGGAAGGATCGATGAGATACGCCACGGTGCACGGATCATGCACGGGCGGATCCACGAAGTCTTGATTGTCCTGATAGGTCTTGCGGAAGAAATCCATGGGTCCGCTGACGATAATAGCAAGTGGCGTACCGATCTCTTCGATGCGGCGCTGCACTTCAGGCGTGCAAAGTGCCTGATGCGTAAGATCAAGCCCGACCATAGTCAGTTTCCAGGGGGCATTGAACACGATATGGGCTGCTTCAGGATCGACGATGATGTTGAATTCAGCCACCGCACTCCAGTTCCCCTCATGGAAACCGCCGCCCATCAACACCACTTCACTCACCCGTTCTGCGATGCGCGGTTCCATGCGCAACGCCAGGGCGATGTTCGTCAACGGCCCGGTGGGGACCAACGTGATCGTGCCTGGTTCTGACTCCATGATGGTCTTCACGATGAAGTTCACCGCATGCATGTCTTCGAGTGGACGGGTGGGCACGGGCAATTCGACGCCGTCCAACCCTGTTTCACCATGGATCGATTCAGCCACTTCCTGCTCGCGCACGAGCGGACGATCGGAACCTGCGTATACGGGAATATCATGAGCATGCGCTGCTTCGAGCATTGCACGCGCATTATAGGTGACCTTCTCGAGGCTTTGATTCCCCCCGACCGTGGTGATGCCCACGATCTCGATCTCTGGATTTCCCAATGCTAAAAGGATCGCGACCGCATCATCATGACCTGGGTCGCAATCGAGAATGATCTTCTTTGCCATGTTCGCCCCTCTCATTTCGAACAGCAAAATAGCACGTAGTGCCCCCTACGTGCCCAAATTCGAATGCTGGCTCACGAGCCCAACAACGGAATACTATTTTACCTGTTCACTTCTGAAAATCTGAAAGAATGAAAGAAGAGATACGGCTCTGTAAGAAAAGCGCGTTCTTTCATTGAGTCGACAGGAGCAGCTTGCATATGAAGCCTCCCGATGAATGCGCGCACAAGGTTTCTGATGCGGTTTTGCGCAAGTCTTGCCCAACTCAAAACGCCCTCTATAAAAGAGGGCGTTTAGTGTCTAGCTTAAACCTATGGGCTTTTCGGTTGTTTTATAACCCGAGCGCTTTCTTGAGCGAAGAAACACGACGGCGGGAAACCGGGATCTTCTCTTCAACCCCATCGAGCGTGAGCAACAGCGTACCGCCTGATTGCGGCTCGACCTCTTTCACGAGCGAAAGGTTAACGAGGTAGCCGCGATGAACGCGGAAGAAGCCATGGCCATCGAGCGTTTTTTCGAGCTGCGCCAAGCTGACCGTTGAGAAGTAACGATCGGTGTCGGTCTGCAGATAGGCATAATCATCGCGCGCCATGACAAAGCGGATCTGGTCGATATTGATAAGGATCTTCTTGCCGCCCTTTTCGACGGGAATACGTTCGGCTTTTTGAGCACGTGCATGCAGAACCACATGTTCGCGCACGCGGGCAAGCGCATGAGCCAAACGCTCAGTTTCGACGGGCTTGACCAGATAGTCGACAGCATTGACCTTGAATGCATCAAGTGCGAACTCGCTGTAGGCAGTAACAAACACGACAGCGGGTGGGAACTTCAGATGCTGGAGCGCTTCGGCCAATTGAAGACCCGTGGCTTCAGGCATGTTGATGTCGAGAAACATGACATCACACGGATATTCTTTGAGCTTCTCGATAGCCTCACGGACACTTGCTGCTTCAGAAACAACCTCAGCTTGATTGAGCTCTCCGAGAAGAAAACGCAGTTCGGAGCGTGCTGGCGCTTCGTCGTCTACAATAATCGCCTTTAGCAACACGACCTCCTCTGTTGAAAACCTATAGAAAATCGTACCAATTATAGACTATTCTGAATGATTCTGCAGCGTTGATTAACAAAGCCCATTCAAAACAGACATTTGCTCTTTCTGCCAGGAAAGTATGATACGAATGGCCCTGGTAAATGACGCCTTCACCAGCGAAGCGCGCGGCGAATTCGAGGGGGTGCTAAAAGACCCTACGAAGGCTGATTTTCTGCACAGCCCTTCAAGTACAACGTCACGCGCGTACCTTTGCCAAGTTCGCTCGCGTACTTCATGAAGGACTCTTCGCCAAAATAACCCAGGATGCGGTCGTTCACGTTCTTCACCGCGATGCCGAGTCCCGTTTGAGAGCTGGGGTCCATGATGTTCTCGAGTGCCTCTTCGGTCATACCAAGTCCGTTATCCGCAACATACAAGAACACATCCGCTGCTTGGATCTCGCCGCTGATCGAGATGACCAGCTGGCCTTCAGCGGGGAACGCATGCTTGATGGAGTTCTCCACCAACGGCTGGATCATGAATGCTGGCACCATGAGTGCCTTGACCTCGTCGCTGATATCCACATCCACGCGCAGGCGATCTTCACCGAAGCGCGCCTGTTCCAGCGAAAGATAGCGCACGGTCTGCTCGACTTCTCGCGCGAGCGGAATAAGATCGGAAGCATTTTCGAGCGCACCGCGATAGAAGGTCGCGAATTCGCGCAGAAGGATGCGTGCCTTGTCGGGATCCGTGCGAGTGAGCGAAGCCATGGTGTTGATGGTGTTGAACAAGAAATGGGGATTGATCTGGCTTTGAAGCGCTTTGAGCTCCATGCTCGTGGCAAGCTTCTTCTGTTCCTCGAGCTCCATCGCCGCAATCTGGGTGGCGATGAGCTGCGCGAAGCCTTCAGCGATCGAAACTTGCGTTTCGGTGATGCGCGAGGCGGATGGATAGTAGAACTTCAACGTGCCCACGATGCTCTTGCCGATCTTCAGCGGCACGATGATGGCCGCCTTGATGCCGCGCGTTTTGGTGGGAAGCCCTACTTCTTCGGGCGAATTGAGCACGCGCGTTTTGCCGTCTTTGAGCGATTCGCGGGTTGCTTCTGTGCGGAGCGGGCTGATTCCATGAGGCAAGCTATCCTCCCCCGTCCCGCAATAACCAAGGATATTCTCGGTATCCGTGATCGCCACGGCCGAAGCCGAAGAGGAGCGATGCAATATCTCGCAAGCATGTTGTGCGCTGGTGGAGTTGAAGCCTCCCTGCATTCCTTCGAGCAGGTTCGAAGCAAGACCGAGCACCGATAGCGACTGGCGCGCGCGGATCTTGTCAGGGTCGAGCATGAGCGTGAGCGTGATGAGCAAGAAGATGGTGAACACCAGTCCCGAGATTCCTATGAGCACATAGTTCTTTTCGCCGAACATGGCCCAACCAAGCACGCACCCAGAAATGAGCACCAGGCACAAACCGAGTATCTCGAGAAACACGTAAAGATTATGACGAGGGAAATTCATAATTCGCCCTTCATGCACCGAAAACGTTCAGTTCGTTGATAACTAGAATAATAGCGGCAAACAGCAGGAAAAACCCGAATAAAAACCGCATTTTCCGCTCGGGAATATAACGGATGAGCGACGCTCCAATGAGCGCGCCTGGGATCGAGCCGATCGCCATCGCAATGCCGGCAACAAAATCGACGTTCCCATGCAGGGTTTGCGTGATAACGCCAGGAATCGCGAGGATCACCACCGCGATCAAGCTGGTGCCTGAAGCCTTCTTCATCGTGATGCCGAGCAGCGAGATGAAGAGCGGAACCATGAGGAAACCACCGCCCACGCCCACATACCCCGAGGCGAATCCCGCAACGAGTCCGATCGCAGCACCGGTAAGGAGCCGCTTGGCCGTCATAGGTGCTTCGATGGTATTCACGCTCTTTTGAACTTCATGGGCGATCGCTTTTTCGGTTGTTCTTGCTGGTGCAGCTTGAGTTTCTCTTACGTGAGCACCCTGAACTTGCCTTGTTCGTTCACCAGAATCTTGCCTACCATCAGGCATCTCTTCTGTTTCGTCGGCGAACTCCATGCGAAACCGCTGAAGCGTCGCGCGCATCGAAAGGTCCGAATCGGTGCGTTTGGGCATCTTGATCGCCTTGCGAAACATCGTGATAGCCGAATAGGCGATGATGATCGCGGCACAAGCCATGATGGCGATATCGGGCGAATTCGTCGCGGCCAGCACACCAAGTGGCGAAGTGCACGCACCGGCAACGCCAGCGATCAGGCCGATCTTCGCAATGCACGTCTTATTCTTCAGATGCGTGATGCAACCCGCAATAGAGGTAGGCACGATCGTGAAGAGCGAGGTTGCGGTAGAGACGATGGCAGAAAGCCCGAACCCCAAGCGGAAGAGCGGGATCATGAGCGTTCCACCGCCAATACCCAAAAGACCCGAGAAGATTCCTACGATCAGCCCCGCTACGATCGAAAAAGCAAACTGTTCTATCACGCTGGGCGCCTACTCACCATCAGCAAGGTTGAGGTGGATCTCCCCTGTTTTACCCGCGTCGAAGCTTGGCTTAAGGATCGAGACTTCGATCTCGCCACCAGCTTCACGCACGAGCGCCGCTTCGATAAGTGCCTGCTGAAGCACTTTATCGTTTTCGGTTTGTGCCATAATCTGCATCCAGATGCGTTGGAACTCGAAATAGCGGTCGCAGTACTTTTGGGCATATTCAATCGCTTCGTTGGTAGCAACATGCGCCGCCTTGCGATACGCCGCGCGGTCGGGACGCGCCAAAGAACGCAGAAGCGCCGTTCTCTTGATGCGCTTTTCCAGGCCACGTTCGAGAAAGGGACCGGGATAAGGCTCGAGCGACGAAGGCTTGATCTGCAAGAGGTCGATCTGCGACTGGCTGAATTCGATCTTGTAGTATTCGTAGATCCAACGGAAGATATCTTTGCGGAACCGGTGTCCTTCGTGTCGTTCTTGCGGAGGAAGATGCACCAGATACCACTGATTGTCGAACCACACATCTGAACCATACATGCGCAGGTTGATGAGGTAATCAAGATCTTCGCCGCGCGGGATCCACGGATCGAACGGTACGCGCATATAGGCTTGTTTGTGAAGGGACAAGCAACCACCGCACACATGATTCGAGCGCGAAAGGCGCGGACCCGACATGGCTTTAGTGATCCAGTTATTGAACGCTGAGCCCTGCTGCCAATAGTGGTTGTACCACTTGTTCTGGCTCATGGATAAGAAGCTGCCTTTGGCATTCAGGTAGTAGCCCGACTTCGCGAGAATAGGGATCTCACGACGGGTAAGTTTCCCCAGACCATACATAGCTTTTATCAAGAACTCGGGGTCTTCTACTACTTCATCGTCATCGAGGAAAACGACGGAATCGAAACCGAGGATGTTCGAGATGACCAACCCAAGGTTGCGCACTGCCGAATAGCCGTGAACACCGATCTTGTCGGCAGTATCACCAAAGCCCAACTGCTCAAGACGTTGCTGAACGATGGCAGCTTCGCTTTCGCTGATAACGAGCGTGTGCATCTGGGGGAAGCGATCGACGATTCCCTTCACCTTCCCAACTGCTTCGTTATGCGAAACAGTGATGATGATCTGGCCGAGACCCTGTACTTTCTGCAGCGACTCCAAGCAACGCTCGAGCGTGCCAGGTGCATCAAGCGGAGTGGGATGATCGTAAATGCTCTCGGCAAGAGATTTATCACGATCGGCCGCAGCCTGATGAAACGTTGGGATGATGATCGCTGGGTTCATGAAGCTCCCCTTCAAATGTAGCGCCTCTATTGTAGCGCATGTAGCGATTTGCCGTACGAATCACCTACGCGCGAGACGTATGCAAGACGCCCGAAATGGATCGACGCGTTGTTCATTTCGCGCTGCGATGACGCGGATGCCCACGTCGTTCGCGGATGCGTGCAGCTTCAACGCGCTTTGCGGCTACTTCGTCGTTTTCCTGCTTCAAGCGCAAATAGGAATCGAGGCGCATTTGCGAGAGCGCACCTTCTTCAACAGCCTCTCGCACCGCGCATCCTTGTTCTTTCGTGTGCGAACAATCGCGAAACTTGCACTGCTGAGCGAGGTCTTCTATCTCGCTGAAGGCTGCCTTTATGCCGGCTTCCGCATCCCACAGTCCCAAGCCGCGAACTCCCGGCATGTCGACCACGAAGCCCCCTTCGGGAAGTGCGATGATTTCACGTGAAACAGTAGTGTGTCTGCCTTTGCCGTCCGACTCTCGCACGGGTGTGGTAGCTTGAATATCTTGCCCCACCAGCAAATTCACCAAGCTCGATTTGCCAACACCACTTCGCCCGATCAAGACCGCCGTCTTGTTGCCCTCTGCGATGAAGCTCCCCACTTGCTCGATGGAAGCAGGATCGTCCTGGCTCACCACGAACACCGCATCATGCCCCACGAGGCTTCGCACCTTGTCGATCGTTTCATGAACTTCGGCACTTTCGCCAACCAGATCCGCCTTGGTCAACACGACGGCCACCGTCGCGCCCGTTTCATGAGCCAACACCAATTCGCGTTCAAGCCGCTTGAAGTTCACCTCTTCGGCTGGTTGCGCGATGAGCACCAGATCGAAATTGGATGCGAGCGTTTGTGGCAGCGCTCGTTCGGTCGGGTCTTTACGCACGAACTTCGTCGTGCGCGGATAGATCGCCTCGATGATCCCCTTTTCGTGCCCTTCGGGAAGATGAACTTCCACACGATCCCCGATCACGGCGCGATCGGTCTTGCGCTTCACCAAGCTGGTAGCGTGCTCGCAACGGATCGTTCGCCCATCGGAAAGCGAGACGAGCGGATAGCCGCGATCGAGCTTGATCACGGCCCCCTCGTACCTATCACGTCCGTTTGGTTGCATGCCGGTTATTTTCTCCGTTCGCGCAAGAAAGAGTAGGTGAACAAGCTCAGCACGCCAAGGCCGACCGCCAAGCAGGAAGTCCAAAGCACCGCATCGTTGACCGGATGCTTGCGCGGCGATCCTTGCTTGACCACGGTCACTTCTTTTGCGTGGATGTCAGAGAGACCCTGGTGTTCGGAGCAACTCAAGTAGAAGGTGCCGCGTACTTGAAGGATCGTGCCATCGGTGTTGTAGTTGCCGTAATTCTCGATGAGCTTTGCTTGCTCGTTGGTCATGAGGACCGAGACGAGCGAATAATCGTCGGCTTTCGTGCTCTGCAGCGTGATCCAACAGAGGTTGGGATCGAGCTCATCGTTGATGTGGTCGCCCACCACTTCACCTGTCACTTGCACGGTTTGGGTGTCATGGAAAGATTCGGCACCAGCAAGATCGGCGATATCGGTGTTGTAGAGAAACGAACTGTCAGGCATTTGGTTGACGTTGACGATGTTGCCGTTTGTGTCGACCGATTGTGTGGCAGATTCCTCTTCGTCAGCCCACGCCGGAAAAACGACTGCGAACGAGAGCACCAAGCAACACGCAAGTGCTACCAACAAAAGGATAGGTTGCTTCACGCCGAAGACCTGCGCAGATCCTTGTTGCCCACAGCGTGCAACAGCGCACTCTTTCGCCAAAGCGCACAGGGCCTTCGCCCTCTTTTCGTTCTGTGTGCTGCGCCGTATCACGTGCTTCACCTATCGATCTCGTTTCGGCTTGCGAACGGGCAAGAGCGAAGCAACGATCTTGACGACGAGCGCAATGAGCGTGATGAATTCAAGACGGCCTGCCCACATCTCAAGAATGTAGATGAGCTCGAGCGTTTTCGGCATGCCTTGCGTGGTGATGCCGAACGACAAACCACCATTGGAAGCCATTGCCACGCTTTCCGCGATCGATGCGGTCGCGTCGTAGCCATGCGCGATGCCAACGAGCGCGCCCACAACATAGGTGACCACGAAAAGCGTTGATACCGTCATGGCCGCTCGCGCGATCTCATTGTTGAGCACTTGCTTGCCAATGTGGTGATAGACCACCGACACGCGGGCGGAATCAGGCGAAGTGGCCTCCTTGATCGAAGAGACGATCGATTTCACCGTAAGACCGATGCGCGAGAGCTTCATACCACCAGCAGTGCTTCCGCTCGAACCGCCAACCGCCATAAGGATCGCCAGGATCAAGATCGCACCCGAGGAGAATACGGTCAGAACTTGGTTGGTCGTCACGACCGAGAAACCTGTCGTACTTGAAGCAGAGATGAGCATGAATACGCCGCGGCGGATCATCGTAAGCAGATCGGAAAAGAGCGGCGTGGTGGAGAGGGTCGCGATGAAGATGATGCACATGAACACGAGCCAGAAGAATCCAGTTCGAATTTCGAAATCCTTGAAGAAGAGATCGGTCTTTCCACGAAGCACCGCAACGAACAACCCGAAATTGATCATGCCGAGCAGCATCAAGAGCATACAAGCGATCTCGAGGAAATAGGAATGGTAATACATGATGGATTGGCTGGTGGGCGTGAAGCCCGCGGTCATGAAGCCCGAGATGGAGATCCATAGTCCATGGAAAAATGCGCGCACCGGTTCCATACCTGCAACGAAGCAGAACAGCATGAGCAAGACCGTTGCTATACCGATCACTGCCAGCGAGATCTTACTGATCAGGCGCGTGGTGGTGATGACATTGGGAACCACATGCTCGCTGCGACCTTCCGAAGAATACAACCCCGATGTCGACGAAGAGAGCAGGCCGAGCGAAAGCGCGATAACGATAAGACCCATACCACCGAGGAAGTGCATGATAAAACGCCACATGTTATCCGCGTAAGAAAGGTGCTCAAGATCCATGATCAGAGCTGCGCCTGTGGTGGTGAGACCAGAAACGCTATCGAAGAGCGCATCGAGATAGCTCGCGAAATGGCCCGACATCGCCAACGGAACCGACGCGATGAACGCGAGGAACATCCATGCGAAGCCGGTCAGCGCCATCGCTTGTTGGCGGGTAAGGCGGCCAGGATCGACCTTGGCCATACGCAACAACGAACCGATGGTAAGAGAGATGCCCGCAGCAAGAAAATAACGGGTTGCCGGTTCCCACTCCTGGAACACCAATGCGGTGATGAGCGGAATGAGCAAGGCAACCGTGAACAACGAGGTGAGCGTCCCCAAGTAATGAGCGATGATGCGAATGTCTTCGAAGGTAAATCGGGTCCACATCTTGGCGTCCGCCCTTAAGCCAGCACCGACGAAAACGCGCGCACGATAATGGTGATGAGATACAGAACAACGATGAACCCGACAACACTTGCAACAACAGCACCGATGCTGCAAATCTGTTCTTCGAGGTGTTCTTTTAGATTGACCTGTTTTCTCATGCGTTCATTCTAGTACATTTGCTGCTTTGCGCCGCTACGATGTTCGCACGTGCACACGGGAACTTATCGAAGGGCAGCGAGGCTCATCATAGAGAAACGGAACGCAAGTTCTGCGCGGGGAAAGTTGTCCTTGAAGCGCGCAACGATGCGTTCGTAAACCATGCGTGCGTTTTCGGCGCTCGCCCCGGGCAGCAACACCAAGAATTGATTCGATCCCACTTTGGTAAACGGATCGCTCGCACGAAGCGTTGCGGAAAGCACTTGCGCGACCCGTTTGGCATTGATGATACGGCGTGCTGTTTTGGTCGAAGGATTGCTGAACGAGATCGCGATGATGTGCGAGTCTTCCCCGCTGCGCTCCATCTCGCGCAACCGCAAAAGCGCGATCTCGCGAAAGACAGCGTTGCTGCACGCGAATGCCCCTTCATCATCGTTGCTTTCGAAAAGGAACGTGCGGATGCCTTGCTCGTTCATGCTCTGCCCATAGAGTTCTTGAAGAGCGATCTCTCGCTGGGTCTCGAGTTCGGCGCTCGGCTGAATATCGTAGGTTTGGGAAAGATAGTTAGCGATCGTTTGGTATTGTTCGAGCGCGGCAGTCGGGTTGGCATCAGCAAGATAGGCTTGCATGAGCAACAGACTGAATTCTTCTGCAGCAGGATCGAGAACGCACACCTGAAGACAAAGGGTTTGAGCTTCCTTCAATCGCCCGGCTTCCATGAGCGCGATGATGGTCGTCTTACAGAGTCGCTTGTAGAGCGTGCGATAGTAGACTGCCAGATTCGCACACCAAGTAATATCGGTGGCGTCGCTTAAGAAATCACCCGTATAGAGCTTGCAGGTTTCAAGAGCAAGCTCGATCCCTTCCGCATCATCGGCTGAAAGAAAATCTCCGATGCGACGCGCGTTGGTCTCAAAGATCTCTATATCGAGAAGGGTCGAACGTTCGGGGGCCCAATAATAAAGGCCATCGGCGTGCTTGATCAGATCGCGCGCACCATCGAAATTGGCTTCGCTGAAGAGTGCGCGGGCGCGTGAAACATTGTTCTGCAGCGTGGATGCAGGATTGTTGCTCGTAACTTCTGGCCACAAAAGGTCGATGAGTTCCTGTGGTGAAACGCCATGATCGCGATTGACGATAAGGTAAGCCACCAGAAGCCAAAGACGATGAGCGCGTCCCGAAAGACTCGCAGTGATCTCTGCCATTGGCTCGGTTGAAGTGAACGTATCGATGCGGGCAAGAGCGATCCCAGCGCTTGACGCATCGTCTGATGCTGCCGTTGCGTCGCGAAGCGCTTTCGCTGGAATTTGAGAGATCGAAAACGAGCCGAACATTTTGATGCAAAGCACATCGGCAGTCTTTCGTTTTTTCGGATGTGCAGCCATCGTATCTCTCTAACAACATAGGTATCGCGTGACCATCATTTTAATACTTTCAGAAGAGCACCCTTGCTCGTTTCGATCACTTTGTTTTTGAAACTCCAAAATACTTCGCCGTCTTTTTCGGGAACGCCTTCTGTTGTTGATCGGTCCTTCGCTCTTTTGGAGCGCTCTTAGTTGTTGAATGGCGCTCGGTTCGCTCGAGGTCTTGTCTCACAGGATTTTCGAAACGAAATGCGTGACACAAGTTTTGAAAGTCGATGTTTCAAACGCGCGGGTTCGGTGTGCAACAGCGCTTGAACAAGACCGGTTTGCATCTGATGGTCTTTTCCACGTTGATGGTTCTCCTCCTAAATCTGTTCCACGCAAATCTGCTCGATCAAAGCTTCGCAAAAAGTGGGTGCAGGGCATCGAGTCTTCGTCTCCGTTTTTCAAGACGTTTGGATCGTTTCCAAAAGTGTCAACAACGAACGATCATGATAGCTAGCAACCTATCCTGAAAGTGAAGTGCTTTGATAGCAGCCTCTCATTTTGGTGCTAGCTCCTTTTCCTGAAGTTATTAACAGAGCGGTTTGGAGAAGAAGGAGCGACACTCTTGCAGGATGGTGCTCCTTTGCTCAGAGGAACTCGGCGGGAGCCTTTGTCCTTAGGGGCCTGTCCTGTGTTCTCATTCTTGGCGTGTGCAGCCTGTGCGCGCAGGCTTTAGTCCAGAGATTTTGTCGTGCCACATGCTCCGCTTTTTTCCTTTTCTCATACAGACCTTTTCTGTGTTCTCGTTCTGATCGTTCGTTGCTTTGGTTTCACACGATCACACACTGCTTTTCATCGATGAACACACTGTGCTACAAGTGTGTTCTGCCTGTTTAAGGGCATACTATCCAGAAAAAGCAGCTCTCTACCCTTTTGGTGCCTCCCACTTCTGCAAGCCTTTCAAAACTTTCGAGGAGCTGCGGGAAGCTCACCTTCACCGAATCGAAATCGACGATATTCACGGGCGCATTGCCGCATGATCCTACGAGCGACCATGTCATAGCAAGACGGTGATCCTTGTGCGAGCTACGCAACAACCTCTTCAGCACGTTCACAAAACGAAGAAGAGCATGATTCTCTGGTGGCTATAACAACCGCGATCCAGAACAGGACACAGGCGAGTGACCAACACTAAGAGATGCTCGAATGCCCGCTAACCCAAACACCAAGACGCGAACTGGGTTACAAAACGCGCGCCCCGAGAAAGAAGAGCCACCGCTCGGGAGAGGCGTTCGAGCATCGATTCATCACTGAAGAACATCGATCCATGGCTGCAGAAAACCATGCCCCTTAAGAATCAAAAAGGCTCCCCGAAGGGAGCCTGCATCAACTGGCGGAAGGGGAGGGATTTGAACCCTCGTTACCTCGATTAGAGGCAAAACGGTTTTCGAGACCGCCGCATTCAGCCGCTCTGCCACCCTTCCAAGTTCCGCTCTTCGCAATCAAATGCGTCGCGGAGTTTGTCAAAAGAAAACGCTCTCGCGAGCGCTTCTGGTAAAGACTTCGGTGCTCGATTCGGGCTAATCCACTCGAGCTACCGCGTCTTAGCAACACGCCAGAAGGCGTGGAATTCACTGGCGGAGAGATGGGGATTCGAACCCCAGATACGCTTTTGGCGTATACACGATTTCCAATCGTGCTCCTTAAGCCAGACTCGGACATCTCTCCAGCTTCTCCGTGCAAAACAAGTTTTGCACGTGCGATGATAGATTATATACCAGTTTAATATTCGCTCACAAGGGAAAAATAGCCATCTTGCTCAATAATCCGCAAAGGCACATTGAACAACTCCGACATGCGTGTGCTCGTGAGAAGCTCTTCCTTTCGACCATCATCGAAAAGCTTCCCTTCTTTGATCATGACAACACGCTCGATCTCAGGGATGATGTCTTCGGGATAGTGCGTCACTAAGATGATCGACTTTCCTCGCTCGACCAGATCGCGCATCGACTTTCGCACATAGTACATACCTTCTGGATCAAGACCAGTTGTCGGCTCATCAAAAACAAGAACTTCCGGATCATGGATGAGCGCGCGAGCCAAAAGGATGCGGCGCGCCTGGCCGGTCGAAAGCGTCTTGATATCACGCTCGGCAAGATCTGCCACGCCGAGCATTTCCAATATCTCCATCACGCGCTGTTGCGATTCAGGAGTCACGCGATACATCTGAGGAACACCGAGCGTGCCGAAAAGTCCGCCCGCAACGATATCCTTCGCAGGAAGGTGAACCGTGATCTGATCCTGCATCGTCGAAGAAACGACACCGAGCACTTTCTTAGTCTCTTGAAGAGTGGTACGGTCGTTCCCGCGGAAAAGCACAGGAGGGTTGTCGCGATAGAGCGGAAAATCCTCGCGCGTGATAAGACGAATGAACGTGGACTTTCCCGCGCCATTAGGACCGAGCAAGGCGATGTTCTCACCTGAGCGCAATACAAAAGAGTCGACCTCTAAGATATTCTTTCCATCCCGACGCACGATCGCATCGTTGAGCTGAATGAGTGGCGCTTCGTTCTTCACGTCTGTCATGCTTGCATTCCTCCTATTCTTCACGATCGCTCTCCATGATAAGCCTACTTTGACAAAACAAAAGAGCGGAGACCATGCCTCCGCTCTTACTGTAGCTTTAGTCGGTATCGGTCGACTTTGATTACTCGCTCTTGTTTCCGCCCTCGATCGCACTCAAGTTAGAGCCTTCATCGCCTGGGTTCTCGGAATCGCCCGGAGCATTGGTCGTACCCTCGTTGCTTTCGCCCGAAGTGTCTCCTTCGTTAGAGCCATCGCCTTCAGCGTTGTCTCCCGAGTCGCTGTTCTCGTACTGGCTAAGATCGACATTGTAGGGAACGTTCGAAGGCATATCGTTGACCACAACTTCGGATTCCTCTTTATAATGGTTGAGCCACTCCTGGAAATCCTCGGCCTTCTTCTGAGAACCGTAGATCGTGCGCATATAGTCAACGATCTCAGGAGGATACGCCGAAAGCGATGTTGGGTTGCCATCGATTTGGAACACGTCGGTGCACAAGATGATGTGAACGCCATATTCGCTCGTGGTAAGCGTGATCTGACCCTTTTCGATGCTATCGAGAGCAACGGAATACTCTTCAACATAGTTATTGATGGAATTCCAACCAACATCGCCGCCATTCTGAGCCGAAGCGGTATCAGTCGAATATTGCTGAGCAGCAGTTGCGAAATCCATTTCCCCAGAAGTGAGCTTGCCTACCACTTCTTCTGCTTTTGCTTGATCATTTGCATTGAGAAGAATATGGGAGGAACGCTTGGATCCGTTGATCATATCTTTATATTGATTCATGAACTCGAGCAGGCCCGCATCGTCACTCGTATCAACCTCGGTAACGACCTTATCCATCAGCGCACGAGAGGTAAGCCCCATCTTGATCGATTCACGATACTGATCTTCCGTGACCCCAGATTGTGAAAGCGCATCCTGCCAAGCTTGGTCGTTGCTATAGTTCTTCTTCATCGCATCGACTTGCTCATCGATAGCGCTCTGCTCGATCACAACTTCGTTCTCTTCGGAAGCTTGGCGAACGAGCTCTTGCTGAACGTAATAGTCGATGACTTGGTTACGGATGGAAGCAGGATCCTGGGAGCTTTCCTTGAGCCAGTTTGCCCAGGCTTCATCTTCAGTAAGGTTGGAGCTGGTTCGGAAGTCCTGGATATACTTCGTGACCGTGTCTTCTTCGATGGGCGTACCGTTGACCGTTGCCGCCGTTCCTCCCGTGAAACCATATTCAGAGTTACAGCCGACAAGCGCGATGCAGCAGATAACGGCAAGCAAGAAAGCTGAAACTTTTGAAAGCGTTGCTTTGAGCGTCATAGAGGTCCCTTTGCTTATATATAGTTGTGTTCAGTAAACGTAGCGCGCGAATTGCGCAAGACGATTGTTACACAACTCCTGGTCCTTGCGTTTGTTTGCACAAATGCTCCATTTTAAGAGCGCTGTTTTCATATGCTCTTCATATATCCGCACCTGGGAAGATGCATTCCTACTTATTCTTTTGTTCCTTCTTGCGCTGCACCGAAGAAAGCGTGCGTTTGCGCAAGCGAATATTCTGCGGAGTGATCTCAACCAGCTCGTCATCTTCGATGTACTCCAACGCCTCTTCGAGCGTGAATTCGATCGGAGGAGTGAGCTGGATCGCCTTATCAGCACCCGAAGAACGTTGATTGCCCAGCTGCTTAGCCTTCGCAACATTCACGACCATATCGCCCTCTTTGGCTGACTCGCCAACGATCATGCCCTCATAGCATTCCTCACCAGGGCCGACGAACAAACTGCCTCGCTGCTGGAGCGTGTCGAGCGCATAAGCGACCGATTTCTCCGTCGCCATCGCGATCATCGAGCCGTTCTTGCGACCGCCAAATTCGCCGCGATACGCGCCATACTCACTGAAGTGATGGAACATCGTTGCTTCACCACGGGAAACGTTGAGCAGTCGCGTGCGCAGACCCATCGTTCCGCGACTGGGGATCTTGAATACAAGGTGCGTCTGGTCTCCGCGTTGGAACATGTCGGTCATCTCGCCACCAGCAGTGCCGAACACCTCGATGCACTTACCCGCATATTCGCTCGGAACATCAACCGTTGCTTCCTCGATGGGCTCGAGCAGATTGCCTTGATCATCCTTCTTGATGATCACGCGCGGACGCCCAACCTGGAATTCAAAGCCTTCTCGGCGCATCGTTTCCATCAAGACTGACAGATGCAGAAGCCCACGACCAGCCACTTCTACGCCAGATTTATCCTCGGTTTCACGGATGCGCATAGAGATGTTGCTCTCCGCCTCTTTGAACAGGCGCTCCTTCAGCTGTCGTGCACCTACGATCTCGCCTTCACGACCAACGAGCGGAGAGGTCGAAGCCTCGAACACGACCGCCATGGTTGGCTCTTCCACCTCGATCGGGTCAAGCTCGATCGGGTTTTCACGGCTGGTGACCATATCTCCGATGTCGGCATCTTCCACGCCAACCACTGCGATGATGTCGCCAGCAGAAACTTGCTGCTCTTCTTTTTTACCGAGCGCGTCGAAGGTGAACACCTGCTTGATGATGGTGTTGTATCGAGCTCCATCATTCTTGATCACGAGCACTTGTTCATTTTTCGACATCGTGCCCGAGAACAAGCGCCCCACCCCGATACGACCAACGAAGCTCGAATGGTCAATCGTGCAAAGCTGCAGCGCAACAGGACCTTCCGGATCGCAGTCGGGCGCAGGAACCTCCTTCAAGATAGTGTCGAGCAGAGGGATCATGTTGTCGTTATCGTCATTCGGCTCATAACGCGCATAGCCATTCACCGCTGAAGCATAGATGATCGGGAAATCGAGCTGCTCATCGCTCGCCTCGAGCTCGACCATAAGGTCGAACACCTCGTCGACCACTTCTTCGGGGCGCGAACCTGGGCGGTCGATCTTATTGATAACAAGCACGATGCGCAAACCCAACTCAAGCGCATGACGCAGAACGAAACGTGTCTGAGGCATAGGACCTTCGAAGGCATCCACGATCAGAAGTGCGCCATCAGCCATATTGAGCACGCGCTCAACTTCGCCGCCGAAATCAGCGTGGCCCGGCGTGTCGATGACGTTGATCTTCACATCTTTATAGGAGATCGAGATATTCTTGGACAAGATGGTGATGCCGCGTTCGCGCTCTTGATCGTTCGAGTCGAGCACGCGCTCTTGAACGTCCTGGTTCTCACGAAAGACGCCTGCAGTGTAGAGCAAACGGTCGACGAGCGTAGTCTTGCCGTGGTCGACATGAGCGATGATCGCAACGTTACGGATGTTTTCCTGTCTCATAGTTATAGGTAGCCTTCTCTTATCTCGATCGTATGGACGATGATGTTTGGTGTCAGGTCGAACGCACAGCGTGGGCTTACCTAGGGCAAACCTTCGCGTGCGATTCAGCTTCCTGCACAAGCCTTTCAATAATAGTACCGTGCTCTTTTACGCATGAATGAAGGAAAGATTTGTGCTGTGAAAGGTTCGCTCAAGAAATTATTCGGCGAATTTTACGCTATGCTTTCCCTGTAATGTTTTCATGAGAAGGGGGAATCATGACGGTATACCAAGATCAATACCACATGGCCGATTTCACGTACGACGATTACGAGAAGATCGTCATCACGCAGAAGGGTCCTATCTATATTTGTGCATTCAACGATGCAGGCAACTTGAATGCGATGTCCTACCAGCAAATGGCGGAATTCAACGACTTCCTTATCAAAGTGCGCATGGATCCCGATTGTCGCGTGATCGTGTTGACCGGCGAAGGCTCATCGTTCTGTGCAGGCTTCAACTTGAACGATCTCGCACTCGATCCGCCCGAGGAAATGGGACGCACCCAGCGCGATTTCTTCATCATGCAAACGATCTGCTCTGACCAGGTGGTGAACATGCGCGCTTGTCCGCAGCCGATCATCGGAGCGCTGAAGGGCCATGCAGTTGGCGGCGGCCTTTCCATATCTTGTGCTTGCGACCTGCGTGTTTTGGGTGAATCCTTCAAGATGCAAGCAGGATACTTGAATATCGGCCTCACGGGAACCGATATGTCGGGATCGTTCTATCTGCCGAAGATCATCGGGTTTGCCCGTGCGAATGAAGTGCTCATGACGGCACGCCGCATCAGTGCTGAAGAGCTCTACGACTGGGGTTTCGCAAATCGCCTGGTTGCCGATGAAGATGTGCTCGATACAGCGCTCGAACTTGCAGAGATGATGGTGAAGAACACCTCACCGTTCGGTCTACGCTTGACCAAAGAATCGATGCAGTCCTCTGTTGATGGCAATAGCTTCGATACGCAGATCAAGATGGAGAATCGCAATCAAGTGGTGGCAACGGAAACCCAGGATGCCTATCGCGGAACGCGCAAGATGAATCCGAAACTGCGCGAAGACGTGAAAGCTCATCCGGAAAACTATACGTTCAGCAATCATTAGACTCTGTAACCGCTGAACATAGAAGCTAAGCAAAAGAGCGGGTGCGAAACGTGCCCGCTCTTGTTGGAGGGACAACGGGGACGTAGCCCATTGTCCTTCTTTTGACCCTTAACCCGAGCTTTCGCCTCCCCCTCGCACAACAGTCCACTGGACTGTTGTGCCCTCGCGGGGTTCGATCCGCGCAGGTCATCCAATAAAAAAGGCCATCCGTTGTGGATGACCTTGTTCAATTTGGTGGAGCATAGGGGGATCGAACCCCTGACCTCAGGCTTGCAAAGCCCGCGCTCTCCCAGCTGAGCTAATGCCCCAAAAAAATAGCAACTTCCGTTGCATACGCGATGGATCTATTGGATCCTCGAACTTTTATAATAAACACTCCACCGGCTAACTCGGCTCACGGTGGAGTGTTTATCCACAAAAAATGGTGGGCCCAAGCAGATTTGAACTGCTGACCTCACGCTTATCAGGCGTGCGCTCTAACCAACTGAGCTATGGGCCCGAAAATCGCGCCCATTTAATATATAAAACCCCTCACTTTTTTTCAAGTTATTTTCAAAAATGGAAGATTTTACACGCGAGCGGAGTTTATTCCTTGTCTTCTTCAAAGTCTTCTGGCTCTATCGTCTTGATAAAGGTGTGGAACTGCTCGATATCATTCTCGTTCAAAATATGGTTTTTCTTGATGATGAACGGGTACGATTCCTTTTCGAGCACATCCTCTTCGATATAGATCGGCGCATTTTGACGGACTGCAAGATTGATCGCATCACTTGGACGCGCGTCAAGGTCGATAAGATCTCCATGGTGGCGCAAATAGAGCCGCACGAAGAACGTTTCGTTCTTCACACCCGCTATGAGCACATGATCAACGTAGGTATTCAGGTTCGTGAGCGCATCGAGGAACACATCATGGGTAACAGGACGCGGAAGACGAATGTTCTCGATGGCAAGCCCCATCTGCGTTGCTTCGGTAAGCCCGATCCAGATGGGAAGCACCCGACACGTATCTTGAACAGGCTCATCGCTATACGGGCGCAGCACAAGCACCGAAGGCGAAACAGCCTGCGAGATGATGAGCGTCTGTATATAGCAACGAACCATGAGATGCTTCTTATTCTCGTGCGCTTTTGGTCTACCTTCACCTTAGGTGTTTTTTCCTCATGCGGGGGCGCGAACCTCAAAAAGACACATCTCTGTGATTTTGTCGTAGCGCAAAAGACACAATCGCCTTGGCGCTCCATAACTTTCAGCACCAAGGCGATCGGCGAATTTTTGAAGAAGCACTTGTTATGCTTCTCTGCAAAAATCGTTAATCATCGAGCAACGAAGTCTGGTTCTCTGAAACCTCTTTCTTGCTCGATTTCTTCGATGAAGTACCTTCGGTAACCGCCACTGCTGTTACCTTGTCTTTGTCGGCAACGTTCATGATATGAACACCCTGGGTAGAACGCCCAAGCTGCGAAACGCCCTCAACTGGCGTACGAACCACAACGCCTTCCTCGGTGATGATCATGAGCTCGTCGTTCTCTTCGACGATCTTCATGGCTGCGAGCAGGCCTTTCTTTGCGGTCATCGTAATGGTGAACACACCCTGGCCGCCACGATGATGAATGGGGTAATCCTCGACCGAAGTTCGCTTCCCGTATCCGCGCTCAGTGATCACGAACAACTCAGACCCTGGGCGAACGATCTCCATACCCAACACTTTGGCATCAGCCTGAACATTCATACCGCGCACACCTTGCGTGTCGCGACCTATCGCGCGCACTTCTTCTTCGTCCCATTGGATCGCCTTACCAGCAGATGAGACCATCATGACCTTCTCGCCGGTAGCAACACGCTGGACAGAAATGAGCTCATCACCATCTTTCAGGCTGATAGCAATCAAACCATCACGACGGGTACGGTCGTAAAGCTTCATGGCGGTCTTCTTCACCATGCCGCCGGCAGTTGCGAACATGAGATATTCGTCTTCAGGGAAGTCTTTCGTAGCGATGACTGCTGAAACCTTTTCGTCCTTTTCGAACGGCAAAAGATTCACGATCGCATTACCGCGTGCATGACGTGAAGCCTCGGGAATCTCGTACACTTTCAGACGGTAGACCTTACCCTTGTTCGAGAAGAACAGGATGTAGTCGTGCGTTGAAGCGATGAAGAGATGCTCAACGAAGTCGCTTTCTTTCAGGTTCACGCCCTGCATGCCTTTGCCGCCGCGTTTTTGCTGACGATAGGTGGATACGGGCAAACGCTTGATATAGCCTGCCTTCGTAACGGTAACTGCAACCTCTTCTTCAGCAATGAGGTCTTCGACATCGAGCTCTTTCACCGCACCCGTGATCTTCGTCTTGCGCGGAGTGGAATAACGGCTCTTGATCACGAGCAATTCGTCTTTGATGACCCCGTGGACCATGTTCGTATCATTCAAGAGCTGCTTGTAATAGGCGATCGACTCGCGCAGCTCAGCAAGTTCATTCTCGATCTTCTCGCGCTCGAGTCCGGTCAAACGGCGCAGGCGCATCTCAAGGATCGCTTCGCTTTGTTTTTCTGAAAGCTTGAATGCTTCCATCAAGCGCTCTTTAGCCTCAACATCCGTTTCAGAAGAGCGGATGATATTGATCACTTTATCGATATCGTCAAGCGCGATGACGAAACCTTCTAAGATATGGGCGCGCGCTTCAGCCTTCGCCAGGTCATAACGCGTGCGGCGCTCAATGACTTCTTCCTGATGAAGAATGTAATGATGCAGCATTTCCTTTAGAGAAAGCGTGCGAGGAACACCATTCACCAAGGCGAGCATATTGCAGCCAAAGCCAACCTGCAGCTGCGTATGCTTGTAGAGTTTATTCAGTACGACCTGCGGGATCGCATTTTGCTTGAGGTCGATGATGATATCGATACCACTACGGTCAGCAGCATCGTGAACAGCCGAAACTTCTGGCAGTTTCTTGTCACGCACCAGATCGGCGATCTTTTTGAGCAAGTTCGTACGGTTCACTTGGTAGGGAATCTCAGAGATCACGATCGAGCTCTTGCCGTTCTTCCCCTCTTCGATGCGGCATTTCGAACGAATCGTGAGGCTTCCACGGCCCGTCTCATAAGCTTCCTTAATGCCTTCGCGGCCCATGATGATCGCACCCGTTGGAAAATCCGGTCCGGGAAGTACGGTCATGAGCTCTTCAGTGGTCACATCAGGATTGTCGAGCATCATGCAGGTAGCATCGATGGTCTCACCTAAGTTATGCGGCGGGATGTTCGTCGCCATGCCAACGGCGATACCGGAAGACCCATTGACCAGCAGGTTTGGGAAGCGAGCTGGTAGAACAACAGGCTCTTCGAGTGAATCATCGTAGTTCGGCTGGAAATCGACCGTCTCTTTATCGAGGTCGCGCAGAAGTTCCATTGCCGGTTTATCGAGACGCGCTTCGGTATAACGCATAGCAGCAGCCGAATCGCCGTCGATCGAGCCGAAGTTTCCATGGCCATCGACCAGGGGAACGCGCATCGAGAACCACTGGGCCAAGCGGACCATCGTGTCGTAAACCGCAATATCTCCGTGCGGATGATACTTACCGATCACGTCACCAACGGTACGTGCCGACTTAGCATGCGGACGGCGCGGCGTGATGCCGCTTTCATTCATCGCGTAGAGGATACGACGATGAACGGGCTTCAAGCCATCGCGTACATCAGGCAGTGCACGGGAAACGATAACGCTCATCGAGTACTCAAGAAACGATGTGCGCATCTCCTTACTCAGTTCAGCGGAAAGGATATTTGATTGGGTCTCTTCGACCTCTGTTTCGTTGTTATCAGCCACAAAAGCTCCTTAACCAGGGCATTCTTTACTAAATGAATAAAACGGATGGGATCTCGTGAGTAGATGCGCTCTTAGAAGTCGAGGAAGCGAACATCGTGCGCATGCTTCTGGATGAATTCCTTACGCGGTTCAACCTGATCACCCATCAATTCGCTCACCACACGCTCTGCTTCAGCAGCATCCTCGATGCTCACTTGCAGAAGAGTGCGAGATTTTGGTTCCATGGTGGTTTCCCATAATTGTTCAGGATCCATCTCGCCCAGACCTTTATAGCGCTGAAGCGAAATGCTATCGCGATCCTTCTCGGGAATCTCTTCAAGACGCTTCGTAAGGGCATCATCATTGAAGATATATTCGAGCTTCTTACCGCCTTTTTTCTTAAGACCATACAGCGGCGGCTGTGCGATATAGATATAGCCACGCTGAATGAGCTCAGGCATATAGCGATAGAAGAACGTGAGCAGCAAACAACGAATATGAGCGCCGTCAACGTCAGCATCGGTCATGATGATGATGCGATGATAACGTGCGTTATCCGCATTGAAATCTGCACCGATATTCGTTCCGATCGCAGTGATGAGCGAAGAGATCGTGTCCGAAGAGAGGCTACGATTAAGACCAGCCCGCTCGACATTCAAGATCTTGCCACGCAAAGGCATGATAGCCTGGTACTTTCGGTCGCGCGCCATCTTCGCGGAACCACCTGCAGAATCGCCCTCGACGATGAAGATCTCAGAATCTGCCGGGCTCTTCGAAGAGCAGTCCGCGAGCTTACCCGGGAGCGAGAAAGAATCGAGCACTCCTTTGCGGCGAGTCATCTCACGTGCTTTTCGTGCAGCTTCACGAGCCTTGAATGCTTGAGATGCCTTATTGATGATGCGTTTCGCTGGAGCAGGGTTCTCTTCAAGATACTCAGCAAGTCCCTGCGTAACTGCACCTTGGACAAGACCGCGAATCTCGGTATTACCGAGTTTACCCTTCGTCTGACCTTCAAACTGTGGGTCGCGCAATTTCACGGAGATGACCGCTGCAAGACCTTCGCGCGTATCGTCGCCAGAAAGGTTTGCGTCCTTATCCTTCAGGATGCCTTTATTGCGGGCATAATCATTAATCGTACGGGTCACGCCCTGCTTGAAACCATCAAGATGCGTGCCGCCATCGATCGTATGAATGTTGTTCGCGAAAGAAAGCACCGAATTCGTTGAATAGGAGGTGGTCCACTGCATAGCGATCTCGACCATACCATCAGCGTTTTCCACTTCAAAATAAATGGGCTTGTTCAGCGTTTCTTTACCGATATTGATATATTTGACAAAATCCTGCAAACCGCCGAGCGCCTGGAACACTTCTTTAGTGGGCTCACCATCTTCATTCAAGGTACGTTCATCGATGAGCGTGATCTTAAGGCCCTTGTTCAAGAAAGACATCTCACGGAAACGCGCTGCTAACGTGTTGTAATCGTAGACCGTAGTCTCTTGGAAGATCTCGGGATCAGGCCAGAACGTGACCGTAGTTCCAGTGTGTTTCGCTGAACCGATCTTGTGAAGTTTCTCTTTCGTTTTGCCGTGATCGAACGAGATCTCATATTCCGTACCATCACGACGAACTTGCACAACGACCTTAGTTGAAAGAGCATTCACTACTGAAACGCCCACGCCGTGAAGGCCGCCGGAAACCTTATATCCTTCACCACCGAATTTACCACCAGCATGCAAGATCGTAAGAACAACCTCAACTGTTGGGATCTTCTCTTTTGGATGCTTATCAACAGGGATACCACGACCATTATCATCAACGGTGATCGAATTATCTTCATGTATGGTCACCACGATATCGGTGCAATAACCAGCGAGTGCTTCGTCGACCGCATTATCGACAACTTCATACACAAGATGATGAAGACCACGAGGGCCTGTTGAACCAATATACATACCAGGACGCTTACGAACCGCCTCAAGGCCTTCAAGAATTTGAATGTCGGAACCATCATAGTGAGAGTCTTTTGTAGCCAATCTTGCTCCTTTTTAAACAGCGTTTTATTGGTACGAAGAAGCGCACAGAACGCTCCTATGAACAGCAGCTCATTCTACCACAAAATATGGTGGTTTATGTACCTCTACTTATGATATATCCACAAGAGGTTGTAAGCGTGTATGAGCGGGTATATCGATATTTTTGAGAAAATACTTAATTTTTAAAGGGGTGTTCTTTAGTCGCTTTTAGAACACGTCGAAACGATTCGCGAATGTCTTTATCTTCAATACCAGAAACACACGTCTCTATTTCTTGTTCTTCTTCTGCAGTCAGCTTGTGAGGGGTGGGTAAATTTTTTTGATATTGCGGCTTTTTGAAAGGATAATTCTCTCGATAGGCACCGCGCGATATTTTAATATCAAATCTATCCACCTTCACGTCGAATTGTTCGCGATATTTTAGAATGACCAATTCCCGCTGCGCGTTGAGTTCTGCTGCTACCAAGGAATTGTCAACGTAGACAGTAAGTATCTGATGTGTTTCACGAGAAACATCCCCAGAATCAGGGATCTCTTCTTTGGTCATATAGACCGAATTGATGTGTTCGAGAATGAACTCATCAACACAAGCCGCAAATTGGGCATGCACTTGCTTGATCTTGCGATCGATGAGCGCGCGCTTCTTTTGTTCATCAGGAAGTTGGTTGAAGAAGGCGGTCATATAATTCGAAACGTGAGTCTGCGGTCTTTTCATATCACCTCTCCCCTTCTTGAGTTAGCTCGATGATCTCAGCATTTGAGAGGAATTCATCATCGAAATAGGAAAGATTCGTTGAGGTGATGAAGGTTTGAATATCCTGGGATATCACCTTGATCAGTTGAGTACGGCGCTGTTCATCAAGCTCTGACATCACATCATCGAGTAAGAGCACGGGGGTCTGATTCAAGCGATCGCGCAAAAGTGCGACTTCTGCCATCTTATAGCTCAAAACAAGCGATCGTTGCTGACCTTGGCTCGCAAAATGACTTGCATCTTTACCGTTGATAAGAAATACGATCTGGTCTGCATGAGGGCCGAATAAAGAGAGCTTTCGTTGATGTTCGCGAGAGAATTCTCGTTCAATCACAGTATCGAGCTGCTCTTTCACTTCATCTCGAGAAAGCTGAGAATCCAAGAGTTCTTGAAGCGAGGGGTCCTCATATTTTAACCATGAAGGGATATACGCGATTGAAACCTCTTCCTTGCCAACGCAAAGTTCCGCATAGTAGGTCTTAATGTAAGGAATGAGCTCTTGAACAAGTCGAGTGCGCAATACATAGAACTGAGAACCGATCGTAGTGAGCACTTCATTAACACTCTCGAGGAACGTGTGCGTCGTATCTTCCTTGAGATACCGATTCTTCTGCTTAAGGATGCGCTCGTAGTCGTGACGCACATTGTTGTAGTTAGCAGAGAGTTGGGATCCAAGGTTATCGATCTCAGCGCGCTTGATGCTTTGAGACCCTTTGATGAAGTTCAGATCATCCGGCGAAAAAACTACTGAAGGAAGGATACCGCGCAAATTCTTGATCTGCTTTCGTTTTCCATTCAATGAGAACGAACGTTTTCCTTCATAAATGGTGAAATCGATATCAAGTTTACGAACTCCATCGCCGAGCACCGCTCTAATAAAGGAAGAATCTTCTCCGAAGCGAACGAGATGCTCTGTTTTAGAGCTACGAAACGAATTGAAAGCAGTTATGAGTTGGATTCCCTCGACCAGATTCGTCTTTCCGATCGCATTCGGTCCAACGAACACCGTAACATCGCCGATATCGGTAAGCTCATAATTATCGTAATTACGAAAATTACGATAATGAATCTGTTGAATCTTCAATCCCATGAACGGAATAGTACCTGTTCATACCCTTAGTGAGTGAACTACCGCAGGTAAAACGTCTTAAAAGCGTACCGGCATGATGAGATACAGGAACTGCTCTTCTCCGAGCGCTTCGATAATACCTGGCTTCATCTCGCCTAACAGGTTGAAAGATATCTCATCGGTCTTGATAGAAGAGAGTCCATCGAGCATGAATGAATAATTGAAGGCGATATCGATCGACGCACCTTCAACATCACAGACAAGCGATTCTTGCGCATTACCCACATCTTGGGAAGTTGAGATGAGCGTGATCACCCCTGCTTCAGCATCGACCGATATTTGAACAGGGGAAACTTTGTTGCTCAATAGGGAAACACGGCGGATCGCATCCATAAGTTCAGTACGAGAAAGCTTGATCTTCGTCGTGAAATCCGTTGAGAGAAGCTGCTTATAGTTCGGGAAAACCCCTTCGATACGGCGATTGATGAAGGTTGCATTGTGATAGGTAACGACAATTTGATTGTCATTGAAGGCAAGGGTCACCGGATCAGAACTCGAGGGCAAAGCGATGATATCCTGCAAGAACGTGCCTGCCACTACCGCTTCGAATTCACGAGGAGGTACAGAATCGAGCTCAACCTCAGCTACTGCAAGACGATAGGAATCAGTAGCGACCATCTTGAGCGTGTTTCCTGCTTGAGTGATAAGGACACCCGTAAGAACGGGATGGCTCTCATCACGCGAAACCGTCTTTGCTGTGCTCTTCACCATCGAAGCAAAGGTATCAAAGGGAAATGAGATCTCCTGTTC
Organism: uncultured Eggerthella sp.; assembly: GCA_900538545.1. Classification (GTDB taxonomy): domain Bacteria; phylum Actinomycetota; class Coriobacteriia; order Coriobacteriales; family Eggerthellaceae; genus Anaerotardibacter. The sequence goes on along the minus strand of UPYK01000003.1, from coordinate 116,687 downwards.
TGCTTCAACCTCAGGAAACAGAGGAAAATCAAGAGGATTCAACGTTTTGAGAGAGTACGTGGTGTTATTGCAGAAGATCGTTGCTGTTTGATCATTGGTCGAAATGCTCACTGCCATATCGGGAAGGTTCTTCACAATATCGCTGAACAGCTTTGCAGGAACGACTGTATCGCCAGCTTCCTCTACCAATGCTGGCAAAATGATTCGGATCGAAAGCTTAAGATCGGTTGTTTGGAGAACGATCTCGCCATCACGTGCTTGGATCAAGATCCCTGAAAGAATCGACAGCGTTGAATGGCTTGAAGATCCTTTGACCACAGTAGCAAGAGCACGAGATAATTCAGACTGATTGACGCTTACCTTCATAGAGTGAACTCACATTCTTATCTGGTTGGCGATGTTCCACCAAATATCGAAGACAATCTGGCAGGCAAACATCGCTTGATAACGGTTTCTGTTCAAGAAGTTACCATCGATCATTCAAGATCAGTAACTGAGAACGACTTGATTATAGCTTGCTCTCTCCATTCCGCACGAACGAAAATTACGCCACGAAAAAGCCTTCTCCTATTTAATTCATTTTTATAAATAAATCTAAGTAGTAATAGTAATAGGCATGGTTGAAATGTGCATAACAAAGCTTTCTGCTGGTGAAACGTGAAAATGAAGGGAGGAATATCTTGTTAAGAAAAGCTTTCGTTTTCCACAAGGAAAAACAGTCGAAAAACTTATCCTTACCTTCCTCCTGGTTTCGGACATGTTTTGATATAGCGTTTCAACCACTTATACACTAAAAAACTTTTCTAAATATGAAGAAATAGTGCTGTGAGTGGTATCTCGACCATCTCTAACAAGGACGATCTGATAACGCTGTCACGAAAGTGCACTTAGTATTCTTTTGAGCGCAACATTCCTCGGATCGCTTCAACCTCTTCACGTAGATTCCTGTCTTCGTTCAGGCCTTTTTCAATAAGATCGAATGAATGCATGATGGTAGAATGATCGCGGTTGAACGCTTTACCAATATCCTTATAGGTAGTATTCACGAGCTCGCGAGCAAGATAGACTGCAACGTGACGCGGATGTGCGATCGATCGGCTTCGACTCTTACTTACGAGATCAGCATGTGAAACCTTATAGAAGTCTTCGACTGCAGCTTGGATCGTTTCTATCGTGAAGCGCGTACCCGTCTCATTGATGAAATGATTAGCCAGCATATCTTTCACATCTTGTGTGGTAACGCTGTTCTCGCCCTTCATCTTAACGGCATACATCACGTTCGTAATAGCGCTCTTCAGTTCGCGAATATTCGTACCAGAATGCTCGACCACGTAATCCAAGATCTCGTCAGAAAGTTCGAAATTGAAGTCTTCGTCCTGCTGATATTGCTGAACGAAGTTCTTGATAATGCCGCGTTTCGTTTCATGGTCGGCCGGTTGAATATCGATCGTTGCACCTGAATTGAAACGAGAGGTGTAGCGCTCATCTAAGTCGATATTCTTCGGTGCACGATCTGCGCTGAATACGAATTGCTTTCCTTGGTTGATGTTCGCATTGAAGATACGGAATAAGATTCCAAGCGTACCAGGAGAGTTTTGGAGGTTTTGGATATCATCAACAAGCAAGACATCAGCGTTTTTGAGGAAATTATCAAAGTTCTTGAAAGAAGACTTGTCGACAGATTTCTCACGTGCAGCTTCGGTATAACGTTCTGCTAATTCGTTCGAGTCGATATAGAGTACGTTCAAATTAGGATATTGCTCATCAATGTAATTCTTGATCGCGCACATCAGGTGAGTCTTACCCACTCCGCTTCGTCCATAGATGAACAATGGATTGAGGTTCGATGTTCCTGGTCGTTCAGCAACTTCAGTTGCCATTGCATAAGCAAGGCGATTCGAATCTCCGATAACGAACGAATCGAACGTCAATAATCGAGTTGATGGATCGCTTGAGGATGATCGTTGATCCGCGTTCGTTTGATCAGGCGAAACAGGAGGTATCTGAGGAACTGATGACGAAGGAATATCTATCGATGCTGGAGCATTATCAATCGAAACCGAAGAATTCAGCGAAGAGGAGTTCTCAATCGTAGTGGCTGGAGTGCTCGGCTGATGCGAAGGTAAGGTTTGAGTGCTTGGCTGTGAACTTACTCCTGACAGAGATGGCTCGTTCGATACCTGCTGTTGGGGAGAAGGATTCGTTGTTTGTTGTGTGCTGTTCGCACCTACTCCTTCTGCTTCTTCAGCAGTGGTATCAACCTCGATCTGAACGAAGAATTCAACATGATAGATATCTTCGAGCGCACGCTGGATGTCTTTCATATAGTGTCGTTCTACCCATTCTTTCACGAATGCCGTGCACGAAGTGAGCATGATAAAACCAGGACTAACTGCCTGGATTTGAATACGAGAGAAAAAGGCGTCGAGCTGAGAAGGATTAACACCTGGATAGCTCTTGATAGTTGAGATGAGCTTATCCCAAACTTCTTGGATATCCATGTCCTTCCTTTCTTTTCCACATGTCTAAGATGGGGTTTTATCTTAGCAAGTAATTGTGGAAAAGTAAGAGAAGATCGGAATTTAGAGCGAAAGCGTGATTTGCCTTCCCTCGTTCGTAAGTTGTCTTTTTTTGCCGATTTTTTCTAAAATGCCTGCTCCTTCAAGTTTTTTGAAGGATGCATGAATGCTTGCATTCGGCATACCTGTTTCATTGTGGATATCAGTGACGCCAAGTTGATTATGCGGCATAAGGGCAAGTAATACCTTTTTATCATTGTCGGTCAATGAAGGAAGTTCGGTTGTTTGAGGCTGTTCTGAATTATCCAGATCGCGCAAAAGAGAGATGGTTACCACAGAGCCTTGCCCGATGTTGTCTTCGATCTTTATGGTGCCATGAGAAAAGCTCAGCACTTCTTTCACTAACGGAAGCCCAGATCCAACACCACGAATATACTTCTTCATCGGTTCGCTTGCTGAAGTGAATCCTGGTTCTTGAGCACGGTCTTTATCTTGGATTCCTGGACCTTGATCAGCAAAGCGGATGGTGTTGCCCTTATCGAAAACTGAAACGACCGGTTCACTGAAATTAGCATGGATGAAGTTTTCTGTGACTTCGCGAATGACCGTATAAGGGATCATGCCGCCTCGTTGTTGTGCTTCTCTATAGGTAGTTGAAGCTATATTCTCAATGAATTGATGCGTTGGGCCACCTGGGATCTGAATGATCTGAGGCGTGCTCGTGAGCGTGTCATAGATAGCCACGCAGGCGATCGTGTCGATATAGTCATAATTGAAGTTGGATGGATCGGACTGAGGAACTGCAGCACGTTCTGGAGCTACTGAAGATGTTGACCTGTCGAACGGACCATAAGGGTCGATCCCTCCGTTCGTACTGATGGGTCTATCTTGAGATTCATCCATGGTAATGGCTGCTCCTTGAGCCTTTCCAAAATTTTCACGAGTTTTCACATAATAATACGTGTTTTAAGGAATATATAGGGTACTTTAGGTAAATATCGATAAGATTCAAGTTAGTTTTCATTCTATTGCTGATTTTCACTACCTTTTCATCTTGTATTTTCAGCTTTTTCAACAATTTATTAAGAAAATGTGTAAAAACATGAAAAACGAACTGAAACATAATGATAAGAGGAAGAGATTTTGATAGACAATATGGAAAACTCTGGCTCTCCAGTGATGTTTCATGAGAAATAAAAGCAAAGATAGAGCGTGGAAAAGCAGTAGATCAGATGGTGAAGATCACTGATTAAAAAGTTTTTCCTTGCTCTTTGTCGATCGTTGTGATTTATACAAAATACCAGTTCAAAATCCTATTATTGAAATTCATCTCAAAAGATTCTTGTAAAAGTTTTTTCAAAATTTCGGTGAAAAGTGCTTGACAAAATGAAACAAGAGAAGAAATCAACATTGATTTATATATCAAACAAATACTTTTCAACATTATCAACATTTATACAAAATGGTATTGTTGAAAACTTTCTTTTTTGCTTCCTTTATGATGGTCTCATATGTTACGGCATAGGTATGACCTTCGACGGGGTAAGGTGATCGATATGAAGATATCTCTTCCAACAGAAAATGGTTTTCTTCCTGATAAGTATGGAAAATACGCTCCAGCTGCTGATCGTAAGTACGATCATGCGGTCTGTTCATTCCCTATTACGATCGAAGAGGTGCCTGAGGGGACTCAAACGCTCGCGCTTACATTCATCGACTACGATTCAACTCCTGTTTGCGGGTTCACATGGATCCATTGGCTCATGTGTGAGATAGATCCGAACATCGGAGTCATTCCAGAAGATGCGAGCCAGAATCCTCAGCCTGAATGGAGACAAGGTTTCAACAGCTGTTTTAGTAATATGGAAGAGATAGATAACGATCTTACAGTTGCGCAAGCGTATATTGGTCCACGTCCACCCGATGCTGATCATACCTATACCTTGCGTGTTTATGCGCTTGATAACCATCTCGATCTTGCTGAGGGGTATTTCTATAATCAACTTCATTGGGCGATGAAGGGGCATATCATCGAAACCGCTGAGTATGATGTTATCAGCCGTTCATAGAGGTTATAGATTGACTTTCAGATTAAGTATTTCTACAATTTTTAGGCTACACGTAATCTGAAAGGACAGGTAATGAAGCGTACCTATCAACCCAATAAACACAAGCGTGCAAAAACGCATGGTTTCCGTGCTCGTATGTCTACCAAAGGCGGTCGTGCGGTTCTTTCCGCTCGTCGCGCTAAGGGTCGTAAGCGTCTGTGTGTCTAACCAGTAGCTTTTACCGAACTTGTGCGTAATACGATAAAATCCTCTACTGAAATTTCCTCTATCTTTACGCACGGAAAGCGCTATAACACCTCAGGTATGACGCTGATCGTGCTTGATGCTCAACACGGCCCTTCTGGTCGTGTTGCTTTTATAGCGGGGAAAAAGAACGGTAATGCAGTTTGGCGTAATGCCGCAAAACGGCGGATGAGGGCGCTCTGTGCTGATTTCGGCGGATCGATCTCAGGTTTAGATATCGTCTTTCTTGCAAAACGTAGGATCTTGCAGCTTCCCTACCAGAAGTTGCAAAACGAAGGCATGAAGATAGTGAGATCGCTTCGTAAAGAAAAGGCTCAAAGAAACGAACAAGAGACTTGATCGAAAAAGCTTGTTCTTACGAGGTAGGGTGCGATGCGGAAGTTGTGGACAATTCTTAAGTCGATTCCTTGTACCATTGCAGTACTTTGCGTGAAGTTCTATCGTCTAGCCCTTTCACCGATACTACCTCCGTCATGTCGCTTTGTACCAACCTGCTCGGAATATAGTATTACTGCACTCAAACGCTTTGGTTTTATAAAAGGTTCTTATCTCAGCATAAGAAGAATAGTAAGATGTCACCCAGGCGGCGATTACGGATACGATCCGGTGCCCGAAACTTTCTCACTGAAACTGGGAGATAGAAACTGAGAGGACACACATAATGTGGGACGCGTTTAAGGACGCAATATTCATATGTATTGAGTTCTTCTATAACTTTGTGCATGACTGGGGTCTTGCCATCGTTATCGTTACTCTTATCTTCCGCTTGATCTTGTTCCCGCTTATGCAGAAACAGATCAAATCAACGTTCCAAATGCAGAAATTCAGCCCGCTCATGCAGGAGATTCAGACGAAGTACGCTGATGATAAGCAGCGTCAATCTGCGGAAATGCAGAAACTTTATGCTGAATCAGGCTTTAATCCGCTTGCTGGCTGTTTGCCGATGATCTTGCAGATGCCGATCTTTATCGCGTTGTTCCAAGTACTGTACGACATGAACACGCGTACTGGTGGTTCTGAGTATACGTTCTACAACATCCTGCCAAACCTCGTTGCTTCACCAGCAAACGCATGGTCGGTTGGTGTTGGTCCGTTCATTCCTTATGGAATCTTACTTATTGTCTTTGCAGGTGCGACCTTCCTTCCTACCCTGCTTCAGCAAAAAGGAACGAATAACCCGCAGAAGAATCAGCAGATCTTCATGATGGTCATCATGACGCTCATGATGCTCTGGATCGGTTGGGGCTCTCCTGCAGGCGTGTTGTTATTCTGGGCTACTTCTTCAGTTTTTGCGGTCGCACAGCAGCAGATCACACTTAGCATTCTTCGCCGCAAGGATCGAGAGCGTGAGGCGCTTGAAGCCGAGGTCAAGCCAGTTAAGGTGGATGTTACGCGTAAGGCTAAGAAACCTCGTCCGACTAAGAAAGCAAAATAACTGATCGAACATGGACGTTAGGAAACTATCGTCCATGTTTCTTTTATAGGCTCCTCCCATCTTGGGAGATTTGAATATTAAGGAGAATCATGACTGACGAAATTCTAGAAGGTGAAGAGCTTCAATCACTCGAACAGGATGAGCAAGCTCTTGCTGAACAAGCAGAAGAACAGACTATCGATCAGATGGAGGATGAAGACGCTCCTAAGCAAGCTCTTACCGATGAAGAACTTGATCTTGTTGCTGACACCGCTATTGCCGCTCTCAAAGACATCCTGAAGTACTTTAATGTCGGTCAGGTTACGATCGATGAATATGAAGGTGATGAGGGCGAGCTGATCCTTGATATCACTGGTGATGATCTTGCGGTGCTCATTGGCCGTCATGGTCGCACGCTCGATTCGCTCCAATTCCTCATCTCTGTTATCACTTCACGTAAGATAGGATTCCGTTATCCTGTCGTGATCGATGTTGAGGGATATAAGGCTCGCCAGCGTCAAAAGCTTGAATCTATCGCAGAGAATGCTGCTCGTCGCGCTGTTTCTCAGGATAAGAAGATCGCACTTCGCCCCATGACGCCGTATGAGCGTCGTATCATCCATATCACGTTGCGTGATAACTCTGAGGTTGAGACGCACTCAGAAGGCGAAGGTCACGGCCGCCGCGTAGTTGTTACTCCTGTTTAGTGTTTCACGTGAAACAGTAAGGAATATCATGGGTCATCAACCCGAACTTCAGATCGAGCAGCGGAAGTTGCTCGATCTTCATTTAGAGCTTGTTTTAAAAGAGAATGAGCGCTCGAACCTTACCCGTATTGTTGATTGGCAGCAAGGACAGCTGCTGCATATTGAAGACTCCTTAGTGGGGCTACAAGAGTTCGAAAAGGCTCCCTCAGGACGTGCTGCCGATCTCGGTTCAGGAGGAGGTTTTCCTGGAATCCCTCTAGCGATCGCATCTGGGCGGCAGATCATGTTGGTCGATTCGGTTGCGAAGAAGACCACTGCTCTTGATCGCATGATCGAAGAGTTAGGTCTGGAAGGTCAGGTTTCAACCTATACCGGACGTTCAGAAGAGCTTGCTCTTGAAATGCCTGAATCATTTGCAGTTATCACTGCCCGCGCACTCTCTTCTCTTCCTTCTTTGCTCGAGCTTGCGGTTCCGCTGCTTTCTTTAGGCGGGCAACTTATCTGTTATAAAGCGGCTGTTGAAGATGAAGAATTAGAACAAGCAGCCGGGCTTGAAGAGAAGCTGGGCATGAAACTTGTTTCACTGCGGACAACACAGCTTTCAGATAATAAAACGAATCGCACTATTTTAGTGTATGAAAAGGTTGGAGAACCTATGGTCTCATTACCTCGTCGTCCAGGCATGGCACAAAAAAGGCCCTATAAGGCATAACCACGCAACATTTCCTCGATATGCTGTTTCACGTGAAACAGTTTATCGGTATAATCTCAGTGATATTTCATGAAAGGAGTGTTCGTGGGATTACTTGACAGTCTTAAACGCAATACAAAACCAGCACCGACTTCGCCTTACGAACCGAAAGCATCTCAACCAGCCGATCCTGGCTACCAAAACTTCGAAGAGATTAACGAAACCGCTCAAGTTATTGAACGTGATGTAGCTGTTTCAGCTTCGCCGTATGAAGAGCCAGTTATGCCAGCAGGCCAAGGCAGCGTTGCAGTCGAAGAGATCGACGAAGAGTTCGATGAAGGACCTTCATATGTACCGTTCAGGGAAAAAGGTCCAGTTTCGCATATTATCGGACAAACGAAGATCCTGGCTATCATCAATCAAAAGGGTGGCGTAGGTAAATCTACGACTGCAGTGAACCTTGCTGCTGCGCTTGGCGCTGCAGGCAAGGAAGTATTGCTCGTTGATCTTGATCCTCAGGGAAATGCGACAAGTGGCTATGGTATCGATAAACGCGATATCGGCCAATGTGTCTATAACGTCCTTCTCGGCGAAACACCCGTTGAGGACGTCATCCTTGCAAACGTGGGTAAAGGAGTAGATGTCCTTCCTTCAACGATCAGCCTTGCTGGCGCCGAAGTTGAATTGGTTAACGAGATGGCGCGCGAGAATCGTCTCAAGAACGCTCTTGGCAGCTTGCGCGGTCGTTATGACTATATCCTTATCGATTGCCCGCCTTCGCTTGGTTTGCTCACGATCAATGCCTTGGTTGCTGCCGATAAGCTCCTTATTCCTATTCAGTGTGAGTTCTATGCACTCGAAGGTGTGACAAAACTTCTTGATTCGATGAAACGTGTCAAAAGTGTTCTTAATCCAAGCTTGGATATCTATGGCATCGTCCTTACGATGTATGATTCGCGCACGAATCTTTCCAAGCAGGTTGTGGATGAGGTGCGCTCCTTCTTCGGTGATACCGTTTTCAAAACGCTCATCCCACGCACGGTCAAACTTTCAGAGGCTCCTAGTTATGGTCAGCCCATCATCGAATACGCTCCCGAGAACAAGGGCACTGAAGCTTATAACGAACTTGCCCAAGAGGTGATACAACGTGGCTAAACAGAAAAGCGGTTTAGGAAAAGGCCTTGGTGCACTTTTCAATGACGCATCATCTTATGCTTCGAACGAGAACCGATCTGCAGAAGCTGAAGAATCTAAGAAAAAGGTAGCGAAACAAGCTGCTTCTACTGAAAAGGAAGTAACTCCATCAGTAACAGAGCCGTCTGCTCCAGAAACGCAAACTGAAGAGGTCGCAACAAAGCCATCCGCAGATATTTACATCTCTGAAGACGCGATCGAGCATGCTAAGGTCGTTGAGCGTGCAGCTCGTCCCGTGGCAAATTCTTCTACTGTGAAAAAAGCTCCATCTTCCAAGCGTGCAACTCCTGTTGCTGCTCGCCCGAAGGGTGATAAAAATCAGCCTTCAGAGAGCCCGTCTAAGGCTCAAAGCTTACCGAAGACGGGTGCAAGTTCGTCTAAAGCGAACAATCCGCTTAAATCGGCTCCTGTGGCTCCTGCCGCGAAATCTGTGAAAAACGATGAAAAAGGCATGGTGGGCGAGGTTTTGCTCGCGCAAGTTCATCCCAATCCCAACCAGCCGCGTACAAATTTCAAACCAGAAGAGATCGAAGAGCTTGCAAACTCGATCAAGCGCCATGGTTTGCTCCAGCCCATTCTTGTTCGAAAGACAGGCGATGGCTATGAGATCATCGCGGGCGAGCGTCGCTGGCAGGCATGCCGGAGCCTTGGTATGGAAACGATCCCTGTTCGCTTCTGGCTCGCTGATGACACGGAAGCATTCGAGGCTGCGCTCGTTGAGAACATCCAGCGCTCCGATTTGAATCCTATCGAAGAAGCGTATGGCTACAAACGTCTCATGGAGCGTAAAGGTATGACCCAGTCTGAGGTAGCTCAGACCGTTTCTAAGGGCCGATCGACCATCGCCAACGCCTTGCGCCTTCTCGACCTTCCCGAAGAGGCTCAGCAGCTCCTCTTCGAAGAGAAGATCACCGCAGGACACGCACGCGCTATCCTTTCAGTGCCTACGCTCGAGGGTAAGAAGTCACTCACGAACAAGCTCATGGAAGAGAAGTTGAGCGTTCGTGAGACCGAAGCGATCGCTCGTTTGCTCGCTGGTCGCGAAAAAGCAGCAAGCACTCCTTCTTCGCGCGTTCCTACTCCACAGAGCTTCAAGAAAGCTGCGCGAAGCATGTCGAAGATCCTGGAACTTCCGGTTCGTGTCAAAACTGTTCAGGGAAAGAACAAGATAGAGATCCAATTCAAGGACGAAGACGAGTTACAGCGCGTCGTTGCCGTGCTCAGTGAACACAAGAATTAAGCAGTATCGCGCATAGATAAAAGAAAAAGGGAGGTTTTACCTCCCTTTTTTGTTCCAGAACCTTTTCCCAGACCTAATTAGACCGGGCAAGCTTGTTCTTGAGCTGCCCACATGCTCCATCGATGTCGCCTCCGCGTGAATTACGCACCGTTGTCTCTATTCCTGCGGATGAAAGGGTCTTCTGCCAGTGTTCGATCACGTTTTGGGCGCTTGGCTTAAGACGTGAATGATCGACCGCGTTGAGCGGGATCAAGTTCACATGGCACATAAGATCACGGGTGAAGGCGATGAGCGCTTCAAGTGCAGTTTCCGTATCGTTCACTCCATCGATCATGAGATATTCCAGGCTTACGCGGCGTCCGGAGGCTGCTTGATACGTGCAGAGTGCAGTTTTGAGTTCAGGAAGAGGCTGTGCACTGCAACGTGGCATGAGCATATCGCGCACGACTTGTTCAGCAGAATGAAGCGAAACAGCGAGAGTATATTGGTGAGGATCGTTTCCCAATCGTTCGATCCCCGATATAACGCCACAGGTGGAGATCGTTATATGACGTGCTCCAATGCCAAATCCTTTCTTGCTGTTCAGAAAGTCGAGTGCCTGAAGGGTAGCATCGTAATTCAGGAAGGGCTCACCTTGTCCCATGGACACCACATGGGAAACGCGCAACCCAAAATCTTCTTGGATGAAAGCTACTTGATCGACCATTTCTCCTGATGAGAGGTTCCGTGAGAACCCTTCGCTGCCGGTAGCGCAGAACAGACACTGCATAGAACAGCCTGCTTGCGTTGAGAAGCAAACGGTGAGCGATTTGGGCTCTCCTGAAGCATTGGTTTGCATCGAAGGGATACCAACAGCTTCTACGCGCGCTCCGTCAGCCAGTTCAAAGCAGTACTTTCGCGTGCCATCTGAAGAAACCCGGCGATCGATCAGGCGAGCAGGCACGAGAGGATAGTCTTCAGCAAGCGTTGCTCGAAAGGCTTTTGGCAAGTTCGACATCTCATCGTAGTTGCTCGCCTGTTTGACGAACAGCCAGGAAATGAGCTGTTCAGCCCGGTAGCGCGGCTGGCCAAGTTCGTTGCAGAGGTCGTAGATCTGGTCGAACGAGAGCGTTTTGATAGGGGTAGACATGCTGCTCCTTGTTCAGGTGATGCACGTAGTTTTGTGGGATTTGCTTCCCTCGGTAAGGCAATTATACCGCCTCGGTAGTAGGGAACGTGAGGTTTGTTATACTCACAACAAGCCTCATGAGGGGCATCCTACCTAAGCGAAAGCAGGTTCCATGAATACCACGATAATTCCTCAGGAAACTTCAGTAGCGCTTATTTCTGGAGGTAAGAGCGGCGAACGTGAAATCTCGCTGGTTTCTGGTAGCGCCGTCTATGATGCGCTCTCAGATGCAGGATTCTCGGTCACGCAGATCGATCCTGCAAAGAAAGAAGACCTGGTCACGCTCGTTTCAGAGGACTTCGACGTGGCATTTTTGGCACTTCATGGAAAGCTTGGTGAAGATGGTACGATCCAAGGGATGCTCGAGATTCTTGGTATCCCCTACACGGGTCCTGGTGTTTGGTCGAGCGCAACTGCGATTGATAAGCCCAAAACGAAGATCATCTATGAGCAGGTTGGGGTGCCTACCCCTCGAGCGGTTCTGCTCCATTCTCCCGACCAGATGAAGGCAGAAGACATCGAGCGAGAGTTCGGCAGCTCTTGCGTTATCAAAGCGGCAACCGAAGGAAGCGCGCTTGGCGTATACCTTTGCAATGGCCGTGAAGAGATCGAGTCGGCTCTTAAGAACGTCTTTGAGATCGATGACCAGGCGTTGGTCGAAACAATGATCCAAGGAGATGAATACACGGTTGGCGTGCTCGGAACAGAGGACCCACAGGCTCTGCCCGTCATTCAGATCATCCCGATCAATGAATTCTACGATTTCGAGTCGAAGTACGCCGAAGGTGGCTCGAAGCATATCTGTCCGGCTCCATTGAGCGAAGAACTTACCAAGAAAGCTCAGAACATCGCTCTTCTCGCACATAAAGGCCTGGAATGCAGCGGAGTTTCACGCACTGACCTGCTGCTCGACAGCGAAGGCAATTTCTACGCACTGGAGACCAATACGATTCCTGGCATGACGCCAACTTCGCTTTTGCCGGATGCGGCGCGTGTTGCCGGCATGGATTTCACTCAGCTGTGCATCGCGCTCATCGAAGACGCGATCACGTACGCGCGCTAGAACATGCCGCAGGATTTCATCGCGAAGATCACAGCTACCACGAAGATGATTATGATCGCCCAGCTTATGATCGTGCATCCCACACGGGTCTTCCTTGCCTGATTCACCAGCTTATCGGTGGTGGTGCGCTCGGTCTTGATGAACGCTGAACCCTTTTTCAGCTTAGGGAGCGGGACGCGCCCGGTGGGCACCCAAGCGCCCTTGCTTTCAAGCACGCGTGAGATGCCGCTATTCCCCAGGTCAAGCGCAGGACGGATGCCCTTTCCCAGTTCGTTGCCTATCGTTTTCACAAAGGTAGAGAACGCATCTTCATGTACAGGATCATAGGAGATGATGGCTACCTGGCCCCAATATTCACCAGGTTTGGGTTCTTCCTTGAAGGCAACGCAAGCAAGGAGCGCGACCGTTTTCCAGCCTTTTGCGTTGCAGAGGTCGACCTGCTTTGCCGTCTTCTCATTCAAAACGCCCATGCGAAAGCCAAAAGGGTTCACGATCCATGCTTGGCGCTTATTGCCGCTGTAGTCCATTTCGATGGTAAACGGATCGCCTACGATGTTATCGGAGTTCATAAATGCAGGCGCAGCCTTACGATCGGGGCACGTGAAGTCGGCATAGCTTCCGTAGTATCCGGTATCTGACATGTTTTCTCCTAGGAGTCGTCTGATAGTGAGCGCGTATTCGTTGGTTAAATGATAGTCTTAGCGCTATGGAAAAACAAAATGAGACTGCAGAGTCATCGCTTAAAACATATATTCTCGAAAACACTCCTGCACGCATCCGTGAGCGTTATGCGCATTTGAAAGACTATGCCCAAACGCATACTTTCGGCGCGCTCGATGCAGATGTAGTGGTGCTCGATACGGAAACCACGGGCTTTTCCTTCAATCATGACGAGCTCATCCAGATCGCGGCTGCCCGCATGTGCAATGGAGAGATCGTCGAATGGTACGTCACCTTCGTAAATCCAGGTAAAGAAATACCTGATGAAGTGGCTCATCTCACGAATATTCATGAAGAGGATGTTGCCGATGCGCCCGATCCAGACACCGCGCTCGCTGGACTTGTCGATTTCGTGGGGGACTCGCTCGTTGTTGCGCACAACGTCGGGTTCGACCGCACGTTCGTTACGAAACGAGCAGCAGGGGCCACGCTGAAGAACAACATCTGGATCGACTCGCTCGATCTTGCGCGCATCGCACTACCGCGCCTCAATTCTCATCGTTTGCTCGACCTCGTGCGCGCTTTCGGCGGCGCAGACTCCACTCATCGTGCCGATGACGATGTTGCGGCAACATGCTTGGTCTATCGTGTCTTGCTTGCGGCAGTTGCGAATATGCCAGCACCGCTTGTAGCGCACATTGCAGATATGGCTGATGTGGAACGTTGGAACTCGGTGTATGTGTTCAAGGAACTTGCCAGCTCAGAGGCAGCACCGTATTCGCTCTTCAAGTCGCGCAAGGCTCAGGTTTCCGAGGTGCAAGCCGATCTGTTCGGTGCGGCAGAGCTTCGCGCTGATCAAGAAGCTGAGCTCGATCGTGCAGAAGCGCCAGTCTTTGCAGCGGGGGTCGCTTCAGCGCAAAACGCGCAACAAGCAGAATGTTTCACGGGAAACATTTCTGGCGCACAACAACGCAGCAACAACGAAACGCCTGGTCATTGTGGAGATGCTGCGAGTACTCAATCATCGCATCGTTCAGAGAATGAAGAAGAATCTCGTCCTTTCGTTCTTGTTTCGGACAAGGAGATCGCGCAAGCGTTCGACCTGGATGGCATCATTGGCAAGCTGTATGAAAACTATGAACCACGCGAGCCGCAGAAACTCATGGCGCTCTCTATCCAGCAGGCTCTCCGCAAGGGAGAGAATGCCGCGATCGAAGCAGGCACTGGAGTAGGGAAGTCCATGGCATACCTTTTGCCGCTAGCCCTGCTTGCTAAAGCGAACAACGTGCCCACGGGCGTTGCGACGAAAACGAACACCCTACTCGACCAGCTGGTGAACAAAGAGCTGCCCTTGTTGCAACAGGCATTTGGCATATCGTACGCGTCGCTCAAAGGATTCACGCATTACCCCTGTTTGCGCAAGATCGAGCGCATCGATGCCCAAGGGCCACAGCAATACCTGGTGAACAACCAAATGGTCGACCAAGCACCAGCACTTGCAACGCTCCTTTCCTTCATCGAACAGACTGATTATGACGATATCGACGGTCTCAAGCTCAACTTCAAAGTTTTACCGCGCTATCGCATCACTTCTACCAGCACGGAGTGTTTGCGCAGGAAATGCCCCTTCTTCGGGAAATCGTGCTTTGTTCACGGAGCTCGTGCCCGCGCAGAGCATTGCGATATCGTGGTAACGAATCATAGCCTTCTGTTTTGGGATGCACGTTTCGAGCATGGCCTGCTTCCGCCGATCCGCTATTGGGTCGTGGATGAGGCCCATAATGCCGAAGATGAGGCACGCCGCGCATTTTCGACCAGTCTCTCATCCGAGACGGTAAAGCGTTTGATTCGTACGCTGACCTCGGATTCTTCTCGTTATAATCCGCTCATTCGCGCGGAACGGGAACAGGTGGCCGAAGAAGCGAAGACGCTCCTTTCAACCATGCTCTCCAAGACGCGCAATGCGGGTGTGGCCTTTGCTATCGCTGCTGAAGAATACTGCTTGAGCGTGAAGGACCTGCTGTATTTCGATACGGCGAACAAACGCCAGCGCTATGAATACCTCGATCTGTGGCTCAACGAAGAGATCCGCCAAAGCTCGGTGTTCCAGGGCGTACGATCATGTGCGCAAGCTATGCAGAATACGCTTGAGAAGCTCATTGCTGCGATCCGTGATGTGGTGGCATATTTCGAAGAACTCGATCATTCTTCAAGTGCTCAGCGCGAGATCGCGCTCCTTGCGCTTGAACTGCGTGAACTGTATGAGTCGCTCGATGTCATCTTTTTCACCAACAAAGAGAACCAGGTGTATTCGGTCCGCTTGAATCGCGCAAAAGACCAGATGAAAGATGCCTTCATGGCACAGCCTCTCAACGTAGGGCAAAATCTCAACGAAGCGTTTTACTCTGAAACCGATACGGTCGTCTACACGTCTGCCACGCTCTCGGTGGACAACTCATTCGAGTCGTTCGTCCAGGCTATGGGCTTGAACGAGGGCGAGGCTTCTCGGGCCGAGACGCTTCAGATCGAATCGACCTATGATTTCGATACCAATATGCGCGTCTATTTACCCTCAGATATGCCAGAACCCCAAGACCCCGCGTATCTTTCTACGCTTTCCGAGTTCCTTACGCGCTTGCATCTTGCTCAGGGAGGCTCGATGCTCACGCTCTTCACGAATCGAAAAGAGATGGAAGAATGCTTTGACCTGGCGAATCCGCAGATCAAAGCCGCAGGATTGCGTTTGGTGTGCCAGAAATGGGGAGTATCCGTCAAAGGTTTACGCGATGATTTCCTGAAAGATGAACATCTAAGCCTCTTTGCCTTGAAGAGTTTTTGGGAAGGCTTCGATGCTCCTGGCGCCACTCTTAAAGGGGTAGTGATACCCAAGCTCCCCTTTGGGCTTCCTACCGACCCGCTCTCTTGCGAACGTGAGCTCCATGATTCTCGTGCTTGGGCGCATTTCTCTTTGCCACAGGCGGTGATCGCGATCAAGCAGGCGGTAGGACGTCTCATTCGCACTTCAAGCGATAAGGGAATCGTTGTGCTAGCCGATAAACGCCTGGTCACAAAGCATTATGGGAAGAAATTCCTCAATTCGCTCCCGACGAAGAACATTGTTTCGCTCACGATGGACGAGATCATTGAAGAAATCGAAGCATAAGAATACCGATCAAGACTACCTTCATGTTGTTGAGTTCTCGCAAGGTAAGCCTAACGAGATCTCATTCAATGTGCTCGGTAAGAAGTCTTCTGCTTCTGCTGGCCCTGAAAAGAAGGGCTTCTGGGCGCGTTTTCGTCGCAAGAACAAGGGAAGCTACGAGGGCTTTGGTGCTTCTATGGCGCTCGGGAGTGGAGAAAATCCCGCGCTCAAAGATGCGCTTTCTCGCGACACTTCGTCTGAATCGGACGTTTCACGTGAGACAGCAACAAGTGCTCCATCAGGCAAAACCCGAGGAAAACATGCACAACCTGCACCAAAACGTTTTGGCAGGCAAACCGAAGAGGCACCCTTCCTTCCTAATGCTTCAGGGTTCAGTGCAGAAGCCCATGCAGAGATCAGTCGTCGTCAAAAACAACGTTCGCGCAGCCGCCTTATCAGCATATTGCTGGTGGTTTTAGTTATTGCTGTGCTTGCGACGTTCGCTGGGATGTGGCTCTATCAGGAATACGAAAAGAACCGCACGAATCGCGAACTTATCGAGCAGGCATGCGGCTACATCGAAGAAAGCGATCAAACGCTCGTTGCTATCGACGAATTCTTTGCGCAGCCATTTGCGGATGACACGATCTCTCGTGCAGAACAGCTGCAAAGCCAGATCCCTCATGCGCTCGAGTTGCTTGAAAATGCGAAAAAATATGCCGTTCGTGCAGATGAGGCCATAGAAGGCTCTACAACCGACAAGGAAGCGGCGCAAAGTGCCTACAACACGATTGTTTCACGTGAAACAATGCTCGATGTTGCGAGCAAGAAGCTTGCAGTGGATATTGATGCCAAGAAAGCCATGGACGATCTTGCTCTTGTTGAAAAGAGCATCGATGATGCTCAGTATCTCTTGGCTCAGGCTGCCACTACTGTTCAGCAAACATCGCCCGAGACAGTTGCGCAGTCAACTGAATGGCTTACTGAAGCCCAAACGACGCTTCAAAATGCCCAGACAGCACTGAATGAAGCTGCAGAGCTCTTCCCCCAGGGGGACTTCTCTCTCTACGGCGATTACTTAGCGAAGCGTCTCGAAGAGATCAGCTTCGGGCTCCTTTCGAACGAAGCAATTCTGATCCAAGATCGCAAAACAGCTGAAAAGAACAATGATCTTTACAATAAAGCCGATAGTGCTTCGGTCGAGCTCGCGCAGAAGTTCCCTGAAACGTTCGCTCAGCCTCTCGTTGATGCCTATGCTCAGGCAAGCGCGGATCTTGATAATCAATTAACGCAGCTTCGCAATGATGTTGGAAGATACGATTCCTTCTTGCGTGAGTATTTAGGGAATGAGACACAAGAGTCGTAGTATAAAAGAAGCACCCCGCTTGCCTGCGACCACTGTTCTGAAGCGAGATCGTGCGTAAAAAAGGGGAAAAGAAACGACTTTCTTGAAAGGTTATGCCAGTTCGAACCGCCGTACGTGGCAAGTACAAAAACCGCCTAGATTACAAATTAAACAGATTCAAGTTCGATGGTCGGTTATATCGCCAAATGGCGTATACTAAAACCAAATATCTGAATACCTTTTTTCAAGGTAGAGAAGAAGACACATAACACAGACATCGCCTTGAAAACGAGAGGGCATTTCATGACGAACATGATGGACGATATCGCGCATCTTTCACAGGAAATAGGGCCGCGTCCTGCGGGAACCGAAGAGGAACAACAGGCTGCGTTATATATCGCCGATGAGCTACAGAAGAGTGCAGGGTTTTCGACCATCGTTGAAGATGTTTCTTGTGCATCGAACGGGAACACGGTTCGGGCGATCTGCTTTGGGCTTGCGTTTGTCTGTGTGCTCTTGCCCATCATCTTCCCTGTTCTCTCGATCCCTTGTTTCATCATCGGGCTTCTTGCTGCCGTTCTTTTTGCCTGTGAAGTGTTCGGTAAACCCATCCTTTCGCGTTTTCTGCGTAGCGGCGTGAGCCAAAATGTTGTTGCAAAATACAATCCGCTCTCTATTACGAACACCAACAAGCGCCGCAAGATCATCCTCGTTACGCACTACGACAGTGCGCGCGTCGCAACAGAATACCAAGGAATCATCGGTCGTTATCTGCCGATCATTCACAATGTGTGCGCTATCACGTTAGTGGTCGCGCCCCTCGTACTTCTCATAAAGACTGTGTTCTTCGCCAGTGAAGCGGGCGGCTTTGCTATCGTGCTCTTGGTCTTGCAGATCATTTGCGCTGTTCTCTTGGCGCTTCCGCTCGCAAGCATCATCAAAACGCGCTTTTCTGCCTATAACGACGCAGCGAACAATGATGCTGCTGGTGTAGCTGTGCTTCTCGACGTTGCGCGTACGGTTGGAAACGGCCTGGTGAGCAATGAGGAAATGGAGGAGCATGCCCGTGAAGCAGGGGTGGAGATCCATGGTGAAGATGCGGCGTACGAAGCTGGCGTTGTTCCCGATGGTGTTGAGGTCACCTATCAAGCTCGCGAAAACCGCATGACCCCTGAAGAGTCACTCGCTGCTGCAAAAGCAGCCATCGCTGCGCTTACGGGTAAGCCGGTTGCAGACAAGGTTCCTCTGTCTGATATCTCATCCAAGCTCGTTCAGCATGGCGGTCTGGAAGATACCGCAGAAGAAGCTGCAGCTGCAGCAGTGCATTTTACAGCGGAAGAAGAGGATTCGCTTCGTTATAAGCCGAGCAATGCGAAAGCAGCAACACCTGTTTCAGCTTCAGAATCCTCGGTAAAGACCGCAGCTACACCTTCTCAAACAGTCGCTGAACAAAATACTGAACAGCCTGCTGAAATGCAGGAATCCTTCGTGCGCGAGTCTGTTGAAGCGCTGCAACCAGGAGCCACTGGCATGGGTAGCTCCTATCAGAAGCAGGTTCCTTCATGGGCCCGTGCTGCTCAAGAAAAAGCACATGCGAACAAACCCGATCTTGCGCGCGAGGCAAATGTCTCGCGTTCTCGTTTTGCCGATGCGCCTGCAGCGCACATGGCAGACGCTGCACGCCAGCGCAACGCTGCTCCCACGATAGCCGAGCGCTTGGCAGAGCAGAATGCCGCCGCCGCTCCTGCTGCAGAAGCTGGAGCAGCACAAGAAGCTCCTGCCTATCAAGAGCCTGAGTCTGAGCTGGCAAAACGCGTGGCTGCTTTGCGCCAGGAGATCGACGGAGCGGCAGCTCCTCTCTTGAAGAAGTCACAGCACGAAGACGCGGAAGGCGCAGTTCCTGTAGAGGAAACGATCGTTCGCGAACGAGAAGTTGTTGCTGAAGAGCCCGCACCGGTCGTGCCTGTTGCTTCACGTGCAACCGAAGGTGAAGCGCCAGAAGGCAACTTCGAAGAAATCGACGAAACGTTCGTTGCTGAAGAACCGGTCATCATTCCTGTCATGGAGGAGGAAGCTCCCTCCGCTTCATCGCGCAAGAGCTCGGTGAAGCGTAAGACAGCATCTCATCGCGCTCATACGAAAAGGAATGGCATTGGCGGCTTCTTGAATCGTGCTTCAGATATGGTTAGCTCTGCTGCGTCGAAAGTTACGCATCGTCATGAAGACGAAGCAGAGATCGATCAGTACGATGATGAATATTATGATGAGGTAGAAGCTGAGGGTCATACGATCGCAATGTCGCCCATCGACGTTGAGCAGTTCAACGAAGAAGAGACGCTCTCTGCATCTGAAGAGGGTGTTTCAAACCAGGTATCACTACAAGAAACCACCGTTTCACCTGCGCTCTTCGATGAAGATGCTATCTATGCAGAAGATAATGTCGATACCGCCGAAGCCGAGGTCGATTACGAAACAGCACCCGTTTCGCCGATCATGGGCATGGAAGATATGGGCACAGCAAGCACGTCAGTTGCTCAAAAAAGCGATGACGCTTCGCAGTCCGATCGTCATGTGATCGTGCTGCCTGATGTGGTTGCCCCAGTGGGCGGTTCGATAGAAAGCGCCAAGCAGCGTGCACCCATGGCGGTCGATGATGAAAAGACCATGCCGCAGCCTGCGTTGCTTTCCAACATGTTGCCACGCATCGGCGCTGATCAGCCTCAGCGTCAAGCAGAGGCGCAAGCGAGTGGGCAACGTACGCTCTTCAAAACCCCTGGTCTTGAATTGCCTGATTTCAACACGAACGATTTTGAGCGTGTCGTAGTGCCTCCGATCGACGTGGTAGGAAGCAATGCAGCCACCAGCTCTTCAGACGAAACGCTTGGTACAACGCTTACCGATCTGTACGTCGATGAGGAAGCGTTCGCTCCTTCTTCGGGCTCTGCAGGAAATACGGGCACTTTTGCCGATGTTAGCACGGAACTTAGCGAAGAATATATCGCCGAGGACGACTACATCGAAGATGCCGATGATTCTGTCTATGAAGAAGGCTATACGCAAACAGGAGCATTTGCTGGTCCCGATTATGTTGAAATGCCTAAATCGCGCGTTGGTCGCATTTTTGGTCGTTTTGGCAAGAAGAAGAAATCACAAGACGAACAGTCTGTGCGTGAATGGGTAGACGTTGATGCATCGTATGAAGCTCAGAGCGTAGGCAGGGAGCGTGGTAGCTGGGAAAGCTTCCGTTCCGATGATGATCTCGATGCTGAATTCATCGATGTCGATTATGGCGAACCGAACTCCAACGATCGAGGCTGGAACGGCGGTGCGTTCTCGCTGCAGAGCTTGCGCAATCACGTTTCTGGTACTGCTCAAGGCCAGGATGTGGAAGCCGACGGCGATTTTGTGGATGAAGAAGCGAGTGTAGGAAATCAGCGTCCTTTGAAGCGCTCGGTACCTAAAGACGTAAAGATCACTGAAGAGATCAATAATGAGATGCGTCTGCTGCGCGATTTCCGTCATCCTGATATCGATACGGAAGTGTGGTTCGTTGCGCTCGGTGCTGAAGAGGCGCTCAATTCGGGTATGAAAGCTTTCCTTGAAGAGCATCAAGAAGAACTCAAGGGTGCCATCATCGTGAATCTTGAGGGGGTTGGCGCTGGTCAGTTCTCCTTTATCGACGAAGAAGGCCAATATCGTCCCAACAAGGTTTCATCACGCATCAAGCGAGTTTTGCGCCAAGCGAGCGAGAAGAGCGGAGTTTCGTTCGCTACGAACAAGCTGCTTAGCCGCAACACGTCTGCTCACGTTGCCGCTCAGCATGGCTTGCAGGCGGTAACGCTCGCAGGAATGACGGGCAACCAGACAGCGTTTTACGGCAGCATCGATGATGTGCTCGATAACATCAAACCAAACGTGCTCGAAGAAAATTCAAAATTTGTATTGGAACTTCTCAAAAGCATGTAATAAATGCCGAAATAGTGCTTGTAATACCTGGTCATCACGCTACAATGGTTAAAGCAAATAAGTGATTGTGCTGCCTTCGTTCCGGGGGCAACATAGGAACGGAAAGAGGTTCTAATGGCAGTAGTTGGATATTGCGTTAAGTGCAAAGCGAAGAAGGAAATGGTTAACCCTCAGGAAGGTGTTACCAAGAACAACCGCATCATCACCAAGGGTACTTGCCCCGACTGCGGCACCAAGATGTCTCTCATCGGCGGTCTCAAGAAATAACGAGAACGCATTTTCATATCTTCTTTAAAGGCGGCTTCGGTCGCCTTTTTTGTTGTCGATTTTCTTTTGGATATAGCTTTGCAGCAGAAAGCAGCGCGCTTGCAGGGGACGAGAAGGGCTGAACAGGGAGAAGTGCTACACTTCTAACCTATGGAGATCCTTGTACATAATGCCCTTCACGTGCTCGAACATTCTTTTGTTGAAACGATCTATCTCGTACCGTTTCTGTTCCTTGCTTATTTAGCGATGGAATGGCTTGAGCACAAAACGGGAGAGAGAACACAGAAAGCGATCGCGCGCGCAGGAGCAGCAGGACCTGTTGTTGGCTCGGTGCTTGGCGTTGTTCCCCAGTGTGGGTTTTCTGCGGTAGCGGCAACGCTCTATGCGGGACGCGTTATCACGCTAGGCACGCTCTTCGCTGTTTTTCTTTCCACCTCCGATGAAATGCTTCCGATTTTTCTTGCCGAAGCTGTTCCTGCGGAAACCATCCTTTCTATTATGGGAACGAAGCTGGTCATCGGCATGATCATGGGCTTCATCGTCGATCTGGTCCTACGACTAGCTCGTCGTGACAAGCAAGGCTTGCGAATCCATGAGTTGTGCGAACAGGACAACTGTGGCTGCAACGATGATTGCGCTACTTGCGGGCAGGCCCCCGAGCGCGCTTATGAGCATCACGATGATGTGGAACATACGCACGTGCACGGATCCGGCTGGAAAGGGATCCTTAAGAGCGCCACCAAGCATACGTTGCAGGTGATGGTCTTCATCTTCTTGATTGTCCTCGTTCTTAATGCGGTCATCGAAGGGGTAGGGGAAGACGCGCTAGCTTCATTTGTCGAGGCCAATCCTAATTTCTCTGTTTTTGCCTCTGCTCTTGTTGGTCTTATTCCAAATTGCGCTCCAAGCGTGATCATCGCTCAGCTCTATGTTGAAGGAATGCTCGGCGCTGGAGCGATGCTCTCTGGATTGCTTGTAAGTGCCGGCGTTGGCTTGCTCGTGTTGGTACGCGCGAATCGTCACTGGGAGCAAAATCTTGCCATCATTGCCGTGCTGTATGCAATTGGCGTAGCGTGGGGTTTAATCGTGAACGCGCTTGGAATCGTGTTCTAGCAAAAAGAATTTGCCTACCGGCAAATTACACGACCCCTTACACACCCCTTGTTGAAACAAAACAGCCAAGACAGTCTGCCTTGGCTGTAAGATTTTCTGGAGCGGGCGACGGGAATCGAACCCGCGTCTTAGGCTTGGGAAGCCCGCATAATAGCCATTATACGACGCCCGCATCGCATCAATTATACTGCTTCGCTGCCCTTTCTCGAAGGGTTTCAGAGGATTCCCCTGAGTCGTGCCTTAAACGGCAACCGCAAGAAGCTCCTGCGCATCGCTCGATCTTCTCTGTTCGCTTAGGAATCAGAAGGGACTATAGAGCCCTAAAACAGCATGCCAGAGGTAACTTCGTTGGCATCCTTTTCGCTCTTGAGCGCTTCGAGCAGTGCACGCCCAAACGGCAGTGCGGTGGCAGGACCCGTTGCAGTGATAAGGTTCTTGTCGATGCATACATCGACGTTTGGCTGATAGACCCCAGCAGGAAAGTTAGTTTCGCATCCTGGGTAGCAAACCGCTTTATGACCTTGTAGTAGATCAAGGTTTGCAAGAATAGTCGGACCAGCGCAGATAGAACCGACAAGTTTGTTCGCTTTCATGCGGTCGCGCAAGCTCTCTGCAAGCTTGTCGCATTTGCCGAGGTTCTCAACACCAACCGAACCGCCAGGCACAACAACCATCGTGAACAGATCAAGATCGACATCCTCAACAAGTGCATCGGCTACCATCTTGATATCCTGTGCGCTCGTTACTTCTTTACGCCCCATTACTGAAACCAAAGTAACGTCTACGCCACCACGGCGCAGAACGTCAACAGGGGCAACCACTTCTACCGGCTCAAAGCCGTCTCCAAGCATAACGGCAACTGTTTCTGCCATGACAATCTCCTTTTCCCAGGTGACAAACTACCCGGTCGTTCGTCATCTTTTTTGCAAGAACACTTTCACCCTAGTCTCCTCAAAACAAGCAATCAAGCAGAAGCACAGAGCTGAAAGCCTTACGTAAGTGTCTCGTTACCGCGAGAAAGAGAAATCTATATTTGACAATAGTTGGATATCAAAGTAATATCGAGAAAATTTAATTTGATGTCAAAGTATTTTTACCGAAAGGAACTTCATGGCATCTGAAGAAGAGACGCAGCAAGAGGACACTGTTCAACTGCGCGAACATGGCAACATGATGAATCGCCCGCTCGTGGTCGGTGTCTTGTTCGAATCTGATGAATGGTCGGATCATAAGCTTGGCGCTGAAATCTCCAGTGCGCTAAAAACAGCGCTACCTAACATCACGCACGACGTTCGACTGATCAACATGCAACAAGCAAACAGCGTTGATGCAGCGCTTGAATGCGATGTGTTGGTAAGCCGCGTATTCGCGAGCGCATTCAATCGTGGACACGAACAGGCACTACGCAACATGGATGCACTCATCCAAGCTATCGAGGGCACTTCGATCTTGCTCATCAACGAACCTCGCGCTCACGCCTACGAGATCGACAAGTTCGCTTCTACTGCAGCACTTCACGAAGCAGGCATCTCGACACCGCGCATCTATGCTAAAGGAACACCGCAAGAGCTTGCCACTGAAGACGAAACTGCGTTCGAATATCCTTGCGTGATCAAGCCCGTTTGTAGTGGCCGCACGGTCGATACCGCGATCGTGCAAAACGAGCAAGAGGCGCGCAGCTTCCTCTCTCAAGCGCCTGAGCGCGAATTCATCGCCCAGCAGTATATCGTGCCTGAACGTGGGTTTATCACGCGTGTTGAGATCATCGGAGGCAAGGTCGCCCTGGTGGTGAAGCGGGGGGTGGCCGATAACGGTCTTTCAGCCTACCGATTCGGCTCGACCTATCAGCTCTACCCTGATGTCTCACCAGAAATCGTGAAGGATTGCGAAACCGCTGCTGCAGCGCTCGGTTTCACGTTCGGCAGCTTTGACGTGATCGAGTCCGAAGCAGGCAATTTCTTCATCGATGCTAACAGTGTCTCAAACGTGTCTGAAGACAACACGGAAATGTTCGGACGTGACCTTATGCGCGAACATGCAGAAGAGATTGCCCGCATCATTATTGAATGCCTTAATGATGCGATCGTGGAGAAGTAGGAAGAGGTTTCATGGTGAACTCAGCAACGATCAAGAGCCCTACCGAACAAAAAGCCCCAGAAGCAAACCCGGCAACGAATACCGCAAAGGGCTCATTCGTGAACACACTTTCCCAAACGCTCACAGCGGCGAATGCCTACCTTGTCTCACTTCTTTCTCAAGCGGGACTCAAGGATTTGGTCCCCTCGCATGGCGACATCTTAGTAGCGCTCTTCGCGCAAGAGACAATCACGATGCAAGAGCTTTCTGAAAAGATCCACCGAGACCCTTCAACGATAACCGCGCTCGTGAAAAAGCTCGTGCTGGGCGGATATGTGCAAACCCAAAAGAGCAGCATCGACAAACGACGCACCGAAGTGAGTCTCACCTCAAAAGGAAAGAGCCTTCGTTCAACGTTCGAAACGATCTCAACCACTTTGGTAAACACTCAGATGGAAGGGATCAATGCAGATGCCTTTGCGATAACGTGCGCCACGCTCAATCAGATCAGAGCTAATTTCACCGCAGCAAATCAAAAAGAAGAAACAAGCTCACAGTAGCTTTTGCACAAGAGATCAATTCAGGTTCGATTCAGAAAAACAACGACACAAACCAACCAAGCGAAAGGAATCACATGAACACTTCAACCGTAAAGACAAGAAAAACCTGGCTTGCATTGCTCGCAGCAGTAGCCACCTTCGCGCTTGCACTTTGCATGCTTTCGGGTTGCTCCTCCGAAAAGGCTAGCGATAAAACAGGCGATGCCGTGGGCGAAAATGGCAAACCAATTCTGACCGTGGCAATGGAGCTTGCCTACCCGCCTTTCGAAACGAAGGATGAAGCGGGTGAAGCCGAGGGCCTCTCGGTCGATTTCATGCAGGACTTCGCTGATAAATATGGCTATGATCTCAAGATCGAGAATACCGCGTGGGATGGCCTGATTCCTTCGTTGCAGACCGATAAGGCAGACTGCGTTATCAGCTCCATGACCATCACCGATGAACGCAAAGAAGCAGTCGATTTCTCTGATCCCTATGCAATGGCCCAGCTTGCCATCTTGGCAAATGCGAATTCTGGCATTGAAGAAGCAAGCGACCTGAACCAGGCGGGCAAGAAGGTTGCGGTGAAGACAGGCTCAACGGGCGATGTGTGGGCAACGAAGAATCTGCCCAATGCTGATATCGTTCGCTTGGCAGATGAGAGCGCGTGTGTAACCGAAGTGGTTCAGGGCAAAGCCGATGGCTTCCTTTACGACCAGCTCACGATCTATCGCAATAACCTTGCGAACCCCGATACCACCAAAGCGGTCTTCATTCCTTTCCAGGACCCTGAGGCATGGGGAATTGCAGTGAAGAAGGGTGACACCGAACTGCTCGATCAGCTGAACGAATTCATTGCTCAGTCGAAAGAAGATGGCGAATTCGATCGCTTGACTGAGAAGTATCTTGCTGAAGAGAAGAAGGCTTTCGACGAATATGACTTCAAGTGGTTCTTCGATTTCGAGTAATTCGAACAATCCGAACAATTACGAGTAAGGGCAACATAGACACTTCCAGATAGCGGTTTGTTCGGTAGCGCGTACAGTAGCGAGGCGTGCGAGAAACTGCCATATGCGGCAACATTGAAAACCGTGTTCTACGCTGTGCACGTAAATCCCCGATGAACCGCTACACTTTAAGTAGCTTGATGCAGCTCCTACGCCTCTAGGAGCTGCATGACCATTTCAACCCAAAGGCATGCGTAAATGAGCACCAGCTATCCTAAAAGCAATATTTTCATGGCAGCGAAGGACAGCCCCGTTGCTCCGTGGAAGCGCGCGCTCAATTACTTCGTGGTAGTTGTTGCGGTGGTTGCGGTGGTGGGCGTTTCGCTTTCCATGGCAGGCATCGCACTCAATTTCGATTTCGTGGTGCAATATCGCGCGCGCATCTGGGATGGTTTCTGCCTTACGGTGTTCATCTCGCTATTCAGTCTTGTCGGGAGTTTGATCATCGGGATTCCGGTAGCTTTGGGGCAGAACGCGCGCTTCTTACCAGTGCGCTATCTCTGCGATTTCTACGTGAAGATCATTCGCGGCACGCCGCTCATTGCGCAGATCTACCTGTTCTACTACATCATCGGCACGGCATGGGGTGTCGAGAACCGCGTAGTTGCAGGTATCCTTATCCTTTCGGTATTCGCTGGCGCCTATATTGCCGAGATCATCCGCGGCGGATACGAATCGCTTCCGCGCGGTCCGATCGAGGCCGCTCGAGCATTAGGACTTTCGCGCGTACAATGCGCGATCTCGGTTGAACTGCCCCAGATGGTCTCGCGCATTCTTCCGGCACTTACCGGGCAATTTGCGAGCATCATAAAAGATTCATCGCTGCTTTCGGTGATCGCAGTTATCGAGCTTACTCAGACCATGCGCGAGATTAGCGCCACGAACTACAATTTCTTCGGTTGCTTCTTGCTGCTTGGGGCGCTCTATCTTTGCCTCACGCTTCCCATCATGTTCATCAGTCGCTACTTCGAGAAGAAGATGGACTACGACGCATAGCAAAGAAACCCGTGCTTTTGTGCGGAAGAGTTTTGCGCGGAAAGGCTTGTACGGTAGTCCAAACGAATCTGGTACAGAACTAAAAAATGCCCGTCATGGAAAAGACGGGCATTGGTTTCATTGAATTTTTTTAGAAGAAATCGTACGGTTGCGTTGAAAACTACGCGACATCTATCAAGCGCGCGAGCTCTGCTTTGTTCTGGAAATAGCGAACCTGATTTGGGTTTGCGACATCAACCACTTCGCCAGCCCAGGTATCACCATCATTAGCGAACTTCTTCGAGCGAACGATCTGTTTGAAACGAATATGCTGCTCGTTCGCATTTTCTTCAGTATCAAAACCATAGGTGAGGTTGCTCAGGATGCGCTCTAGGGTTTGAGCATGTGTCTGACCAGGAGCAACTTCGACCACACCCACTTCAGGATTGTACAGAACCCCAGGAGCAAGAAGAGTAGTACGAATAGAACGCTGACGCTTGTTTTCGGACCACTGGATAAGCAGGCAAACGGCAATGATCACGACCCACCAAACAATGGATACGATCAGATCGAGCGGATCGTCGATGAGATTGAACCCCAGAACATACCACATAGCCAAGAAGGTAACGGAAGCTACGACAAGTAGGCCCGCAATAAGCCAGTTGCTCTTCTTCATAAATCTACCCCTCCCCCTATTACACGCCAAACGGTAACAGGTCCTTCGAACAACAGCGAACTTAATTTCTAGTATTTTTTACCATAACTTTTTACCTTCAGAAGAAAAAAATAAGCTCCAAACAGGCACTTTTCTCCTAGCGGCAATCTCTATTTATGAAGCACGCGCCAGTATCCTGCTTTGTTCGAACCGATTCGTTCGATAAAACCGTACTCACGTAGTCGCCGGAATGAACGGCGTACCGTGCTCTCGCTTATCTCTAAGAGTTTGGCAAGTTGAAGCGCGGTAGCGCGGCCGTTTGTTTCAAGCACCTTCAAGATGTATTCATCAGTGAGCGTCATATCAAGACGATTTGCCGCCGCAATCGAGGTTTCGTTGAAGGTCGGTCTGCGGTTTGCAGAGGGAGCGGAAGTAACGGAAGCAACAGAAGAAGACGATGTAGCATCTTCCTGCTCATTTGCCTGCTGATCGGCAATGTTGGTTTCGTTGGCCTGCAGAGCAGCTTGCTCTTTGACAGGTGTTTGCGCATCACGAGGAGCTTGAGTAACTTCGGTTGCCGCTTGGGGTGGTTCGATGTTCGGAGTAAGCAGCCGATCAAAAAGCTCTTTAGGAACGATGCTGTTTATTCCTTCGTTGTAAAGATAGTAGTTGTTTCCATAGCGAATAGGATGTGGAGCAGCAGGCACTTGAATCTCGAGGCATAAGTTCATGCCATTCATAACGGGTTCCGTACTGCAAGTAAGGCCAAGTTCTCGCCAAGCCAGTTGGGGAATGCGCTCGAAAGGCTTCTTGAAACGTTTCATCTTCTTTGCACGATCACTGATAGGGGAAGAGACAACGATTCTGCCGCCGCCAGCGTTTGCAATTCCGCAGACAAGAGCGATATCTTCGTCGCGCCATTCCGGACGGTAGGCTACTACCTCGGAAGTGGAGGTTGAAGGGTCGTCTATTGCAGCAAAATCTTCAGGTGTTTGAAGCATGATGGGTCCTCTGAGTGCCGTGAATCGTGCCGTTTAAGACCGAATTTGAAAGATTTATCCTGTCATTATTCTATCATTTAACGGTCAAAACAGAGTCTGATGTAAGAAAGATTGTCATAATAAACGCGTGCGCAAACACATTATAAATGGGCAAGCACAGCGCACGAATTTCTACCAGTTCATAACAGTTTTGCTACTAATTACTACTGGGGTTGTTGGAAAGGCTTTTGGAGGAAAAAATGCGTGTATTCAATTGGGCACTCGATGCGCAGAAGACCCTGGGAGGAAAGATCATTTCGGTGATCTTGTCCGTCGCCCTTATCTTCTCGTTCTCGAACTTCTTCTATGGCGATAATGCGTTCGCTGAAGAACAAGAGGTAGAGTCGAATACCGAAGTTACTACTGAACCTGTGCAAAGCGAACCAGTAGTCACGGAAACTGAAAAGAAATCGGAAGAGCCTCAGTCTGAAACTCCAAAGCAGGAGTCAGCGGAAACTTCTCAAACTGCGAAAGCTACAACTTCGGAAGAGCAGATCAGCACACAAGCTGAAAACGATACGGATGTGAATACTGGCACCGAAGAAAACAGTGATCAAAACGGAGAAGCTAAGGCAAACTTCATCTCTACTGTCGAAAACCTTACGGCAATATGGGATAGCTCCGCGAACGTCATCAGCATCACGGGCAGTGGAATGCTAACAAAAACTATTTTCCAGAAGTTTGTTTTCACTGACGAAAACGGAAACGAAATCAAGTTTGCTGATTGGGAGCCGATTGTTCAAAAGGTGGTTCTTTCAGGTGAGGAGCTTACCATTGCTGGTGAAGGTACTTTAAATCAACCCTTCCGAGATAACAACACCTTAGGCAAGCAAAATGGTGGTTATGCTCTAGAGATTTCGAATATTAATGAGATTCCTAGAAACGGGTTTTTGGGAGCACACACTTTAAAGAGCTGTGAGGTTAAAAATGTAGGAACAATTGAGCTTTCTAGTTTCTTTAATTGTGATGGACTCATAGAGGCAAAGATCGTTAATGCTGAAAAGATGGGTTCGAACATCTTCACAGGGTGTAAAGCTCTCGAATCCTTAACGATCGAGAAGGTAAAGAGCATCAGTCAAGATATCACGGGTAATTACAGCGGATACAGCTGCCCGAATTTGAAGTCCCTTGACCTCAAAGACATCGATACTATTGGAAACTATGCTTTCCGTAATACCCCTTCTGTTACGAGCGTTACGATCAATAATGTGAGCTCTATCGGAGAGCAGGCATTTGTTAGCTGCTACGGCATCAAGAGCCTCTCTATCGAAGATGTCAATAATGTGGGCATAAATGCTTTTGCAAGCTGCAAAGGAATCGAAAGCGCTTCGCTGTCAGGGGTCGATACTATTGGTCAGTACGCCTTTTACAATTGCACAAGTTTGCAGACAGTAAACATGACCGAGATCGATAAGATTGTGAACTATGCTTTTTGGAAGTGCGGGAAGCTGAGCTCGATCAACAGCTTAAGCAATGTAAAAACAAGCATCGGCGGTTTTGCCTTTTTGGAATGTTCAAGTCTTACTGGTTTAACGGTGGCTGACTTGACCAAGATGGGATATATCGGCAGCAGTGATGAGATCATGAAGCGCGTACAGGCTATCTTGGCTGGCAAATTTAATCTCGATGATGCTGAATCTATTAAAGAACTAAACCTTGAAGAGGGCTGGGTTTCTGGCGAAGTTGGCAAGAGCTCTAACTGGAACGCTTATGACAATGGTACTCAAATTATGGAGCAAGCTCGTTGGTCAGACGAGAATGCTGGTGTTGCAGAAGTAAAAGTTGATGCATATTACACGGGCGAGAAGCAGATGGACTACATCTTTGTAGCGGATCTCTCTGCGTCAATGGCACAGCTTGGAAACGCTGAAGACAACAATGCTCGTTTCTACGACATGCAGTCAAAGCTTATGGATATGACTGGAAAACTGTTGGATACGCCAGGATATGACTGTCGCGTAGCGATTGTCTCTTTTGGTGGAGAATACAACAACAATGCAACACAAAATAGCTCAGGATTCATTTCAGAATCTGGAGCTGCAGCAAGCTATATTGAAGGACTATCTCCTCTGAATGAAAACACAGACTACGGTTTGGGTTTGCAGAAAGCGTTAGAGCTTGCTAAGGAAAATGCTAACCGAAATACCGTTGTTGTATTCCTTTCCGATGGTGCTCCAACAGCTGGCACTTCTGGCGACCAATACGGAACAACCGCTGCAGCCGCTATCAACGAATTAAATGTGCCGATTTATGGAGTTCTCCATTCGCCAACGGCTAAAGGCACAGAGGATGCTGAAAAAAGAATGAATGATGTCTGCGACTATGTTTACAGGTCCACTGACACTGAGTCTTTCGGCAATGCAATGAATAGTGCATTCGCGGCAGCTTACGGAAATAACACAGTCACTATCCCCGTCAATGCACGTGATTTCAATATCGATAATTTGAATGCAAGTGCAGGCACCGTTGAATACCGTGATGGTGTGATTACTTGGACTCTGAGTGGCATGCCTTTTACGCAGCATACGCTGACTTACAATATGACTCTTAATGAAGAAAGTGCAACCAGAATCGGCACCTATGAATATGGCTTGAATAACGGCGATGCTCACTTTGGAGACACCGGCGCTTCAGCAGGACTTAACCTTTCGCTTTCACGCACGGTTGTTGATCCGGTAAATCCGACTCCAACCCCGGAGCCAACGCCTGAACCTACCCCAACTCCAGAACCAACTCCTACGCCTAATCCCGGCGACGGTGGAGCAACCACTCCTGATGATGGTGGAGCAACGACACCTGTAGCACCTGCCGCAACTCCTGCTGCCACACCTGCAGCAGCTCCTGCACCTGCTGCACCTGCAGCAGCCCCAGCTGCTCCTGCGGTTGTAATTCCTGACGAAGAGAACCCACTGGCAGCTCCTGACCAAGAGATCGCTGATGACGAGAACCCGCTCGCTGCATTCGATCACGAAGAATGCTGGGTACACTGGTTCATGATCGCAGGCATTATCCTCACCATCATCTATGGTGCAGTGGTTGTTCTTCGTCGCACGCGCAACACCAAGCATATCGACAAGATGGAAAAGGATCTTATCGGTACGACCGACGAATCAACGGTTACGGTTGGTAGCGCACATCATTCTCACGCATAAGAGATGCAACATACTTTCACTTGTTAAGTGACTACGGGAGGGCGAGCAATCGCCCTCCTTTTGTTGTGTCGAACATAGATCAGTACTGCGCTGGGAAAAGCCAGAAAACTTAGATCTAGTTCATGTATTCTGCTTGATCGAGGAAATTACGCAACGCTTGCATACGCGCATCAAGTGTGGCGGCATTCTCAGCGAGCTCGATCAGTTCCGTATTCATGGCAGCAATATCTTCTTCACTCAAGTTCTTCTTATAGCGCAGTTGATGCTCGAGCGATGCCCAGAAGTTCATCGAAATGGTACGCAGCTGAATCTCGACCTTCATCAAGCGCTTTTCCAATTCGAGGAAAATAGGGATCTCGATGATGAGGTGAAGGCTGCGATATCCGCTCGGTTTTGGATTCTTCACATAGTCACGCCGCTCGATAAGCGTTACATCGTCTTGCGCAAGGATCGCGTCTGCCAAGGTGTAGAGGTCCTTAAGAAAGGTGCACACCACGCGAACGCCCGCCACATCTTTGATATTCTCCTCGATCGAATCGACGCTGATCGGCAACCCTTTACGTGCAAGCTTCTTCGAGAGACTGTCGGTGCTCTTAAGACGCGTTTTGATCGACTCAATAGGGTTGCGATCGTGCTGTAGGCCATATTCGGCATCGAGCACGCGGAATTTCGTTTCAACTTCCATCATCGCGCATTCGTAGTAGGTCATGAGCCTACGATAAGGTGCGATGTTGTCGCCCACCAACGCAGAGAACTGATCGGATGCGGCCAAGTGAGAGATCACGCGCGTAATTGCATCCCCATGTTGTGCGCGCAGCGCATTGATCATCATCAGCGCATCGGTGCGCAGTTGATCATTTTCTTTTTCGGTATATTCGTTGTGTTCTTGAGCGTTCTTCATTACGACCTCTTATATCTTTCACCATACAATTTTAAGAGAATCTCTCCCCGATTCATCCCGAAGCCGGATATTCACGGAACATACAGCGATTGTTAGGATTAAGGTAAGAAGGACTCAGCAACGATCGCAAGGTGATGGTGCAACATGGTACAACGGCAAGAGCTACTAGAACGATTGCTTGCTGCTCATGAAGGCTATTTCGATGTGGAGGATACCTTTGAGCTTGCCGGCCAAACGTTTCAGGGGCGTGCCCAATTCCATTCAGAGAGTATGCAGTATGTGCTCTCGAAAAAGGCGAAGATCTGGGGTGCGAACATCCATGAGCATGTCTTGTTCCGCTCGCTTGAGCATCTTGATGCGGCAACGCTTGAAGGGTTGATCGTTTTCATGAAGACCGAGGCCCTTTCACTCATCGAGCTCAACAGTGAACACATGACCACATTCCTTTCCTTGGTCATCGTTGCTGAAAGTGCTGACACGAACGCGAAAGAACTCGTAAGAAAAACGAAGTTCCGCAAGAACTTCAGCTTTGGATTAAAAGGATGGACCGACCTTCGGTTGGCTCTTATCGACCTTTCAGATTCCTCTATTACCACCAATCCTCAAGGCAAAGAATTAATTAACACGCTTGAAGCAAACTTGTTCTAAAATCAGTGTGCTAAAAATCGATCTGTATGGGCCGACGGGTCAAAAGGGCTTGTCGTTCCACGCATGTCGATTTCTGCTTTTGAAGAACGATCGAACCAAAGACTTGATCACAAGGAGAAGAAAAAGACATGAGTGCGGTAGTTATCCTCTTAATTGCGATTGCAGCATTGCTGTGCGGTTATCTGTTCTATGGAAGGTGGCTTGCAAAGCAGTGGGGCGTTGATCCGAAGCGAGAGACACCGGCTCATGAATTGCAGGACGGCAAGGATTACGTTCCTGCAGCTCCGTATGTAGTGCTCGGCCATCACTTCTCGTCGATCGCAGGTGCAGGCCCCATCAACGGCCCTATCCAGGCAGCGATCTTCGGCTGGGTGCCGGTCATGCTTTGGGTGCTCATCGGCGGCATCTTCTTCGGTGCCGTTCACGATTTCGGTGCGCTCTTCGCTTCGATCCGCCATAAGGGCCGCACACTCGCGATGGTCATTCAGCGCAACATCGATGACACCGCGAAGAAGCTCTTCTGTGTGTTCGCCTACCTTACGCTGTTGCTCGTGGTCGCAGCATTTGCCTCCATCGTAGCAAGCACGTTCGCTATTACTCCCGTTCCCGTCGACGATCCAACGCGCGCAGCGGTGGTAGCAGGCACGAACGTTGCGAATTCGCGCACGGCTATGATCTCGATCTTGTTCGTGGTGGTTGCGATCATCTATGGCATCGTCACGCGCGGTCGTAAGATTCCGGCTGCAGCGAACATCATCTCTGCGATCGCGATCATCATTGCAGTAGTTGCCATCGGTTACAATTTCCCGGTCATCCAGCTCGACAACTTCTCTTGGATGATGATCGTGGGCGTCTATATCTTTGCGGCTTCGATCGCGCCGGTGTGGGTGCTGCTCCAACCGCGCGACTATCTTTCAAGTTACCTGCTCTACGGCATGATCGCCTTGGCGGTCGTTGGCATCATCGGCTCAGGCATCATGGGCGCTTCGAACGATCTTCAGATTCCGGCGTTCACGGGTGCGTTCGCTGCAGCAGGCGATTCCAAGGTTGCGGCAAGCGGCTTCCTCTTCCCGGCGCTGTTCATCACCATTGCCTGCGGTGCTATCTCGGGCTTCCATAGTCTGGTTGCTTCAGGCACCACCTCAAAGCAGCTCGACAAGGAAGGCCAAGCACTGCCGATCGCTTATGGCGGTATGCTGCTGGAAAGCCTTGTTGCGATCATTTCGCTCTGCGCGGTTGCGTTCGTGTTCACCGGCTATATGGATGGCACCTATGCTTCTCCCACGCAGGTCTTTGCGGCAGGTCTTTCGCAAATGCTCGGAGTGATCCCTGGTCTTGAAGGTGCAACCGACATTGCTTATGCGCTGCTCGTTCTGGCGGTTTCGGTGTTCTGCTTGACTTCGCTCGACACGGCAACCCGCCTTGGTCGCTATATGTTCCAGGAGCTTTTCACCCCGCATGGCAAAGACATCTCTGAGCTTACGGGTTGGCGCAAATCCATCACGAACTCTTGGGTCGCAACGATCATCACGGTGGTGCTCGGTGTTGGTCTTGGTCTTACTGGTTACCAGCTCGTGTGGCCGCTCTTCGGTGCGGCGAACCAGCTGCTCGCAGCGCTCGGTTTGCTCGCGGTGTGCGCATGGCTGGGTAATGCCGGCAAGAATAACAAGATGTTCTACATCCCCATGGTGTTCATGCTCATCGTCACGCTCACCTCGTTGGTCATGACGTTGTGGGGCAAGGTTTCCGCTATCGCAGCAGGGGCGTTCACGCTGGCCAACGTGTTGCAGTTCGCGATCGCGGCGCTGCTGATCGTGTTCGCTGTTATTTTGGCGGTGAAGGGCATCAAGACCATCTTCTCGAAGGATAAGAAACCTGCTGAATTCGTGTAAGCTTGCGAAAGCGCGTTAACAGCAAAGTGATTATGGAGCGTCTGCGGGGTAACTATGCTCTCTGTTACCCAGCAGGTGCTCCTTCTTGGTTCTGTGGCATAATCGCAGAAAGAGATTCTTCCGAATGATTAAAGGCAGCTATGAGTGAACAACGAACATACAAAGCGTTCATCTTCGACCTCGACGGCACGTTGCTCCATACGCTTCCCGATCTGGTGAACGTGACGAACAAAGCTCTTGCCGACCAGGGTTTTCCTCCCCATACCCCTGAAGAGATCCTCACGTATGTGGGTGATGGAGCTGCGCGTCTCATCGCACAAGCGGTACCAGCAGAGGCAACCCCCGAACAAGCAGAGCGTGTTTTCCAGAACTTCAAGAATTTCTATCACGATTTCGGTATCATCTACACCACCGAATTCGAGGGGATCACTGCGGCGCTTGAACAGGCAAAAGAGGCAGGTGTGGGTCTAGCGATCCTGTCGAATAAGTTCGAACAAGGTGTGCTCGATGTGCGCGATCGCTTCTTTCCTGACTTGATCGAAATCGCCCATGGCGAATCAGACGCGGTTCCGCGCAAGCCCGACCCTACAGGGCTGTTGCTTTGTGCCAGTGAGCTCGGTGTTGCTCCTGAAGAATGCCTTTTCTTCGGAGATTCAGCAAGCGACATGCAGGCAGCTCACAATGCAGGCATGGAAGCAGTTGCGGTGACCTGGGGATATCAGCCACAAGAACGCTTGATGGCCGCCGCACCCGATCACGTGATCGAGAAGCCCGTAGATATGCTGCGCTTCATCGAGCAGTAAGGTCGCGCGCATGACCTCGTCTTCTCCGGACAATCGCACGCCAGTACAGCCCGCTAATCAGTCGGTGTACGAACGTCAGCGCGAGGTAGAATGCTCCGCTTTTGCGCCTTATTTCCAAGGGAACGTGAATGCGCTTTTTTGCGTCGTCTCGCAAGAGACCCCTTCTGAACAGGCTCGCAAAGCGATCGAAGCAACAGCTGCGCGTACTGGAATCGCTGCTTCCGACATCTTTTGGATCGCGCTTGGCGGCGTTTCGCAATCTGCAGAAGAACTTGCCGCGCCTTCGCTCCTTCGCTTGATCGAAGCGATCGACCCGCTGTGCCTCGTGGTAACCGAACAAGCCTCTGCGCGCATTCTTTCGCTTGCCTATAATCAGCCGATCAAACTGGACTGCTGCGATGGCGTTCTCGGAAGGCCCTGCTGCGCATTCGTCGATTTCGAACGCATGCTTCAGACCGACGAACGTAAGCAACGCGCTTGGGCGCTGCTTAAAGAAATGCTCACACGGGTAAATGCGCATTAAATGGTAAAACCTGCTGCCAGATTACCTCATCACCGCAAGCATCTATAATAAAGAGAAGAACGAAAGGTATCTCATGGCGAATAAAAGCTTAGCAACCGCGCCCGCAGATCAGACGATCCTCGTAACCGGTGGCGCGGGTTTCATCGGAAGTCACACCTGTGTTGAATTGCTCGAGCAGGGCTATAACGTGGTCGTGGTCGACGATCTTTCCAACTCGAGCGAAGAGGCTATCCGTCGCATTGGCGAGATCACGGGTAAGTCTGAAAAGCTCACGTTCTATCAGGTGGATATCCTCGATCGCGAAGCGCTCGACAAGGTATTCGCTGCGCACGACATCGATGCGATCATTCACTTTGCGGGCTTTAAAGCGGTGGGCGAATCTACCCAGAAGCCGCTCGAATACTACTGGAACAACGTTACCGGTTCGCTCGTATTGTTCGACGTAGCGCGCAACCATGGCGTGAAGAACATCATCTTCTCGAGCAGCGCGACCGTTTATGGCGATCCCGAGATGATCCCTATCACCGAAGACTGTCCCAAACATGAGGCCACCAATCCTTATGGCGAGACCAAATCCATGCTCGAGCGCATCCTTACCGATCTGCACCGTGCGGATCCTGAGTGGAATGTGGTGTTGCTGCGTTACTTCAACCCGATCGGTGCGCATGAAAGCGGCAGGATCGGCGAAGACCCGAAGGGCATCCCGAACAACTTGCTTCCTTATGTGGCGCAAGTTGCCACGGGCAAGCTCGAATGCATCCAGGTCTTCGGCGACGACTATCCTACTCCCGACGGCACGGGCGTGCGCGACTACATTCATGTGGTCGATCTTGCGCGCGGGCACGTGAAAGCGCTCGATTTCATGGGTGGCAAAGTCGGCACCGGTAAAGCGATCGGGCTGGGTAGCATCGAAGGTCCCGTGGCCAAAGACGGCACGCGCAGCGGCGTTGCGATCTTCAACCTGGGAACGGGCACGGGCTCGAGCGTGCTTGAGGTTATCAAGTCCTTCGAGCAGGCGTGTGGCAAGGAGCTGCCGTATCGGATCGTCGAACGCAGGCCGGGCGATATCGCGGAGAACTATGCAGCATGCGATAAAGCAGCGACTGAACTGGGTTGGGTTGCAGAATACGACCTTGCGCGCATGTGTGCCGATGCGTGGAATTGGCAGAGCCAGAATCCAAACGGCTATAACGAATAAACCTCCATCCGAATCATCATTCATGTGCGGCTTCCGTGATGACGAAGCCTTTATGAACCGTCAAGAGCTCCCCTAAGAGGGGAGTTCTTGTGTTGAATAACACAAATTACGGAATAATTCACACCGCTAGTAAAAATGAGACTTCTCTTCTCTCATTTGCAGCCCGATAATACAGACAGGAAACGTGTTTATGGGGCACCGCGTTTCGGCGCGAAAATCGCGCTGTCTTGGCGCGGGAGCCTTCAACAAGAGTTCGCGCTGCCTGCACGAACACGCACGGTGCGGTCTTCGCAAAAGGCAAAGATCGTTTAAGAGATAGGAAAGTGTCATGTGTACCAATGGTGTGAATGTCGATCAATTCAAGATGATGCTCGAGCAAATGGACGACCAAGTTGCGCTGAATCGTCGCTGGACGCATAAGCTGTTCCACAAGGCAGACGACAACGGCTATGAGAATACCGCCGCGGTGCTCAAGGAAGTCCAGGGGCTCATGGACGAAGCGCGTGCTCTCCTCACGGATGCGCAGGATGCCCTCGATAAAGATGCCAGCTCTGCACCGGGCGTTACCGTCAATCTCGTTTAGTCCAAGGTAAAGGCGATCGGTATGAGCAGTGATCTTGTGCGCTTCTCGGTAGCAATGCCGGAAGACCTTCTTATCAACTTCGACCATCTTGTTGCGCGTCGCGGTCTCGCGAAGAACCGCAGCGAAGTCAT
Organism: uncultured Eggerthella sp.; assembly: GCA_900538545.1. Classification (GTDB taxonomy): domain Bacteria; phylum Actinomycetota; class Coriobacteriia; order Coriobacteriales; family Eggerthellaceae; genus Anaerotardibacter. The sequence continues at coordinate 77,763 of UPYK01000003.1, read as the reverse complement.
TCGTGATCTCGTGCGCGATGCGCTGGTGGAAGGGGAGTGCGCAACGCCTGGACGTATCGTTATGGGCACGCTCACCATCGTTTACAATCACCATGCGAGCGATCTGCAGGAAAAGCTGCACTTCATTCAACACCGTTATCTCGATCGCATCATCACGTCGGTTCATGTACATGTCGACGAAGACAACTGCCTTGAGGTGATTATTCTTAAAGGGGAAACCGGCGAGGTTCAGGATGTGGCGAACCTCATCCTGGGCACCAAGGGAGTTAAGACCGGGCGTTTGGTCATGACCACCACCGGCGAATTCATCTAAACCTAAGGAACTGAATATGGACGAAACAGTACTGTTAGGGCACGGAAGCGGCGGTTCGATGATGAAGCGCATCATCGACGAGGTGTTCTTCGAGGCATATGCCGGTGAAGAGCTTCGTGTTGGAGATGATGCCGCGCGCTTGGAAGCGCCTGAAGGTGAGCGCATCGCGTTTTCAACCGACAGCTTCGTGGTCACCCCGCAGTTCTTCCCGGGTGGTGATATCGGACGCTTGGCTGTATGCGGCACGGTGAACGATGTCGCAACCAGCGGTGCTGTTCCGCAGTTCTTGAGCTGCGGGTTCATCCTTGAAGAGGGCTATCCGATGGATAAGCTCAAGCGCATTTGTGCGAGCATGGCCGAGATGGCCAAAGAAGCAGGCGTGCGCATCGTGACGGGCGACACGAAGGTAGTCAACCGTGGGCATGGCGATGGCGTGTTCATCAACACTTCAGGAATCGGTTTCATCCCGAAGGGCATCGACCTTTCTGGTGCGTACTGCAAGCCGGGCGATAAGATCTTGGTAACCGGTACGCTGGGCGATCACGGCATCACGATCATGAGCTGCCGCGAAGAGCTTGGCTTCTCTGCCGACCTGCAAACGGATGCGGCTCCACTCAATCACCTTATCCAAGAGGTGATCGCAGCCGCGCCGAACACGCGTTGCTTCCGCGACCCTACGCGCGGCGGTCTGGCTTCTACCTTGAACGAACTTGCTGAACAGTCGCAGGTTGATTTCGTGATCGAAGAAGATGCGATCCCCGTGAAAGATGCTGTACGTGGAGCATGCGAGATGCTCGGCTACGACATCTTCCAGGTTGCCAACGAAGGCAAGATGGTGTGCGTAGTGGCTGCCGATGAAGCTGAAGCGGCACTTGAGACCATGAAGGCGAACAAGTATGGAGTTGATGCTGCGATCATCGGCGAGGTAGTTGAAAAGCCGGAAGGGCGCGACTCGCGCGTTTCTTTGCGAACGGGATTCGGTTCGTTGCGCATCATGGATATGCTTGTGGGCGAGCAGCTTCCGCGCATCTGTTAGGCCATGTAACAACTCGTTTACCATCTTGGACGATGCCTCTAAGTCGCGCGCGAAAGATATAATAGTAAGAGACACGAACAAGAAAGGATGAACCATGGTACGCATTGATGCATTTGGTATGCCCAGCGAAGAGCTCATCGCACGAATCGAAGCTGAAGCGGGCGTTGGAAATAGAGAGATCGTAGTCACTACCGACAGCAAGGACACCCTTGAAGACCTCGTGGCGTATTCGAACGAGTCGGATAGCTCGATCGATATCAACGTGGTCGAGAACGATAAAGGTTGGGAAGTGCGCTTGGAGATCGGTGGTGCAGACCAAGTCACGCTGCCTCATTCGAGCGAGTCTTCCGTTCCTGAAGATGCGGTATCCTAGGGCTTCATCAACCGTTTACAGAAGAAATAGCTAAGCAGTTTGAATATGTGCCTATACGTGGTATTTTCCTACAGAGGGTTTTTCAAACCCGCACAAGCTTACTAGCTGAGAATGAGGAAAGAGGTACGAAATGGCACATCCAGTTATTCTAGAAGAAGAATGTATTGGCTGCGGCATTTGTGTTGACGATTGCCCCCAAGAAGTACTTGAAGTTGTCGATGGTGTTGTTACCGTTGTTAACGAAGAGTCCTGCATCGCTTGTGGCGACTGTGTTGAAAGCTGCCCGATGGGCGCTATCCCTGAGGTTGTTGAAGACTAAAGTAACCTTTTGGTACGCAACCTTTCAGGCGCGCAACAAAATGCGCAGGCGAAACGATTCGGTTCTAGTATGTCAAGCAGTTCGTTTGACATAAGAGATCGGGTGAACGAAGCGTAAAGCAACGTGCACATCGAAGATCGAGCTGAGATCGTGGGAAGCCAAGATTTCAAGTGATTTAAAGGTCGCTTGTGTATGAATTATGGAGACGAACATTGGTTTGTCTCCATTTTTTTATTCCCAAAGTTGTCTTGACCTGCGGTGATGTAAAGCAAACAGAAATATCAAAGTTTGCAACGCATAAAACTTTACAATGAGACACTTAGATTATATTATGTCAAGCGTTGGAGCTTTCTTAACAGGGCTCCATTTAACTATGAGGTAATACAAGGTTCGTTTTACGAGTCTCTATTGAAAGGATAAGAACATGCCAAAGATTATTGGAATCGACTTGGGTACGACCAACTCCGCTATGGCGGTCATGGAAGGATCGGAGCCAGAAATTTTGGTTAACGCCGAAGGCGATCGCACTACTCCTTCGGTAGTAGGTTTTGGCAAAGATGGTGAACGTACGGTCGGCAAAGCTGCAAAGAACAAGGCAGTCACCAACCCTGAGAACACCGTTGCTTCCGTGAAGCGCTTCATCGGCCGTTCCTATGGCGAAACGGGCGAGGAGCAGAAGACCGTCGCCTATAACGTGAAGAACGGTAACGGCGGTCGCGCTGTCGTTGCGATCGATGAACGCGATTACATGCCGGAAGAGATTTCGGCTATGGTGCTTCAGAAGATCAAGTCAGATGCTGAAAAGCGTGTAGGTGAGCCCATCACTCAGGCAGTCATCACCGTTCCTGCCTACTTCAACGACGCACAGCGTCAGGCAACGAAGGACGCAGGTAAGATCGCTGGTCTCGAGGTGCTCCGCATCATCAATGAGCCCACGGCAGCAGCGCTTGCCTATGGTCTCGACAAGACCAATAAAGACGAGAAGGTTCTCGTGTTCGACCTCGGTGGCGGTACGTTCGACGTGTCGGTGCTCGAGCTGGGTGATGGCGTATTCGAAGTTTGCTCGACTGCAGGCGACAACCACCTTGGTGGCGATGACTGGGATCAGCGCATCATCGATTGGCTCGCCGACAAGTTCCAGGCAGACAACGGCATCGATCTGCGCAAGGACAAGATGGCTATGCAGCGTCTGAAGGAAGCTGCTGAAAAAGCGAAGATGGAGCTTTCTTCCACCACGCAAACCACCATCAACCTGCCCTTCATCTCCGCAGGCGAAGCTGGTCCGCTCCATTTGGATTACACGCTCACCCGTGCAGAGTTCGAGCGCATTACCAAAGACCTGCTCGATCGCTGCAAGTTGCCCGTAGAGCAGGCGCTCAAAGATGCTGACCTGAAGACGGGCGACGTGGACGAGGTCATCCTTGTTGGTGGTTCGACCCGTATGCCTGCAGTGCAGGAACTGGTCGAGAAGATCACGGGTAAGAAGCCGAACATGTCGGTCAACCCCGATGAAGTAGTTGCAATGGGTGCAGCTGTTCAGGGCGGCGTTCTGGCAGGCGATGTCGAAGGCATCCTGCTGCTCGACGTTACTCCGCTTTCACTGGGTGTTGAGACCATGGGTGGCGTCATGACCAAGATGATCGAGCGCAACACCACCATCCCAACCCGCAAGACCGAGATCTATTCGACGGCGGCTGATAACCAGACCAGCGTTGAGATCCATGTCCTGCAGGGCGAGCGCGAGATGGCAGCTGGCAACAAGACACTCGGCAAGTTCCAGCTCACTGGTATCCCGGCCGCACGTCGTGGTATGCCGCAGATCGAGGTTACGTTCGATATTGATGCGAACGGCATCGTGAACGTTTCCGCTAAGGACCTGGGCACGGGCAAGCAGCAGCAGATCACCATTTCGGGATCTACCGCACTTACCGATGACGAAGTCGATCGTATGGTGAAGGATGCAGAGATCCATGCAGAGGAAGACGCTGCGCGTAAGCAGGAAGTCGAGATCCGCAACAACTGCGATTCGCTCATCAACGCGACCGAGACCACGCTTGCTGAAATCTCCGACAAGGTCGGCGACGACATGAAGAAGCAGGCTGAAGATGCGATCGCGGCAGCTCGCAGCGCGCTTGAAGGCACCGATCTCGAGGCCATCAAGAAGGAAACCGAAAACCTCCAGCAGGTTGGCTATAAGTTGGCGGAAGTCGTCTACAGCACTGAAGGTGCGCAAGCAGGTGCAGCTGCTGAGACAGCAGAGAGCACTCCGGCAGACGATACGATCGAAGCTGACTTCGAGGTAGTCGACGACGAAGAGAACAAGGACAACTAATCATGGTGAACGGAAATTCAGAGGAAGAGGTAAAAGATACCGCTGCCACTGATGCCGAGCCGGAAGCTGAAGTTGTCGACGCTGAAATCGTCGAAGAGGCTGATTCCCCCGAACCTTCGGGGGATGAAGCTTCCGAAGAAGCATCTGCCGAAGCTGCTGTTGCGAAAGCAAAAGAAGAAGCAGCTGAATGGCAGGGCAAATACCTCAGACTTCATGCGGAATGGGATACTTACCGCCGTCGCATGAAAGAGCAGCGCGAGGAAGAATCCAGGCGCGCAACGGAAAAACTCGTCGAAGACATCATTCCGGTGCTCGACGATTTCGAGCGAAGCATCGACTACGCCAACGAAAACGGCGAAGAAGGGCTGCTCGGAGGGGTAACGGCAGTGTATGCCAAGCTTAACGAAGTGCTCGTTAAAGAAGGGGTCGAGATCATCGATCCAGTGGGGCAACCCTACGAAGCACTCGAAGCGCAAGCGGTGGCAACGGTCGATAACCCCAATGTTCCCGATGAAACCGTGGAACAGGTTTACCAGAAGGGCTATCGCATGGGTAACAAGGTCATCAGGCCAGCCATGGTAACGGTAGCGGTTGGTGGACCGAAACGTGAAACCGACGAAGAAGAAGACAACGAGTAATCGGAGTTAAACAGGCGGGTCACAAACGGTCCGCCTGTTTTGTATCAAAGAAGAAAGAGAGGTGGAACGAATGGCATCCACACCTGATTACTATAAGACGCTAGGCGTTCCACGAAGCGCAACTGCTAGTGAGATCAAAAAAGCATTTCGTAAGCTTGCTCGTGAACATCACCCCGATGCCGGTGGCGACGAGGCGAAGTTCAAAGAGATCAATGAAGCTTATGAGGTGCTTTCGGATGATAAAAAACGCGAGATGTACGACCAGTACGGCACCGCGAACGAGAACCAGATTCCCTTCCAAGGAGGCAATCCTTTTGGGGGAGGAAATCCTTTCGGTGGCGGCACGTACACCTACACCACAAGCGGCGGAGGCAATCCCTTCGGCGGCGGTGGCGGTGGTGGCATCGACTGGGCTGACATCTTGGAAAGCCTGCGCCATGGTGAAGGAGCCTTCGGAACGAATTGGGATTTCGGGGGTGGCGCTCGTCAAGCGCAGCCTGAAAAGGGAGCGGACAAGAAGGTCACGCTCACGGTTTCTTTCGATGAGGCGTTCAACGGCGCTGAAAAGAAAGTACGCGTGGTGAACCCCGAAACGCAGGAGAAGGAAACCCTCACCATCAAGGTGCCTGCGGGTGCCATGGAAGGTGGCCGTGTGCGTATGAAGGGCAAGGGTCATCCAGGGGCGAACGGTGGTGCAGCGGGCGATCTGCTCGTCACGATCAAGATCGCACCCGATGCGAACTTCAGCCGCAAAGGGGCAGACGTCATCACCAAACTGCCGGTGAGTATCGACGAAGCCGCACTGGGTGCGCAGATCGTAGTGCCCACACCTTCAGGCAAGAAGGCGCGCGTGCGCGTTCCGGCAGGAACGCAGGACGGCGCAGTGCTCACGCTGAAAGGCCAAGGTGCACCGCGTCTCGGCAAGAACGCTTCGGGAACGGGAGACTTGAAAGTCGAGATCGAGGTCAAGATTCCCACCACCCTTAACGATGAACAGAAAGCTGCGCTCGAGGCATTCAAGGCAGCAACACCTGAAAGTGTAAGGGGGTAGCCGATGAACGATCGCAATCGCCCCCTCTACATGATCGGCGTCGCTGCTGAACTAGCGGGCGTTCATCCGCAAACCTTGCGCATTTATGAGCAAAAAGGTTTGGTGAACCCCCAACGTACGCGTGGTAATACGCGTATGTATTCCCAGGCCGACATCGAGCGCCTGCAGTTGATCAACGAGCTCACGAGCGAGGGTATCAACTTAGCAGGGGTCATTCGCATTCTCGACCTGCAGGGGCGCCTGAACGAGCGCGACGACGAAATCGACGATCTGCACAAGCGCGTTCGCCGTCTTGCCGATCGTGTGCATGAGTTAGAAACATTCGAGCACGTGAGCAGTCTCGTAGCACAATCAACGTCGCTCGAGTTGCGTCGTATTCGTTAGGGCGTTCATCACCCTAAAACAAAAACAAACGAAAGGAAAAGCTTCATGGATTTACAGAAGATGTTAGAAAAACTGGCGCTTTCTGCCCAAGAAGCTCTGCAATCTGCCATGAGCATTGCTGGCGAAGCAAAAGCAGGAATGGTCGAACCCATTCACATGCTTGCCGCGCTGCTCTCATCTGGCGAGCATAATATCGATGCCATCGTCAAGCGCCTTGGTGCCGATCCGAAACTTCTGCGCGATGAAGTCCAAGCAGAGATCGATCGTATGCCGAAGGTGGAAGGTGGCGGCATCATGGGCATGACCGCTCCTTCTATGGCGCTCGTCTCCCTGCTCGACAAGGCGGTGAAGATCGCAGAGAAATTGGGCGATTCGTACGCCACAAGTGAGCACCTGCTCATTGCGCTCTCAGAAGAGAACGATGCAGCAGGCAAGATCTTGAACAATGCAGGAATCAATAAGAACGATATTCAACAAGCGTATGAGGAATTGCGAGGTGATACGCGCGTGACTGATCAACAATCAAAAACAGAATTCGAGGTGTTGGACCAATATGGCAACAATCTCACCAAAGCGGCGCGCGAAGGCAAACTGGATCCCGTGATCGGCCGTAACGAAGAGATTCGTCGAACCATCCAGGTGCTGTCGCGTCGTACGAAGAACAACCCTGTGCTCATTGGTGAGCCGGGCACCGGTAAAACAGCTATCGTCGAAGGACTGGCCCAGCGCATCGTTGCGGGCGATGTTCCTTCTTCGCTGCAGGATCGCGAGCTCATCGCGCTCGACCTGCCTTCCATGCTGGCAGGTGCGAAGTATCGCGGTGAATTCGAGGACCGTCTGAAGGCAGTGCTGCGGGAAGTGAAGGAATCGGATGGGCAGATCATTCTGTTCATCGACGAGCTTCACACGATCGTGGGTGCTGGTTCGTCGGGCGATTCATCGATGGACGCGGGCAATATGCTCAAGCCAGCGCTCGCGCGAGGGGAACTGCATGCCATCGGTGCGACCACGCTCGATGAGTACCGCAAGTACATCGAGAAAGATGCGGCGCTTGAGCGCAGGTTCCAGCCGGTCATGGTGGGCGAGCCTTCTGTCGAAGATACCATTGCTATCTTGCGTGGCCTGAAAGAGAAGTACGAAATCCATCATGGCGTGCGCGTGACCGACTCGGCCATCGTGGCGGCAGCGGAGCTTTCGAACCGCTACATTTCCGATCGCTTCCTTCCCGATAAGGCGATCGATCTTATGGACGAAGCGGCATCACGTCTGCGCATCGAGATCGATTCGATGCCTGAAGAGGTCGATCTGGCCGAGCGCAAGCTCACGCAGATGCAGATCGAAGAGCAAGCGCTCATGAAGGAATCGGACGAGCCGAGTAAGGAGCGTCTCGAACAGCTGCGCAAGGATATCGCGGCAGCTCAGGAATCGCTCGACAAGCGCAAGGCTGAATGGAAGAACGAGAAGGACTCCATCGTTTCGGTCCAGAACTTGAAGGCCGATATCGAAGCGGCGCAGCTTGAAGAAGAGCGCGCAACGCGTGAAGGCGATCTAGCACGAGCTTCCGAGCTTCGTTTCGGGCGCATTCCTGAACTACAGGAGCAACTGAAAGCAGCGACCGCAGCGCTTGAGGCACGTCAGGCAGATGGCACCATCCTGAAAGAAGAGGTCACCGAAGACGAGATCGCCGAGGTGGTTTCTTCATGGACGGGTATCCCTATCACGAAGATGATGCAGGGCGAGATGGAGAAGCTCATCGATCTTGAAGACCGTTTGCACGAGCGAGTGATCGGGCAGGACGAGGCCGTTTCGGCGGTAGCGGGTGCGATTCGCCGCAGCCGTGCAGGGCTCGCTGATCCCGAGCAGCCTATCGGTAGCTTCTTGTTCCTCGGCCCCACCGGTGTTGGTAAGACCGAGCTTGCAAAAGCGCTGGCAGAATGTCTTTTCGATGATGAGAAGGCTATGATCCGCATCGATATGTCGGAGTACATGGAGAAATTCTCCGTGCAGCGCCTGATCGGTGCACCTCCGGGATACGTGGGTTATGACGAAGGCGGCCAGCTTACCGAGGCCGTGCGCCGAAAGCCCTACAGCGTCATTCTGCTCGACGAGGTCGAGAAGGCTCACCCCGATGTGTTCAACGTGCTCTTGCAGGTGCTCGACGATGGCCGCTTGACTGATGGCCAAGGGCGTGTGGTCAGCTTCAAGAACGCGATCATCATCATGACCTCCAATATCGGCAGCCAGCTCATTCGCGAGCGCGATAAGGAAGAGACCATGGGAGACATGGTCGAGGACATGCAGAAGATGACGCCGGAAGCGGCGGCCAAGCGTATGGCGGAATTCGCCAATCGCATGCAAGATGCGCTGCGCAACACCTTCCGTCCCGAGTTCTTGAACCGTATCGATGACATCATCACGTTCAACGAGCTGAACATTGCGAGCATCGAGCCGATCGTTGAGCTGCAACTTGCAGAAGTGTCGGCACGCTTGAAGGATCGCAAGATCGAGCTCGAGATCACGCCGGCAGCGAAAGAACGTTTGGCTATCGATGGCTACGATCCGGTCTATGGTGCACGTCCGCTGAAGCGTCTCATCCAGCGTCAGGTGGTCGACCGTGTTGCAACGGGCATCATCGAAGGCAAGATCTACGATGGATCGACCGTTACGATCGATATCGATGCTGAAGGAAACTACGATGCTCAGGTGGACAACCACGGCAAGGACAGTGATCTTCCCGATGGTGCAGCCGAGCTTCTCGAAGAAGCGAATTCGTTCTTGAACGAAGTTGAGGGCGAAGAATAGTTTTGCCGCTTCGGTCCGATCGATCTTAATCGACAAAGACCAGGTTGCTATATAAGGCAGCCTGGTCTTTTTTATTCGCAAATAAATCATAGCGAACTCATAGCTTTATGCGGTATCATTGTGCATACGCGGAAAGGGAAGCATAATGCGACAGCCACATATTGCACCGCCAGGGGCCGATACCTTCCTTATTTCCATCGATTCGTACGAGGATGGGAAGATGACGGGCACCCTCGACAGCGTTATCATGTCAGCCCCGGTAAGCTTTTCAAGCTTGCCAAGCCTCATCATGCTTATAGACAACATCCTCGATCAGCAGACCGAATCACTGCAGTCGATCCTTTCTCCCATAGATCCTGCTTTTGAGCCTTCTTTTGAACTGGAGGTTCTCTTCCGCCAGCACCATACTTGGCAAGGCCGCATCAAATGGGATGCAGGCCAGAAACAAGCTACCTTCAAGAGCGTTCTTGAACTTCTGTTCATCATCGAGATGGCCTTCGGAGACTAAAGCTATCAAGCGGAGACGTTCTCTGGTTTTCCTATTCACAAAAGTAAGCAGTTCTTAGCGCTGGCTTTGCTCGCTCTGTTTCGCACAGACTGCTCACACAAGACCGAATAAACTAAACACGCAAGACGCCAAAGCAGGTGAACGGCTCGTTGACACTGCTTCGGCGTCTTTTTCGTTACGTGGCAGGGCTTGTATAATCGAAGTGAACGTGCAGTAGGAAGGTGGATCATCATGGGGGAAACAGATGTTTACATTGACGAGAGTCTTTGCACAGGATGCGGGGCCTGCGTGCATGATTGCATCCAGCACAATATCGTGTTGCGCGAAGGCAAGGCCCATCCGCTCGATTACTGCATGAAGTGTGGCCACTGTGTGGCTATTTGCCCTGAAGGAGCACCGAGTTTACCGTGCTATGCAGATTCACCGATCGATTTCGATCCTGCCACCTTCGACCTTCCTACCGAAAACCTTTTGAACAGCATCAAATTCCGTCGCAGCATTCGCGCGTTCAAAGATGAACCGATCTCGATGGAGCATCTGCATCTGCTCATGGAAGCAGGCGGACATACGCCCACAGCGAAGAATACACAGATGTGCCGTTTTGATTTTCTCCAAGATAGCTTGCCTGAATTCAAGGAGCTTATCTGGGAGTATCTCGCAGAGGTATATGAGACCGATCGCATCATGCCTATTCCTCCAGAAACACTAGGTCGTTTCATCGAGAACAGGCGTGCTGATCCAAAGGACGATTATCTGTTTCGTGATGCTCCTGCGGTTCTCTTCATCGAATCGCCCGACCCGCTTGATGCAGGGCTCGCAGCAGGAGCTATTGAAATGGTGGCGCACACGCTCGGTATTGGCGTGCTCTATAACGGGTATTTGCGCCGCGTAGTGGATTCGTGTCCCGCTGCCCGCGCTTATTTCGATATGAGTGACGAACGCGGTCTGAACGTCTGCATGCTTCTTGGTTACCAGCAAAAACGCTACTATCGCACAGCACCCCGTCGCTTCCCCAGCGTCGTCCTCCGCTGATGACAAACTACCCGGTCGTTCGACACCTTTTTCCATCTATCCCACGCAAGCAGCACGCCCAAGGGGCACTTGTAATTACCCGCTTTCGCTGTTCGCTTGCCTTTTCAGGCAAGCTCATGCGCTTCGCTCCTTCGGACAACCTATTTATATTGAAGTGAGCGGACTCAGAGTAATTCAAGTACCCCATGGGCTCAGCTGCTTGCTCGACCGGAAACATCTAGCTCGCCCTCTCCACTGGTCGAGCTGGTGTCGAACGACCGGGTAGTTTGTCATCGAGGTTACCCTGCGGCAGACCTTCTCCCGAAAGACGCTAAGCGGAGAAGCGGGGAAGCGCTACACTCATAATGAAACGAGAAGAGAAAAGATGTCGAACGACCGGGTAGTTTGTCATCTTGCAGAAAGGTTTTCATCATGGCTGATAGAATGATCGATCCTACCAATAATGATCCACAGGGCGAAATCACCGATGAGCTGAAAGCGGTCGTGCAAGCTGTTTTGAACGAGGCTGTTTCCAAGATGGAAGCGGGCGAAGAGATCATCCCCTTCACGGGTTTGGCAGTCAAAGAAAATCTGTTCATCGAAACGCATCCGGGCGACGACGCGGAAACCTGCTTCACGCTCGCGCGTCATGAGGTAGAAGGCGCACGCGGCGCCACGGCCTATGCATTCTGCTACGACGGATATCTCGATACCGATGATGGCATGAAGGACTGCATCATCGCTGAAGGCGGCTTGCCAGGTGCTCCAGAGGCATACGCATTCGGCTATCTCTATGATGAGGACGGCATCAAGAAGGACATCGTCTACATCGGTCCTGCGCCCAACTTTATGGAAGGCTTGAAGCTCGAGCTTGATATGGAGGGCACGCTCGATCCGCGCGATGCTCTCAAAGATGCGTGGGATGAAGAAGATTCCCAAGCAGCCGAGCTCGCTGAAGAAGACTTCACCACTTCAGACGCAACCGCCGAACAATAAGCACAAAGCGATTCCTGAGCATAAAAAAAGCCGCTTCAACGAGCGGCTTTTTTGATTTATGAGGGCGTATCTTACTTCTTGTAGAGCTCGACCCTGTTCTTCATCTCCTGCTTGAGGTCTTTGCCAGCTTCGTGCTTGAGCACCACATTGACTTGCTTGCCAGTCTTTTCTTCGATAATGGCAACGAAGGCATCGAGATGCTTCGACTTGAGCTTGTCGTCGTCTTCGGTCTTCACGCACAGATCGATGGAAGCTCCTTCGATCTCTTTTGCATCAGCAGCAGAACCGTAGAGCCAGACCTTTTCGATAGATACGATATCTTTTGCAGCCTTGGAAACAGCTTTTTCGAGCTTCTTGAGAGAGAGCGCTTCGCCGCCTTCGGTCGCATCAGACGTGGTGAAATCGCTTTCATCCTCGACGGGATCAACGGTATCGATCTCTTCTGCGGGTTCTTCTTCAGAAACTGCATCAGAGGTGGTGAAATCGCTTGCTTCATCGAGCTCATCAACAGGTTTGATCTCGGTGAAGCTCTCTTCTTCGCCAATCGCATACAGCGAATAAGCGGCCGTAGAAGACTCTTCGCTCGAGGTGGCATCTGAGGTGGAATAATCCTCTTCGGCAAGCGCTTCGGCTTCCTCCGCAAGATCGGGCTCAGGCTCGCTCTCGAGAGAAACAGCAACCCCTTCGTCTTCATCTTCTTCGACTTCTTGGGTCTCTTCTGACTCTTCAACTTCGTCGGAAGTGGTGAATTCGCTCGCGACAGCTTCTGCTTGAGCAGGCTCTTCAGGAATCTCTACTGCAGGAACGGTGTAGGGATGAGGCGCAGTCTCAGCACCAGGCTGGGTTTGCAGGAGCGCTTTGATGACCGTGAGATCATCCTGGATGCTCTGGAGCAGCACTTCGTCTTTGCTTGGCTCGTTCGCCTGAGCATCGGAGATTTCGAGACCAGTCTGCAGATAGTAGACGAAAGCCTCAGTACGTGAAATGTGTTCCTTTTCGGCGTGAGCATCAATGCTTTCCAGAATGGAGGTGGGAAGCCTGAGCGAAACATGAGTTTTGGCAGAGCTTGTAGTGTTGGTTGCCATGATCTCCCTTAACCATCTCGAAGAAGTTCCTAATGTAAATATTGTTTCATTATAAAGCCCTTATGTGCATTCCCACGTGAAAACTAGGGGCATTGCAGCGGAAATTCTGCTGTGAGGGCAGGAGCGCGAAAGATAGGTATCTCTGATGGGCACGTCACTGCGGAGGGTCATGGGTGGTGAATCGACGCAAACGTGAAAAAGTATCAGAAAAATGTGAGTTCGGAGTTCAAAAAAGTTTCAGAAAAACGTGAGCTGTGCTGAGTAAGATGGTCATGTAGTGAAAACTTGCTCAAAGCGGCATGAAGTAGTTGTCAGTTTGTGCGGAATCGGAGGGTAAGCGGACGGTCTGTTTGCGAGTGGAAACGCTATTTGCTACGATTGTTCAGCTAATCCTGTTTCGGGCTTGCCTTCATGACCCGAAACCGTAAGTCCAGAGGAGGTGACCATATGAAGGCTTATGAATTGTTGTTTTTTGTAGCTCCGTCAATCGACGAAGAAACCCGTTTAGCTGTTATGAAGCGTATCGATACTGCTATTACCGCAGATAACGGTACGGTCGACAACGTCGACAACTGGGGTAAGCGTAAACTCGCTTACGAGGTAAACGGCTTGACCGACGGTGATTACACCCTCATCGATTTCCACGCAAATCCTGAAAGCATCGCAGAGTTGGATCGTGTTTTGCGCATTACCGACGCTGTCGAACGCTTCATGATCGTTAAGCGCACCGATCGCGATTAATGCGAGCGGTATAGGTGGTTTTGGTTGTGCGCCAAAACCAACTGAAGAACAGAAGGGCGGAGAACCCAGCCTTTCACGAGAAGGAAATCAGAGGCAAATGGGATATTTGCCCGTAGAAAGAGGTATCACATGAGCATCAATAGAGTGATCATCACCGGTAATCTTACGCGCGATCCAGAATTGCGCTCAACCGCAAGCGGCATGCCGGTCCTCGGCTTTGGCGTTGCAGTTAACGACCGTCGTCGCAATCAGCAGACAGGTGAATGGGAAGACTATCCCAACTTTATTGATTGCACCATGTTCGGAGCCCGCGCAGAAAGCGTTTCCCGCTTCCTTTCTAAAGGAAGCAAGGTTGCCATCGAAGGTAAGCTTCGCTGGAGCCAATGGGAGCGCGATGGCCAGAAGCGCTCGAAGATCGAGGTCATCGTAGATGAGATCGAATTCTTTTCGCGCAATGATGGTTCGCGCGGTGGCGCACCGATGCAACAGAGCGCACCCCAACCGCAAGCTATGCCCGTACAGCAGGCACCTGCTCCGGTAGCAACGCCGGTGGTGGATGCTTCTGTCTACGACGAAGATATCCCGTTCTAATCACGAACGAAAGAGGTTAAGAATGCCTGAATACAATAAGCAGCCTCGTCGTAAGTTCTGCCAGTTCTGCAAGGATAAGGCAGAATACATCGACTACAAAGACACTCAGATGCTGCGCAAATACGTAACCGACCGTGGGAAGATCAAGCCCCGCCGTGTGACCGGTGCTTGCACCCAGCATCAGCGCGATATCGCGAACGCTGTTAAGCGCGCCCGTGAAATGGCTCTCATGCCATACGCCGTGCCTGCGATCAGCGGTCGCAACAATCGTCGCGATCGATAAGAGGAGGTTTTCATGAAAGTCATCCTTTTATCTGAACTCAAGGGCAAGGGCGGCGAAGGCGATATCGTCGAAGTTGCCGACGGGTATGCCAACAACTACCTGTTCCCGCAGAAGATCGCTGTTGCTGCTACGAAGGGTAACCTCAAGCAGCTCGAGCAGCGCAAGCACAACATCGCTACGCGTGAAGCAGCGCGCATCGAAGAAGCCCAGGCGCTCAAAGCAGCCCTTGACGATCTTTCCGTTAAGGTCGAGGCACGCGTGGGCGAAGAAGGCGTGCTCTTCGGTTCCATCACTGCAGCTATGATCGCCGATGCGCTCAAAGAAGCAGAGGACATCGAGATCGATCGTAAGCGTATCGACCTCAAGAACCCGATCAAGACCGCTGGCAAGCACGAGGTCGTCGTTTCGATCTATCGCGACATCAAGTCGAACCTCACGGTTGTGGTCGGCAACGAAGAGACCTTCACGGCATCCGAAAGCGCTGCTGAAGCACAGGAAACTGCTGAAGAGGATTTTTCCACTTCAGACGCAGTTGCTGAAGAGCCCACTGCAGACGCTGTCGTAGTGGCTGAGGTTGAAGCAGAATAATGCTGTTTTTCGCGCCGCTTAGCTATTAGCCGGTAGGTGTGATAAATTAGACTTCCCGATACCGCATCCACGGTGTCGGGAAGTTTTGTTGTTAGTACCTCTTTTCAGGCGCGATACCGTAAGAACAGGACAAGGGAGCGAATGCCAGCACCTACGACAAACGATCAACTCGCACTTCAGGCTTCAGGTTCGAAGGGCAAAGCACTGCCACAGAACATTGAGGCGGAGAAGACCGTTCTATCTGCGTGTTTGCTTTCTACGGGAGTATTCGAAGAAGTCTCTCTCAAATTGCGTCCTGAAGATTTCTATCGTCCTGCTCATCGTATCATCTTCGAGACGATGCGCGATATGAATGCGCGTTCGATCCCGATCGATGTCATTTCCGTGGCGGATAGCCTCAAGGCAGCCTCCCAACTCGAAGCGGTAGGCGGGCAGCCGTATCTGCTCGATCTTTCAAACAATACGTTTTCCCTCACGAGCTGGCAGCACCATGCCGATATCGTGGGCCGTGACGCGATGCGCCGGCAGTTGCTCTTGGCATCAGCCAACATCTCTTCGCTCGCTTATGATTCTCCTGCCGATCCTAAAGAACTCATCTCGCAGGCTGAAGCCACTCTTTTTGGTGTGACCGAAAAAGCGGTCAACTCTTCGTTCAAAGACATCAAGACGCTCATCATCGAGGCGAACGATCAGATCGCTGAGATGGCGAATCGTGGCGAGGTCTTGCAAGGGGTACCCACCGGCTTCAAGGATGTCGATCAGCTGTTCAATGGGCTTCGTGGTGGGCAGTTGATCATCTTGGCTGCGCGTCCTGGCGTGGGTAAATCGTCGTTCGCGATGAATCTTGCGGTCAACGCGGCAAAACAAAAGTCGACCGTTGCGTTCTTCAGCTTAGAGATGTCGTCGGTCGAAATCACGAAGCGCCTGCTTTCAGCTGAATCAGGTATCAACCTGTCAGTCTTGAACAGCGGGCGGATCGACAACAATGCATGGGCGCCGCTCTTCGATGCGTCTGAACGCTTGAGCAACATCGACCTCTATGTGGATGATTCGCCAGGGCTTTCGCTGGTCGAGCTGCGCACGAAGGCACGCCGCATGATGCGAAACGTTGAGAACGGCCTCATCGTGGTCGACTATTTGCAGCTCATGACGCCCGTCATCCCTCATCCGAACAACCGCACCATGGAAGTTGCTGAGATATCGCGTGGCCTTAAGATGCTCGCTAAAGAACTCGATGTGCCCATCATGGCGCTCGCACAGCTTTCGCGCGCGGTCGAATCTCGTACTGACAAGCGTCCCATGCTTTCTGACTTGCGCGAATCAGGCTCGATCGAACAGGACGCCGACATCGTCATGTTCATCGATCGATCTACCAGCGAAGCTGAGGCAGAGTCTGACAAGCGTCCTGATTGGGGCGTGGCAGAATTGATCGTCGCAAAGCATCGCAGTGGTCCTACGCGTGACTTGAAGCTCACTTGGCTTGCCGAGCGCACTAAGTTCACCGACTACTTCGACGATTCAAGTTACTAACGCTTGCGCACAAACGCATCACTATCCGCTACACTCGAACCATGGCGCGATCAGTAACCTTCATACACGCAGCAGACCTTCATCTCGGAGCCCCGTTCAGGGGGTTGCGTGCGATCTCGCCGGTGTGGGCTGATCGTTTGGTCAAATCCATTCCTGATGCCTATCGTAAGCTCATCGACGAAACGATCCGTGAGCAGGTTGATTTCTTGGTCATCGCGGGCGATGCGTTCGATGCCTCGCACCCTTCCTATGCCGATTTCTGCTTCTTTCGCGATGGGCTCGAACGTCTTCACGATGCGAACATCCCGGTCTATTTCTGCACAGGTAACCACGATCCTTATGCGCGCTGGGCGGGCGAGTATGGTGATCTTCCTGAAAACGTTCATCTCTTCGATCCTCATGAGGCGAACTACTTTGTCTACGAAAAAGAGGGCGAATCGCTCGCTGTGTTAGGTGGACGAAGCTACTACACGCAGGCATGGCCGCAAGACGAGAACATCGCGGAAGGCATCTCGCACGCAAAGGCGAAAGAGATCGCTGCCGATGCAACATTCCAGGTGGGCGTGATTCATTCTGGTCTCGATATCGATCCGACACGCAGTCCGGTGAAGCCAAAAGACCTGCTCGCGCGCAAGATGGATTACTGGGCGCTCGGGCATATTCATCATCCGCAGCTTATCCCCGAGGATGATCCAGCCATTGCCTTTTCGGGCTGCATCCAAGGGCGCGATATTCACGAAACTGGCCCGCATGGCGTGCTCAAGGTGACGCTGCGCGAAAACCTTCCCACCGAAGTTGCGTTCCTTCCCACGGCGCAAATTGTGTGGGAACGCATCGAAGTGGACGTTTCTGTCTGCGCGACGATCGCTGATATCCAAGAAGCGGTCACCACACAGCAGTTCGAGCGCAACGCGCGATCGCAATGTCAGAACATGCTCTGTCGCATCACGCTCACGGGTGCAACACCGCTTCATAGTGCGCTCACTCCGCATGTGCTCGCCGACCTCCGCTCGGTCATCAACGATCGTTATCCGTTCTTCTTCATCGATGATGTCGTGAACGAAACGCGCGCGAAGATCGACAAGGACGCGATCGAGAAAGAGGGGCTGTTCCCGGCGGTCTATCTTTCGACCATGCGCGCGCAGAAGAAAGACAAAGTCGACGGTCTGTCCTATCTTGAGCAGCAATTCTCAGCGCTTGACCTGCCTGTTCCCAAGCTTCAACGGCGCTTCGATGAAGCTTGCAAGGAAGCGGAATCGCTCGTGTTCGATCTGTTGAGCGAGAACAACAATGACTAAGAGCGATGCACAGAACAAGAAGAAGGGCGAGAAGAACCAGCCTCTTGCGCCAACGTATCTGTCGAGCATCTATCTCGAATACGTGAAGCTGACGAATTTCGGCAAGTTCGCCAACATGATCGTCGGCCCATTCAAGCCTGGCCTCAATGTGGTGTATGGCGCGAACGAAGCGGGCAAGACCACCATCAGTGAACTTATCAAGAATGTCATGTTCGGCTGGCGTGCTTCGCGCCGTGGTTCGAACAGTTACAAGCCAGAGAATTCAGAGCGCATCGGCAGCTTGTTCTTCAAAGACGACCGCACGGGCGATGTTGAGGAGATCAAGCGTACGAAGAACAGCGAAGGCGTGGTCGATCGACTCCATGTGCTCGACGACATCGACAAGGAAACGTACGAGACCATGTTCGCGCTCAATAGCGACGAGCTGCTCAAGCTCGATCGTCATAACGAGGCTACCGCGCGCTTGCTCACGGCTGGCTCTGGTACGGCATCATCCCCTGCCATCGTGCTTGCTAAGATCCAGGAGAAGATACGAGCGCTCATGTCGCGCTCCGCGCAAACTCCTGACTCGATCGCACTTTTGCGTGAAGAACAGGAACGCGAGAAGACGCTCGTTCAGGAGCTGCTCAACGAAACCGACGGTTTCTATGAAGAAGAGCACCGCCTCGAATCGTTGCTCGCACGCAAAGAAGCGCTCACCGAAGCGCAAGCTGGCCTCAATACCGAGATCGAAGAGCTCAAGAGCAACTACGCACGCCTTGAAGGGATCGACGCATCGATCGAGCAGAACACTGCGTTGCTCGAAGAGACCCGCGCTTCGGAGCAGCAGATGCGCCTTCCCGATTCGGTCGAAGTTGATGAGAATGTGCGTGCGCTCAGCAAGCTATCATCTGCCGAAGAATATGAGGTCAAGACTCTTCTCGACGATCTCGACGAAGAGCGCCTCAAGTACGAGCATGCGCTTGATAGCGCAAAACGTGAAGTTGCGAAGTCAACAACAGCGTTTGAGACACTCATCAACGACCACGATTTCCAGACCGAGCAAGATCGCGCAAAGACACAACGACGCATTCGCTTGATCATCGCGTTCGTTATCCTCGTATGCATGGGCATCGTGGGCATTTGGCTTTTCCGACAGGGGCGTGCGGTGGGTTCGCTCACGTATTCAGCGTTCGGCGTGATCACGTGTCTTTGCGGGCTTCTTGTTGCAGCAGGAGGCATCGTTGCCAACATGCATCCTTCAAAAACGGAAGAGGCGTTTGAAGAGCGAAGACGCGATTACGAATGGGTCAAGTATCAAGACGAACAGCACCTTGAACTTTGCGAGCGCGATCTGGCCGATCACAA
The DNA here is from genome assembly GCA_900538545.1 of uncultured Eggerthella sp. Taxonomy (GTDB): domain Bacteria; phylum Actinomycetota; class Coriobacteriia; order Coriobacteriales; family Eggerthellaceae; genus Anaerotardibacter. The sequence goes on along the minus strand of UPYK01000003.1, from coordinate 58,537 downwards.
AAATCGCGCAAAATGGTTCCTTGATCAGCGCGGATTCAGCGCCGCCGAAGGTTCGATACGCCAGGCGCGCCACTTGCTCGATCTCGCCCATGATATGCGCACGAATGAAGAGACGACAAAGCAGAACCTCCAGGCGCTCTCCTTGCAGCGCGCGTCGCTCGAATCGCTCCTCGGCACGCTCGCGGAGCAGCGCCACGAACTCTGCCTTTCAATGGGGCTCGATCCCGAGGCGCAGCTGGCGGATCTCGAAGCGATCATCGAGCGCAAGAACACTGAACGCGCCAAAACGAGCGAGCTCATCCAAGAGACGAATCTCCAGTTCGGTCAGATCTCGAGCGAGCTTTCGCACGCGCGCCATGCCACCACCTTCGATGAGGCGAAGCAGCGCAAGGCGATCGTGGATGCGCGGCTGAAGGAGCGCTATCACGAACTTGCCGTGCTGTTGCTCGCGCAGCGCAGCTTGGAAGTCTCGATCGCCGAATGGGAACGTAAAAGCCAGCCCGAAGTCTACAAGCAGGCTTCGCGCCTCTTCGCGCAGATGACGAAGGGCGCGTGGCAGAAAGTGCGCATGAATGCCGAAGGAGAGATCGAAGCGCTCGACAGCGTGAAGACCGCTTGTCCGCCTCAGTTGCTTTCGCTCGGTACGCGCCAACAACTCTATCTCGCATTGCGCGTTGCCCTTCTCATTACGGCCGAAAACGTGGGTCGTTCGCTGCCTATCCTCTGCGACGACATCCTCGTGAATTTCGACGACGAACGCCGCCGTGAAGCCATTAAGGTGATCGTCGAGCTTTCGCGCTATCGCCAGGTTATTCTTTTCACCTGTCACCCGAGTGTCGCTGCCCTGGTGCGCGAGTGCGATTGCTCCTGTAATTTCTTCGAACTGTGATATATTTTTCAGGTAGATTGAACTGTCGAAAGGAATACCTATGCCGAGCACTGTTCTTCTAGGCGCCCAGTGGGGCGATGAAGGCAAAGGCAAGATCACCGACTTGATCGCAAAGGACTACGACTACGTTGTGCGCTATCAAGGAGGGAACAACGCAGGGCATACGGTTATCACGGGCGATACGAAGCTTGCCCTTCACCTCATCCCTTCTGGAGTTATGTACGATAACGTTACGCCGGTCATCGGCAATGGCTGCGTGATCGACCCCAACGTGCTCATTGAAGAGATGAGCACCATCAACGAAGCAGGCTTTCCGACCGATCGCATGCTCGTTTCGTGCGATGCTCACGTTATCATGCCCTATCACATCGATCTGGATGGTGCGAGCGAAGCGAAGCGCGGCACCAAGCTCATTGGCACGACGAAGCGCGGCATCGGTCCTGCTTATGAAGACAAGGTCGCCCGTCGTGGCATCCGCATCCAGGACATGATGGATGAAGCGGTCTTCCGCGAGAAGGTTGCCTCCGTGCTCGAGCTGAAGAATCAGATTCTCTCGAAGATCTATGATCTTCCTACCTACACGGTCGACCAGATCTGCGAAGCGTACCTGCCTCTGGCAGAGCGCATTCGCCCGCACATGGCAGAAACTACGCACTTGCTCAACACCGCACTTGCCGATGGCAAGTCGGTTCTCTTCGAAGGCGCGCAGGGCACCATGCTCGATATCGACCATGGCACCTACCCCTTCGTCACCTCGTCTTCCTGCTGTGCAGGTGGTGCACCGATCGGCACGGGCGTTGGTCCGAAGGCGATCGACCGCGTGCTCGGCATCGCGAAGGCCTACATCACGCGTGTTGGTTCCGGTCCATTTCCGACCGAGCTCACCGATGAAGTAGGAGAGCGCCTCTGCGAAGTAGGCGGAGAATATGGCGTTACCACGGGTCGTAAGCGCCGCTGTGGCTGGTACGATGCGGTCGTTGGTCGCTATGCCGCGCAGGTCAATTCGCTCACGGATGTTGCGCTCACTAAGCTCGACGTGCTTTCCTGCGTGCCGCGCATCAAAGTGTGCGTGGCCTACGAGATCGAGGGCAAGCGCTATGATTACTTCCCCATGGATCAAGAGCTCATCTGTTCCCCCAGCTTGAAGCCTATCTACGAAGAGCTTCCTGGTTGGGAGGGCATCGATATCTCCGATTGCAAGCGCTTCGAAGACTTGCCGCAGAATGCGCAGGTCTATGTTCAGTATCTCGAAGACATCACCGGTGTTCCCGCTTCGATCATCGCGGTCGGTCCCGATCGTGATCAGACGATCTTCAACGGCTGGGAAGCCCGCTAGTTATTGCACAAAGCAACCAACCGCGACCATCCAGCGCGTGAAAGGTATCTCATGAATATTCTAGTTTTAGGCAGTGGCGGCAGAGAGCATGCGATCACCTGGGCGCTGGCAAAAAGCCCTCGCTGCAGCGAGATCTATATCGCGCCAGGCAATGGCGGTACCGCTGAACTGGGCACCAATATCAAATCGCTCAACATCGAAGATGGTAACGCGGTGCTCGATTTCGTGCGCCAAAACGATGTTGAACTGGTGGTCATCGGCCCCGAAGCACCGCTCGTGAAAGGCGTTGCCGATGTGCTGCGCGAAGCAGGCATTGCGGTATTCGGCCCCGATGCGCAAGGCGCGCAGCTCGAAGGTTCGAAGACCTACAGTAAAGAATTCATGGAAGCGAACGGTATCCCGACTGCACGCTACAAGAGCTTCACCAATAAAGAGGAAGCACTGGCCTATTGCGATGAACTAGGTGCGCCGCTTGTAGTGAAGGCCGATGGCCTTGCAGCGGGCAAGGGTGTTATCGTCGCAGAAACGCTCGACGCAGCACGCGCAGGCGTCGAGGCGTGTTTCTCGGGCGAGTTCGGCTCTGCGGGCAACACCGTAGTGGTCGAAGAGATGCTCACGGGTCCGGAGTGCTCGCTGCTCGCTTTCGTCACGAATGGCAAGGCATTTTGCATGGCGCCAGCGCAGGACCATAAGCGCGCCTACGACGGCGATCTGGGACCCAACACGGGCGGCATGGGCGTGTATTCTCCAGTGCCTATCGTCACCGATGAAGAGATGGCCGAGATGGTGCGCATCATGGAAGTGGCTGCTGCAGCAACGGCGAAAGAGCCCTTCGAGCATGACTATCGTGGTGTGCTCTATGGCGGCTTCATGCTCACGCCCGAAGGCCCGAAGGTCCTCGAGTTCAACGCGCGCTTCGGCGATCCGGAAACGCAGGTTGTCCTGCCGCGCCTCAAGAGCGATCTGGTGGACATCATGATGGCGGTGGCCGAAGGCCGCGATGGCGATATCGACCTGGAATGGGACGATAATTGGGCGCTGAGCGTGGTGTTGGCTTCTGAGGGCTACCCCGGTTCGTATGAGAAGGGCAAGGTCATCCTTGGCGTTGAAGATGCTGAGGACTTGAACAAGGTGCTCGTCTTCCACGCGGGTACGGCGCTGAACGTTGATGGCGAGCTCATCACTTCGGGCGGTCGCGTGCTGAACGTGGTCGGCCTTGGCTCTTCGTTCGAATCGGCGCGCCATCGCGCCTATGAAGCGATCAAGCGCATCAACTTCGAAGGCATGCAGTTCAGGAGCGATATTGGCAAGAAAGCCCTCGAAGGTCGCAGCGCCTGGGACTAAGGACAACGGCAAGGACAACGGGGACGTAGCTTATTGTCCCGCTTTGGCGGGACAATAAGCTACGTCCCCGTTGTCCTTCTGAAAGAGACCGAGAAAGATTCGTCTATGCGAGCAAAGTATCGTATGGGCGAAGAGCACGTATCTTACGGGCGGTTTATGAGCAAAAGCGCCAATGCGTTCGCTTTTGATCGCTTTCACCGTGCAAGTCGAGCAGAACGCTTGACCGAAAAACGGATAATGCGTAGAATAACGACTCGCGTCAGAACTCATCTGCGCGTACATACTGGTCGGATAGCTCAGTTGGTAGAGCAACGGACTGAAAATCCGTGTGTCGAGGGTTCGAATCCCCCTCCGACCACCATGAATCTTAAAGCCCCGCATCTGGGGCTTTTTTCGTCTTGAGCTTGAAACCATAGTGAACTCATAGGGCAATATGCATAATGAAAAATAAGAAAAAGCCTGTTCAAATAATGTGTTATTTATGTTTCCGAACAGTATCGCAGCCAATTTGATTGCATAAGGGTGCTGAGGTCTGTATTGTGGGTGATTCTCTTGGATAATGCGAGCATTCTCTGCTTTTAACAGGAGAAATAACGAAAGACCCGCGTATTTCAGGAGGGGGCAAATATGCGAGCACAGATAAAAAGCAAGACAACTGCGCTCATTGCTCTAGTGATGGCGTTAGTTTTCGCATTCAGCCTTTCAAGCGTTCCGAGTTTTGCTTCGGCAGACCAGCAAGAAGGCGCGGAAGATAAGCCAATTTCAGCAAGTGGTATCGATTTCATGCAGACCACCGGCTGGGAACTCTTCAAGGTCGATAACCTCGAATTCAAAGCGATCTACATCACGGTATACAAAGATGGAGTGCCGCTCAGCAATCCTATCAAGTACACCGATGAGGATTACAAAGAGTCGAGCGATCAGATCGCCCAGATCATTTCGGTGAACATGCCCAACGGTCAAACGCCCAAAGATCTTCTGTCCGATCCGAACAGCATCCCAAACTTCAAAGTGGTGGTGAGCGATGCTTTCATGGGCGGCAAGACCATCTATGAAGGCAAGATCTATCCCGTTTATGCCAAGGTTGTCGAATCAGACGGCTCTTCCAGCATGAGCCTCATGGGTATCCGTACTACCAACGATTCTTCCGCAGCAAAGAATATGGGCGTTGGTCAGTCGTACTACAAGCAGAAGGAAGGCGCCGATCGCGCAACAAGCTACAGTCTCCAACTGACGAACGGCATCGATAACCGTTTCGTAGACGGTAACAAGTTCGTCGTTACCTACGAAGAGAATCCAGCAGGGAGCATTGAAGGCGCTATTCGCTATATCGATGCCACCACGGGCGAAGTGGTGAAGACGGTCACGGTGACCGGGATCGACAACCAGACGAAAACGACCGCCCCTATCATGAAGTCGTTCTCTGCCACCGACCCTGCCGATAAAACCAAGACCACTTCGTATCGCGTGATCTCGAGCTTGGCGGGAACTTCGGTCGAACTCGATCTTGATACTCCCTTCTACACGGTTCAGGTCATGAAGGTGGAAGGGCTCACCTATCCCGTTACCATTAAGTACGTAGACGAAGATGACAACCTTCTCTGGAGCGACAGCGTTGATGTGAAAGGTCAAGGCTACCGCTACACCATCCCGAATACGTTCTCGATGAATAAGAACTCTCAAGTGGAAAGCGCGGAAGGCGTGAACTTCTACCGTCTCTCTGAAGTGATCGGAGGTGGAGCAGGAAGCGCCGCTACCATCACCACGCAGGAAGGCCAGGATGCAAGCGCAACGCCGAGCTCCATCAAAGCAAGTGATGCGAACGGAACGCTGGTCTACCTCACGAACGATCTGACCGATGCGGACTTCGTGATGGATGAGAATAATACCCGCACCATCAAAGCGGTCTATCAATCCGATAAGGTCACGAAGAAGGTAGACTTCACGCTCATTGAGATCGATGGCGAGACGGGCAAAGAGATCGGCCGCGTGGTGAAATCGGTCACGCCCGATGCGAGCTTCAACTACACGCCAGGAAACATAGTTGTGAACGGCAAAAACTATGTTCCGTGGGCAGGCAATACGGAAAAGATCTCTTACGATTGGGAGAAGCTGGCGAATAGCAGCGAAGAGCTGATGCAGCGTATCTATTACGTGCCTGAAGACTACAAGCCGGGCGATCCGTACGATTTCTCAGTTCAGTACGTGAACATCGCCGATGGATCGGTCCTGCGCACGCAAACCTTCACCGCAGATCCTGCGAACACGAATTACATCAACATCGTGGGCGAATCGAGCTTCACGCAAAACGGCAACGAATATGTGCGCCTTGCTGGTCAGGATTCGGCCATTCGCCACACCTACTTCTCGCCCCATGCAGATGATCCGAGCCAACCAACCTATACCATCTACTATCGCGATGTGAACGATACGATCAACGCGAACAGGACCATCGTTCGCACGCAGATCATCGAGACCACGCTGGGTGGCGGGGCTGGCACGATCGATGCAACTATCACGCCGGTCGATGACGCAGCTGCACCAGGTGATGCAGGCGTAGGCGCAGGCGATGGCACGGTCATCATCAACGATGACGACAATCCGCTAGCGAACAATGCTGGTCAGGATACAACCACCGAACGAACCATCGAAGATAACGAAAACCCGCTGGCTTCTGGCGCTCTTGCTCAGAATCCCTTCGCAATGGCGGGCATCGTACTAGCGGTGCTGGCGGTTATCGGCGTGGGCGCATATCTGTTCATACGCCGCCGCAATAAAAAAGCAACCGACAAGATGAATGCTTAAGGAGGTGGCCACGATGACTAAGATTCTCAAGAACAAGACTTTCAAATGTTGGTTCAGCATCTTACTGGCCTTCCTACTTGTGGTCACACTCGCCCCTTCGTTCCAGGCATTCGGCACCGACGAAGACGGGAAGACCGATATTACGGTCCAGGAAGAGGGCAGCGATCTTACCGTCAGCGGCATTCCTGAAGATGCGCTTGAGACCGAGCTCCCCGAGGTCAGCGATGACGTTCCTGCAGATCCTGCCACAACGGACGGGGATCCATCGCCCGATGGAGAGAATGGCGATACGCTTGCTGCGCAGGGCACGGATGATCAGGCGGACCCTGATGAAGGCATCTCTGCTCAGGCAGAATTCTGGGCACCCGTTCCTGGCAAAGCGAATGAATTCTCTGCAACCGTAAACGGCGCCAAAGAGCAAAGCCTCATGCTCGAAGAGGGCAAGACGTACACGCTCACGGTTAATGGAACGCTCAAAGGTAAGGTCGAAGCAGGCCAGCCCAATTCAAAGAACACCATTTATGTTCCTCGGAACACCACGCTTACGCTTTTTGGTGCGGGAACCATCGAAGGTACCAAACAGGGAAGCGTTATCGTGGTAGCGGGCGGCGCGAAGCTTGTTGTCGGCAACGGTGCGACTGGACCAACCATAAAAGGCGGAACAGGGTCGAAGCTGGATATGGGCACGAGCGATACGAGCGGCATAAACGATGACCATATCTTCTACGGCAACCCTAATGTGGGTGGCGGTATCTTGGTCAAACGAGATAACAACAAGCTGGGCGCAACGCTTACCTTCAATAGCGGGACCGTTACCAACAACAACGCCCAGGCTGGTGGCGGAATCTATATCGATCGAAACTGCTCTTTCACCATGAATGGCGGAACGGTGTCGAACAATACGACCGTGCGTGCTGCTGCAGAGGTGGTAGAAGATCCGAAAGAGAATAGAGGAAACTATAAAGGTCCCCACACGGATATCAATGCAGCGCATGAGGGCGGCGGAATCTATATTGCTGGACAAAATGCCAGGATAACCAAAGGTTTGATCAGCGGCAATACTTCGCAGACCACGACCGACTGGGGTGGCGGTGGAATCTTCGTTGAGGTGCAAGGTTCACTGGAGCTCACCAGCGTTTTGGTCAATGCGAACACGGCCCGTGGTCTTGGTGGCGGTGTTGCTGGATGCCCCCACGCGAAGACGGGTATTGGCAACTTCGGTGGTGAATCGGCCATCGCGATCTTTGGAAATTCTGCAGTTGGCCAGAACTGGCCCAACAATAAATGGCTCGACAAGTTAGGCCAAAAGGGCGACTACCTCGCCAAAAAGGACGCAGGGTTCACGGCCGATAAAGCAATGGATTACTACTGCACCTATGTGAGTGCGGTCGAGTCGCAGAATTACGCTACGAATGAAAGCTTCGGCTGGCATGGGCGTCTTGCGCACCAAAACGGCACGAGCGAAGATGTGACGATCCCTCTCTATGACAATTCGAAGAAGGATCAATTCCAAGGAATAGCGGTCCAGGATGCTTCGTTAGGGCTCACAGCAGCTATGCCTTCGAACGTCCCTTCCCGCTCAAGCTATGGTGTGGTGATCGTCGACAATACCAGTTGGACACATGGTGGCGGTATCGGCCTGAATGGCAAAGTGACCATAGGTAAAGTTCCCCCCAATAAGACTTCCGAAAATGATGCGTGGGCGATCGAACTGTCCAAGCAATACAAGAAGATGAACGGCGCTCTCGCTGAACTGAAGGGTGGAGAGTTCACGTTCGGGGTCTACAAGGATGCCGATTGCACTCAGCCTGTCGAGATAGCCGGGCAGGAGGTAACTGCTACGAACGATGCGCAAGGGAAGATCATCTTCAAGCTTGAAGGCTATCCGACCGGAAACAAGAACAACCCTCAAAAGCTCTATATCAAGGAGATCGTTCCTGCAGAAGCCGATCAGGACAAGAACATCGCCTACGATGAAAAGGTGCATCGGGTCGATGTGAACATAAAAGAGATCACTACCAGCATCAATGATCCTTGGATGATCACCACGACCAATTATGAAGCAACGGTTGTGGGGTACTACCTTCAGGAAGAGAACGGAAGCTGGACCAAGACTGATGAGGGTGCCACGTTCGTTAACAAAGTAAAGCCGACCGAAGATAAGAAGTCGGTAACGAACCCATGGAGCATCGAGGTTGCAAAGTCATTCAAGAGCAGCAATGGTCAAAACTTGCTCGACCTCGATCAAGCGCTTTTGGAAGATGAAGGACTCGATGCAGGGTTCACCTTCACGCTCTTCGAAGCTAAAGAAGGCGTGAGCGAAGATCAGATCTTCTCGAAAGAAGGCACGATCGATGAAGCGAGCCTCACTCAGATCGGTCAAGCAACGAATGCTACCAGTGGAGAGAACAAAGGCAAAGCCCGATTCAATTTCGTTGACGATACAGCAGCAAACAGCAGTGCGAACGATGATCGCATCGACGCAACGAAGTATCGCAATGATCCTGAAGGCGAAGATACAGAAAGCCAAACGACCTATACCTTCTATGTAAAGGAGGAAAAAGGATCGAATGACGATATCACCTATGATGAGGCCTGGCATAAGGTTCAGGTAACGATCAAGACCAAGAAAGATCAAACGGTAGAAGGCGAAGACACGCTCAAGCCGATCGCCTGGACGATCTACACTTCTTCGATCGAATCGACCCAGTATCAGCAGTATCAAAAGCAAGAGCAGGGTAGTAGTGCGGCATTCGAACAGGAAGATGCGATCGTATTCAATAACATCTTCCACCCGAAGGGCGAGTTCGTTCTGAATGCGCAGAAGAACTACTACGGAGCAACCACCACGGATGATGCTGCGGGCAAGTTCCACTTCAGCATGGCCGAGGTTGCGGATGGTCCCGAGAACAATAAGCTCGTCCTGCCTGAATCGCTCGAAGAAAATGCCGTGAATGGTGAATTCATCGGCAATAAAGCGCAGGTCACCTTCCCAACAATAACGTACGAAGAGAAGACTGGGGATGCACGCGACCACTGGTATGTGCTCTCTGAAACAAGGTCAGATATCGAAGGGGTCGAGCTTGATCCGCGCTATTACGTGGTGAAGGTCGCGGTCGAGCCAGCAGCCAACGGCATGAGCCTCACCTCCAAGATCACGGAAGCCTACTTTGCCGAGGGCGTGACGGAAACACAAGAACTGTTTGATGGTACCGAACGCTCGCTCGAACTTACGCAGATCTATAGCGAAGCCGAGGGAGCTACGCTCCCAACGCTTGAGTTCAGCAACTTCGACATCACGCAAACCATGAGCGTTGCAGGCTATTCAGTGAACGCAGCTTCTAACGAGCCGCTCGAGGAGGTCTGCTTCGTCGACCCGAAGATCGTCAAGAACCTGGAAGGCCGCACGCTCAAGGCTGATGAGTTCAACTTCAAGCTCATCCACTTGAACAAGGATGACAACTTGACCGACGATGCGGTCGACTGGAGCTCGACGGAAGGCCCGGTCATCTCTGAAACTTCGAATGACCGCTACGGCATGGTCGACTTCGACGCGGCGAACAACGTGAGCGGCGACTGGGAGAACCCCAGCTGTCTGTCTTACACGCAGCCCGGCATCTATCACTATCGAGTGGTCGAGGCCAACGATACGATCGATCCTTCGGTCGAGTATTCGAAGCAGATCATCACCTTCACCACGGTGATCGAATACAACGCGCAAGGCCAGCTCGAGTGCACGGATATGTACTACGGCTACGTGGATGGCGATGGGTATCACCGTTACACGAGCAAAGCGGATGACCCAACCTACGAGGCTTCTGACAACTGGCATCCAACCATGACCAACACGGCCAAGAATATGACGCTCAAGGTCCAAAAGACCAGCGCACTCGACCGCAATCGTGGCTTGGAGGGTGCAACGTATGGGCTGTACGCAGTGAATGAAGGCGTGCAGGACGATATCCTGATCGGCGAGCAAACTTCCGATAAAGAGGGCTGGATCACCTTCGAAGACTTGAGCCTGAATACGGCTGCAACGTACTACTTCAAAGAGCGCTATGCGCCAGCTGGCCACACGGTAAGCGAGTTCCGCAGCCCGTACTTCAAGGTCATGCAAGGCGCCGATGGCTATAAGGTGGTCAACATCGAAGACGGTGTGCAGGCTCAGTCTGAAGATGAGGGCATCAGGGCAATGACCGAAGATGATGCTGCGGCTCCTGCCGATGAGGGTATCACGATCTTCGCTGAAGGCGTGTACGACGAGGCAACGCTCATAGAGTTCGCCAAGCTCGATGCGCGCACCCATGAATGGGTGGAAGGGGCAGACCTTTCCATCATCAATAAGAGCACGGGTGAAGTGGTGAATCGCTGGACTTCGGGCAAAGCGAACCAGAAGCTCGAAGGCGTGTTGAACGTGGATACCACCTACATCTTGCGCGAGAACGCAGCTCCTGAAGGCTACGCAAAGGCAGATGATGTTGAGTTCACGATCGATTCGTACGGAAGCGTTCGCGTGATCAGCGGAACGGGCAACAACAGCGCTGGCTTGGCAAATGCGGCGTTGCAAGACTCGACCATCTCGCTCTACGACACCATGCTCGATGCTGAGCAAATTGTGACTCAAACCCGCGAGACCCCCGGTCAAGATGACGAAGGCAGTCTCTTGGCGAAGACGGGAGATTTCCTCAAGATCGCAGGGCTCATCGCTCTTATGACCGTTTCGCTCCTGGGACTCATCTATGCGATCCGCTGTTTCCGCCAGGGGCGCGCATAAGAGGTTCTCATAGCGAAGAATAGCAAGCCTCCTGAGGGATCCCGCCAGCCAGCAATGGTCGGCGGGATTTCTTCTATAGCGGGGCTCTGTTTGCGTATTCGAAGGCGAAGCCGATCTTCGAAGGTGGTCTCGAACTTGCCTTGAAGGGGCAGTGGTAAAGTTGTAGCATCGACTGGAACTGTAGCTGCCACCCGTTGGTGCATGTTCAGAGTGATGGGAATACGCGCTCAAGAGATAAAGGAGCGCAGAACGATAAGGAGCTGGGCGATGAGCGAATCATGCAGCGATAACTGTCAGACCTGCGGAAAGACGTGTGCTGAGCGTCGCGAACCACAGAGCATGCAAGCCGCACCTAATCCCAAGTCGAACATCAAGAACGTGATCGGCGTGGTGAGTGGCAAGGGCGGCGTTGGTAAATCGCTCGTTACCTCGCTGATCGCATCGGCGCTCGCGAAGCAGGGAAAGAACGTGGGCATCCTTGATGCCGATATCACGGGCCCTTCCATTCCTCGCATGTTCGGTATCGAAGGCAAGGCGATGGGTTCTCCTGATGGCCTGCTGCCTGCAGTGGCAGCTGATGGCACGAAGATCATGTCGACCAACCTGCTGCTCGAAAACGATACTGATCCGGTCATTTGGCGCGGTCCTATGATCGCCGGGGTGGTCAAGCAATTCTGGAGCGATGTGGTGTGGGGCGATATCGATTATCTGCTTGTTGATATGCCTCCAGGAACGGGCGATGTTCCGCTCACGGTCTTTCAATCGTTGCCGGTCGATGGCATCATCGTGGTCACTTCGCCGCAAGAGCTGGTGGGTATGATCGTGGCAAAAGCAGTGAATATGGCAGAAGCGATGAAGGTTCCAGTGCTCGGTCTGGTCGAGAACATGGCGTATTTCGTGTGCCCGAACTGCAACGAGAAGCACTATCTCTTCGGCGAAAGCCAGGTGGATGTGCTCGCGCAAGAATATGAGATCGGCGCGACCGCTCAGATTCCCACGAATCCTACCATTGCCACGCTGTGCGATGCGGGCAAGGTCGATCAGGTGGATTCTTCGTGGCTTGACGATATCGTGGCCGCCATTGTGTAGCGCCCGTGCTGCTACTTCGGTAAAATGAGGCAAACCAACCGAAACGGTTGATCCATCGATAGTTCGGGTAGGAACCTATGATTAATTTTGAAGCAGCTACGCCCGGTGCTCCGGCGCAAACGCTCATCGATGACCAGGTTGCGAGTCGTATTCACGCCAAGGACAGCAACCTTTTCAACTTCTCCGAAAATGCTCAGCTTTTCGCCCGTGATTTCATGGGCTGGACCACGCTGGCAAGTGAGCCTCCTCTGGCGCTTTCCGAGATTCAGAACTTCGCTGATTCCTTGATCGCACGCGGTCTGAAAACGGTCGTGCTCGTGGGGCAGGGCGGATCCACGCAAGCGCCCATGACGCTCACGAAATACAACAAAGCGGACTCTTCGCTCATTTCGTTCAAGACCATCGACTCGGTTTCGCCGGTGCGTGTGCGCGCCATCATGTCGGAATGCGATCCGAAGACCACGCTCATCATCCATTCTTCGAAATCGGGCAGCACGATCGAGCCGCACACCATCATGCAAGCGGTCATGGCGATCATGCGCGAAAAGCTCTCGCAAGAAGAGCTCTACAACCATCTGGTCGCTATCACCGATCCTGGCTCCGATTTGGAAAAGCGCGCGAAAGAAGAAGGCTGGCTGCGGGTGTTCACGGGCGAGCCCAGCGTGGGCGGGCGCTATTCGGCGCTTTCCGTGTTCGGTCTCTTGCCAGCTGCGCTTGCAGGCATCAACCTCAATGCGCTCATGCGCAGCGCAGCGCGTGCCGAGATGCTGTGTAGTAGCGATAGCGTGGATAACCCTGCGCTCGTGCTGGCATCCTTCCTCTACGAAAACTATGTGCAAGGACGCAACAAGTTCGCGTTCCTCTCGCCGAAGCGTGGTCGTGTTCTGGGCCTTTGGATCGAGCAGTTGGTGGCAGAAAGCTTGGGCAAAGAAGGCGAAGGCATCCTCCCGAACATCGAAACCGATTCGCTCACGCTCTCCGAAGACACGAAGGATCGTACGGCGATCATCTATGAGACTAAGACCGACCTCTTCGACGAACGCCTGAATTACTATCAGTCGCTCGAGTTCTTGAATCCCGATATCCCGCGCATCACCTTCAAGGTCGAGAACGTGATCGATCTTGCCGGGCACTTCGTTATGTGGGAATACGCCATCGCTATGGTGGGCTACCTCATGGAGATCTGTCCGTTCGATCAGCCCGACGTACAGGCGGCAAAGACCGAGGTGCTGCGTATCTTAGAAGAAGGGGGCGAAGCGCCTCACTTCACTCAGAACGGCCTAGCGGGCGTGCCAGTTGGCGAGATCGAAGTGCACGTTTCCGAGGCATTGGAAGACTCGCTCGTCGATGAAACGGTTTCGGGTGCGATCACCGCACTTTGTCGCAGTATCGAGCCGGGCGATTACTTCTCCTTGAACGCCTTCTTGCCCTTCACGGGTGAAGGCCGTCGCGAGGCGTTGGAAGAGATCCGCCACAGCATCGCGGAGCGCTGCCGCATCCCCTCTTGCTTGGAGATCGGACCACGCTACCTGCACTCCACAGGTCAGCTGCACAAAGGCGGTCGCAACAACGGGGTGTTCCTCGTGCTTTCAGCGGACGAACCGCGCGACATCGAAGTGGAGAACGCGAAAGCCCAAAGCCTTGGCGAGCTCGAAAAAGCGCAGGCTATGGGTGATTTTTCCATCCTTTCATCCCGTGGTAGGCGGTGTGTCTACATCCATCTTCCCGACAATTCATCCGTTACGTTGCGCCTCCTTTCGAAGGTGTTGCGCAACGTGGTCGCACGCGTTACGGAGTAGTGAGCATGGCAGAGAACGAAGCGCGCGAAGCGCTCGATATTACGGTCAAAGGAGTAGTTCAAGGGGTCGGTTTTCGGCCCTTTGTCTTCAGGTGCGCACAGAAGTTCCACCTGACGGGTTGGGTGTTGAACGCGCTCGATGGGGTAACGATCCACGTCGAAGGTACCCAGAACGACCTCGATTGCTTTGCGATCGCGCTCGTGCAAGAAGCGCCCGAAGCGGCCAACGTGAAAGAGCTTGAGCTCAACGAAGCGCCCGTCGAAGGCTTTGAAGAATTCGAGATCCGCTTTTCGGATGATGCCGAAGCGAACGAGATCACGCTCGTTTCGCCCGATCTTGCCACCTGCGATGCTTGCGTGGCCGAACTCTTCGATCCCGAGAATCGCCGTTATCACTATCCCTTCATCAACTGCACGAATTGCGGTCCACGCTTCACCATCATCGATGAGCTGCCCTACGACCGCGAACATACTTCTATGAAAGAGTTCACCATGGACGAACCTTGCCAAACAGAATACGACGATCCGATGGATCGCCGCTTCCATGCGCAACCCAACGCTTGTTTCAATTGCGGGCCGCGCTTGGGCTGGATCGACGTGGAAGGCATGCTTCCCAATGAGGTCCAACAGCTTTCGATCGATAGCCTGGATTGGGCGTTCACCTCAGAAGATTCCGATGAATTCGTTGACGATTGCGTGAAGCTGCTCAAAGCAGGTAAGATCGTGGCCGTCAAGGGGCTGGGCGGCTATCACTTGGTGTGCGATGCGCTCAACGCTGAAGCGCTCTCTGCTCTGCGCGAACGAAAGCATCGGTACGGCAAGGCGTTCGCGGTCATGGCGCATTCGACCGAGCAAGCGCGCGCCTATGCGCTCATCAGCGAAGCGGAAGAGACACAGCTTGAATCGAGCGCACGTCCGATCGTGCTGTTGCGCAAGCGCAGCGATGTTGAGTTGCCGCTCGATCTTGCGGGCGACCTGCCCGAACTGGGTATTATGCTGCCCGCAACGCCGTTGCAGCATCTGATCGCACGCGCTTTCGATGGCCTGCTCGTTATGACCTCGGGCAACGTGCATGACGACCCGATCGTGATAGAAGAACACGAAGCATTCGAGCAGCTTGCGGGCATTGCGGATGCCTTCTTGGTGAACAACCGCGCCATCATCGAGCGCTTCGACGATTCGGTGGTGCGCGTGCTCGAACCGACTGGGGTGGACCCGGTAGTCCAGGTCATTCGCCGCGCCCGTGGTCTTGCGCCGGCGCCGGTGAAGCTGCCAGCTCAAGTGCACGAGCTCGGGGAAGAATCTCCCGAGCTGTTGGCAGTTGGCTCCGAACTCAAGAACACCTTCACGATCACGCGCTGTGAAGAGGCGTTCGTTTCGCAACATCTGGGCGATATGGAGCATGTTGCCTCGTTCGACAACTGGCTCGAAACGAAAGATCTCTACGAGAAGCTCTTCCACCTGCAGCCCACCAAACTCGCGTGCGATCTGCATCCCGAATACGTGCTCAGCAAGTGGGCACGCGCGCAAGCAAGCGAACGCGATCTCCCGCTCACGGAGGTGCAACATCATCATGCACATGTGGTTGCAGCCATGGCCGAGAACGAGCTCGAAGGCCCAGTTTGTGGCATTGCGTTCGACGGCACGGGCTACGGTGTTGATGGAGCGATCTGGGGCGGCGAAGTGCTGCTCTCGAACCTCACCACGTTCGAGCGCTTCATCAACGTTGCGTACTTCCCGCTGCCGGGTGGTACGCAGGCGATCCATCATACCGATCGCTGTGCCTATGGCGTGTTGTGGGCGTTCGATCTGCTTGAGCATCCCTTCGCACAGGCCTTCTTCGCCGATCAGGAACAAGAGACCGAGCTCATGACCAAGATGATCGAAGGTGGCATCAACACCCCCTTCACCTCTTCGATGGGACGCCTCTTCGATGCAGCCTCAGCGCTTTTGGGTATCTGCAACGAGCCGCGCTACGAAGGTGAAGGTGCGATCTTGCTCGAGGCGGAGATCACGAAGGGCCTCGGCGCAGACGCAGCCGCTGAACTGAAAACGCTCCTTGCCGAAGCTGAGAAAACGACCTCATCGCTTGCACAGGAAGCGGTGGATCCAGCGGCCGAGCTTGATGCGGTTGAGCGCTACCAGTTCGGCCTCATAAAGAACACCGCCACCGAGCAGAGTACCGCGCAAGACACGTCCGTGTTGCTGCTCGATCCTGCCCCCGTGTTCGAAGCACTGCTCGATGATCTGCAGGCCGGTGTTGATAAAGCCCTTATCGCGCGTCGCTTTCATGAAGCGGTGGTGCGCGCCATCCTCACGGCAGCAGAGACCGTGCGTGCGCTCTACGACATCAACATCGTCACGCTTTCGGGTGGAGTTTTCATGAACCGCTACCTTACTGAACGTGCTCTTTCAGACCTGCAAGCTGCAGGTTTCACCATCGCCCTCAATCGTGAGCTGCCGCCTAACGATGCTTCGGTCTCCTACGGCCAGGCTGTGATAGGATTGCACTCGAATGAGGGAGGTCAGTGATCATGTGTTTAGCGATTCCAGCTCAAGTCAAAGAGATCGATGAAGGCAATCTTGCCACGGTCGATATCCTCGGCGTAACGCGCGAGATTTCCCTCGACCTCACGCCTCAGGCGGAAGTGGGCAGTTACGTGCTCGTGCACGCGGGCTTCGCCATCGAAGTGGTCGATGAACAGTTCGCCCAAGAAACGCTCGATCTGGTGAAGAGCTTCCCCGAGCTCGCCGATCTTGAAGGGGTCTAGTTCATGGATCTTTCTGCGTTCAAAGATCCCGCGCTTGCCAAAGGGCTCATCCACTCGATCGATTCATGGGCGCCTGAACAGGCAACGCTCATGGAAGTATGCGGAACGCACACGGTTGCCATCGCGCGCAACGGCCTGCGCGATCTGATGCCGAACGATACGAAGCTCGTTTCCGGTCCGGGTTGTCCAGTTTGTGTGACCTCCAATGAAGACATCGACACCGTTATCGCGCTCGCGCGCATCCCGAACGTGATGATTGCCACCTTCGGCGATATGACGCGCGTTCCGGGTTCCACCTCAAGCCTGCTCAAGGAACAGGCCGAAGGCCGTTCGATCAACATCGTCTATTCGCCGCTCGATGCGCTCAAGCTTGCTCAAGAGCACCCCGATAAAGAGATCGTGTTCGTAGGCGTTGGCTTCGAGACCACCACACCCCTTGTTGCTATGGCTATCAAGCGCGCCCAAGCGCTCGGCCTGAAGAACTTCTCAGTGTTCGTCGCGCACAAGAATATGCCCAATGCTCTTGAAGTGATCGTTTCCGATCCGGAACTGAAGATCGATGCGCTCATCCTGCCCGGTCATGTTTCCACGATCATCGGCACGAAGCCCTATGAATTCCTCGCAGAAAAGTATGGCATCCCTGGCGTGATCACCGGTTTCGAGCCCGTTGATGTGCTGCAAGGTATCGCCATGATCATGCGCCAGCTTCACGAAGGGCGCGCCGAGATCGAGATCGCGTATTCACGTGGAGTCATGCGCGAAGGTAACCCCGTTGCGCTCGCTGCGATCGACGAAGTGTTCGACACGGTCGATGCTACCTGGCGTGGGCTGGGCGTGATCCCTGGTTCAGGCTATGCGATCCGCGAAGAGTTCGAAGACTTCGATGCGGTCAAGCGCTTCCATCCCGAAGTGGAGCCCACGCAAAATCCAAAGGGCTGCCGCTGTGGAGATGTGCTTCGTGGCATCATGGCGCCTGATGAATGCCCGCTCTTCCGCAAAGTTTGCACGCCAGAGAATCCGGTCGGTCCGTGCATGGTCTCTTCGGAAGGCTCGTGCGCTGCCTATTATCGCTACTATTAAGAGCAGTTTCTTGAAGGGCAGTTGCGCAGCGCGCGCTTGCTCGGACTATCCCTATCCGTTTCATCATTTCGCAGCTTCACCGTTCTGCGCCAAGCTCGTATTTCTTGAATGCCTGTGCTTTCGCCCCAGTGCTTCTTAAAAGATGCTTACACTTTCCCGGCGCAGACCCCTCCTGCCGCTATAATCGGAAGAACGAATCGCACGCGAAGGCAAACGGAGACATTCATGGAAGAAACCCAAAAGCAAAAGCTCGATCCGCGCATCAAGAATGTATGGCGCGTAAGCGATACGATCGCTCTCACGCTCATTTTCTTGTGCGTCTTCGCGGTTGGAGGGATCGCTCTTCTTGTCGACGAGAGCACGTCTTGGTGGGCAGGCCCGTATTGCCTCATATCGTTCATCTGCTTCGTTGCTTTGCTCATTCTCTTTTGGGTGGTCATCACGCCGCTGCGCTACATTCGCTGGAGCTATGCCCTTTCGAAGGAATTCCTCGACATCATGCGTGGCATCATCGTGCGCAAGCATACCGTGGTGCCGTTCATTCGCGTGCAGAATACCGACACGCGTCAAGGTCCGCTTCTGCGCATGATGGGGCTTGCGTCGGTCACGATCTCGACCGCAGCGGGGTCGATGGAGATTCCCGGGCTTCCCGCTGCTGAAGCTGAAACGCTGCGCGATCAAGCTGCCGAATTCGCTCGCCTTGCCAAAGAGGATGTGTAGCGCGTGGAATCTCCCAATACTCCTCCATCGAACGAAGCACCCAAGCCGCCCGCACCCACGGGCGCGCCGGTGGCTATGCCTGCTCCTGAACCTGCGTCTGCGCCAGCATCAACACCAACATTAGCACCAGCAGAAGCATCAGCGCCATTTCCTGGATCTTCTCCCGTTGCAGGAGCGGTGCCCCCAGCAGCATCCGCGCCCGCGTCTGCTGCAGCACCAGTGAAGCACAAGCTCAATCACAGCTATGTCTGGCTCGGTGCTCTGCGCATCGTGCCCTTCGTGTTCGTGGTGGCCATCGCTTCAGCGGGCGATGCGCTCTTCGAATTGATCGACATCTATGCAACGGGCGGTTCCATCCTCATCGTATTGCTGGTATTGATCGCTATCGTTCTTGTGGCCACTGGCATCGCGATGCTGGTGCGGCTCATCAGCTACAACTACATCTGGTACGAGTATTCCAACGAAGAGTTCAGCTTCTATTCGGGCATCAT
This sequence comes from uncultured Eggerthella sp., assembly GCA_900538545.1. Classification (GTDB taxonomy): domain Bacteria; phylum Actinomycetota; class Coriobacteriia; order Coriobacteriales; family Eggerthellaceae; genus Anaerotardibacter. The sequence goes on along the minus strand of UPYK01000003.1, from coordinate 39,440 downwards.
CTCGAAGAAGCGCGCTCACGTTCCCTATCAGCGCATCCAGTCGATCAATCAGAAAGCAACGCTGTTCCAGCGCATCGCGGGGGTTTGCACCGTGAGCATCGAAACAGCAGGCGGGGCATCGAACACCGCGATCACGCTTCCTTATATTGAGAAGTCGGCAGCCGAAGCGCTGCGTAAGGAACTCTTCGCACGCAAGCAGTTCGCGCAGATGAAAGCTGCAGGTGTCGAAATGCCCGCGGGCATGACCGCTGAACACGCAGCTGAAACGTTCGGCACGGTCGCTTCGCAAAACGCTACATCCTCAACGCTCCCTGCTCCCACAGGCGCGCCAGCCGCAACTATTCCTGCACTAACGGTTGCGCCAACCATCCCAAATGCGGACGAATACAACGCGCTCGATACGCCTGCTCATCTGGTGAACGATTTTCGCGGGGTGTTCGGAGGCGATGCCATCGACACGGGTACCACCACCTATGAATATGGGCTTTCCAATAAGCAACTGGTGCTTACCGGCATGACCGGAAAGACTTCGGTAGTCGTGGTCTTCCTCTCGATATTCGCCACCCTGAGCTCTGTCCTGTCGGGCATCGGCTACATGTTCCACACCTCTGAAGACGAGATGATCAGCACGGTCACGGGTTTGATCGACCTCATCCCAACCTCATGGATGGTCGGCGTTATCGTGAGCATCGTGGGTTCCTTCATTGCCATCATGCTCGTGGTCTGGCTCATCACCGTGGGCGGAGCTTGCCTTTCTTATGGCGGATTCCGCGCGCGTAGGCGCGGCGCACGCATCGAGACCGAATATGGCATCATCAACCACAACTTCAATGGCATCGATATCGATCGCATTCAATCGGTCGAGGTCAGTCAATCATTCTTCCAGCGTTTGCTCAAATCCTGCACGCTTTCGCTCGCACGTGTTGCGAGCGCTGCCCAAGACTCTTCGGAATCATCTACGAAGAGCCAGGCGCGTCTGGTCATCCATCCGTTCGTCAAGCTCGATAAGGTCGACGAGATCCTTGCAGGGCTTTTGCCGGAGTGGCAAGATCTGCCCGCACCAGACAAGAAGCTTCCTGCGCGTGCGCGCCGTCGCGCCATCACGCGCCGCGCTATCCTGCAGGGCGGAGGCTTCTGGCTGGCCGTCTTCACCTTCATCACCATGTTCCTACTGGCGCTACCTCTGAACTTCGATCTCCTGTCGTATTCAGAGCTCAGCGATTATCTCATCTTCTACACCATGGCCGATGTCTTCGCGCGCGTGCTCTATGGCGTGGCGCTTCTGATCTTCATCGTGGATATCGTGGGCGCGATCCTTTGGCATAAAGGCTCGGGCTTTGGTTACGACAGCACCTATGTGACGATCGAGAACAGCGGTATCAGCACCAACCGCACCATCACGCCGCGTACGAAGGTGCAGATGGCTTCTTTGCAAACGAATCCGCTTCAGCGCAACAAGCAGCTTACGACCATCATCGCTTTCACTGCGGCAGGCGTGGGTGCCTCCACGCTCAAGCTCATCGATGCTGAACAAGATGATGCATCGGCCTGGTTCTCCTGGTGCCATCCTGGCGGGAATAAAACGCAGACAGCTGCCGAATCTTCTGTATCCTCGATGCAGTAGAATGGTGAACTGACCCTGCAGTTGGAAGGATGGCTCGGCACCATGCGTGCCCAAAGCCCATTCGACTAAGATGCTAGATCCTAGAAGGAGCAGCAATGTCAAGCGCTATCGCACCATCGATGAAGACCAAACCTCAGAAAGACTACACCCTAGGTGAAGAGATCTTCAATGCGGTCACGCATGGGGTAGGAGCCTTGCTTGCTATCGCAGCCATTCCGCTGTGCGTGGTGCAGGCGGTTACTCATGGTGCGGGCTTGTTGCTCGCGGCGGCGCTCATCTATTCGATCACGATGGTGGTCGAATATCTCATGTCCACGCTCTATCATGCGATCGCTGTGCCGGCAGCCAAGCGGGTGTTCAAGGTGCTCGATCATTGCGGCATCTACTTATATATCGCTGGCTGTTATGCCCCGTATTGCCTGGTCACGCTCATCAATAACAATGGCATTCCGCTCTGCATCTTCGTGTGGGTCGTTGCGCTTGCCGGTATCGTTGCCGAAGCGTTCTGGGTGAATCGCCCGCGCTGGATCTCGGCCCTTCTCTATCTCATGCAAGGATGGGCAGTGGTCGTGTGCATCCCGGCGCTCTGGACGCTGCTCGACCCTGTTGGATTCTGGCTGCTCGTGGTGGGCGGCATCTGCTACACGATCGGGGCGGTGTTCTATACCTGCACGAAAAAGAAGAAGTACATGCACTCGGTCTTTCACCTGTGGGTGCTCGCTGGCTCTATCTTCCAGTTCTTCTCGATCTATCTGTTCGTGCTCGCCTAAGGAAGTGCGCATGAACTACGGAGAACTTGCTATAGGCTTCACCGTGCACGATTCGCTCATAAGGCGCTGATCTGCCGGTGTCAAAGGAACGCTCGATAAAGAATTGGTACCGCGATCCGCAAAATGCGGTGATCGGCGGGGTATGCGCCGGAATCGCAGAAAGCGTGAGCATCGATACGCTTCTCGTGCGGGTAACGGCCATTGCGTTGTGTTTCGTGACGTTCGGCCTTGCGATCGTTCTCTATTTGGTGCTCTTCGCCATCTTGCCCATCAGGCCTTCAAGTGGATCGTTCATCGAGCTTGAACCAAGCCGTGTCCAATCGGAGCGCTACCGCAGAGTGGTGAACCTGAGCAAGGACCATGTGCTGTCGGGCAAGCCAGAGGTAAGGGTGTACGAGCAGAAGGCACCTACGCCTGCTGTCTTGCGCAGCGAAGAGCCAAGCACCCCTTCATACCGCCTTCCTTTGGTTTTCTTCGGCCTTGCGTTTCTCATCACGACGGTTGTGATCGTGGTGGCAACGCTGGCAGAAGAGGGAAGATCGTTCGTGAGCTTTCTCCCGCTTTATTTCATCCCAGCGGGCGTGTTCTTCTTGGTGTCTCCGAGCGCTCGCCGTACGATCCCTATACGCATCTGCATATTCCTGCTTTTCTGCGAGGCTTGCTGCGTAGTCCTGCCGTTCACCGTAGGACTGTACGATTTCCGGAATTTTTTCGTTCAGGCACCCACCTTCTTCGTGTGGGTTACCGCGCTGGCACTGTTGTTCGCCGCCATCATATTCGAAAACACGACTTGTTATGTTGGAGCAATTTTGCTCATCTTCGTGGCAAGTATCATTACTTTCTATGAGTTCGGTGTTTTAACGCTGCCTTCCTATATCACGTTCGAGAATTTCAAATCGTTTATTGCGCTGGGCTTACTGTGATAAGCCTTGAAGAACGCCTTCGGGTAAGTCCTATAGGAGCTGCCGTTCACCCTTATTCTCGATTTGTTCTCACTCTCGACTCACGCTATAATCGTTTCACGCTCTTAAGCATTACATGCAGTAATCGCGCTCCAATCCTAATCAACTGCATATCCTAAACAGGTTTCTTGCTCGTGTTCGCACGTGCAGGCTCAGGACTTGTTGTGTTTATTGGAGGCTTTTTGGCAGCAGCCAAAGTACATAGAAGAAGCGGGAATTTCCTTTCTCGGTTCGTGCTCTTCGGTCTGATAATGCTCGCAGTTGCCGGCATTATTTCTTTCTTTGCAGCAACGCAGGCGCAAGGTTATGGCGAGGTTGATTCCTCGACCATCGGAATCGGCGCATCCCAATCATCGAATGCCACCGCTATCGATTCGCAAACACGCTTAGGTGTTTCCTCGAATAACGAGAACCAAGACAACACCGTGAGTGAAGCTCTTGATCCGTCCGATGGCGCTCAGCGCTCCATCACGGTGAAAGACCCCGATCCGGTCATAGCAGCAGTCGCTGTTGACTATGCGAATCCGCAGGCAGTGGAAAAGGGAAACGCAGTTTGTACCCTCAACCCCTTGCCCACCGCCCCGCGGATCACGCCCGATTTCTCCGATGGCACCTGGTCAAGCGGTATTGCTTCGGCTTATAACGTTTCCACGAACGATAACGGCGCAGGCAAGTTCGGCGTTTCTACCACGGCTTCTGGCCGTCCGCTCGACGAAGGCAGCGTTACGGTCGCTGTGCCAGCCAGCCAGTCTTACCTACTCGGTCGCGTGGTCGAGATCTGCTATCAAGACAAGGTCGTCATCGCAACGGTCACCGATACGGGCGGATTCGGCAAGTACGGTCGTTGCCTCGACTTGGCTCCCGGCGTGTATCATGCGCTCGGCGCAGATTCACCGAGCGACTGGGGAACGCGCTCGATCCACTACCGTTTCCTCTAAGGAGCGTGCGGCATTTCGATCATGCAGGGTCTTGCTGATCGGACGTGCGATCGTATCCCAAGCGAAATTATCACAAGCGTCCACTTCGGGCGCTTTTTTGTTGAGGCACGGTGCAGCGGATGTTGTATGATTCTGATACTGAATAAATCGTGCAAGAAAGGAGCCAACAGGCCATGAGCAACATCATCGTGGTAGGTTGTGGTCGTGTGGGTTCTCGTCTTGCCCTCATGCTTTCCAATTATGAGAACAATGTTTGTGTGATCGACCGCGATCCGCGCGCCTTTGCTTCGCTCGGGCGCGATTTCAATGGCGCTACGTTCGCTGGTGTTGGCTACGACGAGGACGTGCTCATGAAAGCAGGCATCGACGAGTGTGATTTTCTTGCTGCGGTCACGCAAAGCGACAACGTGAATTTGATGGTGGTCGAGATCGCGCGTCGTCTCTACGATGTGCCGCATGCGGTCGCACGCCTTTACAACACGGGTCACGAACGCGCCTATTTGCAACTCGGCATCGACTATGTCTGCGGAACGGCGCTCGTTGCTGAAGAGATATTCTCGAAGATCTCTTCAGGCTTGGGCGACCACATCACCACGTTGGGCGATTGCGAGGTCGTGCAATTCGCGCTCGATCTCTCCCAAACGCGCTCCGACTATATCAAGGTGAGCGATCTTGAGTCGCGTCACAAGATACGTGTCTGCGCCTTTGAGCGCGCTGATGGAGAGATCAGTTCGATCCCCACGCCAAGCAGCGTTCTTTACCATGGGGATACCGTGCTCGTTGCGTTGCGCCATGGCATGATCCCCGAAATAGCGAAGTATATGCAGAACTAGGAGCCTTCAATGTATTGCGTGATCGTTGGTGGAGGAATGGTTGGCGAATACCTTGCGCGCACGCTGCTCGCTGAAGGCGATCAGGTTGCGCTCATCGAGGGCGACCCTCAAGTTGCCACGCACCTTTCCGAAACGCTCGAAGGCCCCGTGCTCGTTATTCAAGGCGATGGGTGCGAGGTTGCGCGCCAGGAGGATGCGGGCGTTCCTCATGCCGACATCTTCGTTGCTACCACCGGTCACGACGAAGACAATCTGGCTTCCTGCGAGATCGCCAATCGTGTGTTCGGCATCTCACGCGCACTTGCACGCGTGAACGATCCCAAGAACCTGCGCATCTTCCGTCGTCTAGGCATCGAGAGCATTTCATCTACGGCGCTCATCGCACGCATGATCCAAGAAGAAGCTGCTCTCGGATCGATGTCGGTCGCATTCACGCTCACGAACGATCAGGTGGGGCTCATCGAGATCAAAGTGCCCACCATGCGCAACCATGATAACGAGGAAGGCGTGGCAGCCTTCGATCTTGATTTCCAAGACGGCATCCGTCTGGTAGCCACTTCTCACAACGATGATATCCAGGTCGTGCGCCCTTCAACGCGCATCTATCCTGGCGATCAGGTGATCGTTGCAGCCGATACCGACCTGCTCGATGAAGCGCGTCGGGTCATTCGGTCGCTCTAACCATACGCATCAGGTAGAATTAACCCTATCCGTCAAAGCTGCTCGCTTGCGACAGTGCCACGAAAGGACATCCGATGATTGGTCGTTACACCCGCCCCGACATGGGAAAGATCTGGGAGCTTGAAAACAAGTTCGCCATTTGGAAAGAGATCGAGGTGCTTGCGTGCGAAGCGCAGGCTGAGCTGGGAAAATCCGGCATCACTAAAGAAGAAGCACAGTGGATTCGCGATCATGCCGATTTCACGGTCGAGCGCATCGACGAGATCGAGAAGGTCACCAACCACGATGTGATCGCTTTCACCACCTGCATGGCTGAATACATCGATGCCGATGTTCCCGAAGGGCAAGAGCCGCCTTCGCGCTGGGTGCACTACGGTATGACCTCTTCCGATCTGGGCGATACTGCCTTGTCATATCAGATCACGCAGGCATGCGACATCATCATCGAAGATATCAAACAGCTCGGCGAAACGTGCAAGCGCCGCGCTTTCGAATTCCAGAACACGCTCTGTGTTGGTCGTACGCATGGGATCCATGCCGAGCCGATGACGTTCGGCATGAAGTTCGGCAGCTGGGCTTGGGCACTTAAGCGCGCGCTCGTGCGCATGGAGCAGGCCCGCGAAGTAGCAGCTACGGGTGCTATTTCAGGTGCGGTAGGTACCTATTCGAGCATCGACCCCTATGTTGAGGAGTACGTCTGCGAAAAGCTCGGCCTCACGCCCGACCCGCTTTCAACGCAGGTGCTTGCGCGCGATCGTCACGCTCAGGTCATGTCGGCGCTCGCGGTTACCGCCTCCACGCTCGAATCGATCGCGATGCAGGTGCGCCTGCTTCAGCAATCCGATGTGATCGAAGCGGAAGAGCCTTTCACCAAGGGCCAGAAAGGTTCTTCGGCCATGCCGCACAAGCGCAACCCTATCACTGCCGAACGCGTTTGCGGATTGGCGCGTGTGGTGAAGGCGAACGCTCAAGTTGCCTATGACGATGTGGCGCTTTGGTATGAACGCGACATCTCGCATTCGGGTGCCGAGCGCGTTGCGCTGGCCGATAGCTTCATCGCGCTCGATTACATGTTCTCCAAGATGCAGTGGATGCTCGATGGATTGCAGACCTATCCTGCGAAGATGGAGCACAACCTTTGGCGTACGAAGGGCCTTATCTTCTCGTCGAAGGTGCTGCTCGCCCTCGTGGATACGGGTATTTCGCGTGAAGATGCTTATGTGATCGTGCAGCGTAATGCCATGAAAGTTTGGGAAGACATCCAGAATGCGGTTGATGGGCCTAGCTATCGCGAGCGTCTTGAGGCCGATCCCGATGCGCATCTCTCTAAAGAGGTGCTCGACGAGATCTTCGATCCATGGGATTTCTTGACGCGCAAAGACATCGTCTTCGAACGCCTCGAAGAGCTGACGTTCTAGGTGCTCGGCACAGCGTAGTAAAGGGAGGGGTGCTCAAAACCCTCTGTGTTGCAAAATTTAATTTAATAAAATCGTCACAGGAGTGAGCGCATGAAAAGAGCTGGCATTTGCCAGCTCTTTAAATAGCGGAACGGGGCGTTTTAAGTACCCCTCCCGTCTGCGCTGCATTCGATATGCAAGAGAATGCTCGCTGGCGCGTCTACGCTGCGCTTGATACAGGCGGTGGTCCAGAGTCATTTGCGCTTAGGCGCTGAAGGCATCGCCGGGTTCTTTCGCCGTAGGCGTGAAGATGCGCATGAGCGCGTGATCGTGCTCTCCTTCAACGGTTGTGGTGATCTGGCTGAGCCCCACGATCGTTTTGCACGTACCTGCTGAAACAAGGTATTCCCCGTAGGTGTCGGTGTTGTTGGGGATGTCGATCATGAAGAAGGTACGGCTGGCGAAATGGGTGCCGCAGATCGCGCGCGCCGACTTCACCACGAACCAGTCCCCATTCCAAGCAGGCGTGGCGGAAGGCGTGCGACCGAAGCGGAACCACGGCAGATCGTTATAGTGGTAAGGCGTGACGGGCGCCATAGGCGTGTAGGTGCCCAAATTCGAAATGCCATCGCCATAGTTGTAGATGTTGTCGAGTGCGAACGCGAAGCCGCTCTTGCCATATCCCAGATTGCATGGGGTCATGCGCTGAGGTAGGACCAGTTCATCAGCCACGGAGAAATCGGATGCGTTCACTTTCGTGAGCTGGTAGTAAAGAGTCGAGGTATTCATGCGCGGAGCACACACCACCCCTTCGGGTACGCTCACGATCCTGCAACCAAAGGCGTGAAGCGATTCGAGCACGGTCTCATAACTGCTCCGCCCGAAATGCAACGCGCGCAACTCAGCCTTTTCCTTAGCGAATTCTCCATTAGGATCGGGTATGACCTGCCAGAATGCAGAATTGTCGCATGTGGCGATGGAGGGAGTGACCCAATTGGCATCGCCTTCATCGACGAGCAGGATATTCGAGAGCGTGGCGTTCTCGAGCTGCGCGGTGTAAATGCGCCAGGTATTCTCGAAGATGTTGCACTCGGTCCAGATGAGCCCTTCAGTGCTGCAGCGCACATCGTAGATATCGAAGCCTTCATCGAAGCCCTGCGGCTTCTTCATGATCTCTGCCAGGTTTGCCGATCCGAAATAGTAGAGACGGATGGTGTTGAGCGGGTGTGCGCTCTCGGTCGGGCATAAGCAGGCTGCGACGGTGTTGTTGTCTGCCCAAACAAGGCTGCCGAAGGGCAAGTTCTGAGATGCTGAAAGCCTCCAATAATCGCCATAGGGCACTTCGGAGAAATCAGCCAGCTCGGTAACGGCATCTTGGGGGACCGAAAGGCTCTCGACCGACGTATTGCTCGAGAAAGCGCTCGAAGCTGCACTGCTGATGCCTCCCACTGCTGCGATACCGCCAATAACCCCCGCTCCGATGAGCAGATTGCGGCGAGTGAGCAGTACCTCAGGAGAGAAACGCCCTTCAGGGGCTGCATGCGCGCTGCTTCGCGTCTGAGTAGGACGAGAGAACGCCCCTTTCTTGCGCGTAGTGGGACGTACGCGGGTGAACGAAGAAGTGTTTCCCGGCGTATGAGCGCTTTTCGCCGCCCGGCCATTTCGCTTGGTGGGGCGTGCTTTGGTGGTGGGAGTTTTGTTGGTGCGTTTTTGCGGCACGATGCGCTCTTTCATACCTGGATTCGTGTTGATGCGCCCCTGTTCGCTCAACAAGCCAAACAGGAAAAGACGCAGGGCTATTGTGACATTTGAGTGTCAATACATCGAGAGAAGATGCTAATTGCTACAATAAACCCAAATACAGAGTAACGCACACGCAGCGCTTCTTCTCTTTGCGTTGCGGGTTTTTGAGCGTTTCCTTCAGATAAGGAGCACAATATGAGCAACGATACCCGTCGCATTCTTCTCGTCGAAGATGAAAAGGCCATCCGTGATGCGGTCGCGGCTTATCTCCAGCGTGAGAACTATCAGGTGGTCGCCGTGGCTGATGGCCAAGAAGCACTTGAGGAATTCTCGCGTCACCATTTCGACCTGGTCATCTTGGACCTCATGCTTCCACGCGTTCCGGGCGAACGCGTCTGTCGCGTTATTCGTGATAATTCCGACACGCCCATCATCATGCTCACGGCAAAAGGCGAAGTTGAAGACCGCATCATCGGTCTCGAGCTTGGTGCCGATGACTATCTGGTCAAGCCTTTCAGCCCGCGCGAGCTCGTTGCGCGCGTACGTGCGCTCTTGCGCCGCGTGCATTCCGAGGCTGAGCCGCAGCGCGAAGTGCTTGAGTTCGGTGAGCTTACGATCGATATCTCCGGCCATAAGATCTTGGTGAACGATGAGGTCATCGATCTCACGGCCAGTGAATTCAAGCTGCTCACCACGCTCTGTCGCTATCCAGGACGTGTCTATTCGCGCATGGAGCTCGTGGAAAAGGTGCTCGGCTACGACTTCGAAGGCTACGAGCGCACCATCGATTCTCATGTGAAGAACCTGCGCGCTAAGATCGGCGACAATCCGCGTAACCCCAAGTGGCTGCATACGGTCCATGGTGTGGGTTATCGCTTCGAAGACCCCACGAAAGCGAACCAGTAAGTCCCTGCGCATTCGGCGCAACGGTCAACGTAGAGCATCATGGTCGAAGAGAACGTCGAATACGACGAATCCGGCGAGGCAAAGCAGAAGAAGGGCGTTTCCTTCACGGCGCGCATCACGCTTTCGTTCGCCGCCATCGCGCTCATGACCGCACTCGTTGCGGTAGGCATGCTCTCGTTCGTGTGGGAGCAGTACTTCCAAAGCTATACGCGCGAGAATATGGAGAACCTGGCCGAATCGGTGGCAGGATCGATCGCTCAAAGCTTTGAGACTACGCCTAACGACTGGTACAGCGGTGCGCTCGCTGCGGCCAATTCTGCTGCTGCACTCTACGATACGGTCAGTATCCAGATCGTTTCCGCCGATGGGTCGGTGGTATATAACAGTGGCGCGCACGCTAATTTCATCAGCCCGTCGCTTCCCGAGAACGAGCGCAATACCGCTTCTGCGCCGATCGTGGTCAACGATGAACAAGTGGGCATGGTGTTCGTGCGGGTGTTCGGTTCCGAAACGCTCCTTACGCAAGCCGATCAAGACTTCCGTAATAAGTCCTATCAGGCGATGATCTTCGCTTCGCTCTTCTCGGTGTTGGTGGCTATTCTTGCTGGATTCATTCTGGCGCGTTTGCTCTCACGTCCGATCAATTCCATCACGAATGCCGCGCGCGCCCTTAAAGAGGGTAACTATTCAGCGCGTACTCACATGGTGGGCGATGATGAGATCGCTCGTTTGGGCAAGACCTTCGACCAGATGGCCGATTCGGTCGAGGCGAACCGCGATATGGAACGTCGCCTGGTCACCGACGTTGCGCACGAGCTCCGCACGCCGCTCATGGCTATCCAGTCCACGGTCGAAGCCATGATCGATGGCGTGTTCGTCGCCGATGAAGAGCGTCTTGAGACACTCAATTCCGAAGTGAGGCGTTTGAGCCGTCTGGTCGATGCGCTCCTGAAGCTCTCGCGTTTGGAGAACCGCGCGAATCCGGTCGAATTCTCGAAGGTCGACCTGGTCGAGATGGTCGACACAGTGGTCGCCACCCATCAGACCTATGTGGAAGAATCTGGTCTCGAATTCACCTACCACCACGATCCACACGTATACGTCTATGGCAATGCCGATATGCTGCGCCAAGCCACCGCGAACCTCATCTCGAACGCCGTGCGCTACACCCCTGAAGGGGGCTCGGTTCGCGTGTCGGTCACGCAGGGCGAGCTCATGGGCACGATCGTTGTGCAGGATACCGGCATCGGCTTCACCGACGAAGAGGCGAAGAACGTTTTCTCGCGTTTCTGGCGTGCTGATGCAGGTCGTACGCGAGAATCGGGCGGCTTGGGCATCGGCCTTTCGGTCGTGAAAGAGATCGCCGATCGTCATGGTGGATGGGTGCGCGCAGAAGGCAAGCCCAACGAAGGTGCGCGCTTCACCATCTATATCCCGCTCTACAATCGCACCATGCAGATGCGCAAAGGCAAATCCAAGCGTCTCGGAAATTAGCCAAGCTAAAAGCGCAGGCGGCACGCCGCACGGTCAGGTCTTGTGTGGCATTCGCGAAAAAACCCTCTACAAAAATGCGGAAAATCGTACCTGTACTCCCGAAGGCGGGCGAAATGTTCCATAATAGAGACTTACTGAAAATTGCGTTTTGCCGTACAGGTTCTTCTTGGTACGGCACTCAGAAAGGATCGACATGCAAGGAATCGATATCAAGCCCGATGCTCAGGGTAAAGTGCGCGATCTCTACGATCTGGGCGACAAACTCCTGCTCGTTGCGACCGATCGCATTTCTGCATTCGACTATATCCTCAAAGACGATATCCCCTATAAAGGTCAGGTGCTCACGCAGCTTTCCTGCTTCTGGTTCGAGTTGCTCGCCGATGTGGTGGAAAACCATCTCATCTCGGCAGATGTGGCCGACCTGCCCGAAAAGTTCAAGCCCTATGCCGATTATCTGGCAGGCCGTTTCATGCTCGTGCGCAAGGCTGAGATGTTCCCGGTCGAGTGCATCGTGCGTGGTTACCTTACCGGTTCAGGCCTTAAGGACTACGAGAAGACAGGTGCAGTTTGCGGCATCGAGCTTCCTGCAGGGCTCGTGAATTCTTCGCGCCTGCCCAAGCCTATCTTCACGCCTTCCACGAAGGCAGAGATCGGCGATCACGACGAGAACATCAGCTTCGACAAGACGGCTGAGCTCATCGGTCTTGAAGATGCCAACGCTATCAAGGATCTCACGCTTGCGATCTATGACCGTGCTGCCGAGCATGCACGCGAGCGCGGCATCATCATCGCCGATACGAAACTGGAGTTCGGCAAGGTGGATGGCACGATCATCTTGGGCGACGAAGTGCTCACGCCCGATTCATCGCGCTTCTGGGCGGTCGACACTTATATCGAGGGCACTGAGCAGCCGAGCTTCGACAAGCAGTTCGTGCGCAATTGGCTCAATGCCAACTGGGATCGCAGTGGCGAGCCACCGCATCTGCCCGAAGATGTGATCAAAGCCACCAGCGAAAAGTACATTCAGGCTTACGAGAAGATCACGGGAAAGACCTTCGTAGCCCAGTAATCTATCATTTGGCGCTGAGCAAGGCGCCTATTCCCATCAGGAACCCGATCACTCATCCGATCGAGCAACACCAAAAGGAGAACATCTTTCCATGTCACAGCGCAATCCTCTGAACGACCGCTACCAACAGCGCGAAGGCGGCAAAACGCGCAAGTCAGCCGCTTCCGCCAAACCAGCAACGAAAGCCGCGTCTTCGGTCTATATCGCCGATCCGAACGCAAAGCCGAAGAAGAGCTTCTTCGATCGCTTCAAGGGCAAGCAAGAGCCAGAGAAGAAGTCGAGCAAATCCAGCGCACAAGCCGCTGAGGCAACCGAGCAGCCCAAGAAGAAGGGCGGCAAGTGGACCCTCAACGACATGGAAGGGTCCGAGGCCATGGAATCCATGGAAGGCCTTTCGGAAGAGACCAAGAAAGCTGCCCGCGCGAAGTACCTCAATCCTGGTACGAGCGAATACAAGAGATGGCGCATGGTCTGGTGGATCGTCATCATCTGCGGTATCTGCTCGCTCATTCCGCCAGTCATGCTGCCTGAATACTTCATCGACAACGGGGATCTCTCCCTCATCTTCTTCGGTCTGGGCTATGCCTTCCTAATCGCCGCCGTTGCGATCGATGCGATCAAGATCCGTCCGCTGCGTAAGGCTGCACGCGGTGGCAGCATCAAGGGCGACCGCTCGAAAGAAGCAACGGCCGCACGCAAGCAAGCGAAGAAGGAAGCGATCGCAAAAGAGGAAGCGAAAGCTGCTAAAAAAGCTGCTCGAAAGCGTTAATCTAGCTTATGCGATTCGTTTCATGGAATGTGAACGGCCTGCGGGCCGTCATGAAAAAGGGCTTTCCTGCGGTGTTCGACGAGCTGAACGCCGATGTGTTCGCGCTCCAGGAGACCAAGCTGCAGGAAGGGCAGATCGATCTTGACCTGCCAGGATATACGCAGTCCTGGAGCTATGCCGAACGCAAGGGCTATTCAGGCACGGCGGTCTTTTCCAAAGAAGTTCCTCTTCAAGTCATCCATGAGGTAGGCGTGCCCGAGCTCGATACGGAAGGCCGCGTGGTCATCTGTGAATTCGAGCATCTGTGGTTCGTGAATGTCTACACCCCGAACTCTCAAAACGAACTAGCACGTATCGATCATCGCATGCACTGGGACGATGTCTTTCGCGAGGTATGCCAAGGTCTTGAGCAGGGTATCCTGCCGGATGGCTCGAAGGGCAATGCGAAACCAGTGGTGATGTGCGGCGATTTCAACGTGGCTCATGAGCCGATCGATCTGAAGAACCCGCGCACCAATGTGGGCAACCCTGGCTTTTCGGATGAAGAGCGCGCGAAATTCACGGCGCTTCTGGAGGCAGGCTTCGTCGACACCTTCCGCAGCCTGCATCCCACCACCGAAGGGGCCTATACCTGGTGGAGCTATCGTTTCAATGCGCGCGCCAACAATGCAGGGTGGCGCATCGACTACTTTCTGGTGAGCCAGGCGCTTGAGCAGCGCGTGGTCATGTCGTGCATTTGGCCCGAGATCATGGGAAGCGATCATTGTCCGATCTCGCTTGAGTTGGACACCGAAGGCTGGGAGTAGCAAGGGATCTCACGCATGATAGAGCGGCGCAAAGCATAAGAGCAAAGCCGAGTCGTTGCTCGAATGGCATATAGGAATACGAAAAGGCAGGCAACGAAACGCGTTGTCGGCATGAGGATAAGAGGAATCACATAATGGCAATGGATATGGACAAGATCGAAGAAGGCGTCAAGCTCATTCTTGAGGGTATTGGCGAAGACCCGCAGCGCGAAGGCTTGCAGAAAACCCCCGAGAGGGTAGCGCGCATGTATGCGGAGTGTTTCGCAGGACTTGAGGAAGACCCTGCGGTTCATTTCGAGACCACCTTCGATGAGCATTCTCAGGAGCTTATCCTCTTGCGTGACATCCCGTTCTTCTCCATGTGCGAACATCATCTGGCACCGTTCTACGGCACGGCCAACATCGCCTACATCCCTGCCGCCGATGGCCGCATTTGCGGGCTTTCCAAGCTCGCGCGTTTGGTGGAGGTCTTCGCGCGCCGTCCTCAGGTGCAGGAGCGCCTTACCTCGCAGATCGCTGATACGCTCATGCGCGAACTCGCGCCGCAAGGGGTCGTGGTCGTCATCAAGGCCGAGCATATGTGCATGAATATGCGTGGCGTGAAGAAGCCAGGTTCGAAAACGGTCACGCGTGCGGTGCGTGGGCTCTTCGAGCAGGATGCAACGGCGCGTGCCGATGCGCTTGCGCTCATGGGTGAGTAGGGGTGCGTAACTTCTGCAAATAAGAAGACGCATGCACGTGGAGGCGTGTTCATGCGCTACTATAGCGTTAACACAAAAGACGGCAGCACAAAGGTTACCCGTCTTGATCGAAAGGATGCGCAATGCGCTGTGTAGTCTCTGTTTTGGGTAAGGACCGCTCCGGTATCGTAGCGGGCGTTTCGAGGGTGCTCGCTGAAAAAGGTGCGAACATCGACGATATCAGCCAGACGATTCTCGACGAGATCTTCTCGATGACCATGCTCGTCACGCTCGATCCAGCTGTGGCCGATTTCAATGCCGTGCAGACTGCGCTTGACAGTCTCGCCGAAGAGCTGGGCGTTCAGATCATCATACAACGTGAAGATCTCTTCCAGTTCATGTACAAGATCTAAGTCATTCTCAGGTATTCAACGTGCTGGTCGCTGCTATGCGGCTGGTAGAACTTCGTAGGAGGAACCATGCAAGAGGTCATCGTCAATGTTCTCTTTATCGCTGTTCTCGTCGTGCTTGCAGGCACGCTGTTCTTCGATGTGAGAAAGAAGCGCAATCGCATGAAGACAGCCGAGCGTGAAGGCGTCGAACTTGCTGCCGATCTGAATAGCAAGCTGCCGGAGGGCTACGTGGTCCTGAAGGATCTCTATATCCTCACGAAGCTGGGTCGTTCGCGCATCGATTATGTCATCGTTTCTCCCCAGGGAATCTTCGCGCTCGAGTATCGCGAGCTTTATGTTTACATCAACGCCGATGAAGAAGGCAGCCGCTGGACCTTCGCGCCTGGCATCAAGGGCAAGCCGTTCACGAGTCCGCTCTATCAGTCGAAAGTTCATCTCCACTGCATCAAGGAGCTCATCGGCGACAAGCCGGGCCTTAAGTGCTATCCCATGGTCGCATTCCCTACGGTTGCCGAGATCAAGCTCAAGAACCCAAGCGACGAATGCTTCGTTGGCTTAGTCCCCGAGGTCATCCCCTTCATCGAGAAGTGGCAGGGCGAGCCGTGCCTGAGCGCCGAAGAGGTGGCAGCGATCGTTGAACTGCTGAAGCTCAACAGCGAAAAAGTCCATGAAATGGAAAAGCCTGAGCCTGCGAAAGAGATCCCTGAAGAATACAAAGCCTTCATTCCTGCCGACTTCCGCGATCCTGAAGAGGATGACGACGAGGATGAAGACTACGAAGATGAGGACGAGGCAACCGAAGAAGATCGCTTGCCCGAAGCGCAAGAGACTCAGGAAGAAGCAGAGGGTGCGGCGGCTTCTGATAGCGCCCAAGCTCAAGCTTCCTCTGCGGATGCCGATTCCGACACGCAACAGAAGTAGTGTGCAAGAAAGCTATGTCTACGTCTGAGCTCGATCCCAACAAAATGGGCATCTCGCATGCCCCTGAAGCTGCGCGATCATTCGGTGAATTCGTCGATACGATCGCGGCATTGCGACGCCCAGATGGATGCCCGTGGGATCGCGAGCAAACGCACGCCTCTATCGCTTCGAATATGCTTGAAGAAGCCTATGAAGCGGTCGACACGATCGAAGCGAACGATACCGAGCACCTCTGCGAAGAGCTGGGCGATGTGCTGTTGCAGGTAGTCTTGCAAAGTCAGATCGCAGCCGACGGGGGCGAGTTCACTATCGATGATGTGTGCCGTGCGGTCAACGCGAAGATCATCCGTCGTCATCCGCACGTGTTCGGCGAAGCGCAGGCAGGCGATGCGAACAGCGTGCTCGATATCTGGGATAAGATCAAACTCTCCGAACGTGCGCAGGCTGCGCAGGATGCCGCATCGGGCGAGACGAATGAGCAGAAGCCCGAAAGCATTCTTGCGAGCGTACCCGTTTCATTCCCCGCGCTCATGCAGGCACAGAAGATCTCACGCAAAGCAGTTGCTGCTGGTTTTGAGTGGGATTCGGTGGCACACGTGTGGGAAAAGGTTCACGAGGAAGCGCGCGAACTGCAAGAAGCCTATGCGCGCGCGCCGAAGTCGGAGAACGGCAAGATGCTCAAGAACACGCCGGAGTTTCATGAGGCCGAACTTGAGATGGGCGATGTGCTCTTCTCGCTCGTGAATGTGGCGCGCAAGATGGGTATCGATGCCGAAGGCGCTTTGCGGGCAACGTGCACGAAGTTCCGCAATCGCTGGGAATCCATGGAAGACGAAGCGTTCGATCAAGGCGTTCAGCTCGAAGAGCTTCCTATGGAGAAGATGCAGGCACTTTGGGATAAGGCGAAGGCAGCCGAATAAGTCGCTGCGCAGTAAGCCCAGAGGTTCGCTGAAGGCCAACGGCAAGGGCAGCACCCTAAACAGAAGTTTTTACCTCTCCCGTTTTTGGTGGTTGACACTACGTTGCTCTATTGAGAAAATAACCAATGCTGCAAAGCTTACTGCTTGCAACGAGATGCGCCCTTACCTCAGCTGGATAGAGGGACTGACTACGAATCAGTACGTCGGGGGTTCGAATCCCTCAGGGCGCACCATTTGAATATAACCCTGTTTGACCAGTTCAAGCAGGGTTTTTTAGTGGCCTCGCCAGCCTTCACATCATCTGCAAGACTGGGTGGTACTATTTCTTGATGCTATATTCTGAATAGATGGTAGAGAACGAAACGGAGGCATGATGAGAAGAGAAGAATCGCTCTTAGCAGCACAGGCATCTAGCGATGCCGACCTTCCCATCGCACATCAAAAGGTAACCACGCTCCAGAAGAAGCTCGCTCTTTTTGTAGCAGCGCTCACCTTGATGGTTGGCTGTTTGGTTGCTGCGCCACAGTTTGCTCATGCGGCTACTACAACGGTAGGCGGCGTGACCTATACCTACACTGATAACAGCACGTATGGCGGCGTCACGATCCAGAAGGTCAGCGTTAGTAATCCTTCTGCCGGCTTCGAAGTTCCTGCTCAGTTAGGTGGAAAGAACGTCACCCAGATCGGTATGGAGAGCACAAAGAAGCTCGAAGTTGAAGGTGTGAGTTCTCTCAATCTTAACGTCTCCGATCACACTTCTTTGAAAGCGATCTATTGTGAGTCGAGCAAGCTAGCAGGGCTCACGGTTTCTGGTTGCACTGCTCTTGAGTATCTCGACTGCGCGTACAACAATCTTACTGGCTTGGGTGTTGTGGGTTGCGATAATCTGAAGACGTTGCGTTGCGAGTCTAATCAGCTGAAAACTTTAAGCGTGTCTAATTGCAGGAACCTTGGGTATCTCTATTGCAACAACAACCAGCTCACGGGGCTTGTTTTGCCTGCCAACTCAACCGCTTTGAAGGAGCTCGATTGCTCTTACAATTCGCTTAAATTGTTAGACGTATCGGGGCAAGCGGGTCTTGATTATCTGCGTTGCAACAACAATGCCCTCACTTCCATAAATAGCATGGCAAGCCTTACCCGCCTTACGACGCTCTTCTGCTTCAACAACAAACTGACAGGACTCGATCTCTCCCGATCGAGCTATCTGCAAACGCTCGAATGCGCCAACAATAATCTCACCGGACTTGATGTATCGAACCACACGGCTCTCCAGTCGGTCTTCTGCAGCAATAACCAGCTGCAATCGATCAAGGTGAATGGTGCATCTTCTCTTACCACGCTGAATTGCTCATCGAACAAGCTCACCTCGTTGGATCCTTCGGGCTTGAAAGCGCTTCGCGATCTGAATTGCTCTTCCAACAAACTTACCTCATTGAAACTCACGAGTCTACCGAATCTCTCTAACCTGAATTGCTCATCGAACGATCTCACTTCACTCAGCATCACAGGCTTGGACAGCTTACGTGATCTGAACTGCTCGAACAACAACATCAGCGATGTGAAGGGGCTTGAGGAGTGGGCGAAGAAGACGGGCAATACCGCTACGATCCTTCCGCAAAAGGTCGAGACCAATTCAGAGAACCAGGGCAATAATGGCAACTCGGGCAGCAATGGTGGCAACAGCAGTTCGGGCAACAACGGCGGCATCGGTGATGCGAATAGCAACAATGTGACCGTTGCCACCAAAGATGGTAAATGGGTCCACAGCTCTAAGGGCTGGTGGTATCGTTACACTGACGGCACCTATGCGGTAGGCCTCACTAAGATCAAGAGCACCACCTACTACTTCGATGCCAAAGGCTGGATGAAGACGGGCTGGAGGAACATCGGTCCTAATGCAGACTGGTACTACTTCAAGAGCTCGGGTGCTATGGCTACCGGTTGGCAGAAGATAAAAGGCAAGTGGTACTTCCTCAACCCTGCTGATGGCAGGATGCTCACGGGCAAGCAGATCGTTGATGGCAAGACGTACTTTCTCAAGAGTTCTGGCGCTATGGCAACGGGCTGGCAACATGTAACGGGCAACAGCGACTGGTACTACTTCAACAAATCCGGTGCGATGGTAACCGGCTGGGCTAAGGTTAAGAACAAGTGGTACCTCATGGATGACAACGGCATCATGCTCACGGGCAGAGAGGTCGTTAAGGGTAAGACCTACTTTTTGGCTTCCTCAGGCGCTATGAGAACTGGTTGGGTTCAGAGCGGTTCCGATTGGTACTACTGCAACAAATCAGGTGCCATGACCACTGGCTGGCAGAAGGTAAAGAGCTCTTGGTATTATCTCAAGAGCGATGGCAAGATGGCCAAGGGCTGGTTCTCAGAAAAGGGTGCAACGTACTATCTGAAGAGCTCAGGTGCTATGTCCAAGGGCTGGCAGAAGGTCAACAATACTTGGTACTACTTCAAGAGCAGCGGTGCTATGTCCAAGGGTTGGCAGAAGGTAAGTGGAAAATGGTATTATCTGAATCCTTCTGACGGCAAGATGGCAACGGGCAAGCAGACCATCTCTGGTAAGACCTACTTCCTCAACAGCTCGGGCGCTATGCGCACTGGCTGGGTCAAGAATGGTTCCAGTTGGTATTACTGCAATAAGTCGGGCGTTATGCTCACCAATACGTGGGTTTCGGGCAAGTATTGGGTAGGCTCCGATGGTGCCATGGTAACCAACGCTTGGGTTGATGGTGGCAAGTACTGGGTCGGATCAGACGGCAAGTACAATGCGAACAAGAAGCCAGCATCTAGTACGACTGCTTCTTCAGTAGCAACGTATGCAGCGAACAGCGATGTTTATCACATCTACGACTGCGCAAGCGCTCAGGCTATCAAGAGTCCCAAGACCACGACCGTTGCCGATGCTCAGGCAAAAGGACTGAAGCTCTGCAAGACCTGCCAGAACATGTCCCACTAAACACCAGTCTTTCTTAGCGTTCAGCTCTAAGAAAAGATAAGTTCCATAAGAGGCATGGATGCTTTGCATCGATGCCTCTTCTTTTTTGATCATGGTTTTGCATCGAACCTAGGATTCTAGGAGTAGGCAGAAATTGAAGTAAGGAGCGCGTCTGAAAGGGCGGCAGCGATCTCGTCGATGCGCTCGCTGTCCAGTCCTGAAACGTTCATCACATACGTTGCGCAGGGGTTCGTTGTATGAGGGTGCAGGGTAACGTCCGACGGAGAACTCATCGTAGTGGGGCCGAGTGCACGAGGATCCATCGTGCGGTGATCTTTCGCGCTGTGGCTCGGAGAAGCTGAACGGTACGTTTCAATGTTCACCAAACGTATGCCGCGTTCAAGGCTGGCGTTCTCAAACGGTGTTGCCGAGCCAGCTCCTGCAGGCAGATCGACTTCCATCAAGAAGTGCAGTCCACTGCCAACTCCTTTGAAACGCACATAGTCTCCCGCTTCGCTTGCCATAATCTTTGCGACCAAGGAGTCTTGTAGCCGTCGATACGCAGTTCGTTGGCGGTTCACATGACGCTCGTAGTCGCCAGAAGTGATGAAGCGCGCGAGCTCAAGCTGTTCGAGCGCACCGACCATGCAAGCACGTGCCACGAAGCGTTCGTTGAAAACAGAGAGCAGCTGCGGCGGCAACACCATATACGCAATGCGAAATACACTCCCCAAACTGCGGGTGAAAGTGTTCATGTAGATCACCGACCCCTGAACGTCCTGCATGAAGAGCGGAGGGATCGGTCGTCCACGCATGCGAAATTCGCTATCGTAATCATCTTCGATGATATAGCGCTTCATAGAGCGGTCTTTAACATCTGGCCTCTCTGCGTTGCGAAAAGTGTCTTGCTTGCTGGCTTCGCGAGCCCAATCGAGCAATTCATGACGTCTCACCGCACTCATCACGCTCCCGGTGGGAAATTGATGAGCAGGAGAACAATGGGCAATGCTCGCCTTACTTGCTCTGAGTGTCGCAACATCAAGCCCGCTTTCATCGACAGGGATGCCAACAACGTGCGCACCACTCAGTTCGTAATGCGTGCGCAACGCAGGATACCCAGGATCTTCCACCGCGAAGGTACGCTCACGTCCAAGAAGTTGCACCAACACCCCGTAAAGGTCCTGCGCCCCAGCTCCGATGATGATCTGTTCGGGTGAAGCCTCCAATCCGCGAAAGTGGACCAAATGCCCAGCGATCGCAGTGCGCAATTCTTCTGACCCGCGGTTGTCGTGCGCAGTTCGAAGAAGCAGACCTTTCGAAGCCTCGCTGAGCGTGCGCCGGACTGTTTTCGCCCAAATATGAAAAGGAAATTGATCGCCCGATCGATCGTTTCCAGAGAAGTCAGCGAGCAAAGGTGTTGCTTGGATCGAAGGAACGGAAGGAATGCTCGATAAGACTGGGTCGATCTGCCTAGCGGCCGCTTCGGCATTCAGCTGATGCTCGATCCGTTCGCTACCTGCGCTCATATCGTGCGCTTGAACAGAAGGAAGCTCGTTCACGAAATACCCGCGGCGCTCTTTCGCTTCGATATAGCCCTCGGCAGCAAGTTGGCGGTAAGCGCTTTCGACTGTGATGACGCTGATTCCGAGGTGCTGGGCAAGCGTCCGCTTCGAAGGGAGTTTGCTGCCTGCATCAAGACGGGCCAGTTCGATATCTGAGCGAATTGCCTGGTAAAGCTGTTCGTAGAGGCTACGGGAATTCTTCGCATCAAGTTCGTACGTCAGCATAGCGCGCTCGTTCTCTCTTGTTCGCAGGCGTTCTCAAAGAAACTGGTCTTAATAAAAACATCGATTTTGGTCATTTCGATATGACCATCATCACTTTACCATGGCAGAGACGACTAAACACCCTGCAGCACGAAAGGGTTAGGAAAAGAAGAAAAGGAGTCCGATCATGAGCGTTGATCAGAAGGACGGCACCTGCTCTTGCGAGAGCACGCAGGAACGCGCCAAGCTGAATAAGCAGCTTGCGCAGATGTTGAAGGGTGGCGTGATCATGGACGTCACGACACCGGAGCAAGCGCGGATCGCTGAAAAGGCGGGCGCTTGCGCAGTCATGGCGCTCGAGCGCATCCCGGCCGATATCAGGCTTGCTGGCGGCGTTTCGCGCATGAGCGACCCGAAGATGATCAAAGGCATTCAGGAAGCAGTGAGCATTCCGGTCATGGCGAAATGCCGCATCGGACATTTTGCGGAAGCGCAGATCCTCCAAGCGATCGACATCGACTACATCGACGAATCGGAAGTGCTCTCGCCAGCAGATGATACCTATCATATCGATAAAACGCAGTTCAGCGCTCCCTTCGTCTGCGGCGCACGCGATCTGGGAGAGGCGCTTCGTCGCATCGCCGAAGGTGCTGCGATGATTCGCACGAAGGGCGAGCCAGGCACGGGCGATGTGGTCCAGGCGGTGCGCCACATGCGCAAGATGAATGCGGAGATCCGCCGTGTTGCTGCGATGCGAGACGACGAACTGTTCGAAGCGGCGAAGCAGCTTGAAGTTCCCCTGGGCTTGCTGCGTCAGGTGCACGACACCGGTCGCCTGCCCGTGGTCAACTTCGCCGCGGGTGGCATCGCAACGCCAGCTGACGCCTCGCTCATGATGCAGCTGGGCGCAGAAGGCGTGTTCGTTGGCTCAGGTATCTTTAAGTCGGGCAACCCTGCGAAGCGCGCAGCAGCTATCGTACGCAGTGTTGCGAATTACGAGGACGCAGAGCTCATCGCGGCGCTCTCTGAGGATCTTGGCGAAGCGATGGTGGGTGTGAACGAGGACGAGATCGCCCTCATCATGGAAGAGCGCGGCAAATGAGTGCAGCACCAAAGGGCGCTCCGCAGCGGAATGCGAAGATAGGCGTGCTTGCCGTTCAGGGCGATTTCGCCGAACATGCTGCCAGATTGCGTGCGCTTGGTTGCGAGACCATCGAGCTTCGCTGTGCCGCCGATCTTGATACCGCGCTCGATGCGATCGTGCTGCCTGGCGGGGAATCAACGGTGCAAGCGGCGCTGCTCGAAGAGTTCGCTATGGCAGAGCCGATCAAGCGCATGATCGAAACAGGTACGCCGGTGCTCGCTACGTGCGCGGGTCTGATCCTTCTTGCGCGCGAGGTCGAGCACGCCAATGGCAGGAGCGATTCTCGCGCTCCCTTCGAACGAGCGGGCTGGGCTCCTGGCGCGATCGGAACGTTGCCCGTCCAGGTGAGGCGCAACGCCTATGGCCGGCAGCTGGCAAGCTTCCATGCAGAAGCCCCGCTTCGTTCTAACAAGGAAGGCGAAGATAAGGCACCCAACATCCCGCTCACGTTCATTCGCGCACCCCAGATCGTAGCAACTGGCGAAGGGGTGGAGACCTTGGTGAGCGTGGACGAAGCGCCGGTAGCGGTGCGCTTCGGCAATCAGATAGGCATAACGTTTCATCCTGAACTCGATGAGGACGACACGCTCTACCAGCTCTTTCTTGGTTTGATCGATGCGCATGCTTAGATTCTTTCGAGAGCGCCAGCGAGAAGATGATGCTCTCGGATAGCCTGCATGAGTGCGTGTGGGGATTGTAGAAGGCAGAGCTTCCAGACAGCAAGAGTTCATCGCACATAACAAATTTCTGCTGTGCAACCTATCCCATGATACTATTTTGCCTGGTATCGAACCCAGGGAGGCCTCATGCAGTACAGCTACAACATCATCGTTGATTCTCCGTGCGAGATCACGGCCGATTTTGCCAAAGCGAACCAGCTCAAGGTCCTCCATTTCACCTATACCGAAGGCAACGGAGACGAAGGCTTGTGCGGAGTCGACGACCTGTTCGTCTCGCGTACCGCTCACGAATTCTATGAGGCGATGCGCAATGGCGCAGCTCCGCAAACGAGCCAGCCTTCCCAGCATGAGTTCGAGAGCGCATTTCGCGAAGCCATCGAGTCGGGCATTCCGACGGTCTATCTTGCCTTCGATTCAGGTATTTCGGGCTGCTACGAAGGTGCTTGCATGGCGCTCGATCGTTTGAAGGACGAATACGGCGCGGAGAACGTTGCAGTGCATATCGTCGACACGAAGCTTCCCGCCACGCCGCTCAACATGCTCGTGTGGGAGGCAGTTCGCCAGCGCGAAAAGGGAATGCCGCTCGAGCAGATGATAGCTTGGGCAACCGAAGCTCATAACTATATGCATATTCATTTCATGGTGGACGACCTGAAAGCGCTCGCGCGAGGAGGCCGTATTCCCTCAGGTGTTGCCGTGGTGGGGACGAAGCTCGATATCAAGCCGATGCTCACGGTCTCTCTCGACGGCAAGCTTGAGTTGAATGGCATTGCGCATGGTCGCAAGAAGGGCATCCGCCGCATGGCCGAAAACTATCTTTCCCTGCATGATCCTCAGGTGGCAGTGTGCTCTATCGGTAACGCCGATTGCTACGAAGATGTTGAGAAGCTCGAAAAGGCCATCAACAAGCATTCAGAGACGCCAGCGTTCTTCCTGGAGTCTTCGTGCGGTCCTACCATCGGTTGTCATGTGGGACCAGGGTTCTTATCGTGTTGCTTCTGGGGTGCAGATCGTCGCAAGGAGGCATCGCCAGCGAAGTATTTGAGCGAAAGCATGCAGCTAGGCGTCTAAGCATCTAGTAGTTACCCGTCGGTCGATCAAGCCACGCGTCGCAAGGAATCTTCCTTCGTCAACAAGAGCGTTCAGCCTTATTCGCTTGGTCTGTTCTTCACGACCAAGCCTCCTATGAACAGGAGGATGAGAGCCAATCCGCCAACCAGCGAAGGCCAAGGTGAAAGGCTCAATCCTGCAACAAGATATCCAACCAAGCAAATGCCTGCCACCAAGCTCGCGTAAGGCAGCTGCGTGGTAACGTGCGCCAGATGATTACAGCTTGCGCCGGCAGACGAGAGGATCGTCGTGTCCGAAATGGGCGAGATATGATCGCCATAGACCGCGCCAGCAAGCGTTGCACCGATCGTGAGCAGGTAAAGCGGGCTTTCGGGTGTGAACACGCCGATCACGATCGGGATCACAAGCGCGATCGTTCCCCAAGAAGTGCCCATGGCGAACCCGATGAATGCTGAAGCGATGAAGATCACCACAGGGAGGAACTGCAGCGCGAAACCAGCGGAATCGAGCAAGCCGGCGATGAAGGTGCCGGTGCCGAGCATATAGCGGCAGCAACCCCCTAACGACCAGGCAAGTACCAAGATCATGATGGCTTCGACCATCGAGCGAACGCCTTCCGATGCGCCGGTGATGAAGCTTGAGAGGTTCAGCAGCTTGCGCGGCAGATAGAGCAGCGCTGCAACCACCAGCGCAACCACCGAACCGATGCACAATCCCATGATGGGGTTTTCGCCCATAGCAGTCGCAAAATCGATGCCCTGGAAGAAGCCGCCTGCATACATCATGCCCAGGATCGAGAAGATGATGAGCACGAGGATCGGCACGATCAGGTCGTAGACGCGTCCGTTGCGCGCGATGTGGAGCTGATCGTAGGCATCGAGCGCTTCGCCTGCCATATCCTGTAGGCGCACATTGTCTTCGAGCGTCTCATCGATGTCTTCGCGCACTGCGCTCGAACTGGGCGCGAGCGATTCTTCGGCGGCATGCTTGATGCCTTTGCGCGGCTGCTTGAAGCGCGTCTCGAAGGCTTGTTGTGCGCGCTTCATCGGACCGAAATCGCGCCCGCTAGCGCACATCGCGAACACGAACACGATGGTGAGCAGCGCGTAGAAGTTGTAGGGGATCGAAGCTACGAAGGTGTTGAAGCCATCTTCACCCAAATAGCCGCCAACCGCTACGGCCCACGACGAAACGGGCACGATGATGCAGATGGGAGCTGCGGTCGAATCGATGATCCATGCCAGTTTCTCGCGGCAGATCTTGAAGCGATCGGTCACGGGGCGCATCACGCTACCTACCGTTAGGCAGTTGAAGTAGTCGTCCACGAAGATGATCACACCCAGAAGTGCAGTGGCAATAGAGGCAATGCGCGGATTCTTGATGCGCTTCACGGCCCACTTCGCATACGCGATCGATCCGCCCGCCTTCGTGATGAGCATCGTGAGCGCGCCCAAGAGCGCTAAGAACAGGATAAGGCCAGCATTTGCCGAAATCTGCTCGATGAAGATGCTCGGCAGCAGGCACAGCCCGTCGATCGTTTGTTCAAGACCTACACCCGCCAAACTGAATTGGTAGATGAGCAGCCCAGAAACGATGCCGATAAGAAGCGAAGAATAGACTTCCTTCGTGATGAGCGCAAGTGCGAGTGCGAGAAGCGGCGGAACGAGCGACCACGCACCCGTGTCGAGTAAAACGAACCCTTCCATGTTGATATTTCCGATCTGCTAGTCGAAGGTCACGCCGGGCGCATACAAGAAGCGCGGCTCGATGATGTTCTTGCGAATGTAGTGCAGCGTTTCGGCCTCGCCCTGTTCGGCAAGATGCTCGAGCAAAACGAGCAAGAATGCAGCCGAATCGGGATGGATCTCGATGTTGCCCGAGGAAAGCTCGCGCTTGTAGTATTCGAGCGGCGAAGCATCGGTGTAGTGCTCTTTCTCGTACACCTTCGAAGCGGCGATGCGATCGCAGAGCATCTCGACCATATAGCGCGTGGGGATGGGGCAGCCATACAGCGTGCCATCTCCACCTTCGATCACGTCGAGCCAGTATTCGTAGTGATGCTTGTTGCGTCCTTTGTGGTGGATCCATCCGCGCGAAAAGCCCTTGTCGTGGCGTTCCGCGGCATTGGGAGAGCGGTTGCCCTGATAGTAATTGATGCCTACCAGAAATTCATCGGGCGAGAACTTCGATAGATCGTGAACGAGCCCCTGCCAAGGAATGCCGCAGCGCGCACAGGCCTCGAAAACGAGCCATTTGTGTCGCGATACCGTGCCAAGATGATGCCAGGCGTTCGTGAGATATTGCCCGACCGTTTGCGGGCGCGGATTGGTCCTGGCGTTCGGGTCTGCCCATGCGGGGCGCCAGCTACCAGGGGATACGTCGCATTTCGGACCCGTTGGTGCAGCTGTGGGCACGGAGGCGTTTGAGTCGTTCGCAGGTGTGCTTGCACTTGTTCCGCTGCCTGCAGAATGCGCGGCGTGACCTTTGGCGTTCTGCGCCGCTTGAGGTTCTTGAGGTATGTTCGCTTCAGACATGAGCCGTCCCTGTCGTCTGGTTAGATCGCGTTCTATATACAGAAGATTCGCTTTTCGCGCTACAATACAACTTTACGGTTGAAAGGAAGCGTGTATGAGCGAAGACAAAAGCAGTGCTCTCTATGATGATATTGTAACGGTTAATTCCGTCGATCCGGCCCTCTATGACATGTATCCTGTCAAACGAGGCTTGCGCAACAACGATGGATCGGGCGTGATCGCGGGCATCACGAACATTTCGAACGTTCATGGCTATATGATGAACGAAGGCGACAAGGTTCCCGTCGAAGGCAAGCTCACGTTCCGTGGCTACGATATCTACGATCTGCTCAGCGATACTTCTCCCAGCAAGCGTTATGGTTTCGAAGAGGTCGCGTACCTGCTCATGCTCGGCAAACTTCCTACGCAAGACGAGCTCGACCAGTTCGTGGCTGCTATCGATGCAGAGCGCGAACTGCCCGATGGCTTCACGGCTGCACGTATCATGCGCCATCCCGCAGCAGACTTGATGATCATGCTGTCGCGTTCGATCATCTCGCTCTATGCAGACGACCCCAACGCCGAAGATCGTTCCATCGAGCATGAGATCAAAACAGCTATTTCGCTCATCTCTCGTCTGCAGCGCATCATGGTGCTCTCCTACCATGCGAAGCAGGCGTATTTCCACGGCGATTCGATGATCATGCATCGTTTCGTTCCAGGTCAGAGCTCTTCGGAGACCATCCTTTCCATGCTGCGTCCTGATCGCGCGTTCACGCCCGAAGAGGCGCGCATGCTTGACATCATGATGTGCTTGCACGCAGAGCATGGTGGCGGCAATAACTCCACGTTCACCTGCCGCGTGCTCTCTTCTGCCGATACCGATCCGTATTCGGCTTACGCTGGCGCGGTCGGATCGCTCAAAGGCTCGAAGCACGGTGGTGCGAACCATCAAGTGCTTGGTATGCAAGCAGAGATCAAAGAGAACGTTAAGAACTGGGAAGACGACGATGAAGTCGCTGCCTATATCGCGAAGATCGTGAACAAGGAAGCGTACGACAAGACGGGTCTTATCTATGGCATGGGCCACGCGGTCTATACGCTTTCCGACCCGCGTGCCATCATCTGCAAGGATTTCGCGACGCGCCTTGCCGAGGGTACCGAATATGAGCCTGAGCTCAATCTGCTGAAGTCGATCGAGCGTCTGGCACCTGAGGTTATCTTGCAGGAAAAGGGCACGAATAAGGACATGTGCGCGAACGTGGACATGTATTCAGGCTTCGTGTATTCCATGATGGGCATCCCGGCCGATCTCATCACGCCGCTCTTCGCTTGCTCGCGTATGGCGGGTTGGGCTGCGCATCGCATGGAAGAGATCCTCACGGGCAAGCGCATCATTCGTCCGGCATACAAGACCGCGGTCAAAGAGCAGGATTACGTCCCCATCGAGCAGCGATAAGGTGACAAACGACCGGGTAGTTTGTCACCTTGCGGGAAGTGACCGCTGACCGCCGCATTTGAACGATAAATATGGAGAAGTTGCGCCGTTTGAAAGAGCGGCGCTTCTCTTTTTTCTCAAGAGTAATAAGGTAAAGAATTGTTGTTTATTCAACATTCTTCTTGTAGCGAATAACGCTGCAGTTTGGAAAGGACGGAACTGGCCGTCCTTTTTTCACGGATGAAATTCGGGGCCAGGAGACGAAAAGCTCCTCGCTCGCTCAAGTATCGTACGCATCTTTTTTTGGAAAGGATCTGTCTGTATGGGTCTTACACGCAAGCAGATTTCAACGGTAGCCGTCTTGCTCATCGGTACCTTCGTGGTCGTGCTCAATCAAACGCTGCTCTCGCCAGCGCTTGCTTCTATCATGCGCGATCTTTCTATCGATGCGCCAACCGTACAGTGGGTCATGTCCATTTACTCGCTCGTTGAAGCAGTGGTCATTCCGCTCTCGGCGTTTCTGATCGGTCGCTTTAGTACGCGTCAGCTCTTCATCACAGGCCTGATCATCTTCACAGCCGGCAGCTTGCTCTGCGCATTTTCGCCCGGGTTCATCTTCCTGTTGCTCGGCCGCGTGTGCCAGGCTATCGCGGCAGGCGTCTTCATGCCCATGATCTTCACGGTGCTCCTGCTCATCTTCCCGCGTGAGAAGCGCGGAAGCGCGATGGGCTTGGTCTCGCTCGTGATCGGTTTCGCGCCAGCAGTCGGCCCGACGCTCTCTGGCGTGCTCGTGGATAGCATCGGCTGGAGGATGCTCTTCGTGGTCATCACGGTGGTAGGCGTTCTCTTGGTCCTTTCAGCGGTGAAATTCCTTGAGAACTACGGCGATTTCGAGCGCACGTCTTTCGACAAGCTGTCAGTTCTGCTTTCCACGGTCGGTTTGGTGTGCCTGCTCTACGGGCTCTCCACCTTCTCTTCGACTACGAATCCCGCTATGACCGCAGGCTTCATCGTGGTTGGCCTGGTGGTCATTGCTATCTTCGTGCGCAGACAGCTTAAGCTTGAGAATCCGCTGCTCAAGGTAACGGTCTTGAAGACGCGCAATTACCGCATCGCTATCATCGTTGCCATCATCAACTTCGGCGTGTTGATCGGCCTCGGCACTATCCTGCCACTCTATCTGCAGACCCTGCGTGGCTTCTCGGCGCTCGAGACAGGTCTCACGCTTTTGCCCGGTGCGCTGATCGGCGCCTTCGTCGGTTACTTCGCAGGCCGCCTGTTCGACCGTTGGGGCGTGCGCAAGTGCGTGGTGCCAGGCGTTACCATCTTCTTCGTGGGCACGCTCGGCTTCCTGCTCTTCGATATGAACACTGATCTGCTGGTCATCTGCGCCATCTACACGGTAGTTGCGCTGGGTATCCAGTTCCTCACCACGCCGATGAACACATGGGGTATCAACTCGCTCGACAATAGCGTCATCCAGCATGCCAATGCGGTAACGAACACCCTGAACCAGGTCTCGGCTGCGTTCATGACGGCGCTCATCGTGTCCATCTCGGCGCTCGGTTCGACCATCGCACCGAGCGCCGACCCCACCATGCAGCTCTATGAGGGCGACCATCTGGCGTTCGTGGCAACGGCGGTTCTGGCAGCTATCGCATTCATCGTCGTCATGTTCTTCGTGCGCGACAAGCGCAAGCGCGACACGCACATTGCACCTATGTCCATGCAACAGTTCAGCCCGAGCGACAATACCGATGAGATCCCGGTCTCTCGCGCGATGAACCCGGAGCCGTATTTCGTTGCGAGCACCGCTTCGATTCGCGAGGTTGCCCAGATCATGGTCGACAACAAAGCGAGCGGCGTTCCGATCGTTGACCACAACAAGATGGTGGTCGGCTTCATCTCCGATGGCGACATCATGAAATACATCGGCCGCAACGACGGCATCCTTGATTCGACCTACATGCTCTATCAGGTTCCCGATCCGCAAACGTTCCCGCAGCGCATCAGCAAGCTCATCGATATGAACGTCATGCAGATCGCCACCAAGAACGTGATCGCGGTGAAGAGCGATTCCTCGCTTGAAGATGCCTGTCGTCTGCTCTCCGAAAAGCGCATCAAGAAAGTGCCGGTAGTCGAGGAGGGCGAGCTGGTCGGTTCGCTTTCGCGCGCGGATGTCATCCGCGGCACCATGGCCAATATCGTCACCATCAAAGCGATGGCCGAGAAGGATGATGCGAAGAAGCCGCAGCTTGCGTAATACCGGCTTGTGGTCGACCTCCGCTTTTATTATCGAGATTCTGCGAGATTATTCACTAGTATAGATATGACCTATAGTATTGAATCGATCTTGCACGCTGAAGAGAGGAGGTGCCATGATCATGCCAGAGCTTACGGAGCAAGACAGCTCTGAAGAGTCCTTGCCTGAAACAGGCATGATCGGCGCTTCCGATCTTTTTCCGGTGAACACCACCGCCAACGAAGAATCGGATCGTCCGCTCGTTATCGCGCTCTATTCTTCGGTCGGTTCAGGGCATCGTAGCGCGGCAGCTTCTACTGCCGAAGCGTTTGCGCGCCTACGCGGTAACCATCCGCTCGTTCCTGAAAATGCCGATATCGAACTGCTCGACATCCTCGACTTCGGGTATATGAAGTTCGATGGTGAGAAAACGACCACGCTCTTCACGGGTCCGACGCGCTATATCTACGACATAACTTGGCATTACGTTCTGACCGGGCGCCTTCTGTGGGGCGGCGGCAGCATTTGGTCCTATTTCATGTATTCCGCCTTCACCCGCTATGTGGCGAAGCGCAAACCGATCGCTATTGTGACCACGCACATCGTTGCGGCGAATGCGGCAGTGGCTGCGCGCATGATCACCAAGCTCGACTTCCCGGTGGTTTGCGTGCCGACCGACTATGGCGTGGAGGGGTTGTGGCCGCATCGCTTCAGCGACCTGTTCTGCGTTGCCGATGAGCTCATGAAAGAAGAGCTCTATCCGCGCAAGGTGAAGCCAGAGGACATCAAGGTCACGGGCATTCCCGTTAAGCCGAGCTTCAATCAAGAGTATGATCGCACTGCTGTCCTTGAAAAATATGGGCTACCTGTGGATAAGAAGATCGTGCTCGTTATCGCGGGCGCGCGTTTGCGCCAGCCCTATGTGCTCTTTCGCGAGCTCATGGATGAGATCATCGAAGACCTTGCTGCGTTCGATGATATGCATTTCGTTTTCTTGACCGGAAGCGACGAAGAATATGCTGATCAAGTGCGTAAACACTGCACTGATTGCGGCGTTCCGAATGTTTCTGTCTATAACTATGTTGAGAAGATCGCCGAACTGATGAATGCAGCCGACTTGGCTATTGCTAAATCGGGCGGTTTGGCGGTTACCGAATGCCTCTGTTCGCGTTTGCCGCTCATCATCGTGGGGCGTTCGTTCGGTCAGGAAGACGCGAACACCACTACCGTTACTCGCGCGGGAGCGGCTTATCAAGTGCTTACTTCACCTGAGCTGCTGGAGAAGTTGCGCGAGATCCAGAAAGACCCTGCGATGCTCGATCGCATGATAGAGGGCGGGGCGGAGCTGCGCAAGCCCGATTCGGCGCGCAATGTTGCGCTGGCCACGCTCGAGAAGGTGGGCAATACCGCTCCTATCAAGAACCGCTTCTTCTGGCTCTATTGGGGTAAGAAACCCCTGCGCACCCGCTAAGGTGTCGAACGACCGGGTAGTGCGTCACCTGTGGAAGCTCATCCCGGCTGATCTCAAGGTGACCGAAGATTCCTCAGAAGATGCTGGTAAGATGGAAACATCGATTCAACCAACGAAGAAGCATGCGGAGGGAGCTTTGATGGAAGCCTACAAAGAAGAGTTCATTGAGTTCATGGTCGAGAGCGATGTGCTCAAGTTCGGCGAATTCACGCTGAAGAGCGGAAGGCAGTCTCCCTTCTTCATGAATGCGGGCGCCTACGTTACGGGCGATCAGCTGCACCGTTTGGGAATCTACTACGCACAAGCTATCGAGCAGAACTTTGGACTCGATTTCGATGTGGTGTTCGGACCGGCGTACAAGGGTATCCCGCTTTCCGTGGTCACCGCTATGGCGCTGAACGAGCTGTATGGCAAAGAGGTGCGTTACTGCTCCAACCGTAAAGAGGTAAAGGACCATGGCGACACGGGCATCTTGCTCGGTAGCGATCTGCATGATGGCGATCGTGTGCTCATGGTGGAGGATGTGACCACTTCAGGCAAATCGATCGAAGAGACCTATCCCATCATCAAGGCGCAGGCCGATGTGGAAGTGGTGGGCCTCATGGTCTCGCTCAATCGCCAGGAAGTAGGCAAAGAAGGCAAGAAATGCGCGCTCGATGAGGTTTCGGAGCGCTATGGGTTCCCCACAGCTGCCATCGTAACCATGGAAGAAGTGACCGAATGCCTGTATAACAAGGAAGTGCAGGGCAAGATCATCATTGACGATGTGCTCAAAGCAGCCATCGATTCCTATTACGCCCAATACGGCGCTAAAGCCTAAAAGGTGGCGAACAACCCGATCGTTCGCCATCAACTCGATCAGCGGAGAGCGCGAGACACGAGGTTCCCCGCTTCCCTGCTCAAGAACCTGCATTCTGCAGGTTCTTTCGTGCGTCGCTGCTTTGCTCGGGTTTTATTAATTAAGAATTTAGTCGGCAAAGAGTCACCTCGTTGCCTCGCCCTCTCCGCTGATCGAGTTGGTGTCGAACGACCGGGTAGTTTGTCATCTATTGTGAAAGCTGAGGGCGAAGGCGAGGAGCGCATCGTGATCGAGAGGTAGCCGCTCTTCGATCACCTCTTGGAACGCTGCTTCGAGTGCTTCGCCGATAGCAGGACCTTCGGGAATGCCCGCTTCGATCAGATCCTTGCCTGAGAGAGGCAGATCGCGCAGCGAGAACACTTCATCTTCAGCGATCATTTCGTCGAAGAGCGCTTCAAGCTCATCGATCTCGTTCACGCGCTCGTGGTATTCGGGCGCTTGCGCAAGCGAATCGGCGCGCATCAGATCGCACATGGCATGGAAGAGATATTCCTTGTTCTCGAGCTTGGCATACAGTCGGCGAATCGACTTCTTCGTGGGCGCTGGGCGCGTATCGTGATAGCGCACGAGCAGGGCAAGATCGTTCGTGAACGCGCGTGAAAAGTGCAGTCGTTTTGCGATGCTGTGCAGGTGCTCAACGCTCACTTTCGGATGGCCATACATGTGGCCTACGCCTTCTTCGTCGGTGAAGAAGGTATCGGGCTTGCCGACATCGTGCAACAGTGCTGCCCAGCGCGCGAGCGGGGTGGCGGGCGAGTAATGCACCACCCAAGCGGTGTGCTCGTAAACATCGTAGATGTGATATTTCGTCTTCTGGTCGAGGCCCTCCATGGCGATGAGCTCGGGAAGTACCACATTCAGCACAGCGGTGTAATCCATGAGCACTCGGTAGACGTTTTCGCCGCAGAGAAGCTTAGTCAGCTCGTCTTCGATGCGCTCACCAGCGATCAAGCGCAGGTCTTCGCGTTGATCGAGCGCAGCATGAGCGGTTTTCGGTTCCAGGGTGAAGTCTAGCTGGGACGCAAAACGCAGCGCGCGTAAGATGCGTAGCGCATCTTCGGAAAAGCGCGCATTCGCATCTCCTACGCAACGGATCATTCTTTCGCGCAGGTCGGTCTGGCCACCGAAGGGATCGAGGATGCCGCGTGCCGGATGGAACGCCATCGCGTTCACGGTGAAATCGCGGCGGGCTAGATCTTCTTCGATCGAGTCGGTGAAGATGATCTCGGAAGGATGACGATGATCGAGATAGGCTCCTTCAGTTCGAAACGTGGTGATCTCGAGTGCGGTATCATCTGCAACCACCGTGATGGTCCCATGCTTGGTGCCGGTCTCATGCGCTGCGTAGCCCGCAGCAACGCAGAGCTCTTTCACCTGCTGCCAAGGAGCAGCAGTAGTGAGATCGAAATCGTGAAGCGGGCGTTCGAGCAAGAGGTCGCGAACGAAACCGCCAACGAGCCAAGTCTCGTAACCTGCGGATTCAAGCAGGTCGATCACCGAGACAACGCATGGAGGTATCAGCTTGTTCGCGCGCGCAAGCGTTGTGTCTTCGAGCGACGAAGACCGATCGTGCGACCGGCCTTCGTTCTTATTCGAATGGATATGTGGCACGCTTTGTTCGTGAGACATCGGCTGCCGTTCGTTAGTTAGCGACCCGTCCAGACAGGCTTGCGCTTTTCGGCGAATGCGACCTCGCCTTCGTGGGCGTCTTCGCTCGCGCGCGTGATCTTCTCATATTCTTCGAGCGTTTCCCAGCCCTTAGAGGGATAGGGGAAATTCTCGCCCATGGTCTCGATAACGGTCTTCTTGGTGTATTTGATCGAAAGCGGTGCGCCAAGAATGATCTTTTGGGCCAGGTAGATGGCCTTATCCAGCACCTGATCGTCGGGCACGACGTAATTCACGATTCCCCAGTCGTTAGCTTTTTGCGCAGAGATGGGTTCTGCGACCAGCATGAGTTCCATGGCGAACTTCATCGGGATCTGCTGAGCAAGGCGGAGAAGAAGACCGCCACCCGCTGCCGTAAGACCAACACGGGGTTCAGGCAAGCCGAAAACAGATCGCATGCGGCAACGATCTCCATGCCGCCGCCGAGAGCTTTGCCATGCACCGCCGCGATGATCGGCTTGTCGAACGAGCGCTTGGTCATAGCCGCAAAGCCCCATTTCTCGCGTCCCTCGGGCACTTCATAAGCACCTGCTGCCAGTTCCTTTAGATCCGATCCTGCACAGAAGACGTGTCCGTTGTTGGTGATGATGCAAACGCGCAGATCATCGTTGTGATCCCAATACTCAAGGGCATCACCGATCTCTTTGGTCATCAGATTGTTCATGGCGTTGCGCGCTTCTAAGCGGTTGAAGGTGATGATGAAGATGCCATCACGTTCTTCAGTAAGAATGGTCTCGAATTGCATAGGTCCCCCTTAATCTTTCCCCTTGCTTTAGTTTAGTGCATTTGTTTCTCTTGGGTCTTTCTGATCGCATGTTTTTTGATCAAGATGTGACACCTGGCAGGACACTCGATAAAAACCACAGCTCGTTTTCAATTCTCGTTTTCTTGATGGCGGCTGCTCTCTTTTCGTTACTCTTTTGATGAACAGCGCTGGATGCGTGATGCCTGCAAGCTCCTGCATTGAAGCCGATCTTGTGTTCAGGAGGAACAAGCGATGCCAACATTCAAGCAGTTGATGAAGCTTGCCCAAGTGACCATCAACGATAAGACCTCTGGCAAGCGTGCGAAAGAGATACTCGAGATCGTGCACAAGGACCAGGTTCTTCACGGCATGGATCCTCAAAAGGCTGTGCGCTTCTTGGAGGATCTGGGTCCCACCTACGTGAAGATCGGGCAGCTTGCTTCGAACCGTGCCGACATCTTGCCCAAGGATTATTGTGAGGCCTTCGCCGAGTTGCGAAGCAATGTCGATCCGCTCGACTTCGCCACCGTTATCGCGTGCATCGAGGAAGACTTCGGTCATCCCTGGAATACCGTGTTCGCATCGATCGAAGAGAAGCCACTGGGGTCTGCATCGATCGCACAGGTGCACAAGGCCACGCTCTTGGATGGCTCGGTAGTGGCAGTGAAGGTTCGTCGCCCAGGGATCAAGGAGGAGATGGCTGAAGACTTGACCTTGCTGCGGCATCTTCTGACGTTTGCTGAGGTCGGCACTATCGAACATAAAGAACTGGTAGGAACGCTGGAGGGTCTTTTGACCGAGCTCGAGCGCACGACCGCAAACGAACTTGATTTCACGATCGAGCTCAATAATCTGGTGCAGTTCCACCAGGAGCTTGAAGGAAGCGAGGGGGTCACGTGCCCCTGTCCGTATCCTGAATACTCTTCGGAGTCCATTCTGGTGATGGAGTATGTCTCGGGGCCAGAGATAAACGACCATGCCGCGCTCATTGCGCAGGGCAACGACCTCGGCGAGCTTGCGAACCGCTTGGCGCAGAATTACATCATGCAGGTGATCGATGCGGGATTCTTCCATGCCGATCCGCATGAGGGCAACATCATCGTGCGCGACCAGGAGATCGTCTGGATCGATCTGGGCATGACCGGCTCGCTCAATTCCTCGCAGCGGGCGTTGGTGAATCAAGCGTTCGCGGCTATTGCTGCGAAGGATCCTTACGAGCTCAAGGAGGCAGCGCTCGGTCTTACTTCTATCAAGGGGCCAGTCGATCAGGGGCGGCTATTGCAGCAGATGGCAGAGCTGTTGAATTCGTATGCAAGCGCCGATCTGGAGGACATCAACATCGGTGAAGCATTCATGGATGTCATCGAGATCCTGCGCTCTCAGAATTTGGTGATCAATCCGTCGTTCACTATGCTTGCGCGCGGGTTCATGACCATCGAAGGGGTGGTCGCTGATCTTTCACCTACCACGAATATCGTCGAGATCGTTTCTGATCACATCCAGAAGAAAACGCTCACGCTCGATGCGATGCTCCAGAAGATGAAGGAGATGGGCATTCAGAGCGCCCGTTCGCTCGATGCGAGCACGAAACTGCCGACCCAACTTTCCCATACGCTCGATATGCTGAACGAGGGGGAGATCAGCCTTGGCGCCGAGATGAACATGCCGAAGGATCTTAAATCGACCGTCTATTCGCTTACGGGCTATCTTGCTTTTGCGCTCATTTCGGCAGGTCTCTTCATCGGTTCGAGCATCATCTGCACGACAGATATGATGCCACGATTCTTAGGCGTGCCGCTGCTTGGGATAGTCGGCTATTTGAGTGCGTTCGTGTTGGGCGTTTATGTAGTTTGGCAGATGATTTACGCGCGGCACAAAACACGCAACGACGAAGACATAAAGTAAGTGCATCGATATAATTGATTCGATCGAAGCATTGGTTCGAGGGGCGCAACAGCGTCTGTGGGCATCACGAAAGACGCGCTCTTGATCGTGAATCGACCAGCTTATTCGTTGCTGGAGAAAGGCCTACGTATGCTCGATGAAATGCATATTGCCAATGTGGCACTTATTCGTGATACCCTTTTTCAACCCTCAAGTGGCATGACGGTGATAACGGGCGAAACTGGCTCGGGTAAGACCGCTTTATTGAATGCGCTCAAGCTTTTGGTGGGCGAACGCGCGAATGCGGGAATGATCCGCGAAGGCGCGGCTGAACTTGCTGTTGAGGGACGCTTCTTCCTCGAAAGTGCTGAAGCTGATGAGCAAGAAGTGCCCGCTGAACAGAGCGGATCTGCCCAACAGGGGGTATTAACTGAGCCCGGCGGACCTGCCGAACAAGAGATGCGCGTATCCTCCGAAGATGGCACTGTGGTTTGTCGCCGAGTGGGACTCAATGGTCGTTCGCGGGTGACCATCGATGGGTCGCTTGCGGGCGTGAAGGATCTTGCTTCGGGGGTTGGCGCGAGCATCGATCTGTGCGGCCAGCATGAGCATCAGCAATTGCTCAATGCTGCCTACCAGCGAAAGCTGTTCGATAGATGGGGTGCTTCGAGCATCGGCCCTGCGCTCGAGCACTATCAAGAAGCGTTCGATGCGTGTGCGGCTGCGCAGGCGGAAGTCGAGCGTTTGCAGAAGCTGCGCGAAGCGGATTCCGTTGCACTCGATCGAGCGCGTTTCACGGTCGAACAGATCGCTGCGGTCGATCCACAGCCTGGCGAATACGAGGCCTTGCTCCAAGAGCTTCCGTTCTATGAGAACGCCGAGATGCTGGCTGGTGAGACGCGATCAGCCTATCAGGTGCTCATTGCTGAAGGTGGCGTGCTCGAGAAGTTACAGGATGCCCAGGTGTCGATCGACAAGATCGCAGGCGTTGATGGGGCGGTCGAGGCGCAGCAGAAAGCGGTGCGCGAAGCGTATTTCTTGCTCGAGGATGTGGGTCATGAGCTTGCGCGCTATCAGGCGAGCATCGATTTTTCGGAAGACGAGCTCGAAGTGCGGCAAACGCGCCTTTCGGCGCTTCAAGGTATCATGCGCGGATATGGTCCAACGATGGATGAGGTCTTCGCAACCTTCGCTGAAGCGAACCAGCTCATTGCTTCTTATGATTCGTGCGACGAGTTGCTCGCGGAAGCGAAGCGTGCGCGCGAGGAAGCTGAAGATAGGCTTGTTTCGGCGGCTGATGCGCTCGCGGCTGCTCGCGAAGAGATGGCACCGCGCTTTTCTGCTGCGGTCACCGCTCAGATGGCTCGTCTTGAGATGGGGAGTGCTTCTTTGGTGGTGGAGCTTCAGGATCTTGCGCGCGAAGCATGGACGCGTTGGGGAACGCAGGCGCTCGATTACCTGTTCGTTCCTGGCGCCGGGCTTTCTCCGCAAAAGCTATCGGCTATCGCTTCGGGCGGCGAGGTCAGTCGTGTGATGCTGGCGCTCAAGGTGGTGCTGGGCAGTTGCGATGATGTTGATACGCTCGTTTTCGACGAGATCGATGCGGGTGTTGGAGGCAAGACTGCGCTCGCGTTGGCGGCTGTGCTGAAAGACTTAGCGCAGACTCACCAGCTCATCGTGGTCACGCATTTGCCGCAGGTTGCGGTAGTGGGAGATGCTCATTATCTTGTCGAAAAGCACGAAGCGCCCGAACTTACCACTGATATCCGAGCGCTGTCCGCTGAAGAGCGGGTTGCGGAAGTTGCCCGCATGCTTTCTGGGCGCGTTGATGAAACCTCGTTAGCCCATGCAAAAGAGCTGCTCGCATCTGCTCATTAATACGATAGAGGTTTGTTATGCAACAAGAGTTGATCATCGGATGCCACCTGTCTTCAGGAAAAGGCTATGAGGCGATGGCGAAGAGTGCGCAGAGCATCGGCGCTAACACGTTCGCCTTCTTCACGCGCAACCCGCGCGGAGGGGCGGCTAAAGCGATCGATCCTGAAGATATCAAGCGTTTCGAAGAGGCTTGCAAAGAGGCGGG
>UPYK01000002.1 GCA_900538545.1 uncultured Eggerthella sp. | reverse complement strand
GGAAACGATCAGGTTCTCGTAGTCTGCATAGACGCGACGAAGCTTTTCAACATCGCCACGAGAAGCCATGACGCCCAACAGTTCAACCAGAATGGGGTTGTAGCCCTCGAAGACGTTGCGCGCGATTTCCTTGCGCTGTTCAGGGGTGTACACCTCATCATCCAACGAAAGACGAAGCTTGATGTTGGTGGACATGAATTCCAAGATCTGGATCAATTGGTTGCGAACCTCAACGACAGCATCTCGCCCGCCCATGTTGTGAGCGCCCTCGAGTGCAGCGTTAGCATAGGCTGCAATAATTTCATTGATGACGTGACGATTAGGCATTTAGACTACCTGCCTCTTTCACGTAGCGCTCGATGAGCTTGCGATGCTCTTCGTCGCTGAAATCTTCGCCGATCACACGCGTAGCAATGTCAACGGAAAGGTCGACGACCGAACCCTTGAGTTCAGAGATCGCCGATTGCTTTTCAGCCTCGATAGCGACTTTAGCCTTCGCAACGATAGCAGCAGCCTCTTCTTGAGCCTTCTGCTTCGCCTCGGACTCCATCGCATCACAGGATTGACGAGCATTATTGAGCATTTGCTGAGCCTGGGCTTTAGCGCCTTCAAGCTGTTCGCGATATTCTGCCAGCAAACGTTCGCTTTCCTGGCGAGCCTCTTCGGACTTCTCCAGGGAATTCTTGATGGTGTCTTCGCGCTTCTTCAGCATGCCGTCGAACAGCGGCCAGCCGAACTTGGCGAGGATGATCCACAAGATGATGAAGGCGACGAGCATCGGGATGAATTCATCCATGTGCGGAAGAATCGCGCCGATTCCTTGTCCTTCTTCAGCAGCGAATGCAGGCAGGGGGCAAAATGCAGCCACACCAAGCAATGCGACAACGCCGATCGCCAGGTAGTGTACATATTTGCTTACAGTTGCTTTCAATTCGCTTGCCTCCTTCTTGTCTATCGGAAATTACGTAACCGCTAAGGTACTTCTAACCGATGAAGAAGAGAACCAAGCCGAGCAGTGCCAATGCCTCAGACATAGCAGCACCGATGAAGAAGTAGCCCATGAGCTGACCCTTCATTTCAGGCTGACGAGCTGCAGAGACGCACAAACCGTAGGTAGCGATGCCAATACCGATACCAGGACCGATAGCTGCAAGGCCATAGCCTACAACCTTGAGTGCTGCGAGCACAATAGTCAATTCCACGATTACCTCCTTTTTTGAATGAAGACCTATTTCTTCATTCATGTCTAATTAACCCAGCTGAAAAATCTTTTTCGTACCAGCTGAACTACCAAGATCGTTTCACCCGTTAGTCCAACGCGCGCTTTAGAACCAAGTTCAACGGGCAGGGATCGCACGACCCCCAAAGCGCGGCTGCCTTGCGGCCTAGTGAGGATGGATGGCCATACCTATGTAGGACGACGACAGGATCGTGAAAACGTATGCCTGCAAGAACGCAACCAGCGTCTCGAGCGCATACATGAAGAAGAGCAGGAAGAACCAGGCAATAGCCGGAATACCAACGACCAGGTCCATGCTGAAGATAGCGGTTTGCAGGAAGATGGTGGTTGCCAGTGAGAAAACGGCAAGGATCATATGACCTGCCAGCATATTGCCATAAAGACGGACGGCCAACGTAAGAACGCGAATGACCATCGAAACGAACTCTAAGAACCAGATGACCGGGATCATGGGGCCCGGAACACCATGCGGCGCGAAGCTCTTCATGTACTTGAAGAAGCCGAGCTGCTTGAATCCGTAGAAGTTGAAGTAAATAAAGGAAACAAGTGCGAGCGCCCACGTGATGGAGATGGTGCCCGTTGCGGCTTTCGCACCAGGGATAAGGCCGATCACGTTAGCGAACAAGATGAAGAAGAACAACGTAGCCAGGAAGGGAATGTGCTTCTTGTAGCCTTCGCCGATAACATCTGCACCAACGCTGTTGGAGATGAAGTCGTAGCCATATTCGAGAATAGCCGTGAACTTCTTGTGCGGAATGAACTCCAGCTTACGTGCGCCGATGAGCACTGCCAGCAGCACCAATGCGAGAGCGATGAACATATACAGCGTGTACTGCGAGATGTTCCATCCGCCAATGGAAAAGAGCGTCGTCGATTCGAAGTTGGCATATAAGCCTTGCGCCTCCGCGACGAATTTCTCCAATGCTTCACCCATTGAGATTCCTTACCTTTCCGTACTTATTTCTTAACGCGCTTTTTAGCTAGCACGTTTTTGTACACGACAT
Organism: uncultured Eggerthella sp.; assembly: GCA_900538545.1. Taxonomy (GTDB): domain Bacteria; phylum Actinomycetota; class Coriobacteriia; order Coriobacteriales; family Eggerthellaceae; genus Anaerotardibacter. The sequence continues at coordinate 189,238 of UPYK01000002.1, read as the reverse complement.
AGATCGAAGTGACCACCACGAGCGTTAGGATCTCGGCGACCGCGAACGGAAGGACCATTTCGCGCGCAACGACCGCACAGATGATGAGTGCGACCGCCACCACGATGAGCGAGACGAAGAATCCGCCCAAACCGTAGAGACCAGCGCTCAAAGGGGAGGTAGAAGTAGATTTGCGGGAAAGACGAAGCGCAATGAAAAGCGGAATGAAACCGGCAATACCGGCGAGGATTCCTAATGCGATTGCTGCTGCCATCAGACCAACTTTCAAATCTGCAGAAACTACACACTTCTCAGCCTTTTGAAGCATAAACCAACCCTAAACGGCACGGTTATGAGTTCCGATAAGATGCTCGATTCTGGGGTAAGTGGTGAAATGAATGCGTTCAGATTATTCTGGGTCGAATACGCGCAGCGTGATGCCCGATTCTTCAAGGAGCTCCATGGCAAGCTCGTCGGGATAAGGGTTCTTGTAAACGATCTCTTTGATGCCCGCATTGATGAGCATTTTGGCGCACACGACGCACGGTTGCGTGTTTATGTAGATCGAAGAACCTTCGATGTTGATGCCATAGCGTGCAGCTTGCAGGAGCGCATTTTGTTCGGCATGAAGTCCGCGGCAGATCTCGTGGCGCTGCCCTGAAGGCACACCGAGCTGCTGGCGCAAGCACCCTGTTTCGGCGCAATGGCGAAGACCGGTGGGCACTCCGTTATAGCCCGTGGCAAGGATGCGGCGATCCTTCACGACGACCGCCCCTACTGCACGACGCAAGCACGTAGTGCGTGTTGCCACCTCTTCGGCAAGCTTCATGAAGTACTCATCCCAAGAAGGACGCGTGTCAACGAACGCACCTGGTGCTTGTTGTGGGTTTGTCGTCTCTTCCATAGATGCTCCTTCATCGTTGCCTTGCTTCAAGTATAAACAAGCATGCAAGCGCTGTGGTCCAAACGATCGAACCCGTGCACCTTTTTTCCTGAACTATATATAAGATTTGTGGAAGCTGCGCGCGAGCAGGCGAGCTTAAGCGTTGAGTGCGTTGAAGATACGATCTCCCGCATCGCCCAATCCGGGGACGATGTAGGCATCTTCATTCATGCCCTCATCGAGCGCTGCTGTGATGATGCGAATAGCGGGATCGAACTCGAATGCTCGCGCTATCCCTTCAGGAGCAGCCACGATGACCACGCACGTGATATCCTTCGCCCCGCGCTCGCGCACTGCTTGGATGGCAGCAACGAGCGAACCGCCCGTAGCGAGCATAGGATCGACAAGAAGAACAGAGCGCTCGGCAACCGAAGCGGGGATGTTCGCATAATACAGATAGGGTTCGTGGGTCGCTTCATCGCGCTTCATCCCGAGGTGTGCGATCTGCGCCGTGGGAATGAGATCCATGAACGCTTCTTGCATCGCAAGACCAGCGCGCAAGATAGGGATGATGACCGGCTCTTTGCCTTTGATGGTTTGGCAGTGCGCACAAGCAATGGGTGTTTCGATGTCGATCGGCGAAGTAGCGAGGGTACGCGTTGCCTCATAGACCTCCAAAAGGGCGATCTCGCGCAGCGCTTCGCGGAAGATGTTGCTCGGCGTATTCTTGTCGCGCAGGACAGAGAGTTTATGCTCAACGAGCGGATGATCGATCACGACCAGGCGGTCGGCGTACTGCTCTTTGATTTCCTGCATAGTCTCCATAGTTATCTCTTATCCTCTACTCGCCGAAGAAGCCTCTCTTTACTTCAACCCTAAGATAGTTTTTCCTAGAAGAGAAGAAGGGTTCCCTTGCTTAAGATATTACGTGGCGCAGGGCCCCACCCCTCCTACTCGATGCTCAAACAGTCCTGAGCTCGTCGTTTTCTCGTTTCAAAGAGTTTAAACGAGAAAACTCCTCGTGCGGAACTGCGCGTCGAGCAGAAGGGGAAGACCCCTGCGCCCAACCTGTCTAATTACAAGCTCGGATAGAGCGGATGCTTCGCGATCAACTCCTCGATCTTCGTCGAGATCTCTGCGAGCTTCGTATCGTCTTCAGCGTTGAACACCGTAGCGGCGATCAGTTCGCCGATGGTGTAGAACTCTTCGGCATCGAAGCCGCGCGTGGTGCCCGCAGCCGAACCAACGCGAATGCCGCTCGTAACGAAGGGTGAGCGCGTTTCGTTCGGGATCGTGTTCTTGTTCACGGTAAGGCCGACACGCTCGAGCAGCTTCTCAGCGTCCTTGCCCGTAATGTTCGCGGGGTTCAGGTCGACCAAGCAAAGGTGGTTGTCGGTGCCGCCCGAAACGAGACGCAATCCCCTATCGGCCATGCCCTTGCCAAGTGCATCAGCGTTCTTCACCACGTTCTCGATATAGGTAGCGTATTCCGGCTGCAGTGCCTCTTGGAACGCAACTGCCTTGCCTGCGATCACATGCATGAGCGGGCCGCCCTGCGAACCAGGGAACACCGCCTTGTCGATCTTGGTAGCGAGCTCTTCGTTGTTGGTGAGGATGAATCCACCGCGCGGACCACGCAGGGTCTTGTGGCTCGTGGACGTCACGATATCGGCATAGGGCACGGGGCTCGGATGCGCGCCCGTGGCAACGAGACCAGCGATATGCGCCATGTCGATCATGAGATAGGCGCCCACTTCATGAGCGATCTCTGCCATGCGCTCGAAATCGATCACGCGCGGATAGGCTGAAGCGCCGCCCACGATCAGCTTCGGCTTATACTCCTTCGCCAAACGCTCCATTTCATCGTAGTCGATGCGCTCGGTCTCGGGGTGCACGCCATAGGCGACGAACTTGTAATCCTTGCCCGAGAAGTTCACCGGCGAGCCGTGAGTAAGGTGCCCACCATGGTCGAGCGAAAGACCAAGGATGGTATCGCCCAGCTCGACCGTTGCCACATATGCAGCCAGATTCGCATTCGCGCCGCTGTGGGGCTGAACGTTGGCGAACCCGCACTTGAACAGCTCTTTCGCACGATCGCGCGCCAGATCCTCAACGATATCGACCTTCTCGCAGCCACCGTAATAGCGCTTGCCCGGATAGCCTTCGGCATACTTGTTGGTGAGCACGCTGCCCACCGCTTCCATGACCGCAGGAGACGTGAAGTTCTCCGAAGCGATCAGCTCGATGCACGAACGTTGACGCTCGAGTTCTTGATCGATCGCGGTTGCGACTTGCGGGTCTTGTGCGACAAGGATCGGTTGTGCCATGCCTTTCTCCTTTCGTGGGTGAAGCGCTGCTGCTTCACGATGGTGCGCTCACTGCGCCCGGGTTGCTCTCGTAGTAGACTGCTTGATCTGTTATTCGCCTGAACTGTCGTTTTCGCCTTCAGTTTGCGCCTGTTCTTGTGCCTCTGCTCCATCCGCGGGCAGAGCAACATGCAGCTCGGTAAGCTCTGCGATCGGCGCACTATAGTAACCGGAAAGGTTGTCGACCGAACCCAACAGCGCATCGCGGTACACGCCGTTATCTTGATCGCCCACCACGCTCCAGTCATCATCGTATTTGTGAAGGTGGATCTCGGTCTGGCAAAGCGTTGGCTCAGTGTTCTCGAAGATGCTCTTCAGCAGATTCCTGCCGTATTCCAGCGGGTCTTCCGTTGTACCTGCCTCGATCGCTGCTTTGTTCTCGAGCAGCCAAGCAACATACTCGTTCGACCATTGCTTGATGACGGGCTCGAGTTGCCTGCAGGTGATGGAGGCGAAGATCTTCGCATCGTTCTCTTCGCCGTTCATCTCAACCTCGCCCAAGCTGGAAGTGAAGCCATCAAGCCACCAGTCGAAGAATTCTTCCTGTGAAATGCCGATTTGCTCAAGCTCTTTGGCCTGCGAGACCTCAGGCAGATAGCTGATCGACTCAGGGTTCTTCTGTTGAATCGCGCTCATTTCAGCCAACGCGGCATTAGCGGCAAGCTGACCTTGAGGAGGCTTGCAACCAGAAAGTGCGAACGCCATGCACGCCATGAGCGCGCACATTGCAACCGCGACTGCACACGCGAGAACGCGCGACTTGCCCTGAAGCGTCTTTGCTGATGATATGGTTCGTTTCATCGAGTTTCGCCTTTCTTTCGCGCTAAGCCTTAAAGTTCATCGAGCGCCATGATCTTTTCCACGCGCTGCGCATGGCGTCCACCGCCGAACGCGGTCGAGAGGAACACGCGCACGATCTCCTTGTTGTCCTCCAGGCTCACGAAGCGCCCAGAGAGCGTGAGAACGTTGGCATCGTTATGTTCACGACAAAGCGCAGCGAATTCAGTGTTCACGATATTTGCCGCACGAATCCCTGGCACTTTATCGGCTGCCATAGCCATGCCGATACCCGTTCCGCAAACGAGGATGCCGTAGTCGGCTGCCCCTTCAGCAACATCGCGCGCAACACAAAGCGCATAATCGGGATAGTCAACGCGATCATCGTTCTCTGGCCCACGATCGATCACATCATGACCTTCATCGACAAGGAACGCAGCCAGCGCAGCCTTCTGTTCGAACCCTGCATGATCGGAACCGAGCGAGATGATCATGACCTTCCTTCTTCCTGGTTATGAGCGCCACCACGATAGCGGCGCAAGACGGCAAATGAATGCTCGAAAAAGCATTGCTCTCATTATACGTAAGGCGAATCGGACTTCGTACGACAAACGCAATCATTCCAGTCTGCGAGCAACTCTTCCCGCTCGGCTGCAGTAAGTTTGGGCTGGAAGACGAACGCACCTTGGCGAAGCAGGCGCAATTCCTCCTTGTCGCGCCAAAACCCGCTCGAAAGCCCCGCCAGGAATGCCGCGCCCAAAGCCGTGCTCTCAACGATCGCGGGACGTGCGAGCGGCGTTGCGAGGATGTCGGCGCAGAACTGCATGAGAAAATCGTTCTGGCTCACGCCGCCGTCAACATGCAGTTGGCCCAGCTTGATTCCCGTGTCGAGCTCCATGGCGCGCAGCACATCGTAGACCTGATAGCCCTGCGCCTCAAGGCAGGCGCGCACCAGATGCGCCCGTTCAACACCGCGCGTGAGGCCGAAGATCGCTCCCCGTGCGTCCGCGTCCCAATACGGAGCGCCAAGGCCCGTGAAGGCGGGCACCACATAGACGCCGTGAGAGTCCGGCACGCTTTGCGCGAGCGCCGAGGTGCTTGCGGGATCATCGATAAGGCCCAGGCCTTCCTCGAGCCACTGGATGAGCGCTCCACCCATGAACACGCTGCCTTCGAGCGCGTACTCGAGCCCCTCCGCGCCCGAAGCCGAAGCTGCGATGGTCGTGAGCAAGCCATGATGCGAGAGCGCTGGCTCCGTGCCGATGTTCATGAGCATGAAGCACCCGGTGCCGAAGGTCGATTTCGCTTCCCCTGGCGCAAAGCAACACTGGCCGAAGAGCGCCGCCTGCTGGTCGCCCGCAACCCCCGTAAGCGGGATGCCGCCTGGCAGGATGTCGTTGCTCGTTCGCCCGAAATTGCCCGAAGAAGGCCGCACTTCGGGAAGCATAGCTGGCGGGATCGAAAACAGCTCGCACAACCAGCCGTCCCATTCGCCCGTGTTGATGTTGAAGAGCATCGTACGGCTGGCATTCGTATAGTCGGTCGCATGCACGCGCCCTTGGGTGAGATTCCAGATGAGCCACGTATCCACGGTGCCGAACAGCAGGTCGCCCGCTTGCGCCGCTTCGCGCGCGCCTTCGACGTTATCGAGGATCCAAGCGATCTTGCTCGCCGAAAAATAGGCATCGGGAATAAGACCTGTGCGCGAACGGATCTCTTCCACGATGGTCTCGTCTTGCTTCAGCTCATCGATCGCTTCCGCTGTTCTGCGACACTGCCATACGATCGCGTTGTGAACCGGCTCACCCGTGTGGCGATTCCAAACGATGGTCGTCTCGCGCTGGTTGGTGATGCCGATGCTATCGATATCCTCAGGGCTCAACCCCTGCGAAACGAGCAGCTCAGTGAGCACTTTGAGCTGGCTCGAAAGGATGTCTTTGGGATCATGCTCCACCCAGCCTGGACGAGGAAATATCTGCGGGAAGGGGCTTTGCGTGATCGCGCGAATGGCTCCGCTGCGATCCACCAGCACTGCCCTGGATGAAGTAGTTCCTTGGTCGAGTGCGATCACATAGGAATCCTGTGAATTGCTCGCCTGATCGAAGAGGGTCTCCGGTGCTTGCGCTGTCTGGCGCGTACCTTGGGCGCTCATCGGCTAGTTTCCTTCTTGCGCATGCTCGCAGAGCCACGCGAGCACATCTGCATAGACAGTCTGCTTGCCAGGCTCATTCAGAATCTCATGGCGCATGCCCGGATAGAGGATGAGCGAAACATCCTTTACACCCGCGTCTCGATACAACTCGACCGCGCGAACGACCGCTTTGCCGTTCTCACCCACCGGGTCTTCGGCGCCCGCGATGAACAGCAGTGGCAGATCTTTGGGGACACGTGCCGCCACACGTGGATCGACCGCCCGTGCGACCACCCCGGTGAGCGCTGCATACCCACCCACGGTGAACATGACCCCACAGAGCGGGTCATCGATATAGGCATCGACCACCGCCGGGTCGACCGAGATCCAATCGAGCGGCGTGCGGGGGTTCTCGATCGTGCGCGCAAAACCACCAGCGCCCATCGAATCGAGCACTTTCGACTTGTAGCGCTCCCCCATCACCGCGCCGATCGTATGCGCGAGCAGATTCCCGCTTCGTGCAAGCAACGCAGGCTGGTTGCCGGTGCCGCATATGATCGCGCCCTGCACGCCTTTGGCATGCTCGCTCAAGTAGACACGTGTGACGAAGCTTCCCATGGAATGCCCGAAGATGAAATACGGCAGATCGCTGAACTGCTCGAACAGCGCTCGACGAACACGGTCGACATCATTGACGAGCACCGCATCGCCCTGGTCGAGCGTGATGTGACCCAAGTCGCGCGCGTCGAGCACGCTCTTGCCATGCCCCACGTGATCATGCGCGCCTACCACAAATCCGTTGCGCGCAAGGAAACGGGCGAATTCATCGTAGCGGTCGATGTGCTCTTCCATGCCATGAACGATCTGGACGATGCCCTTGAGTTCGTTTTCGGGAAGGTAGGGAATCCAGAGCAGAACGCGCAACTGCGACGTTCCGTCACTTGAGCCGATGAAATGCTCAATACGTTCGATTTGCACTTCTGAAGTCATACGTTCCTGCCTTCCTCATGTTGCCGCCTCCAAGAGGCTCAAAGATGTTCTTTCATAGTAGTGATCGCGAACAAATAACCGATCATTTTCTCGTAATGGTTTCTGAATCGTTAGCGGGTGAACCGTTGGTGAACAGATCGAGCGTGATCGCTCCTTGGCGAACGATGCGCGCGGGCGTTTGCGTGCAGTCCACCACCGCGGAGGCATGACCACCCAAGGCCTCACCCGCCACCGTAGCAACACATGCGGTGAGCGCAGGTGAGAGCTCTTCAGTGCGCGTTGGTGCGGGCTCCCCCGAGAGGTTCGCGGACGTGGTGGCAAGCGGCCCAACCTGCTCGATGAGCGTACGTGCGGTTGCGTCGTTGGGCGCGCGCAGCGCGATCGTGCCGGCGGCGCTTCGGTAAGCTGGCGGCACTTCATCGGAGGCTTCAACGATGAGCGTGAGCGCCCCAGGCCAATGCGCGCGCGCAAGTTCAAGAGCTTGGACGGAAACATTCTTCCCATAGCGCGCAAGATCGTCGATGTTTCCCACCAGCCAGGCGATGGGCTTATCGTCCGTTCGCTGTTTGAGCTGGTAGAGCTCTGCAGGCGAAGGCGCGTGGTTCACAGCAACGCCAAGTCCAAACACCGTGTCGGTCGGAAAGATTACCGGCTTGCCCGCTCGAAGTGCAGCTGCTGCTTCAGTGGTCGAAACAGGCAAAGACGCTGGTGAAACAGCCTGTGCCACTGTTGCAGCGCCCTTCACAGCCGCTGGCGCAGCCTCATACGAACGCGCGACCTCCTCTGCCACCTTGATGCCATCGATCGCAGCCGACATGATGCCGCCCGCAAACCCTGGCCCTTCTCCGCACGGATAGATCCCTGACGCGGAACTTACTTCCTCCGCCGCCGAACACGCGCGATAAGCCTGGAGCGATTCGTCGCGGCAGATGCGCATCGGTGAAGAGGAGCGCGTCTCGGGCGCGGTAAGGAGCGCACCTGGGTTGTCGAAACCGCGGATCCTCTTTCCCATGAGCGGCAATGCTTCACGCAGAGCCTTCGTGATGAAATCGGGCAGCACCTCATCGAGCGGCGCTTCGACCACGCCGCGTTCGTAGGTTGGATCGCAGTGCACCGTATCGCCACCAAAAGCGTGCTCTTTGCCCAGAAACGCCCCGACCGTTTGCGCCGGCGCCTGATAGGGCGCTCCCCCCTGCTCTTGCGCAACACGATACGCTCGCTGTTCGACCGCGCGCTGCAATTCGACCCCAGCAAGCACATCGCTGCTCGCAAGATCCGCCGGATCCACGTTCACCAAAAGCGCCGCGTTCGCATTCTTGCCATCGCGCGCGTAGTTGCTCATGCCGTTGGTAACAATGCCACCCGCCTCGCTAGCTGCGGCAACCACCTCTCCACCAGGGCACATGCAGAAGCTGTACACGCTGCGTCCGCTCGGAAGGTGGATGGCTAGCTTGTATTCGGCCGCGCCGAGCGCCGGGTGCGTTGCCGCGCTTCCCCACTGCGCTTCGTTGATGAGCGCCTGAGGATGCTCGATGCGCACCCCCATCGAGAAGGGCTTTTGCTCCATGGCGAACCCCGCATCACGAATAAGCTCGAACGTGTCGCGCGCCGAATGACCGCATGCTAGGACAAGCGCAGTGCAAGGCTGAAGCGTCTCTTCGCCAGTTTGAGCATTACGCAGCATGATCGAAGTGAGCCGGCCGTCTTCGAGCTTCATCTCAACAAGCTTCGTGTGAAAATACACTTCGCCGCCAAGGCGAATGATGTCCTCGCGAATGGCAGACACGATGCGCGCAAGATTATCGCTTCCCACGTGAGGATGCGCTTGCCATAGGATGCTCTCGGGAGCACCCGCATCAACGAACCAGTGCAGCACATGTGCCGTATAGCGATTCTTGAGATTGGTCGTGAACTTGCCGTCGGAAAACGTGCCCGCACCGCCTTCACCAAACTGTATATTCGACCAGGGGTTGAGCTCTCCCGTTCGGAAGAAGGTCTCCACATCGTGCGCGCGCTCCTCCACCGGCGCACCCTGCTCAACGAGAAGCGGTTTGAGCCCGCTCTTCGCAAGGTACCAAGCAGCAAAGAGCCCAGCAGGCCCTGCGCCTACTACCACCGGCGGCAGGTCGGACGCCCCAAGCCGAGGAATCTCAAGCGGCACATAGGGAGTGGCTGGCTTGATCTGCAAGCCCTTCAGCTTCGCATCCTTTTGTTCGGCTCGCGCAAGCAAACGCTCTTCGCACTCGGAAGACAGCTCCAACCGATAGCTCGCGGTGAAATGCACGTTCGCTTTCTTGCGCGCATCAACGCTGCGCTTCAACAATTGGGCGCCCTCGATCGAGTCTGGCTTCACGCCGAGCTGCCGAGCGATCTCTCGAAGCGCAAGCGCCCGACCATCGGGCAAGCCCGCATCGAGCGAAAGCTTCAGACCTGAAACATCGATCATGCCGACTCACGCTCCAGAGCCGATGCAGCGATACGCCAGGCCGGATCGGTTGCGCAAGAGCCATCTTTTCTTCGCGCATCGGCGCTTTCAAAGGGAACGGGCGGCGTCTTCCGCTTCAGAAGATTCAGGTCGCGCGCGATCGAAAGCCCCGCCAAAAGACCGCTTGACCACGCCCAATGAAGGTTATACCCCCCACAAGAAGCATCGACATCGAGTGCTTCGCCACAAAGATACAAGCCCGAAACGGCAGATGCTTCCATGGTTTTGGCGTTCACGCTACCTGAACAGAATCCACCACGCTGCACCTGACACTGACCTGCGTCGCCGATGCCCTTGACCTCAAGCTCGAACGACTTGATCGCTTTTGCGACCGCTTCGATCATCGCTTCGTCAAGGAGGCGTGCAGTCCCAATCTCTGCTGCCATCGATCGGTCGCCCACAGCACCTCTGCAATTCGCTATCGCAGAGCGCACGATCGCGTGCGCCACTTCGGGAACGAAGAACCCGCGCAATAGATCGAGAGCCGTCGGAGCAGATCCATTGCGCTGCTCCAAAAAGGCAGCACGCGCCTGCAGCAGATCGATCAATCGAGCAAGCGGGCGCTCAGGAATGAAATCGAGCGAGACAACATCGCCTGCTTCCACGAACCGCGAAGCATTGAACACCACGATGCCGGAAATGCCATACGAGCGAAACAACAGCTCACCTTCTTCGGAAAAGCCTTTCGCATCGCAACTCAAACGAACACGCACACGAATGCCATCAAGACCAGAAAGAAGCTCTGTCGAGGTGGCAAGCGGTCCTAAGACAGGCCGGCAAGCAACACGCTCGATGCCTGCGAGAACGCCCTGCTCGTGAAGGGAAGGAGCACCTCCGCCCGCAGCATAGACAACAGCATCGGCGAAGAAGGTCTCTCGTTTGCCCGAAGTTCCGCCTTCTGCATTCGCAGAAGCAATGCCGCCTGCATGCGCAGAAGCGGCGCCCCCCTTCCCTGGCGAGCTCTCTTCGGTGCGCTGCACTTCGAGCGCGAAACGATCCTTCTGTTGTGCGATCTGCGCGACCGTAACGCCGCAATAGCGCTCAACGTTGCAACGATCGAGTTCAGCTTCGAGCACCTCGAGCACCGAGGCAGCCTTGTTCGAGAACGGATAGAGCGCCCCGCCCGAAAGCGGCGCTTCACGCCAAACAAGACCGAGAGAAGTGAACCATTGCAGAACGGCGTTCTCGTAGGCGCTGCGCACAGGAGCGCCCGAGGTCTTTAACGGAGAATCAGCGAACGCCATCTCGAGCGCATCAAAGACCTGCTCAACGAACGCGGGTTGGTTGAACAGAACGGGGCGCATATCTTCATGCGAGAAATTGCAGCGTCCATTGCCGCTCCGCAAGATAGACGACCCCATGCGCCTGCCTTTTTCTAGAAGAACGACGCGCACGCCCACCTGCGCCGCGCGCGCGCAAGCCGCAACAACGCACGCCGCCGCGATGCCCGAAGCGCCCCCGCCAACAATAGCCACGGCTGGCTGCTCGTCAGTACACGGAAGCTCAGCCGGCCGGGCCTCTTGCCGTGCGCGCTTCACACCAGATTGTTTCTTTCGTTTTGCCATATATCTATCTTATAGAAATTCTTCACCATACGTAATGCCTCGCTCGTTTTTGAGGCAGCGAATCATTCGCTCAAAGCAAGAAAGCCGATCAGACGATCGGCTTTCCATGCTGCATTCTGAACTTGAACGACGACCGCCCGAGCAGCCTCCGCTCTAGCCTAGCTCTGCTTCAGGCTAGACCTCCTTGACCCACAGGCCATGGATATTGCAGTAATCGTACGCCGCGATGGGGTTCTCGCCTGGTGCGAGCGCAAATTCAGCCTCGGGCGCATCGCCAGGATTCAGCTTCACGTACTGGAAGCCGCGGTTCGTCTCGAGCACGATCATGGTGATCCAGTGCGTATCGATCATAGGATGCGGCTCTTCGCCGACCTTCACACGCACCACGCCATCAACGAAATCGATAACGGGAATGTGCTTCTCATGAGAAGCCTCGACACTATCGGGCACTAATTCGCTCATCTTTTCGCCGCAGCAGAACAGCGCTGGACCTTCGTCAAAAAGCTTCACCGCGATATTGCCGCAATGTTCACATTTGAAGAACTGAAGTTTCATGTTATTCCTCCTCATTCACTAATGAATACGGCCCTTCTTGCGGCCGCTTCGTTACACAGGCATATATAAGCACAATCGCCCCCGCCACAATGAGCGGAATCGAAAGAAGTTGCCCCATCGTAAACCAATCTCCAAGCAGGTAGCCGATCTGTGCATCAGGCTGGCGAATGAACTCGACCAGGAAGCGGAAGATGCCATAGCCCACCAAAAAGGTGCCGATGTAAGTTCCGCGCGGAAAGGGCGGCTTCTTGAACGACATCGCGAACAGGATAGCGAAGAGCACCGCTCCTTCGAGCAGTGCCTCATAGAGCTGGCTCGGATGACGTGACACCATCCCTGCCGAGCCGCCGAACACCACGCCCCAAGGCAGATCGGTCGGCGCACCCCAAAGCTCACCATTGACGAAGTTCGCGCAACGGCCGAAGAACAACCCGATCGGCACACCGATGATGGCCACATCGAGCAAAGAAAGATAGGGCATCTTGATGATCTTCGCCGCCACGATGCCAGCGAGCAGCGCGCCTACTAACCCGCCATGGAAGCTCATGCCACCATTCGCAAAGTTCAGCACCTCGAGCGGGTGCGCCGCATAGAAGGGACCATTGTAAACGAGCACATAACCCAAGCGCCCACCGATGATCACGCCCACCATCGCGCAGATGATGACCACGCAGATGTTCTCGAAATCGAAGCGCATCTTCCAGCGCTTACCCACGAAGTAAATGACCACGGCCGCCAGCAAAAAGCCAAGCGCATAGGCAATGCCGTACCAACGCGCCGAAAACGGGCCGATCGTAAAAGCTATGGGATCAAGTGTTTGATAGAGATCGTTGAGCATGCTCCCATTATAAGCATTGAACCGAACGCTCCCAAGGCCACCAACTAAATGGAGCCATGAAGGCGATCTTTGCGGCCATCATGGCCTGAACTCAAGGGTGAGCACGCACTCAGAGCGCCAAGGTGCTATTCGACCTTGCGTCCCATGCCGGCGTCCACTTCGGCAGCTGCCTGATACACATCGGGATAGAGCACGGGAGGGATGTTCGCCACCGTGGATACGGTCTGGTTGCAGTGATTGCAATATACCGTGAAGAGTGCCTGCGTATTGCTCAAGACCATCATGGACGTATACGCACGCAGATCGAGATCCTTGATGCCGCAATTCGGGCATTTGACTAGAACATCATCCATGGCTGACCTCCTCTTACGCGCTACGTACCAGGTGTTGTATCTGTCAATCGAGCGTGCCTTCATTATCGAAAAACTCCGCTCGATTCAAGAGGTCAGTTTCCGATTGATGCCGAACCGCTACTTGGCTGTTTCACTTTCCAGCACGGGCGCGTTCGTAAGGAAGAACTCGCAGAATTGGCAGATGTCCTTCATGCAGTGTTCGCGGTCGAGATCGACACGGAATATGAGCGCTGGATCCATGGTCACGTGATGAGTGGGACGATGGCAAGCAGCAAAATGACAGTCGGCCGGACAGCGTTCACCGGGTGTATTGTGCGGGCAGCGCGACATCATCTCTTCGTCGCAGCCGCGTGTTTCCCAACAAAATGCCATAGGACAAACCTTTCACAAGATGAAAAAGCGCCGCAACAGGGCGGCGCTTCAGTGCGTACGTTTGCTACTGCTACTGTGCCGGCACAACCTTAGTAACGCCCGGGATGCGCTCCTTCAGGATGCGCTCAACGCCATTGGCCAAGGTCATCTGAGACATGGGGCAGCCCTTGCAAGCGCCCTGCAGCTCAACGGTGACCACGCCATCGTCGCTCACATCGACGAGCGCGACATCGCCGCCATCGGCCTGAAGAGAGGGACGGATAAGTTCGAGCACTGCAGCTACATCGGATTTTTCTACCATGATAGTCTCCTTAATTGCTTTGATTCGAGCCGACTATTCGGCTGAAGATTCTTGTTCCTTACTTCTCGCTGCCATTCTATCACGCACTATCTGTCCCACCTGTTTAAAATCGGATATCAGCACATCTCGCTTAGAACGATCATAGATCGCAGCCGCCGGATGGAACGTGGGCAGCACCAGAAAGCGCCCTGCCTGCTGCACCGTGCCGCGCAAGCGCGTGATACCTACCGTCGTACGTAGGATGAATTGCGTGGCGAAGTTGCCGAGCGTAACGATGACATCGGGGTTGATGATCTTGGTTTGCGCACGCAGATACGGAGCGCACGCCTCGATCTCATGTGGCTGAGGATTGCGGTTTGCAGGAGGCCTGCACTTGAGCACGTTCGCGATGAAGATATCCTCGCGCTTGAGGCCAGCGTCCTCGAGCAGTTCGTTCAGGAACTTCCCCGCCGCGCCAACGAACGGCTCGCCCTGCAAGTCTTCATTCTTCCCCGGTGCCTCGCCAATTACGAGAATACGCGCGTGCGGATTGCCAGAACCGAACACGATCTTCGTGCGCGTTTCGCACAGATCGCACTTGGTGCACCCCTCCACCAGAGCACGCAGCTCATCGAGCGTTTCGGCAGGCGCGATCGGCGCAGCCTTGCGTGCGGACACAGGCTGAGGTTGTGCGTACTGCAAATGCTTAGTCACCAGGTCTTTTTCGTCATTCATAGTTGGCTCCTTGAAAGGGATAAGAGCTCGACGCGAGGCAAGGGCGCAAAACGAAACAGGCGCGTTACCCCTCTGCCGCTTCTTGTGCGCTTATACGTAGTAGCGCGGCATGCGATGGGAAAGCCCGATCGTTACTTCATGCTGGATCGTTCCCGCCTTGCGCGCCATCGTATCGATCGAAGTATCGACATGCGCGTTCGGTCCCGCGATCTGCACCACGTCACCGATCTGCGGATCGAGCGTTTGCTGACCCACGCGCGAACGGATGTCGACCTCGAACATGCATTGATCCATGCAGATGTTGCCCACCTGCGCCACAGCGCGATCTTTGTAGGCGAACTTGATCTGGCCAGAAAGTAGACGGATGAGGCCATCGGCATAACCAAGGGGTACCGTGCAGATCTTCACGCTGCCAGGGCTGCGATAGTTCATCCCGTAGCTCACGCCTTCGCTCATCGGAACCTGCATAACGTTCGTGATGCGCGCGAACACACTCATGGCTGGACGCAGCGTGATGATGCGATGCGTGTCGTTCGCTGGCTGGTAGCCGTAGAGCGAGATGCCCAAACGCGCCATATCGAAATGCGTTTTCGGAAAGCGATAGATGGCCGCCGAGTTGTCGCAGTGAACGATGCCAGGGTTGATGCCCGCAGCCTCGAGCGCGCGCATGCTCTCGACGAAACGGTTGATCTGGATCTGGAAATCGAGCGTTTCGGCGGCATCGGCGGTTGCGAAATGCGTGAAGCACCCCTGCAGATCGAGCGCCCGATGGAAGCTGATCTGCGAGATGAACTCGACCACCTGATCGTGACGCACGCCAATGCGATTCATGCCAGTGTTGATGGCCAGGTGAAACGGTGCTTTCAGGTTGTGCGCGTCGGCGATCTCGGCGTAGTTGATCGCGAAGTCGGACGTGTATACCGAAGGGATGATGCGATAGTGCAGCAGCAGCGGCACGCTTTCGATGGGCGGCTCCGCCAGAAGCAAGATAGGTTCGCGGAAATCCGCCTTGCGCAGCTCGATGCCTTCGTCCACCGTTGCCACACCCAAATACGATGCTCCAGCAGCCGTTGCGATCTTCGCCACCTCGTTGGCTCCATGCCCATAGGCATCGGCCTTCACCACCGCCATGAGACGGCAACGCTGCCCGAGCAATCGGCGCGTTTCAGAAACGTTGTACTGGATGGCGCTGCGGCTTACCTCGACCCACGACCAACGACGATCCTTCTCAGGAATGCGCGCGAGCGCTTCCTCGCTAAAGCCCTGGTTCTTGGCATCTTCCTGCGCTTCGATGTTGCGCGAGTACTGATAGCCACCATTGCGGTTCTTGAATGAATGGGCGGTAAAGCCGTTGAAAGATACGTCCACAAGCGATCCTTTTGTCGTTTCTTCTTGTAGTATACCCGCTCGTGCGCAGCGAACCGCAGAGGCAACGGCTGCGGATGAAAAAAGTTCGCGCGCGATGAAAGCTTCGGATAGTTTGCGCACATCGGTCGAACTCCAACAAAAAAAGGACCAGCGCCCTTTAAGCACTGGTCCTTTGACTGTCTTTGCAAGCGTGCTCCACGGCTAAACTGCGCTCAACACAACTGCTGGCATGTGCGCATGATTAACGCTTGATATTATAGAACGCTTTCATGCCTGCATACTGGCCTGCATCTGCCAGCTCTTCTTCGATACGGATGAGCTGGTTGTACTTCGCCACACGATCGGAACGCGCCGGTGCGCCCGTCTTGATCTGGCCAGCGTTGGTGGCCACTGCCAAGTCGGCGATGGTGGTGTCTTCAGTCTCGCCCGAACGATGCGACATGACGCATGCATAGCCTGCCTGCTTTGCCATCTGGATCGCTTCCATGGTTTCCGTGAGCGAGCCGATCTGGTTCACCTTCACCAGGATCGCATTCGCGCAACCCAGTTCGATGCCCTTGGCAAGGCGCTTGGAGTTGGTAACGAACAGATCGTCGCCCACCAGCTGAACCTTGTCGCCGATGCGCGCGGTAAGCTTCTGCCAACCGTCCCAGTCCTCTTCCGCCATGCCATCTTCGATCGAGATGATAGGATACTTCTCAACGAGCGCTTCCCAGTAATCGACCATTTCGTCGCTCGTGAGCTCGCGGCCTTCGCCAGCCAACACGTATTTGCAGGTATCCGCATTGTAGAATTCGGTCGAAGCAGGGTCCATCGCGAACATGATATCGGAGCCCGGCTTATAGCCCGCAGCCTCGCATGCCTTCACGATGTACTGAAGCGGCTCTTCGTTGGTCTTGAAGTTGGGGGCGAAGCCGCCTTCATCGCCGATGCCGCCACCAAGGCCTGCATCGTGGAGAACCTTCTTGAGCGTATGGTAGATCTCTGCACACCAGCGAAGCGCTTCGGTGAAGGTCGGTGCGCCTACCGGCATGATCATGAATTCCTGGAAGTCGACGTTGTTGTCGGCATGAGCGCCACCATTCAGGATGTTCATCATGGGCGTAGGCAGCAGGTTGGCGTTAACGCCGCCTACATATTTATAGAGCGGAAGCTCAGCAGATTCGGCGGCAGCCTTTGCAGCTGCAAGTGAAACGCCCAGGATCGCATTCGCGCCGAAGTTCCCCTTGTTCTCGGTGCCATCGAGCTCGATCATGGTTGCATCGATCGCGCGCTGGTCGTCCGCTTCGAAGCCGATAAGGGCATCAGCGATTTCATCGTTCACATGAGAAACCGCCTTGAGCGTGCCTTTGCCGAGGTAGCGTTCGGAATCGCCATCGCGCAACTCAACCGCTTCGAATGCGCCCGTGGAAGCGCCTGAGGGAACCGCAGCGCGACCCATCGAACCGTCATCGAGCGTGACTTCAACTTCTACTGTCGGATTGCCGCGGGAGTCCAAAACCTCACGACCGTAAACATCAACGATGATGCCCATGGAATTCCTCCTTGATTTGCTTGCATGAGCTTGTGGTTCAAGCTTTACCCATGATACCACTCATGCGACGAACGACCACCAATTCATATCCTATGAAAGCGGCCGTATATCCCCGAACAAAAAGATGCGTTCATCATAAATGCTCGTTGAAATGCCTATCTGACCCTAGCGCGAAGCGTGCTTGCCTCGTTGCACCGAAGATGCCCTGCGATGGCGCGCACCCAAGATGCCAGCCGCCCCGACCATGCACAGGATAAGAACCACGAGTGAGCCTATGCCATCTCCCGTAGCGCTCAACGCACCTGCTGCACTGTTACCTTGAGCATCGTCGCTTTCATTGGAGCTGCCGTTCGCGCTGCCATCATTATCAGGGGTGGTGCTGTTGAAACCATTGTCCCCAGGATCTTCACCACCAGGCCTATCACCTGGCTCGCCACCGGGCGTTGTAGCGGCCGTATCTTTGTAGGCGATCGCATAAGCCGAGAACCTATCGGTCTCGAATGTGAGCGTCTTCGCGTCCGCATCGAAAGTGACAGGAATCACGGACACCGCACCCTCATGCACGCGCAGTACCTCATAAGTTCGTGTCTTTGAAGCATCGGCGTTGATGGCAGAATCAGGTAGCGTCAGCTGCACAGTCACCGGCTTGTTCGTCTCATGGATCTGCGTTTCCGTGCCATCCATCTTGTAGAAGAGCGTCAAATCCACCTCATTTGCCAGCGTCCAATCGCCCAGATTCTCGGCCACAAGAGCTGCATCCGCATCCGATATACCCTCAACCGATTTCAGCCAAATGTCCACATCCTTCAAAGCGGGAAGCTGAGCGAACGCATCGGCAGGAAGCACGCGCTCTGCCAGATCAACACCTGAATTCACGAGCCTCGCCTGAAGCGCGTTGGCCTCCACGTCGGTCACATCGCTAATGTCTCCGATGCGAATCCACTGGGGAGAGACCATAACGGCGCCTTCGGGCATAACGAAGCTTGCATGCGAGCTGTCGATGATCGTGAAATCGATCTTGTCGGACGGCGTTCCATTCCAGAACTCAACCATGTAGCCATCTCGCACGCCTGCATTCACCACGACCGTATCGCCTGCTGCGTATTGCCCCTGGCCACTATCTTGCGCATAGCTGTCTCGCACCATCACCGGATAGACCGTCTTACCATCCCGCGTATCCTTGCAAGCTAAGCAGAAGGAAGCGAACTTGTTGGTGCGGAACTCTACCGTTTGACTGTCAGGGTCATAACGAGTGATGAGCGTGGTCGCCACACCGTTGTAAACGCAAACCACCTTGTATTCTCGCGTTATAGAAGGGTCGGTATTGATGGCCGAATCTGGCAGCTTCAAACGCACCATGACCATGGCATCATCTCTGGTTTCAGCGGCCGCCTGCACGGGCGCCTCCCCTTCCACCTGCCAATAAGAGGTAAGGCCGAAGTAGGCTGCGGGAAGGAAGTCGCCCAATTCGCTTTCCACAGCCGAAGAGATAGAGCCATCCGTTATCCTGTTGGACTCCAGCCATATATCGACGTCTTTACCGAGACTGAGTTGCTTGCGCGCATAAGCAGGAAGGATCGCATCCGCAACTGCGTCACCCGGCAACACGAAATCCGCGCCCAGATAGTTGTCCGCCGCCACGGTGACGTTGCTGACGACGCCCGGTCTTGGTGTGGGCGTCTTTATCACCGTGCCCGACGACGACGATTCCTCATAGAAATCGTTGCCGCAATAGCGGGCGTAAAACGTGTATTCGGTGTCAGGTTGCAGCGAGTCGAACGTGGGCGAGCTCTGCCACCACACGGGCGTGCCGTCCCCAGCTGTGCGCACATATTCCACAGGCCCGTAGCCGATATCCGGCATCGCCTTGAGCGTTACCGAGGTCGAACTGATGGCCTCAGCGGTCGGCGCTGGCGGCTTGCTTGCCACGGACTTGTCCCCCTCGAGGGTGCCTGTGCCCTTGATGAGCCCGCCGTTGTTCTCGATGGCCCCGTTGTTGACGAGGTGGCCATCGACTACGAGCTTGGTGTTCGCATTGCTCTTGATGATGTTGTTGTTTGTAAGCGTGACGCCGGCGGGAATGGTGAGCGTAGCGGACGAATAGAGCTGAAGCACCTTGTCTCTCTCCACGGTCGGGTTCCCGCTCAAGGTCTGATTCCCGCGAATGTAGTAATTACCGTCGTTGAGGACAATCCCGCTCGTAAAGCCCCAGTTATTTCCCGTGAAATCCGGGTCGTTCGTTTCGATGAAGGCGGTGCCATTGGAACCTGTCGAGAGTGACATGGTGTTGCCGATACAGGGGTTATGATTGCTGCTCGACCCACTCGTGTTGACATTCGCAATGATATGGCCGCCCGAAACGACGATGGTCCCAACGAAGTTGTCTGCCCCTCCGCCGATGCCCGCAGCCAGCACTCCGGATGGCTCGACCGTGACCGTCCCGCCTGTGATCCGTATGGTGCCGCCCGAACCGCCACCGGAGTTTCCTATGGCTGCTGCCGCGCTTGCCTTCAGCATCTTTCCAGCCCCATAGGCCGTCACCCAACCACCGTTGATGGTTACCGTGCCGCAGTTGCCGTATGAGGTGAAGTAGGCATTTCCCCAACCGGCACCCCCGATGCCCGCGCATGCCGACGAGCCTCGCGCAGACACAATGCCGCCGTTGATAGTCACCGAGCCGCAGTTGCGTTCCGGACCGTCCCTGTCGATGGCATATCCGCCTATCCCGGCGCTCCATGAGCCGCTGGCATTAAGAGTTCCCATCTCGTCCTTCACGGTTGATTGCGCATAGATGGTGAGGGAATTTCCCTCCGACACGGTGATTCCCTTGGTGGCATTGAGCGTACAGCCCGCAGCCAGGATGAGGTGCACGTCGCCCTTGACCACGAAACGCTCCGTGGCATCTACCGTGTTTTCGACTATGTACCAGCCACTCGTCCACTCGTTCTTGTCGGCAGCCACTACGGTTGCCTCGGGACAGGTCTGCTGTACGCCATTCGCATCAATATACGGGATGTTCTGGACAGCCATGCAGGTAGATGTGTCCTCTGCCTCTACCATAGCCGCAAGAGGTTCAATGCCTTCATTCTCTGCAGCAGCACTAATGCCGCCATCTGCGACCGTATTGCTGGATTCTTCCGTGAACGCTTCGTCGTCCGCGTTGCCTGCGGATTCATTTAGGCCTTCCACAAGGCTTTCTTGGTTTAAAGCGCCGGTTTCAATTGTTTCATTTGTTTTGTTTTCGCCGCCAGGCACCACAGAATCCTGCGCGTTTTCAGCTGGAATATCGCTTATAGCATCATTTGCGAACACAGTGCTGGATACATCGTTTGCGGCACCCCATGCGAATGAGGAAAATGCCAGCGTGAACGTAAGAAACACCGCAAGCGCAGAAGAGAGGGCAACCCTCTTTCTTTTACGCGGAACCGCGCCTATTCCTCTGAGCTTCATCGTTTCCGCTGCCTGCTTCGACCGCTCTTCTCTGTGGTGAGTCTTCTTTGAATCCATGCATCTATCTTTCCGGTAAGGCCCATCAAGAGACATTCTACTAAGGATTCACGCTTACCACAAAACCGCCAAAGAACCCACAGGACACAATGGGCACCTTATGAAACACCTCGACAATTTAAAGAAACAGCGCACACAAAACGCAAGCTACAAGCGCCGCCGCAAGCAACGCCCAAGCGCCCGCGCGCATCGCTTGCGCGTTAAGGTTCGTACGTTCTCCTGCTCCATAACAGCGAGCATCCATGGCTTCTGCCACCGAATCGGCCTGACGAAAGAAGCCGATGAAGAGCGGAATGAGCACCACCATCCAGGTCTTCAGACGCTTCCATAAAGAGCCCGATCCAAACTGAGCTCCGCGTGAAGTCTGCGCGATCTTGATCTGCCCAAGCTGCTCGAACAGAAGCGGAATGAACCGCAGTGCCAAACTGAGCGTGAACGCGATATCGTCGACTGGCACCTTGAGCGCGCGCAAAGGGCGCAAGATGGATGCGAGCGCATCAGTCAGCTGCGTGGAAGTGGTCGTGAAGGTGATCACGAAGCTCGCCATGATAACGAGCGAGATGCGCACCACATACATGAGCGCATTCAGGCTGCGTGCCGCATCAAAGGGAATCGAATTGCAGACCCAGATGAAGATGAGGATCGCCAATGCTGGCAAGAGCACACGGCCGTAATTCTTGAGCGGAATGCGCGAAGCGATCATGACACCCAGCAGGATCGCCGTAAAGATCCCCAGCCCAATCCACGTGCACATGCAGAACAGCGCGATCGAAAAGAGCAGCAGTAGCCCTAACTTCACCCGCGCATCAAGTGCATGGATGGGACTTACCTTCGGTATATAAGAAAGAATCTGGTTCATTCCATAAGCCTACCGCACTTCCTTTGCAGCAAGACAAAGAGGCCGCAAATGGTCGCTCTATTGCTCCATTACATACTCTTCGAGCGATAAGCATTTTTATCAAAATGGATTTCAAATTAATACTTCTCGTTCTCCAAGTATTTTTCTAAGGTTTCGCATTCGCGAATATAATGATCGGCAAGAATAGTAGATTGGTTTCGATCACGATCGAAACTGGGAGTATTTTCAGCAATAGATTCGATCATAATCGAAACTATTCAGGGGTAGCATCGCTCACAATTGAGGGTTCTTTAGACAAAAAAGGCGCTCCACAGGGAGCGCCTCGAGAAGTTTCGTGTTGTGCGTTTGCACGGAGAGAAGTGTTTGCTATTTGATGCCAGCTTCTTTCATCTCTTCTTCCATGAATTTCTCTTCCTTTTCCTCTACCGCATCAGCTTGTTCTTCTGCTTTGAGGGCATCGAGATCTTCTTTTACTTCGTCGGGACTCATAATGAACACCACCTTCCGAATCAGGAATCAATATCATTACCAAGGCTATTCTCTCGCTTTTAGCTTGAGTAAAAGACCTGCACAACGAAGCTTTACCGGTTCTTAGAAAACCCGTTTTCGTTCCGTAACTTTTCCGAACAGGCCAAAGCACCATCCTGAACCAACAAAATTTGCCGATATCGGCAAAAACCACCCAATTTGATATACTTTATACGAGACTACTTGCCGGCATCGGCAAAAAACAAAGGATCGAAATGGACTATCTTTCCGCAACAGAAATCGCGAATCTTTGGGACGTTTCCGAGCGAACCGTAAGGAACTATTGTGCCCAGGGCAAGATTCCTGGTGCCTTCAAAACAGGGAAAACGTGGAACATCCCCTCAACTGCAGTCAAGCCAACGCGCTCGAAGCGACATACGGTCTCCCCTTTGCTCGAACGCCTCAGAGAAGAACAAGCGGCGCAACTAAAAGGCGGCATCTATCACCGAACACAGATCGAGCTTACCTACAACTCAAACCACATTGAGGGAAGTCAGCTTTCAGAGGAGCAAACGCGTCTTATCTTTGAAACACATACGATCGGGCTCGAAGAGGGCATTATCAGAATTGATGACATCGTTGAGACCAGCAACCATTTCAGAGCGATCGACTATATCATCGATCACGCTCAGCAGCCTCTTTCACAGGCGATGATCAAAGACCTGCATCGTATCTTGAAGACCTCGACCACCGATTCAGCAAAAGACTGGTTTGCCGTAGGAGACTACAAGCTCTATCCCAATGAAGTTGGCGGCAGAGCAACCGCAGAACCCGAAGAAGTCGAGAGCAAGATGAAAGAGCTCTTGGCAAATTATGCCAAGATTACGCAGCCTGATCTGAATAGCATCATCGACTTTCACGTGAAGTTCGAGCGCATCCATCCATTCCAAGACGGGAATGGGCGCGTAGGGCGCCTCATCATGTTCAAAGAATGCCTTGCGAACAACATCGTGCCGTTCATCATCGCTGATGAGATGAAGCGCTACTACTATCGGGGATTGCAGGAATGGAATCGCGAACCAGGTTTCCTTACCGACACGGTCTTAGCCGCCCAAGATCGCTTCAAAACCTACCTCGACTATTTCCGCATCCCCTACGAAGAGTAAAAAGGAAAGAAGACTAAGTCCTCTTTCCTTTTCGATTCTCAAACGATTCAAGCCAAAGCATTGTCTAAGTCGTAATCTATTGGATCCCTCGCTATTTCCCTTGTATTCTCTTTATCTCTTTTTCGAAATCATTTTCGTAGGTCTGATCTTGGATAGCTTGGAATTTTTTGAACTCCTCTTTCGCTTTAGCATCGGCCTGTTTTCTGCTTTTCGTGCCTTTATGCTTGAGAACCGATCTTCTATTGAATTCGAGAAACTCTACAAGCGCATCCTGACAGTCTTGCATGCTCATGAGAACCTGATCCTTTGCGAGCAGCTCAACATGATCAAGAAACATAGTCACAAGCCTGTTCAAAATTTCTATCTCTGATTCGTATAAATAATTCTTCGCAACGATGGAATCGCTCGAATGGATGCGCCCATCTGGCGCTCCTTTCCAGGTGGTCAATCCCATATGAGGAAGCGATGCGTCAGCTCGCTCAAAGATAATCTCTGGCGCCGTTTTACCCGTAACAGCATAGTGCAGTTTGTTTTGTACGGTCGCATAGAACTCTTTAGCAGTGTCGCTATTTTTGTCATAGTCGAAACTACATTCCTGGAAGATATCGGTGATCTTCTGATATACCCGACGTTCGCTTGCGCGGATATCACGAATCCTAACAAGCAGCTCATCAAAATAGTCTTTGCCGAAAGGAGCTCCATTCTTGAGCATATCATCATTGAGCACAAACCCTTTGATAATGTACTCCTTGAGTGTTGCAGTCGCCCACTGCCTAAAACGCGTTGCTTGCTTTGAGTTGACACGGTAGCCAACAGCGATAATGGCATCCAAGTCATAAATCTTAGTTCGATACGTTTGCCCATTTGAACCCACATGTGCAAAAAATGCACATGTGCTTTCTTCTACAAGTTCATCGCTCTCGTAAATGTTTTTCAGATGCTTAGAGATCACCGATCTGTCGACCGCAAACAAACTAGCTATCTCTTCTTGGGTTAGCCAGAAAGTATCGTTGAGATAACGAACCTCAACAGGAACATTGCTGTTTTCATCCTGGTAGAGAATGATTTCTGCTTTTATTGGTTCTTCTTTATCCATCATTCTCCTTTTGAGACTATTTATACAGCCTACTCAAACGCATCAATACCAATAGCAAGATTCATTGCTTTGAAAATAGCTGACCGCCCTTCGATCACAAGCGGCGGCCAATTGGTGATTGGATTATATCAGACGATATAATCAGGAAAAGAGGGCTTTAACCCTCTTTTCCTAGTAGCTTTCAAGTGGTTCGAGCCTAAGCATCGCCCTTACTTCATTAGGGCGCAACACTCGCGATCACCTTTTGAGTGAATCACTGCATGACGATTCGAGCACACAAGATGAAAACCCAAGTAATCTACCATCCTTAATTTATATCGATATATTCTGCAGTGATCTTCGGCAATGTTATGGTCGCACCCATGACGGAAGTGTAAGAAGTATTGCCATCAATCTCTCCATAGAAAGTGATGATGTCATCTTCTATGATGTTGTCAGCTCCGCTTGGCTTCAAGTAGACAACATAGACCGTGTCCGACCAGATACCATAGCTCCCTTTGGTGATATTGACACGCATGGCGTAATAGTTGCCTTCTGTTTGAACCTGGATGACCTCGCCCTTAGCGACGATCCTTTTTCCGGCGAGCGCATCAGCATTCCTTGCAAGGTCTTTAAAAGCATAGCTTTGGCATGATTTGATGTACCTATCTTTAACCTGCGCAGGTGTCAAAGTGTATTCTTCTTGTTGAATCACTTCACCACATACCGTGCATTTCTTCACCCGTTCACCTGCTGAACTCTCGGTTGCCTCCTCGACAACTTCCCATTCACCAGGAGTATGATCTTTCAATTCAACTGGACTGATAACTTCCTCGTTGCAAACAGAACATATTCCATGCTTTTTGCCCGTAACAGCACATGTTGAATCTTCGTCGATGACCCATTCCGCGACCTCATGACCATTGGGTGCACCTAGCGTTGCACCACATACTAAGCAAGTTTCTGGTTCCGTGCATGTGGCTTCGATCCATTCATGGCCAAGCGCCTCACCACGCGTTTCGCCACAGATTACACAAGTTTCGGCCTCGGTGCAGGTTGCAGGGCTCCAGTTGTGAAAACAAATTACGTGAGTTGCAAACAAAATCCAGATAACAAGTAGCAGCACTACTATGCCGGAAATAATTCCAATTCGCTTTTTCGTTGTCTTGTTGAGAGAATTGAATCGATTTTTAGCCTGATTAAATACATATCCTATGCTGCTTTTATCAACTTTATCTTGACCATCATTTACAGAATCACTCGGCTGCCCAGATTCTTCGTTCTTCTGTTCTTTCTTTTTTGACTCGTCCGCATTGTCCGATGCAAGCGCATTCGCGTTTTTATCTTCAGCATCACTCTGAGGGCTCTGCTCCGCTGCATTGCTCGTTCCAACATTCGACGAATCTTGAGACATCTCACTACCAGTTGGAATCGCTTCTTCAGTTGTTTCTAGCTTGTCTGGCTGACTTTGGTGATCTTGCTCTTGAGACAAATTGCTGATTGCATCGTCATTGACCTGATCGTTTTTGTCTTCGCTCATAGCTTCTCCTCTACAATTCGGACTGTCTTCACTGCAGAGGAACAAAAAGGAAAGCATCCGCCACAGTCACCACAACCGTAAGGATCGCAAGCACAAGAGCGCTAAACAAAACCTTATTGACAGATGCTCTCCTCTTACGGTTTTGAAATAGCGCTTATTTATTATGTTGTACGTAAGCGAACACTTACGGTTGTGGTAAAAGCTATGATAACAGGTTTTACCTCGGAACACTGCTCACAGGTCATTTTGTTCTATAAGGTCCAGATGACAAACTACCCGGTCGTTCGACACCTTATTCGGTGTCGAACGACCGGGTAGCTTGTCATCTTTTGAACATGAAAAGACACCCCGAAGGGTGCCTTTTGCTTCGTATGGGTTGAAAGCGAAATGCCGAAGATTACTCGGGCTTTTCCTTTTCAGCCTTCTCGGCTTCAGCTGCTTCGGCATCCTTTGCCGCAGCTTCTTCTGCCTTCTCAGCAAGCTCTTCCTGAGCTTCCTCGACAGCAGCTTCTTCCTTAGCCTCTTTTGCTTCAGCCTTCTCAGTCGCTTCAGCTTCAGCCTCGATAGCCTTGGCCTGATCCTCGGAAAGCTCCTCGACCACATCTTCAGCTACCTTGGGCTTCTCTTCCTTCTTAGCAGCTGCCTTCTTGGTGGTCTTCTTAGGCGCAGCCTTCTTATCAGCCTTTGCCTCGTCTTTCTTGGCTTTCTTCTTCTTGCCAACGGGCTCGGTCACGAGCTCCATGATAACCATGGGAGCATTATCGCCCTTGCGGTTACCCAGCTTCAGAATGCGCGTGTAGCCACCCTGACGATCGCCGAACTGACCCTGCTCGACCTTCTCGAAGACCTCGCGAACCAGTTCCTTGTCACCCAGCGCTGCAATAGCAAGACGGCGAGAATGCAGATCGCCCTTCTTTGCCCAGGTGATGATCTTATCGACATCAGGACGAATCTCTTTAGCACGAGCCTCGACCGTCTTGATACGGTCGTTGGTGAACAAAGCACCAACCAAGCTCTTCCTCATAGCCTTGGTGTGGCCAGAGCTGGTGCCAAGCTTACGACCTTTCTTGTTGTGTCTCATCTTCTATCTCCTAAAGTTTCAAGTTGAGATCCATTGAAATGAGCTTATCTTTAACCTCTTCAATGGATTTCGCACCGAAGTTTCTAATGTTGAGCAAGTCGTTCTCGGAATATTCGACCAGCTGGCGAACCGAGTGGATGCCTGCACGCTTCAAGCAGTTGTAAGAACGAACCGAAAGGTCCAGATCCTCGATCTGCTTGTCGAGCTCTGCGTTGGTCTCCTGGCTTTCCGGAGCGAAGATCGAAACTACCTCGCCCTCTTCATCCTCTTCGATCTCGTCGAGCGAGAGGAATGCGCCCATGTACTGGTTGATGATATTCGCCGCACGGCAAACCGCCTCGGTCGGGTTGGTAGAACCATCGGTCTCGACCTCGAGAACAAGTTTGTCGTAGTCGGTACGCTGACCGACACGCGTGTCGCTTACATTCATGGTGCAGCGACGAACCGGCGAGAACAGTGAATCGACATGAATGATGCCGATCGGATCTTCGGTGCGCTTGTTACGCTCTGCAGAGACATAGCCTCTGCCAACGCCGATGCGGATGGTCATATCGAGCGTGCCACCATCAGCGACCGTAGCGAGCACATGCTCGGGGTTGATGAGGGTGAATTCCGCAGGAACTTCCAAATCTGCACCGGTAACCGTACAAGGACCTTCAGCGTGCACGTGGGCAGTTGCCTCCGTGTAGTCGCTCGAAAGCGCGCTGAAAACGAGTCCTTTAACATTCAGAACAATATCAGTGATATCTTCGATGATTCCCTCGGCAGTGGTGAATTCGTGCTGAACACCCTCGATCTGGATAGCGGTAGGTTTCGCACCATCCAAGGAAGAGAGCAGAACGCGACGCATGCAATTGCCCAAGGTGTATCCATAGCCACGCTCAAGCGGCTCAACAATGAAGCGAGCAACGAGATCGTTAACCTCTTCTGTTGTAACTGTCGGCCTCATGAACTCTGTCATACCGTATAAGCCTCCTTAAAAACCGCAATAGCGTTAATTACTTCGAGTAAAGTTCGACGATAAGCTGTTCGTGAATGTCAAGATCGATCTGATCACGCTCGGGGAGCGAAAGAACGCTGCCCTGGAGCTTTTCAATGTCAACTTCGAGCCATGCAGGAACGAGACGGCCTTCGTTGGAAACGAGAGCGCTCTTGATGACGAGAAGTTCCTTCGACTTCGGACGAACCGAAACAAGATCGCCCGGGCGCACGCGATAGGACGGGATGTCCACGCGCTTGCCATTCACCATGATGTGGCCATGGGTAACGATCTGGCGAGCTTCCTTGCGGGTCTTTGCGAAACCAAGACGGAAGACGACGTTATCGAGGCGAGACTCCAAGATCTGCATCAGGTTAGCACCGGTGATGCCGGGCATCGACTTAGCGCGATCGAAGTAGCCATGGAACTGCTTCTCGAGAACGCCATAGACAAACTTTGCCTTCTGCTTCTCGCGCAGCTGCATGCCGTATTCGCTTTCCTTGCGGCGGCGCTTAGGCTGACGGATGGAGCTTGATTTGCTTTTGCCGGTGTAGCCGAGAACGATAGGATCCAAGCCCAGTTGACGGCAACGTTTGAGAACCGGAGTTCTATTAATAGCCATGATTAACTGATCCTTTCATTTAGACGCGACGACGCTTGCGCTGACGGCAACCGTTGTGCGGGATGGGGGTGCAATCCTGGATGCTGGCGACTTCGAGGCCTGCTGCCTGGAGAGAACGGATAGCGGTTTCACGACCAGAACCCGGACCCTTCACGAACACGGAGACCTTCTTGAGGCCATGCTCCATAGCGGTCTTAGCAGCGGCTTCAGCTGCCATCTGAGCAGCGAACGGAGTGGATTTACGAGAACCCTTGAATCCGACCGTGCCAGCAGACTGCCATGAGATCACATTGCCCTGAGGATCGGTGATCGAAATGATCGTATTGTTAAAGGTAGATTTGATATGAGCTGCACCAACAGCAATATTCTTGCGCTCGGAGCGCTTGATGCGGGTGCGGACGTTTTTCTTAGCTGCCACTTACAACACCTCTACTTATTCTTCTTGCCGCCGATTTGCTTACGCGGACCCTTGCGGGTACGTGCATTCGTGTGGGTGCGCTGACCGCGAACGGGCAGGCCACGACGATGACGCAGGCCACGGTAGCAACCGATCTCCATAAGGCGGTTGATGTTCTGGCGAACTTCACGATGGAGGTCGCCTTCAGTGGTGATGTTTGCGGTGATATAGTCACGGAGTTTGGCCAGATCGTCCTCAGTGAGATCGCGCACGCGGATATCGGGGTCTACACCCGTTTCAGCGAGGATCTTCTTAGAGGTGGTAGGGCCAATGCCATAGATGTAGGTCAAGCCGACTTCAATGCGCTTATCGCGAGGAAGGTCGACACCAACAAGACGTGCCATGAATGAAATTCCCTTCTCTTTTAACCTTGACGCTGCTTATGACGCGGATTCTCGCAGATAACGAGCACCTTGCCATGGCGTCGAATGATTTTGCACTTGTCGCACATTTTCTTGACCGAAGGACGTACCTTCATAATTCAATTCCTTTCGGTTATGCGTTCACTTTATCAACACGTCCAGCCGCAGACGGTAGTTTGTAGAAAGCAGTTTTCTTATTACTTATAGCGATAGGTGATGCGACCGCGGTCGAGGTCATAGACGGAAAGCTCGACCTGAACCTTGTCGCCGGGAAGAATCTTGATGTAGTGCATACGCATCTTCCCCGAGATATGAGCAAGAATCTTGTGGCCGTTTTCAAGCTCTACGCGAAACATTGCGTTCGGCAGTGCTTCGAGAACGGTACCTTCTAATTCAATAGCATCTTCTTTAGCCAAAATCGCTCCTTTAGCGAAATCACCACTATCGCGCTTGCCCTGTTTTACTGCGCACGAAGCCACAGCACCGCTGTGCAAGCCTTTCAATTCTAGGCTAATTTAGTATGAATCCATAATTTCTACACAATTTCTTCTTTGAGTGGTTGAAGGCGCCTTTCGCGAAGCTTTGCATAGGCCAGTACTCTCAAAAAAGAAAGTCTCGCGCGTGCGAGACTGGAAGGTTTGAATGGTGCGCCGTGAGGGAGTCGAACCCGCGACCTTGGGATTAAAAGTCCCCTGCTCTACCAACTGAGCTAACGGCGCATATGCAAAAAAGTATTCTATCTTTGTACCCAAAGCTGGTCAAGTGCTTCCCGCCGTGCGGTGCCGGTGATGACGAACGACCGGGTAGTTTGTTATCTAATCGAGCGCGATGAACTCGACCGACTTGACCGTACCCTTATCAACGAACAGGCGCGCGACCGACTTTCGACTCCCGCCGCGCGGCCGCGTTGGGCTTCCCGGGTTCAAGAACAGCACCCCATTCGCACCGTATTCTTCACGCGGAACGTGCGTATGCCCATGAATAACAACCTGCACATCATCGGGCACCGTGCCGATGTCTTCCGGACGATGCACCATACGAAAACGCACGCCGTCCAAAAGCGGCGAAGCGATCGGCTTCACGCGCGGACCTAGATCGTAGCGGTCGCAATTGCCACGCACGCAGATGGTGGGAGCAATCGTCTCGAGCTCGGTGAGTACCATGCGGTTTTCGATATCCCCTGCGCACAGAATGTAGTCGCTGCCCGAAAGCGCTTCATACGCTTCGTTGCTCAAGCGCCCATGAATATCTGAAACCACCCCGATGATCATAGCGAATCCGCCAAACGAAGGTTATTTCACCACGATGTTCACGAGGCGATCGGGAATAACGATCACCTTCACCACGTTCTTGCCCTCGGTCGCTTTCGAAACCGCCTCAAGCGCCGTCTCGCGAATTGTTTCTTCGGCCGCATCAGCAGCTACTGTGATGCGCGTCTTCACCTTGCCGTTGATCTGAACCGCAAGCTCGACCTCATCAGCCGCCGCGAGCGCCAGATCGAATTCCGGCCAAGGCTGTTCGTGCACGGAAGTGTCGTGCCCCAGCGGCGTATGCCAAAGCTCTTCGGACCAATGCGGCGTGAAAGGCGCCATGAGCTCCACGAGCACATCGGCCAGTTCGCGGTCGAAAGCTGCAAGCTCGGCATCTTGCGCGCGCTCTTCAGCAGAAGCAGCGCGCAAGTAATTGCCTACCGCGTTCGAAAGCTCCATGATAGCGGCAATCGCCGTGTTGAAATTGTTGCGTTCGATATCTTCGACGACCTTGCCCACCAAACGATGGCGTTCACGGTTGAGCTCTTCAGCAAGCTCCTTCGCACTCTTCTTGCCTGCAGCTTGATAGAGCGTGTCTTCGCCAGCCTCGCCGACCAGGTCGTAAACTTGACGCCACAGGCGGTTGAGGAACTTATACATGCCCGCAAGGCCATCTTCGTTCCAGAGCTTTTCCTTATCGGGAGGACCCATGAACAGCACAGCCGCGCGCACCGCATCGGCACCATAGACCGCGATCATCTCTTCGGGCGAAACCACGTTGCCCTTCGATTTGCTCATGACCTCGCCATTCTCATCGAGCACCATGCCTTGGCAGAGCAGGTTCGTGAACGGCTCGTCAAAATCGAGCATGCCCGCATCGCGCAGTACCTTCGTGAAGAAGCGACTGTAGAGCAAGTGCAGGATAGCGTGCTCGATGCCGCCGATATACTGATCGACCGGCATCCAATAGTTCGCCTTCGCAGGGTCAAAGGGCAGCTCGAAATTGTGCGGGTCGGTATAGCGCATGTAATACCAGCTCGAGCACGTGAAGGTATCCATCGTGTCGGTCTCGCGCTTGGCAGGAGCACCACACTTCGGACAGGTGGTGTTGATGAACGATTCGTGCGTTGCCAGCGTCTCACCCGCTGCCAGATCGATGTCTTCAGGCAGCAGCACCGGCAGCTGATCCTCCGGCACCGGCACTACGCCGCAATGCTCGCAATGAACGGCAGGGATCGGGTTGCCCCAATAACGCTGGCGCGAGATGAGCCAGTCGCGCAGGCGGAATTCCACACTGCGTTTGCCTTTGCCCGTGCGTTCAAGCTCAGCAACGATCGCTTCTTCGGCTGGTGAATGCTTGCCGCCGACCATGCCTGTGTACGGGCCGGACTGCACCAAAATGCCTTCTGCCGCATACGCCTCGGGCCAATCGACCTCGGTAACCACACGCCCTTGCTCATCTTTGAGCTTGGGGTAGAGCGGATCGTCTTCAGAAAGGATGATGGGAATGATGGGAAGCTCGTACTTGCGCGCGAACTCGAAGTCGCGCTGATCGCCACAAGGCACCGCCATGACCGCGCCCGTGCCGTAATCGGCCACCACGTAATCGGCAACCCAGATGGGCACCTTCTCGCCATTGACGGGGTTCACCACATAGCGTCCCGTGAAGATGCCATGCTTGTCGCGATCGCCCTGAGCGCGCTCAAGCGCAGAGACCTTCTTGGCCGCCTCAGCGAACTCCATGACCGGCTTCTCGTATTCCGTACCCGCAACCAGCGCCTCGAGCCCTGCATATTCAGGAGCCAGCACGAAGAAGCTGCAGCCGAACAGCGTATCGGCGCGGGTGGTGAACACCGTGATGATCTCGTCAGTTGGGTTGCCCTCAAAATCGCACAGCGCAAAATCAACCTGCGCGCCTTCGGAACGCCCGATCCAATTCGCCTGCTGCTGCTTCACGCGATCCGGCCAGCCTTCGAGCTGGTCGAGATCATCCAGCAGCTCTTGCGCATAGTCGGTGATCTTGTAGTACCACTGCGTAAGGTCGCGCTTCTCAACCTCGGAATCACAACGCCAGCAGCGCCCTTCGATCACCTGCTCGTTCGCGAGCACAGTAGCGCAATCGGGACACCAGTTCACCGGGGAATTGCGGCGCTCAACGAGCCCGCGTTCCCAGAACTTCAGGAAGATCCACTGGCCCCAGCGGTAATAATCGGGGTCGCACGCAACCACGGTGCGGTTCCAATCGAAGGAAAAGCCCATGCGCTTGAACGATGCTTTCTGCGTGTCGATGTTCGCATACGTCCACTTCGCTGGATGGCTATGATGCTTGATCGCTGCATTTTCCGCCGGCAAACCGAACGCGTCCCACCCCATGGGGTGAAGCACTTCGTAGCCTCGCATGCGCCAATAGCGCGCAACCACATCGCCATAGGTGTAGTTGCTCACATGGCCCATGTGGATATCGCCCGAAGGATAAGGGAACATCTCGAGCACATAGCGCTTGGGCTTCGAGGTGTCTTCCGTTACTTCGTAGAGCTTTTCTTCGGCCCAAACCTTTTGCCAACGCGGCTCGATATCATGCGGATTGTATTCATTCATGAGCGATCCTTACGCAAAACGTTACGATGATATAGGTCAAAATTATAAACGTCTTATGCGGATCGCGGGAAGACAGCTTAAAGGAATCGGTAACTCACCGTGCGCAAACCCCATGCCTGACAGGTGCTGAATCCGAATTTCTTGAACACGCCAGGCTGAAGGTCGAGCGAACGAGAACCGCCGCCCATATTGCCGCAGTCGTTCACGGTCGCGATAACGGTCTTGCCGTTGTAGCGAATCTCCACCTTGCGACCAAGATAAGAACGGTAGTTAGGCCATGCCATAGGCACGGCAACACCCATGGAGTTGTCATCGCAGACAGCGCCTGTTGCTGTAGTGCCAGGGTTGGGCGTGCTCTTATCCGATGACCCACCGTAAGCGGAAGCTACGCCAGATTGCCAACCACTACCGCTTGGCGTGGTGGAGCCAGATCCCCCACCTTGTGAGCTACCGCCCGAAGAACCATTTGAAGAACCCGAGCTGCCATTCGATGAATTTCCCGTGTTCCAGCCACTATCGATCGGCTGTTCGGGACGCTGCTGGTGCTGCAACGAATCTGCTTGCTTCTGCAACGCCTCTACACGAGCACGCTCAGACTCGATGGATGAAACCTTCGAAGCTGCTGAAGAAACTACTTGCTCTGCTTGCTCTTTCTTGGCTTCAGCCTGTGCAGCAAGCTCTTCTTGATCGCTCTTCTGCTTGTCGAGCTCATCGAGTACGGTGTTGAATTCTTCGGTGAGCCTCTTCTGCTCAGCGATCTGTTCAGCCTTCTGCTGCTCGATGGAATTGTAGTACGTAACGTTGCGAACGAAAGACTCGAGCGAATCGGAAGCAAGGAATACATTCACGAGAGAATTAGCAGCGTCGCTCTTATAGGATGAGACCATGACCTCGCCAAGCTGCTGCTGCCCCTCATACATTGCCTGCTGGGCTTCTTCGGCTTTATCGGCCGTTGATTCGATGCCGCTCTCAGCTTCGGCGATCCGCGCCTGAATCTCTTCGTACTCTTTAGAGATCGTGGCGAGTTGCGCTTCAGCCGCACTCAAGGTTGCTTGTGCATCCGAAAGATCGTCAGCATGAGCAAAGCTTGCCGGCAAGAGCGGGATTCCGAGCGAGAAGACAAGACAGATGCAAAGTGCAAAGGTCGCTATTCTCGTTGTAATTTGTTTACACATAGCTTTAAATGCTAGCGTAGTTATTCCCTACGGGCAAATGCTCCACGAATCTAACGGAGCGAATTGCCCGCGTACGGAGTCTTGTCCTTGAGCACAACATCATGTGCGCCGCCCTCAACGATCGAGGTCGCACTCACAACCGTGAGCTTCGCACGCTCCTGCAATTCAGGAATGGTGAGCGCACCACAATTGCACATGGTTGACTTCACCTTCGCCAGGCTCAGATCAACGTTATCTTTGAGCGAACCAGCATAAGGAACATAGGAATCTACGCCCTCTTCGAAGGTCATGCCCTTCTTGTTGCCACCCATGTCGTAGCGCTGCCAGTTGCGTGCACGAGCCGAACCTTCGCCCCAGTATTCTTTCATATAGTTGCCGTTGATGTTGACCTTATTCGTGGGGCTCTCATCAAAGCGAGCGAAGTAACGACCGAGCATGAGGAAATCGGCACCCATGGCCAGCGCCAGGGTCATATGATGGTCGTAAACGATGCCACCGTCGGAACAAATGGGCACGTAAACGCCTGTTTCTTCGAAGTAATCGTCGCGCGCTTTGGCAACTTCGATGAGTGCGGTTGCCTGGCCACGACCGATGCCCTTCTGCTCGCGCGTGATGCAGATCGAGCCACCGCCGATACCGACCTTCACGAAGTCTGCGCCCGCATCCGCCAAGAAGCGGAAGCCTTCCGTATCGACCACGTTGCCTGCACCGACCTTGACCGAATCGCCATAGTGATCGCGGATCCAAGCGATGGTCTTCGCCTGCCATTCCGAATAGCCCTCAGAGCTATCGATGCAGAGCGCATCGGCGCCTGCTTCAACAAGCGCTGGAACGCGCTCTTCGTAGTCGCGAGAATTGATGCCCGCACCGACCAGATAGCGCTTATGCGCGTCGAGAAGTTCGTTAGGATTGGATTTGTGGCTCTCATAGTCCTTACGGAAGACCATGTAGAGCAAGTTGTCGTCCTTATCGACGATGGGAAGCGAGTTGAGCTTGTTATCCCAGATGATGTCGTTAGCTTCCTTGAGCGAAGTGTCTGCCGTGCCGACGATGAGGTTCTCACGCGGCGTCATGAAATCCGTAACGGGCGTGTCGAGGCTCATGCGAGAAAGACGATAGTCGCGACCAGTGACCATACCGAGCAGCTTGCCCTGCGAACGACCGCCTTCGGTGATAGGCATGGTGGTGTGTCCGCGACGATCCTTGAGCTCGACCACATCGGCCAGCGTTGCCGTGGGCGGAAGATTGGAGTCAGAACGAACGAAGCCTGCTTTGTGGTCTTTCACGCGCGCGACCATAGCGGCCTGGCTCTCGATCGACTGCGAACCATAGATGAAGGAGATGCCGCCCTGCTGCGCAAGCGCGACGGCCATCTTGTCATCCGAAACGGCCTGCATGATAGCGGAAACCATGGGGATAGAAAGCGTGATGGCGGGTTCTTCGCCCTTCTTGAACTTAACGAGTGGAGTTTTCAGACTTACCGCCTCGGGAACGCAGTCGGATGAAGTGTAGCCCGGCACCAGCAGGTATTCATTGAAGGTGCGTGAAGGTTCTTCGAAATAGTAAGCCATCTAAAACTCCTTCGCGTTAGTGTTTTCGTTCTTTGTTCTCATACTTCGTAATGTTCCTATTATAGAGAGCTTACGCACTTTTGCGCTGCGCATCTCGAAAAAAACTTTTAGTGCTCGAGCGCCTCGTAGTAAACCTCGGCCAGATCCTTCACAGGCATGGTCGAATCGTGGAACGCCACACCATCCGAGAGCATGGTCAAGCAGAACGGGCAGGCCGTCACAAGCGCATCGGCATGCGTCTCAAGCGCCTGTTCAGCACGCATATGGTTAATCTTCTTGCCCGCAGGTTCTTCGAGCCACATGTGGCCGCCGCCTGCGCCGCAGCAGAAGCTTTTCGATTCGTTGCGTTCCATCTCGTTCAAGCGAACGCCCGCCCCTTGCGTGAGCACCGCGCGCGGCGCATCGTACTGCCCGTGATAGCGCCCCAAATAGCACGAATCGTGATAGGTAACCTGCTGGTATTCCGAAGCACCAGGCTTGAGCTTCCCTTCCGCGATCAGCTGCGCCAAAAGCTGCGAATGATGCAGCACCTCGAAATTGCCACCCATCTGCGGATAGTCGACCGAAAGCGCCTGCAGGCAGTGGGGGCACTGCGTAACGATCTTCTTCACGCCCGCATTGTTCAGCGTCTCGATGTTCTCCTGCGCGAGCATATAGTAGAGGTATTCGTTGCCTAAGCGTCGCGCCGAATCGCCACAGCATTTCTCCGCGTTGCCCAAGATCGCGAAATCAACGCCTGCCTGCTTCATCAAATGCACGAAAGCCGTTGCCACCTTGCGGCTGCGCGCATCATACGCACCCGAGCAACCCGGCCAATAGAGATACTCGGCCGTTGGGTTCTCTTCGATGGTTGGCACATCCAGATCGCGCGTCCAATCGATGCGCTTCTGCCAACCGATGCCCCACGGATTGCCGTTCGTCTCGAGATTGCGAAAGGTCTGCTGCGCCTCAGGCGGGAACGCGCTTTCCATGCACACCTGGTAGGTGCGCGCCTTGATGTCCTTATCGGGATGGACCACGCGCGCAGGACAAAGCTCACTGCACGCACGGCACGTCGTGCACTGCCAGAGCGCATCTTCTGAAATGACCGTGCCAACGACCCCTTCATCCAGAAGCGCTTGCTGCTCTTCGGTGCGCGCATCTTCGGGAACCTTCAGCAAAACCTCGCCGCGCGTTTTGTTCTGCGCCGCAATGTTCTGGATGAAATGCATCGGCGAAAGCTCTTTTCCGCTCAAATACGCGGGGCAATTCTCCTGGCAACGACCGCACTTGATACACGCCTGCGCATCGAGCAAGTCCTTCCACGTGTATTCCTCGAGCACGCGCACGCCCATGGTCTCAAGCTCTTCGTCCTCGAAATCGATCGGCTCGAGCGTGCCGGCCGGTTTGAGCGACCGATAGTAATAGTTGCCCGGAATAAAGAGCACGTGCGCCATCTTGCTGTAGGTGAACAGCGCCAAGAACGAAAATGCGAGCACCAAATGGCTCCACCACACGATCTGGTGCGTGAGCGAAAGCGCTTGTGCATCCATGCCCGAGAACATGAGCGCGAACAGATACCCCACTGGCGACCAGAGCGCCCACGGATCGTTCGTGCCCACGATGCGCAGCCCTTCAGTGGTGAAACCAGAAAGCAGGATCAACAGCAGAAGCACGAGCCACACGATATCGACCGTGTTAGTTTCGAGATGCTCGTTGGTGCGCGCGATACGGCGCACGAGCGCGATGACGATGCCGATCGCGCACACCAGTCCCGCTAGATCGATACCGAGCGAGAAGAAATACAGATAGAACGGCCCATACAAGAGGGGAATGCCAAAATGGTCCTGAAGCGTCGTGAGCGCCGTAGCAACGAACAAGAACAACATGCCCCAGAAGATGAACAGGTGCATGATGCCGGACGACTTCTTCTTCACCACGCGCTTTTGCGTGAACACTTCCTTGAACGCACCGAAGAAGCGCGCCTTTTTGTTGTCTGAAAGGTCTTCGGGCACGCCAAGCTTCCAAAGACGATAGCGACGATAGAAGAAGATCGCGAAGCAAGCAACGACCGCAGCGAACAGGATATACATGATCCACTGCCCGGAAATGTTCCAATATAGCTCTCGTGTTGCTTCTTGCATGCCGCTCCTTTACCTCTTGCCGTCCCGCGCGATTTCAATTCGCATGAATGCTATTCTGCGCGGACCCTTTCATCCGCCGAACCTGCGCTAGGCTTTCAGCTTCTTCACTTCCTCAACCATAAGTGGCACCGCCTCGAACAAGTCAGCCACGATGCCATAGTCGGCAATGCGGAAGATGTCCGCTTCCGGATCGTTGTTGATAGCCACGATACAGCGCGACTGGCCCATGCCCGCCTGATGCTGGATCGAGCCCGAAATACCGCAGGCGATATAGAGCTGCGGCGCAACGATCTTGCCCGTCTGCCCTACCTGGAACTGCTTGTCCATCCAGCCTTGCTCGACCGCCACGCGCGAGGCCCCGATCGCAGCACCCAGTTCATCTGCAAGCGGTGCGAGCACATTGGCGAACCCTTCGGGGCCATTCACTCCACGACCACCCGAAACGATGAACTCCGCATCGCGCAGATCCACACGCTCGGATGCCACACGCAAAACGTCTTTCACCAGCTGGCGAACATCACCGAAGCCTTCCGGCGCTTCACGCACGATGGTCGCGCTGCGTGATTCGTCCGCATCAGCGATCGCGAACGCCTTGGGACGAAGGGTTACCAGGTTAAGCTCATCATTGTTGGAAAAGACGCAGTTTTCCAAGATCTTGCCCGAATACGGCAAACGCACATATACGGGCTCGGTACCCTTGTCTTCGATCGCGACGATCTCGGAGATGAGACCCGCATCGCAGCGCTCAGCGATGAGCGGCGCCAGATCCTGTCCGGTCGATGATGCGGTGAACATGATAAGGCCCGGCTCGTGCGCTTTGATGAGAGCTTCAAGTGCTGCTGCATACGCATCGGGCGTGTAATTCGCAAGTGCTGGATCGTCGACTACGAGCACCTGGTCAGCGCCATACTGTCCCAACGCAGAAAGCGCCGCCTCGTCAACACCGCTTCCGAACACCACTGCTGCAACGGGTACGCCCTGAGCATCGGCCAAACGGCGCGCTTCGCTCACGGCCTCGTAGGTAACCTTATCCATCGCTCCATTGCT
Organism: uncultured Eggerthella sp.; assembly: GCA_900538545.1. Lineage (GTDB taxonomy): Bacteria > Actinomycetota > Coriobacteriia > Coriobacteriales > Eggerthellaceae > Anaerotardibacter. The sequence continues at coordinate 150,147 of UPYK01000002.1, read as the reverse complement.
ATATTCTGCAAATACCCAAATGGCTGCCATGTTTTCCCTCCTGCCTTAGAGCACGTTCGCTTCGTTGGCCAACAGTTGTGCCGTTTCTGCCACCGCATCGGGCGCGTCGCCTTCGATGATGCGACCACCTGCGCGTTCTGGCTTGAGAGCATACGACCTCACGCTCGTTTTTGCGATGGCAGGGCCAACCTGATCAGGCGAGATGCCAAGCGCGGCAAGATCTTTCGTGTCGATCGGTTTTTTCTTCGACTGCATGATGTCGCGCACGGTCGGGTAACGTGGTTCAGCCAATCCCTGCTGGGCAGTGAACAGCGCTGGCAGCCCAACCGACACTTGCTCAACGCCATCGGCAAGCTCGTGATCGGCAAGCGCAACGTCTCCTTCAATCTCGAGACCCGTGATCCAACCGACCTGCGGAAGTCCCATGATCGAAGCAACGCGCGGCAACGTTTGCGCACGCGAGGTGTCGCCCGACTTATACCCGCCCAAGATGATATCGGGCTGCTCTTCGGTAAGCACCGCAGCAATCACACGCGCCTTAGCCTGAGGATTGGTCGTGTCGATCGCTTCGTCATCGATGAGGATCGCGCGATCGGCCCCCATCGAGAGTGCATGGCGAATAGCGGGCACTTCATCTTGCGAGCCCACCGTAACGAGGATCACTTCGCCACCGTTTTGTTCCTTGAGCTGGACCGCTTTCTCCACGGCGAATTCTGCATAGGGATCGATGATGAGCGCAGCACCTTCAGTGGATACTTCCCCATCAGCGCCGAGCGTGATGAGCGCTTCGGTGTCGATGGACTGCTTCACGCAAACTGCTATCTTCACGCGTTAACTCCTTCTCTTATTTGCTAGACGAGCGTCCTAAAGTGCGTACGTTTTCTTCACTTCATCAGCAATGATCTTACGCTGGATCTGGTTCGTGCCGCCGATGATGGTGAACGCCTTCGCATCGCGGTAGTAACGCTCGACCGGGTATTCCTTGCAGAACCCATAGCCGCCATGAATCTGCACCGCATCGGTTGCCGCCGCTTGAGCTGCTTCGGTGCAGTAGACCTTTGCCGCGGCCACGCGCTCCTTCACATCGCGCGCATTGTTGACGAACGCCTCGATCGCGTCATCAAGAATGCCCTCAGAAGCTGCCACGGCAATGCGCATGTCTGCAAGCTTGAACGAAACGCCCTCGAAATCGATGATTGCCTGGCCGAATTGCTTGCGGGAATTGGCATACGTTGCCGAAGCAATGAGGCTTGCACGCGTAATGCCGAGCGCCGTTGCGGCAAGCGCGATGCGTCCGCGGTTGAGCGCGTGGAACGCGATCTGAGCGCCTTGCCCCACTTCGCCGATAAGTGCATCGGCTGCTACCTCGACCTTGTCGAAGAAGATCGGACACGTGGGAGAACCATGCAATCCAAGCTTCTGCTCATGCGCGCTGATCACCACCCGTTCATCGTGAGCATCAACGATGAACGCACTCGGCTTCTTTTTGCCGTCCACTTCAACATTGGCGAACACGCAGAAGTAATCTGCCACTGCCGCGTTCGAGATGAACATCTTGTTCCCGCTGATCACATAGCCGTTGTCGGTCGGCTTCGCACTCGTGGTGAGCGAGAAAACATCCGAGCCCGCATTGGGCTCCGTGAGCGCAAAGCTGATCTTCTTCTCCCCTGCGATGATCTCGGGCAGATAGGTGTTCTTCTGTTCATCGGTTCCGTAGGTCATGATCGCATCTGCGCCAATTGCAGCGACGAACAACATGAGCGCCACGGCGGGAGACTCCTGCGCCAAACGCGCCACGCATGCTGCCCAGCAATTCACGCTCACGGCGAACCCGCCTTGCTCTTCAGGCATGGCAAGACCGAAAAGACCCTGTTCAGCAAGGAGATCATAGATGTCTTGCGGGAATTCATCCGCTTCATCGATCTCTGCCGCACGATCAGCGATAACATCGGTGCACACACTGTCCACCATCGAAAGGATCATGCGCTCTTCTTCTTGCAGCTGATACATCAAAAACTCCTTCGTGCGATTTTTACTTGAGGGGATGAGCCTTGAAATACTCGATCATGCGCGGAACGACCGTGTAGAGATCGCCCTTGCTGCCATAATCTGAATGCTCAAAAATGAGCGCGTAAGGATCGGTATTCACACACATGATCGTAGTAGCACCGTCGCAGGCGACCATGTGCTGCGCTTGTCCAGAAATGCCGAGGGTAAGGTAGAGATCAGGCACCACCGTGCTGCCCGAGATACCCACGAGCGCTTCTTTGGGAAGCCAGTTCTCCGCTTCGTAGATCGAGCGCGAGCAACCCAATTCGGCATCGATCAGGCTGCAGAGTTCGCGCACCATCTCAAGATCCTTCTCCTCCTTGATGCCGCGCCCGACGCTCACGATGCGCTTCGCGCTCGGCAAGTCGACATCGCCCTTTACGCGCGGGCCGACCGAATCGAGCTTCACTTCATAAGCAGGCTCAATGAAGGGAAGCTCTGCCTCTGCGTTCTCACCGCTTGGCTCAGCATCAGGGAACGTTGCGGGGCGCACAAAATAGAACGAGGTCGTGTCATCTGCGCCTTTGTACTTGCGGTTCGCCAGGCCACCAAAATACATCGTACTTGAGTCCTTGGCACTGGGAAGAGCGGTCACATTCGAAATCACGCTTCCTCCCACGCGCGCTGCCACTCGTCCAAGCAGAAGCTGGATGCGTCGCGAAGATTCCGCGAACACCGCTGCTGGCTTCTCCTTCTCGATAAGGTCGACCAGGGCAAGGTACGAATCTTCCATCATGCAGCCTTCAGGCACCTCGAGGCGATAGACCGTATCGGCAACCCCAGGAGCTACGCTTGTGGTAGGAAGCGCGATAAGATCGACTTCATCAGCGAATTGACGAGCGCCAGCACACAGCTCGACAACCGGCTGTTCGCGTTCTGCGATAACAAAGATCTTCATAGCGCTTACGCCCCCTCGGTAGTCAGATATGTATGAACTTGCTCGATGAATTCATCGATGCCTTCATCGGTCGCTTCGAAGAACACCATCTTGCGTGGTGTTGGTTCAGGCACTTTCGTCTCAACGACCTCGTAGTTCGCTGGAGGAAGTTCAAGACCGATATCTTCCAAAGTTAGTTCATGAACAGGCTTGCGACCTGCACTCATGATATCCGCCACCTTGCAGGTGCGCGGTTGCGCCATGTCGGAAAGCACCGAAAGCACCGCAGGGGTCTGCATCTCGATGTGCTCGATCTCTTCATCAAGCTCGCGCGTTACCTTGATCATGTCGCCTTCGGCAGTAAAGTCGATCACCGCATTCACATTAGGAATGCCCAGTATCTCGCCCAGCTGAATGCCCATCTGATGAGCGTAAATATCGGCCGATCCATCACCGCAGATAATAAGATCGATGTTGCCGATATGCTTGATGGCTGCCGCGACCGCTTGCGCTGTTTGATGGGTTTCAGCGTCTTCGAGTGCATCGTCCATCACCAAATAGACCTCGCTTGCGCCACGCGCTGCCACATTCTTACGCATGGTCGTATCGTGGATCTTCGTATCGCCTACTGTAAGCGCAATAAGCGAATGTTCGCCATTCGACCCCTCAACGAACTGCGCCGCCGCTTCGATAGCGTTCAGGTCATAGAGGGAAACGATATGCGGAACCGCCTGATAATCAAGCGTTTTGTCGGAATTAGTTCGAATAGCGACATCGTCATAAACGGACTTGAAACAAACAACGACGTTCATCTATCTCCTTACAACTCTTCGCTTCTTACCGCTACTTAGACATAAAGAAAGAGGGAAGAGTTGCCCCTTCCCCCTTCTTTTATCCCTAGTGTAAGAGCTAAAAGGCTTACAGTTCGTCCTGGTTGCCCTTTGCATACTCTTTGAGGATGCCACGGCCAGCGATGTGGACCATGATCTCGACGGTGCCGCCACCGATCTGGAAACCACGGCAGTCGAGCATGAGGCGGGAAACGCGCGTTGCGTCGGTGTAACCGAGACCACCCATGAGCTGGAGTGCGCGAGAGCAAACGTCGGTAAGAGCAGGTGCACCATAGCGCTTCAGCATAGCTGCGTCGTTGTTGACCGGAATGCCGTTGTCGAGCTTCCAGCAAGTACGATACAGGAAGTTACGGGTGTTGGTCAGAGCGATCTGCATCTCGACGATGTGCTCCTGAACGAGCTGGAAGGTCTTGATGCCAACGCCGAACTGCTGACGCTCGTTGGTCCAAGCGCAAGCATCGTCCATAGCAGCCTGAGCTTCACCGAGGAGTTCTGCCAAGAGAACGCAGCGCTCCCACTCGAAGTTCTTCATGAGCTGCAGGAAGCCCTTGCCCTGCTCACCGAGGAGAGCAGTCTCAGGAACGATGACGTTGTTGAAGTGGACCATAGCGAAGGGGTTGATCTGCATACCGATCTTGTTGAGCGGCTCGAGAACAACACCCGGGGTGTCCTTGTCAACGAGGTACATGGACATGGACTTGTTCTCAGGAGAAGGATCCTCTTCCTTGCAAACTACGATGAAGCCGTTTGCATGCTCTGCAAAGGTAACCCAGGTCTTGGTGCCGTTGATCTCAACGTTACCGTCGCCAAGCTTCTTAGCGGTAGTGGTCATGTAGATGTTTGCAGAACCTGCTTCAGGCTCGGAAATTGCGAGGCAGTAAGGAGGATAGCCATTCTCATAGTAGAAGTCTACCGCGTACTTGATCTGCTCTTCGGTACCGAATTCGCAAACGTCAAACATGATCAACAGGTTTGGAGCCATAGGGATGTTACCACCGATGTGGCAAAGCTCTTCGATAGCAATAGCCATGGTGACGTGATCGCAAGGGGTTCCGCCGTACTCAGCAGGAATACCGAGCTTACCAAAGCCTTCGTCTACCCAAGACTTAGCGATAGCAGAGTCGATGCCGCGGTTCTTGTAAGCCTCGGCGATCTTCTCCTCAGGAAGATGCTCTTTACCCCATTTACGGATGTTCTCACGAAGCAGCTTTTGCTCATCAGAGTAGCTATAATCTAGCATGTTTTTCCTCCTTCAGGAAATCTTTCCTCTTGAACCTAACTTCTATCTTTAAGCGGGCAAAGCTCCAACATCGCCCGCTCAAGATCAAACGATTTTGGTCTTACGACCAGGGTATTTACCCTACTTATTTGGTGACATCAGGACCAGGAGCTGCCTGCATGTCGACAGGAATCTCCTCGTTGATGGTCATACCGATCAGATAACCGTCGCGAACAGCCTCAAGAAGACGCTTGTACTCGTCGGTCTTGTAAGGATCGTGCGGACCAACGCCAGCCCAGGTGGTGTGCGGCGAAGCATTGCCGATAAGATGGAGGTGACCCTCAGGAACAACACCCTTCATCTGATCGTAGAGGCTCGTGTTATCAACGCACTTGGTGCCAGTGATGATGGTGTCAGCAGGAACGGTGAATACCTTGCCCTCTGCATCTTCGCAAACGACGCCTTCTTTGTTGTATTCCTTGACCTTGGTAGAGGTGAGGATCTTGACGCCTTCGCTCTTGAGCTTGCGGAGCTCAGGATTCTTGTCGATGATGCCGATCTCAGCGCCAGCCTTCTTGGCTTCTTCGATAACGGTAACCTCGCGGCCTTCGTTCATTGCAGATGCAACTTCGATGCCAGCGAAGCCGCCACCGATGACAGCCATGCTCTTGCCAACGAGGATGTGCGTGCCAAGGCCCCACTTCATGATGCCCAGCGGCGCGCCGAGAACATTCATGCCAAAGCAAGACATGGTCCACATGAAGCCCTTGCCCGGGGTGCCCTTGCCCTCAACGAGAGCCTTCAGAGCGTGAGAATCGATAACGTTCTTGTTGTCCTTGCCTGGAACATCAGGAGAAACCGTTTCAGGACCAACAGCGAGGATGACCTCATCTGCACCAAAGTCCTTGATGTATGCAGGGGTGACCTCGGTGTTCAGACGAACATCGATGTTGAGGCGCTTGATCTCGTTGTTGTACCAATCGACCATAGGAGGCAGTTCGTCGTTGAGAACCTGAGCAAGGTTCAGCAGGCCGCATGCCTTCTTCTTCTGATCGACAACGGTGACGTTGGTGTAACCGCGCATACGCATGGTACGAGCAGCCTCGAGACCAGCAGGGCCAGCACCGATGATGAGGATCTTCTTCTTTGCCTCGTCGCCAGAGACCTTGTGATCCTGCGGCAGGCCATACTGAGAGAAGTAAACGTTCGGGTTGACCGAGCACTTGCAGGGCTTGCCAACGAAGATGTTGTCGAGACAACGGGAGCAAACGATGCAAGGACGAACTTCCTCAGCACGATTCTCCTTGACCTTCAGGCCGATTTCCGGCTCAGCGATCCAGTGACGTGCCATACCAACAGCATCGCCAGAACCATCTTCGATGATCTTTTCGCAAACATCGAGGTGGTTGATACGAGTACCAGGGAAGGTAGGAAGCTTGGTGTACTGCTTAGCAGCCTTAGAAAGGTAGATGAACTCACCTTCAGGAACGAGCTGGTTAGCAACAGGACGAGGAGCCTCATGGAAGCCTGCCTGGATGGACCAAGCGTCAACACCGTGCTTCTCGACAACTTCGATGACCTCTTTGAGGTCATCGAGGCGCTGACCGCCAGGCATGAGGTCGTCTGCAGAATAACGAATGAGGATCGGATAATCTTCGCCGCATACACGATGGATCTCATCGATGATGTCGGTAAGAAGACGGCAGCGGTTTTCCGTGGATCCGCCGTACTCGTCAGTACGATGGTTGGAGTACTTGGAGATGAAGCGCATGACCATGTAGCCAATACCTGCATGGATCTCGATGATGTCGATGCCAGCCTTCTGGCAACGCTTAGCAGCTTCACCGTACTGCTTAACGACGAGCTTGATCTCGTCGATGGTGAATTCGCGCTCTGGCATACCTACGAAAGGACCAGAAACGACGTCTTTAGAAGGAGCATAGCTCAAAAGCTCCGTGTTGCCATCTGGACGCCACTCGTAGCAGAGCTGCAGCTGAGCAGCGAGCTTAGCGCCATGCTTATGGCAAGCTTCTGCGGTACGGGTAAGGCCTGGGATAAAGCAGTCGTCCCAAACACCGCAAGCACCAGTAGTGGTGTGGTATTTAGGATGGGTGTCGAAACAGTCGCAAACATAGCAAGAACCGATCTCGATAAGACCAGCCCCACCGATTGCGCGCTGCTCGTAGAAATCGATCAGGTCGTCACCAATGGCATAGTTATCGGTTTTCTCGATGGTCATTGGCAGCATGACGAAACGATTGCGAATCTCTACGTTGCCGATTTTAAACGGCGTGGTAAGTGCTTCGTATTTCACTGCACAGCCCCTTTCTACAAGACTTGTTGTGAGCTACTCGTTATTCCTTGAAGCTGCTCGATCGTTAATTTCGATGGCAAGCGTTTAGAGCGTAAAAAACCATAGCCTCGATTAAAGACCATGGTTCGTACCTAAATGCTTGTTATCGGAAGTGACGAATCGTATCTCAGCTCCTTTGCTATAGATATTGTAATGCAGATGTTACGTTTATCGATGGGCATTATAGTTTTTTTGTTGGTCTATAGGAATCATTTATAGGTTTTTTCATTCAAAGTGGATGATACAACCTCTCGTCCTTCTATTGATACCGATGAATCATATCGAGTCCGTCTACCCAAATCATTGAATTTGACCAACGAATCGAGACAAGTATAATGTTCCCAGCAGCGATCGAGTCTTCCGATAACGCGCAGGATCGTTCTTATGAACAGGCGCTATAGTTCGTACGAAGGCAGGTCGCATCCGCGAATAGACCTGATGCCGCACGGGCAAGGAGAAATCACACGTGGGACCGCTCGATACGAAACTTCTTATCGCCGATGCATTTGTCGAACTTTGCGACGAAATGCCGCTCAAGAAGGTATCCATTTCGGACATCGTTGAAAGAACGGGCAAGAACCGCAAGACCTTCTACTATCACTTCGTCGATAAAGAGGCTCTCATCATTTGGCGCTTCCGCTACGATCTGGGCCTCGCACTACAGCGCAAGTTTCCTGAGAGCATCCTGGTGTACGAAGAGCCGAGCAAAGATTCGGTAACCCAGTTCCCGTTCTACATCACGCAGAAATCAGGCGTGCGTTCGCTCGATCATTCGAAATTCTTCGATGTGTTTGCGAGCGTACTCGAAAAACGTCGCACTTTTTATACGCAGGCGCTGCTCGAAACAGGACCGCATGCTCTGCGCAACTATCTTTATGATCTTTATTTGCCGGCATTGCGCAACGACATCGATATCATCCTCGCGAATCGCTATCTGCCCGAAGAGAATATCGAGTTTTTGAGCGAGTTCTATACGTGCGCATTCCTGTACTACTTCATCCGCAAGTGCGATCAACCAGTCGTGAAGCACCTCATCAGCAACGCGGGACCCTTCGCGAACCTCATTCATAGCTCGCTCGAGATGGAGATCAAGGAAGCCCAGCTTCGCCGCAATCTCTAGTTCCCTATCTGAGACAAACCTAAAGCCTTAGATTCTTCCGCTGGACAAAGCGCTCTATCCTCCCGCCTTAGCACTATAAGAATTCGATTTCGGAGGGACAACGGGGACGTAGCCTATTGTCCCACCCGTACGCAGACTATGTGGTTCAGCACGTTCGTATTCTCAGGTTTCATAACGGGGATGGGACAATAAGCTACGTCCCCGTTGTCCTCTGAACAAGGCTGAAGATACAAAAAGAGAGGCACCGCAAGGGTGCCTCTCTTCGATTCAGGTTAGTCTCTCTCTGACTAAATAGGAAGCTTATTTCTCGGAAGCGAGCGTGCCAGAAACAAACTTCTCTGCAGCATCCTTCTTGCCTGCGTTGTAGCAGAGCGTACAGAAGATGTAGATGAGGATCATAACCACGATGTCGAGGATGAAGAAGAAGTCCCATCCGAACATCTGATTAACGAGAGCCAGACCAGATGCTGCGAAGGCGCCGACCAAGTTGACCGGAATCAGGATGACAGAGTAGATCTTGTCATAGTGAAGGTCACCGAAGATTTGACGCGTTAAGTACGGCAACAACGTTGTTACGAACGCGTAGATGAAGCCGTAGATCAGACCGCCGCCGAAGAGGATCGGGAGGATCTTGTTGTAGCCGCCGAACCAAATACCGCAGATACCGAGAACACCAGTTACGATACCAACGATAAGAGCGAGCTGTACGGACTTGGACTCGAGGATACCAGTACAGATCTTACCGATCATCATACCAACCATCGAGAATGCCTCCAGGGTACCGGAGATAGCCATCAACTCAGGAATAGCAGTTTGCGTACCTGGGTTAACAGCAACGACGCCCTGATAGAAGTTCGTGTAGTGCTGCGGATAAATACCGCAGATGTTCATCAAGCAGCCTGCGATGATGAGTACGTAGAAGTACCAACGGGTGTAAGCAACCTTGGGCTCCATACCCTTGAGGACTGCGTGCTCTTCAGCAACATCTTCGCCCTCAGCGATAGGTGCACCATATGCCTTCAGTCCAACGTCCTCAGGAGCGTTGCGGAGGCAGAGTGCGGTCCAAGGAATGGTACCGAACAGGCAGATAACGCCGAACACCATGTAGAGGTTACGCCAGGTTTCCTCGACGAGCAGGTTCGGACCAAGAATGGTCTGACCAACGATGTTCAGGATAGCGCCGCCTGCACCAGTCATTGCATAAGAAAGACCGAGCGCAAAACCAAGCTTCTTCTTAAACCAACGACCGAGAACGCCAGCGGTCATCAGCCAGAGCAGAGTGATCTGGGAGAAGCCGATGAACACACCAGCGATGTACCACTGCCAGATGACCGTGAACTGCGACATGCAAAGGTATGCAGCAGTTACGAAAACACCTGCAAGCGTACAGATGATTCGAACGTCGAACTTCTCAAGCAATGCACCGACGATTGGCGAGAAGATAACCTCGAACAAGTAAACAAAGGACATGTAGAGAGAAACGTCGGAAACCTGAATTCCGAGCTGCATGGCGACCGGACGATATGCCAGACCCGGGCAGCTGAAGGTAATAGCACTAGATGTAAAGATACAAATCATGCAAGTAAACAGAACCAAAAAATGACGAACTGTAAACTTCTGAGTTTTTACATTTTCAGCCATAACCCCTCCTTCTTTTCCTGGAGCACTTTCGCACTCCTGCTTCCTTTACATGCAATCACTCTTTGAGAGGCTCGGTGCACTTCTCTCTAAGAACCATTGCACGCAAGAGCATATTTGCTCTCACAAGCTATTCTGTTCCTCCACAGGCTCTACAAAAATGGTCAGATGTTTGATTTTGTCCAATGGAATTATTTCTTGAACGCGTTATACTACCCCGCTATTTGAACATGTTCGTTTTCATATAACCCCAGTTCAGATGCGTGTTTTATATTCTGCTCACTACAACGGTACAGTGCGCGCTAGTAAAAAATATTTTTCTTGAGCCCAAAATCCCGATGATGCAGCGCAAAAACCTATAGCTTTTCGTAATGAAACGGTTACTTATCGCCGCATTTAAAATCAATATATCGTGCTAAAAAGCAAGTTGGGCACCCGGCGCAATGCCAGATGCCCAACCAAGCGAACTTACCTATTGATAAGCGTTTATGCGATCGCGAATGCGATTAGTGCATGGTACCAGCAGCCTTGTCGCCACGGTAATCCTTCATGCCCCACTTCACGACGATGAAGCCGAGAACGAAGCAGATGACCGCAACGCAGAGGCCGACAATGAAGTACCAATCCCAGCCGGGACCCTGGTAAATGAGAGCCAGACCAGAAGCGGCGAATGCGCCAACCAAGTTAACCGGCATGAGGATGACAGAGTAGATCTTGTCGTAGTCCTTCTCGCCGAACAGCAAGCGTGTGATGTAAGGCAGCGCCGTGGTGACCAACGGATAGAGCATACCGAAGATGAAGCCACCGAAGAACAGAACCGGCAAGGCCTTGTTCATGCCGCCATACCAAATGCCACACAGGCCGATGAAACCGCAGATCGAACCGAATGCGAGTGCAACGACGATGTTGCGGGATTCGATAGCACCGATGGTGACCTTACCAACAGCCATACCGATCATGCAGCATGCCTCGAGCGTACCAGACATGATCATGAGATCCGGAATGGTGATGCCCGCTGCGTCAACCGCAACAACGGTCTGATAGAAGGTGGTGAAGTGCTGCGGATAGATGCCGCCGATGTTGAACATGCAGCCTGCAAGGATGAGTACCCAGAAGTACCACTTGCCATAAGCCTGCTTTGCCGGAATACCGGGAAGATCGAGGTGCTGAGCATCGATGACCTCGCCCTCGGTGATCGGAGCACCATATGCCTTCAGGCCGCAATCCTGCGGATGCGAGCGAATCGCGAAGAGCGTGAAGGGGATGGAGAGCACTGCAGCGGCGATGCCGTAGAACATATAAAGGTCACGCCAGGTGTCTTCAACGAGCAGGTTCGGACCGAGGATGAACTGGCCGATGAAGTTGAAGACTGCACCGCCAAGACCGGTCATTGCATAGGAGATACCGAGCATGAGACCGAGCTTAGCCTTGAACCAGCGGTTCAAAAGACCTGCGACCATGAGCCACAGAAGCGTGATCTCGCCAACGCCCATGAAGAAACCGGAAACGTACCATTGCCAGAGCTCGGTATAGAACGACATGCAGAAGATGCCGCCTGAAGTGAAGACTGCAGCGATGGTGCAGATGATGCGTGCGTCGTACTTCTCGAGCAGCGCACCGATGATGGGAGAGAAAATAACTTCAGCGAAATAGACGATCGACATGTAGAAGGACACATCTGAGACCTGAACACCGAGGTAATTTGCTACTGGACGGTAGCAAAGACCGGGGCAGCTAAACGTGATAGCTGCGCAACCGAAGGTGCAGAAGACGCAGGTGAGCACTACAAGAATATGACGCGCCGTCATTTTCTGAGTTGTAGCAGCAGTTGCCATAACTTCTTTTCCTTTCCGGGCGAACCACGACAGATGCCGTGAAAACGCCACACTTTCCTTTACATTCAATACAGCAAGTGCGAGATCACCTGGTAAATCTGGCGCGTTTCACCACGTGATACCGCAATGGGGAAGGTTCCCCTGTACTCTATTTTGAAAGTTTATTTTTTTCCGAAAAATAGCCAGGTTTCAAAAACTGACCACTTGACGGGTTAAAACCCTTATGTAGAAAGCGATTTTGTTTTGGTTTTTATGAATGAATGCCCAAAAAATCATAGGCAGAACCAATAAAAGACGGGCAAAGTGATAATTCTGTCCGATTTTGAACATGTTCAAAACGCGTTCAAACATCTCGTGAACATGTTTTGAACCCGTTCGCGGAATATCATAAAAAATGCCGCAAGAAATCTTGCGGCACCAATTGTTGCTTATCTGTAATTCCGGACAGTTTTGAGGCTTAGCGCTTCTTTTTCTTCTTGCCGCCCTTGCCCTTCTTTTTCTTGTAAGCCTGACGGGCACGAACGTCGATACGAATAGCCTGGACAACGAAGTACAGGAAGATGCCATAGCCGATGATGCCGACACCGATAAGGTTCAGCAGATTGAATCCTGCGTTGAACATGTAGTAGATGATGAGCGTAGTGATCGGGTTGATGACCAGCGCGTAGATCCAATACTTCGTGCTTGTTTTCATAGAGCTTCTTCCTTTTCGTATTTGTCGAGAATGAGCGGGGCTGAAATGTAGACCATGATCTGGTCGGTTCCTTGGGCGATCTGATTACCGCGGCAGTCCTCCCAAATCGAACTGACTCGCGAACCTTCAGTATACCCGAGTCCACCGAGAATTTGCATCGCATTGCTTGCGACCTCGGTGGCGGTCTTCGGGATGAAGCGCTTCATGAGCGCGACCGACAAGCGCTTATCAGGGGTGTCGTTTTCGATATCCCATACTGCCCGGTAGAGCATGAGGCGCATGCTGGTGAGCGATACCTCCATATCAGTGAGCATCTGTTCGATCTGCTGGAACTGGCTGATATGCTTGCCGAACGCGATACGCTCACGCGCATGTGCGACTGCATCTTCCATCGCCGCTTGCGCCATGCCTACCGAAGAGGCGCAAATGAACACGCGTCCGAATTCGAGCAAACGGAAAAGCTGCTGGAAGCCTCCCTCGTTACCGCTCAAACGATACTCGGGCAAAAGCTCAACATCGTCGAACGCGAGTGAAGCGAACGGCAACATGGACTGCCCTATCTTGTTGATCGGATAAGCACGTACCCCTTTGAGCGTGCGCGGGATGAGCCAAAACGCGAGCGCAGGATACTTGCCTGGGTCCTGCACGTCCTTATCGATCGCGGCAACCAAGATGTTGGGAGAATACTCGCCGTTGTTCACATAGTTCTTTTGGCCATTGAGAATGATCTTGCCATCGACGGTTTGCGTGTAGGTATGCATGCCCATCGTATCCGAACCTGCAACGGGCTCGGAAATGGCGAACGAGAACATGAGACGCCCTGTCTTGCGATAGAAGTCGAGCGCATCGGAAAAACGTGAGGACTCAGCGAACCAATTCATGATCTGAAGATTGAAGAGATCATTCTGAAACGGCAGGGTTGCTCCGGCACAACGCGAAAGCTCTTCAAGGATGAGCGTTTGACTCATGACGCTATGGGCGAACGATTTCCCTACCGTAGAGGATTCGAAGCTGAAATAGAGATCGGTGAATCCCTTCACCACCTCATCTGGCAGACCCTGATCGCGCTTCCACTGGAATACGCGTTCGGGCAAGAAAACGCTTTCCCCAAACTCTCGGAATGCAGCGACGAGCCGCTTTTGCTCGGATGAAAGAGCAAAGCTATACATAGTTCCTCTTCTAAAATGATCGCAGTTGTTCTTCGTATACTAGCGTAGCTAAACAAAGAGGCTTTTTGAAGCATCAAAACGCCTTCTCTGTCCGACAATCCATAGGGCAATCCATTATTTAGGTGTGAGCGAATTCCGTATAATTGAACATGTCCAAGAACCAAAAGAGAACGAGGTATGCCATGAAGATTCTCGCCATCAACGGAAGCCACCGCGTAGGCCAGAACACCGACTACTTGATCAACGAAGCACTGAGCGCCGCTGCAGAGCTCGGAGCGGAAACTGAAGTGATCGAGCTTTCCGAAAAGAACGTCGAATACTGCACAGGCTGCAACCGCTGCTTATTCAAGCCAGAATGCAGCATCAAAGATGACGACATGGAAGAGATCAAGCAGAAGATGCTCGAGGCGGATGGCATCATCGTGGCTTCGCCCGACTATTTCTCGAATGTGTCTGGCCGCATGAAGACCTTCATCGATCGCACCCGTCCTATGCATATGGTGGCGAACCAGCTCAAGGGCAAGGTTGCAGGCTGCATCACCATGGCAGGCCTCGATAACTGCGGTGCAGAACCCACCTATGCAGCGCTGAGCCAATTCTGCTCGACCCATGAGATGATCCAGATCAATCCGCGCCCCGAAGGCCCCGTTATCGCTTCGGTGGTTGCCGGTTCGCTCATGGCAGGCATGAAGGACGGCAAACCGCAATGGCGTCGCTCCGTTTCCGAAGATCCAATCGCGCCTGCAGTCGCACGTCAGCTTGGCATCGATATGGTGGAGTTCATCAAGAAGCTGGCATAGTGCGCTCGATCCATTGGACCTGGGCCGCAAGCTCGCAAAATAATAGAGCATTCTTTACAAGCCTTCGTCCTGCGCGGAGGCTTTTTCGTGCGCGCTCCAGCCGAAACGATCAAGCGAAACGATAGATCGGGCAAAACCGAATAGACAATCCTATGTGTCTGTCCAAATCTTGCAAATCCCTTTATTTATTGAAATCGAGATACTAATATCTGCTCTAATGGCACGAGCCGAACGTTATTCCAAAGGGAAAAGGGGCAGCAATGGATTTTAGTCTTACCGATGATCAGGAACTCATGATCGAAAGCGCACGCGAATATGCAGAGCGCTACTTCACCGACGAAGCGGTGAAGCAAGCCTACGAAGTCGATCATCATATTAGCGTGGAAGCAGCAATGGCCTACCGCGAGGCAGGGTTCATGCACATGGGCCTTCCTGAAGATATCGGCGGCATCCCTGTCGACAAGCTCACCGAGATCCTTCTTGTTGAGAAGCTCCATGAATTCACTGGCGTGGTGCTCCCCTTCGTTACCGACTTCAACACCATCACCGACGTGATCGACTTTGGCACGAAAGAACAGCAAGAGCTGATCATGAACGCCATCGAGAACGTTGAGAGCACCTGCATCGCCTGTACCGCCATCTCCGAACCCGCCGCTGGATCGGACAACAACGCGATGACCTGCGTCACGCGCAAGCAGCCCGATGGCACGTATCTTCTGAATGGCCAGAAGACCTGGGTCACGCTTGGCGGACTTTCGCTCTACACCATGGTCGTTGCGAAGGACGAGGACCCAAGCTACGAGAACGACAAGTATTCGCTTTGGCTGGTACCCAACGACGCCGAAGGCTTCACGGTCGCCTCGCTTGAGAAGGTTGGCCAGCAAGCTATCCCGTTCGTCGATCAGTTCTTCGACAATGTAGTGGTCACCGAAGAACAGCGCATCGGCGAAGCTGGCATGGGCTGGAAGCTGCTCATGAAGAAGCTCGAGTTCGAACGCTGCTTGGTAGTTGCCTCTTCGCTCGGCTTGGCGCAGGCAGCCCTGAACGACGCTGGCGCTTATGCCAACGATCGCGTCGCGTTCAAGGAGCCGATCGCCCGCATCTCCATGATCCAGCAGCATCTCTGCGAGATGGAGAACATCATCGAGAACGTGCGTTGGCGTTTGTATCGCACGGTCACCATGCTCGACAACGGTGAATCAACGCGCCTCGAATCTGCGCTACTCAAGGGATACGCCTGCCGCGAGCTCACCCGCGTGGCCGATCTGGCGATGTCGATCTATGCGGCTATTGGCTACACGAAAGAAATGCGCATCGGACGCATCTGGGCAGACCTTCGCGGTAACGAAATGGGCGGCGGCACGACCGAGGTCATGGAATATATCGCTGGCCGTCAGCTCGCGAAGAAGTACAAGGCCTAACGGGCAGCACAAAACAAGCGACAGAGGGCGTGCAGAGATCTTCTACACGCCCTTCTTATAAGGGGGTCATCATGAAAGACGAACGAACAGGCGGCGAAGATAAGCCGATTCGCTGGGGGATCATCGGGTGCGGCAATGTTGTCGAGACCAAGAACGGAGTTCCCACCTATACTGCCGATCATTCAGAATTAGCAGGTGTCTGGAATAGAACCGCAGAAAAGGCGCAGGCGTGGGTCGATGCGCAAGGCCATGGCAAAGTGTACGAAACCATGGAAGAGCTTCTGGCCGATCCTTCGATCGACATCGTCTATGTTGCCACCACGCCGAACTGTCACAAAGAGCAAGCGATCGCGGTCGCCCAAGCGAATAAGCATTGCTACCTCGAAAAACCGATCGCCCTTTCCTGGGAAGATGCCCAAGCGATCAAGCAGGCCTTCGATGAGAGTGGGACACGTTGCTACGTAGCGCACTACCGTCGTGGCATGCCACGCTATAAGGAGCTCAAGCGCCTCCTTGATGAAGGCGCGATCGGCATGGTGCGTGGCGTACAGCTTATCAGGACGCAACGTCTCACTGCAGAGGAATGCTTGCCTGAAGATCAAAAGCCTTGGCGCGTGCGCCCTGAAGTATCTGGCGGGAGCCACTTCTACGAAGGCGATGCGCACATGCTCGACCTTGTGGACTATCTGGTCGGCTCGCTCACTACCTTCAACCTGTCTGCCACCAATAGAACCGGTTTCTATGAAGCAGAAGATGCCGTCTCGCTTTCAGCGATCACCGAATCGGGCGTGCTCGTCTCCGGCATGTGGTGCTATGCCACTTACAAGGCGATCGATCGCTTCCTTATCTTCGGCGATAGGGGCAGCATCGAATTCCCCTACTACGACAATGCAGCACCGCTCGTGCTCGAAACGATCGCGGGCGACCCCGAAGACGCGATCGCCCATGAGGGCGTTATGGGTGGCGTACGTGAAGAAGCACCTCTCGAGAGAACCGAGATCTTTACTGATGTTGACACCTACCCTGGCTTTGGACAGATACAAGACATTGTCAACGAATTAAGAGGTGTGCCGGGGGCAATTTGCACGAGCACGCTCGACAACGCAATGAAGACTTTAAAGATCACGCTCGCCGCACGAAACGCCCGATAAAAGGCCGTTTCACACTAGTGCGATCCCTTCCATCACCCCTGAAGCGAAGCTCCGTTTCAGGGGTGATGCGCATAAATGCGCTCTTCTTTTCATATCTCCTTTCTTGTATAACGAAAGCATCGAAACTCGTGCTCTTGCCTACGCCTGCAGAATAACCCGAGCCTCTGTTCTCAAGCATAGATTGAGCCGAGCATCATTCATGCACAACGAAGCTCACAGCTTCAAAAAGACGGGGGACCATATGGAACAAATGCCAACATTCGAATACCTTAGCATCGAGAAGAACGAGGGCGCATTCATCATCACACTCGATCGCCCTGAAGCGCGCAATGCGATCAATTCGGCTATGTGGGCCGAATTATGCGATGCCTTCGAGCTCTTCGACGACGATGACGAAGCCAAGGTAGCCATCTTGACCAATACGGGTAAGGTGTTTTGCGCAGGAGCAGACCTTAAGGAATACAACGAGAAAACGCTCCATCCGCCCAAGGGGAGAGAAACTTGGGGCACGGGCGCTATGACGCGCAAACTTTGGAAGAAGCCTATCATCCTTGCGGCTAATGGGAAAGTGGTAGGCGGCGGTGCTGAGATGCTGCTCGCAGCCGACCTTGCGATTCTCACCGATGATGGCATGGTTGCCTTCCCTGAAGCAAAGAGCGGATTGTTCCCCGGCAACGGAGGCGCTCCCCTCCGCATCGGTCGTTCGATCCATCTCAAGCATGCCATGGAGCTTCTACTCACGGGCGCACCGATCGATGCAGCCACCGCTGTTCAATGGGGGCTGGCAAATCGTGCCGTACCTGAGGAAGAATTGATGGACGCGGCTCTTTCGCTCGCAAAGGCCATCATGGCAAATGGTCCTTATGCACTAAGCCTCATCAAGCAAGCGGTCTACGATTCGATGGACAAGAGCTTCCTCGCCGAATCCGACGGTTGGCGCATGATGGACATGTACCAAGAGCTCGCAGCGAATTCGGAAGATGCCGCCGAAGGCACAACGGCATTCCGCGAAAAACGCGCACCGCAGTGGAAGGGACGATAAGCTGCAAAAACGCACTAAAGCAGCACACATGAAAAGACCCCGCTGGAACATATCCAACGGGGTCTTCTTGTGAGCGTGTGCTAAGCGATTACCAGTTGCAAGGTGCTTCGCCAGCAGCCTGACGCTTGGAAACGAAGATGCGGTCTTCGATTTCCGGACCGTCGTAGACAACTACGCCGCCGTCTTCAGCGATCTTAGCGATCTCTTCATCGGAATAGCCGTAATCATGCATGAATTCAGCAGTGTGATAACCGATGGGCTTGGAGAGAACGACCGGGGGATCACCATAGCTACCAAAGCGAACCGGGGTCATCGGCAGAGCGCGCTTGCCATAAGCTTCGTACTCGACCATACGGAGAGCATCGTTATCGTATGCCTCTTCGTCCTTGACGACGTCGGTGTAACGGAAGCACTTCTGAGCAGGTACTTCGTTCTCTTTGAAGATCGCCATCCACTCATCGAAGGTCTTCTTAGCGAATGCCTTCTCGAGCCAATCGATAACCTCGACGTTCTTGCCAGAAGCCTTGAGCGAGGTGAGGTTGTTGGTGTCAGGATTCTCGATCTGATCCTCGTGACCGAACAGACCCATCATCATCGGGTAATACTTGTCGTACTGCGGCATGCAGATGTAGATCCACTTGTCGTCATAGGTGCGATAGGTATTGTTGAAGGGGTTGGGAACGTGCTTACGAGATTTAGGATAAGGAGCACCGAACTGCGTTGCGCAGATACCGATGTTGCCGCCCCAAATAGCGCCAGCATAGAGGTTGGTTACGACCTTCTCGCCCTTGCCGGTACGGGTGCGATTGAAGAGCGCAGAGACGATACCGGTTGCCAGCATGTGGCCAACATTGTAGTCGCCGAATGCCTGAGGAGCGATTGCAGGAGACTCGCCGTCCTCACGGAAAACGTTTGCAACGCCACCACGAGCAGCCCAGCAGACTGCGTCGAAACCGGGGCTGTCCTTTTCAGGACCATACTCGCCATAACCGCGCATCTGAGCCCAGATGAGGGTAGGGAACTCTTTGTGAAGCGTCTCATAGTCGAGACCCATCTTGTTAAGAGCTTTGTCACGCAGATTGTTCACGAAGATATCTGCGTCAGCAAGAAGCTTCTTCATGAACTTCATGCCTTCTTCGTTCTTCAGATTGATAGAAACGAAGTTCTTGTTGGTGTTGTTAAGGTCGATCGTAGGATCTTCCATGTCGGTCTGCTCGCAACCAAAGCCAGGACCCTGAGTACGCTGAGCATCGCCGTAGGGCGGCTCGACCTTGATGACCGTTGCACCCATTTCAGAGAGACAACGCACACAAGCAGGAGCAGCTACCCATTCGCAGAGTTCAACAACTTTAACGCCAGCGAGTGGGCCATAGCCATTGAGCTTTTCTGTAGTTGACATACAGAATTTCTCCTTTCATTCCACAACCAGTTATTTTGGTTCTTTTCTAGTATGACGTTCGGCTCATATGGTTTGGATGGTCAGTAATGCGTGTTTGTCCAAACTTGAGAAAAAAAGTTTACCAAACTGTTTATTTTTGGTGCCATTTTCCGCTTTGTCATTTGGTTTTGGTGGCGTTTTGAGAAAAATCGAGATTCGTCATTTAGACAATTCTATGATTTTGTCCGAAACTTCTCGGACAAATGGCTTTGTTAAGTAAAGTCCAGCCCTCTTCATGGCGTGCGCAGAACGCCGCGCCACCTCAAAAGCAGAAAAGGGTCTATCCCTCTTAACCAGGAATAGACCCCCGCTAGGATTGATGCGCCTGCTCAAAGGGAAGAGAGAAAGAGCACGCACCACCCTATACCATGGTTGGACCAGAAGCAGACCGCTACCCTACAACGATGGAACCCTTCTCTTCCAGCTCGGCGATCTTCGCATCGCTGAGCCCAAGCTCGCGAAGCACCTTAGCGCTCGATTCTCCTAAGAGCTCAGGCTCGCGAGCCTCAGACAGATCCGCTCTCACCTCGCCGATCACATGCGGAGTATTGGTCTGGAGCACCGTGCCGATACGAGGATAATCAACGTACTCAAGCAGCCCTGGAGAGTTTTCAAGCGCATATTCGACTGCATCGGTCTTGCTGAAGATGGGCGTGATGGGATGCTTGCCCGCACTATTCCATTCTCCCCATTCATCGTGCGTCTTGCTCGCCGCGACCTCTTGGATCTTGGCATATCCTTCAGGGTTCTCCTCTTTGGTGTTCTTGAGCATGCCACAGAGTTCTTCGCAGCCTATCTCATGGCAAAAATCATCCCAGAAGTTCGTTTCATAAAACCCGAACGCGACGAGCTGATCATCTTTCGTGCGATAGATGTTATAGCCGATGGAAGGATACTCGCGCTTTGAGCTGGGGAAATCCTTACCGAAGAAGAACCAACGCGAATCGAGCATGGCGTTCCACCAAACGAGCGAATCATACATCGCAACATCGAGATGCGCTCCCCTGTTCGTCATCCCCCGCTGGATGAGAGCCGTTAGGATGCTCTGGATCGCCACCATCGCAGCAGCGAAATCGGCAGGAGAGAGCAGCGCAAGAGCTCCTTGCGTCAGGTCATAATAACCAGTCTGCGTAACGATGTTGACATCATGCAAAGCGCTCAAGCTGCGAGGATCGTTCTGGCCATAAGCAGAAAGAGAGCAGTAGATGATCCGCGGGTTGATCGCTGAGAGCGTCTCGTAGTCGATTCCCAAGCGTTTAGCAACGCCCGGACGATAGTTTTCGATGATCACATCAGCAGAGATGACTAATTTATAGAAGGCGTCCAGCACCTCGGGATCCTTCAAATTGAATGAAACGCTTTCTTTATTACGATTGAGCGCATAGTGGTAATAGCTTTCGCCATCGATCTGCGGCTCTTCCTGACGGCAGTAATCGCCCACTTTGGTGTCTTCCACCTTGATGACTCGCGCACCGAAATCGGCTAAATAGAGGCTCGGATAGGCGCCGAGCAGATAACGCGATAGGTCGAGAACGGTAAGGTTTTCAAAAGGCTTGTTCATAGCTTCTCCCCCAGCATTGAGCGCATACCAAGGTTGAAGTTCTACGCTTGTTCTCCCTGCATCATAGGCCTTCATACAAGCTGCTTGACAACCCTGTTTCACGCGTTTCCAATAACTGGAAATAATTCTAGAACTCCCAGGTAAACAGCTATTTTTAGGGTGAGCAAATAAGGCATATCGACCAAAATGTCCACCTCGGCTCAAAACGTTTTAGACAGCTTGAGCGCTCTGTCACTAGCGCCTTTTCGCATCGTTTAGAAATGCCAAAACCCACCTTTTGCCATGGGATGAAGACGATCTTTGATGCGCCGTTGAACAAGTAGGGCAGAAGCGCAAAACCGAAGTGCAAGACAAAGCTGCAAAGCACGATCGCATACAACAACGCCGCGATATCGCTCGGATCTCGCGGCGTTGTTGAGCTCGGAACTGAATAGAACAGTCTTATTTGATCTGTATAGGATGCTTGCGATCAAGATAGGTGCAAATGCCCCATCCTCCATAGCCGATAACACCGATCGTAACCAAAAGCCAGATAGGCCAAGCTTGGAAAATACCGGCGAAGAGAATGATCAGCGTAATGGGATTGAGCAACGAAGCCACCAGACCATAATCGAAGCCCAACTGCACCTCAGAAACATTCTTCTTCTTTTTCTTCTTCGCCATGAGCACGATCGCATCTTTGCGTTTAGCCCTTCGCAGGTAGAAGTTCAAGATACCCCAAACGGCATATCCGACCACGCCAACGACCACCAACGCATAGGGGTCGAAATGAAGAAGGATGCCGCCAAGCAGCATCACGAACAGAGCAGGATTGAGTACACGAACAAGAAATTCGAGCTGCGCCCTTCCGTTGAGCAGCAGTCCGGGTTTGTTTGTCTTAGCCATAAAGCGCTCCTCTATCGAGACGAAGGGGGAGGAGCAAAATGCCCCTCCCCTCTCTATTTAACATCGCTAAATGAATGCATGTATAAGGCAGACCGATTAAGCGCTTTCCACGGCTTTATGAGCCTCAGCAGCAAGCTCGGCATCGGACTTGAACCAAGTCTTGCGGCGTGCTTTGTCGCCAGCGTGCCAAGTATAGCCCAACAAGCCAAAGGTGATCGTAAGGACGATAATGCCGCCAATGAAGAAGCCGTGCCAACCGAAGCCTTCGGCAACAAGTGCCCAGCCGGTCGCACCCAACGCTCCAATACCATTGAACACCGAGATCATCCACGAATATATCTTGTCGAAATCGCGCCCGCCAAATACCTGCCTAACAAGGAACGGCAACATCGCTGTCGAGCACGCATAAGCAAGGCCATAGAACAGACCTCCGAAGAACATCGGCCAAATGCCGCCTTCGCCCAGGATCTGCGGGAACCACCACATCATCAAAAGGCCGATCACACCACCGCAATAACCGATGATCTGTGCAGCATAGAGCGAATGTGATTCGATAAAGCCGATCAAGACCTTGCCGCCGCCCTGGCCTGCTGAAGCAAACGCCTCCAGCGTACCGGACAGGAGCAATAACGCAACGAGCGGCTCAGCGCCATACCAGCCTTCATGGCCGAGGAACTGAACATAGGTCGCGAACAGCTGAGACATGGTAGTGATGGTATTCAGCAAACCAGCACCCAGCAGCAGCGTCCAGAAGAAGGGGAACTTGAGAACTTCTTTTGCCTTGAAGCCCTCTTCAGCCTCTCCTTTGGCAAGCGCTTCTTCAGCAGCAAGTTCGTTCTCCATGGCCTCTTTGTCGATCGGCATGCCGAACGGGAGCGTGCCGCACTCTTCTGGCGTACGCTTAACGAAAATTGCGATGAACGGAAGAGTACCAACGAGCATACAGATCGAGAAGATGATGTAGAGCTCATGCCAGCCAGCCAGCTGGGGACCGAGAACGATCTGACCGATCAGGTTCCAGACAACGCCGCCAACGCCGGTGAATGCGAAGACGATACCAGTCACGGTGCCGTAGTTAGTATGGAACCAGCGGCTCAAGATACCTGCGGTCATCGTAAATTCAACAACTGCAAGACCGAGACCAATGATGAAGCCAGCTACCCAATAGCACCAGATCGCTGGATAGAAAGCGAATCCGATGTAAGGCACGACGACCAAGATAGCTGCGACGCAACAGACGGTCTTCGCGTTGAACTTATCAAAGAGAAGACCTCCTGGAACACCACCGGCCATCTGGCCTAAGTAAACAAAGGTGATGTACAGAGAGACTTGCGAGACCGGAACACCGAAATGCTGTGCAACGGGGCGATAACACAAGCCTGCAGCAGTAAAGATGATGCCTACTGCAGTAAAGATCGACAAGCACATGGTGACAACAATAGCGATATGTCGCCACGTCATGCCTTGACGTGCTATTTTAACTTTTTCTGCCATAACCTCTCCTTTCCATAAATAGTTGTTTCCAAACCTTTAGCGATGTATGGAAAAGACCCGATATTAAGCTCCGTTAATCCCGGGTCAGTCCACCAATTTGGTGTTTTGCCTCTTGCTCGCCATACGAACTAGTAAGAGGCAAGGAAGATGCGCTGCACGAAGAGTGGAAGAGCATGTTCGCATGCCTGCATAAGCTCTGCTATCGGCTCCTTCGCGCCGCTCATGATCCATTCAGCTATCAGGCGTGATGTGCCATAGCAATATATCTTCAAGAGAGCGGATTCATGGGTATTGAGCGTCTTGCCTGTAATGCGGGTAATGTTGGCAACGTAATTCTCGAAGGTGATGTTCGCTTCATTGCTGAAGAGCCCCATCGTGCTCTCAGCTTCATAGAGGCTTGCGAACAGATGTTGTTTTGCCTTCATGATCTCAAGCTTCATACGTACTGCTTCTCGCCATGTGAGGTCGATGCCGATACGTCCGAGCGTTTTCATGTCGAGTTGCATGTTCAGCCAATTCACAACATCTTGTTTGTCGAGAAAATGGTTGTAGAAGGTTTGCCGAGCGATGTGACATTCGTCGGTCATATCGACGACGTTCACTTTATTGAAAGGCTTTTTCTTAAGAGCCTTTTCAAGAGCGCGCACGATCCTCCATTTTGTCTTATCAGAGTTACTGATCGAACGACTGACGATGAAACGCGGCAGAGAATGTCCTGCTCTTTTTTGCATCGTTGACCTCGCTTTACTCTCGCGCATGGTCACATTCGCGACGGCCGTTACCATGAATCCTCCCTCCTGTGTTTTCGCCGTGATTTAGTGCACTGTGCTTTCTTAATCCCTCTTCGAGCGCGGCCCGTAGCTGGGAACGAACACCGATTCGGGCATCTCTTCGCCGCCATAGCAGAGCACCGAGGTGCCATCCATCTTTCCGATCTGATCGGGCGTGTAGCCATAGGCCTCCATGATGCGTGCGGTGTCGTAGCCGATCGGGCGGCTCTTCCTGAGCACGGGGTCTCCCATCGACTCGAAGCGGATCGGAGAGGTGGGCAGGACCTTCTCGCCGAAGGCGTCGTAGTGGACGGACCTTAAGATGTCGTTGGCGTAGGCCTCCTCATCGTTCAAGATGTCCTGGGCCTGATAGAGACGCTGGTAGGGGAAGTCGTTCTCCTTGAAGATGCGCTCCCAATACTCCCAATCCTGGGTGGCGAACTGGTCCTCTAGGATCTTCACGACCTCGGTGTTGATGCCGCGTCCATCATTGATCACGGAAGAGCGGTTGTAGCGCTCGTCACCGATGAGGTCATCGAGACCGATCGAGCGCATGACATGGTCGTAGAAGATGTCGTAGCTGCCGTAGCAGATCATGAACCACACATCATCCTTGGTGCGGTAGGAGTTGTTCGTCGGGCAGGTGACGTTGTAGCGGGACTTGGGCCATTTATCGCCGAACTGGGTGGAAGCGAGCATGATCTGCATCGCCCAGAGCGCGCAGTGATACAGGTTCACCGTCACCTTGTCGCCCTCCCCGGTGCGGTCCTTGCGCACGAGAGCACCGAGCACGCCTGCAGTAAGGGCCATCGAGGCGTTCCAATCCCCGATCGCTGCCGGCCAGTTGATGGGCTGGAAGTTATCGGCTTGCGGCAACGAGGCGAAGAAACCGCCGCGCGCACCGTAGGCCGTGGTGTCGAATCCCTTGCTGTCGCGCTCAGGACCGTATTCCCCATAGCCGCGCATCTGCGCCCAGACGAGGTGGGGATGGCGCGCATGCACCGCTTCGTAGTCGAGGCCAAGCTTCTTTAGGGCATTGTCGCGAAAGCTCGTGATCATGACATCGGCATCCGCTAGGAGCTTCTCGACAAACGCCGCACCCTCCGGGTCCTTCAAATTCACGCTCAAGAATTCCTTGTTCATGGATGCCAGGTCGAACGCAGGATCGTCGATATCGGTCTTCTGCATGCCGAATCCCGGACCATTGGTGCGGTACTCATCCCCTGAGAACGGTTCGATCTTGTAGATGGTCGCTCCCATCTCGCCTAAGATGCGCGGACACGCCGGAGCTGCCACATACCCGGTGAGCTCGACGACCTTGATGCCTTCCAAACCTTTCATAGAACCTCCTTGTTCAACGCGCCTCGGGCACTCATTCGATATGCTCGATTTCAGAACACGTTCGGTTTATCATTCAGGCAAGTGATATATACTTGCCTTTCCTGTAGTTCGTTGATTGGATACGTGAGGTTCAGCGCCATGAATTTAGCTCATCTGTACTACTTCAAAGCACTCGCGGAAACTAAGAACCGCCGTCAGACGGCACAATCCCTTTCCATCACTCAGCCAACGCTTTCTCAAGCGATCAGCAAACTTGAGGCTGAGCTGGGTGTTGCGCTCTTTAAGAAGAGTCGATCTGGTGTTTACCTCACGGAAGAAGGGGCCGCTTTTTATCAGTACGTCGCAACCTCATTGAAGTTCCTCGATAATGGTGTGAGCTTCATTCAGAAGAAGAAATCCGATCAAGTTCGCACTATTAACATTGGAGCAGTCTTTTCAGCGCAGAACCAGGATTGGTCGAAGATACTGTATGAATTCAGGCGCATAACCCATGGGAATATACAACTGAACATCATCCAATCAACCACACCCGACCTGCTCAATAGACTTAAGAATGGAACGGTTGATGTTGCCTTTGCGGGACCGGTTGGAGAAGACCCCGAGCTGATCTTCTACCCTGTTTGGACACAATCGGTCGCTCTTTTAGCTAATCATGATCATCCGTTGAGCAAACGAACTTCAATCTCTTTGACCGAACTGAAAGACCAGCACATCGTTTCGTACAGCTTGCAAGGTCCTTTGGGCCCTAGTGTTACTGCTTTACTTCAAGATCACGATCTTCCCGTTGAATGCTTGTATTCGGATGAAATAACCTTGGCATCTATTGTTTCTGCAAATCCTGATGTTCTTGCAATAGCCTGTCATTCGTGGCTTCTCGATGCGTACCAGCATGAACTGGTCTGTCTACCGATCGATGAAGCTCCTGACGAGTTTCGTCAACTGTATCTCTGCTACTGCTCGAATATCGAACGTACAGAAACCATCAATACGTTCATTCAGATCACGAAATCCCTTTGGTAGCGCTTTAAGATATCCCCTCCTTCGCGCTATCAAAGCAAACAGCCCCTTCTTGTTCCCCCTCCTTTTCCTTATCCAATCCAAATAGTTGTGTGGAAACTGTGAACAGTCCCGACACATTTGAGCTTAGAAAAAAAAAAAAATCAAGTCCATGAGGTTTTTCTAAATTTGAAAAGGTTATTCAATTCCCGTTAATTTATGGCGCAATTTTTAGAAGTTTTCTCCACAGATTCTTTTGTTTGTGTAATAACATCGCGATTTTGTAAAGTAAATTTACGTTCCTCAAACGCTTTGTTTCATACTTATATGCGACATTTTTCACAATATGTCATATCTGCATGATGGAGAATCTATGGGAACAAAATAAAAAGGCCCCGACATGCCTGTCGGAGCCTTTTGCTTGCCTGTGACCCTATCTTCGCGATCCTAAATTTGAACATTTTTATATTTGTAGCAAGGTGTTAATCCCTCTTCGAACGCGGTCCATAGCTGGGGACGAACACCGATTCGGGCATCTCTTCGCCGCCATAGCAGAGCACCGAGGTGCCATCCATCTTTCCGATCTGATCGGGCGTGTAGCCATAGGCCTCCATGATGCGTGCGGTGTCGTAGCCGATCGGGCGGCTCTTCCTGAGCACGGGGTCTCCCATCGACTCGAAGCGGATCGGAGAGGTGGGCAGGACCTTCTCGCCGAAGGCGTCGTAGTGGACGGACCTTAAGATGTCGTTGGCGTAGGCCTCCTCATCGTTCAAGATGTCCTGGGCCTGATAGAGACGCTGGTAGGGGAAGTCGTTCTCCTTGAAGATGCGCTCCCAATACTCCCAATCCTGGGTGGCGAACTGGTCCTCTAGGATCTTCACGACCTCGGTGTTGATGCCGCGTCCATCATTGATCACGGAAGAGCGGTTGTAGCGCTCGTCACCGATGAGGTCATCGAGACCGATCGAGCGCATGACATGGTCGTAGAAGATGTCGTAGCTGCCGTAGCAGATCATGAACCACACATCATCCTTGGTGCGGTAGGAGTTGTTCGTCGGGCAGGTGACGTTGTAGCGGGACTTGGGCCATTTATCGCCGAACTGGGTGGAAGCGAGCATGATCTGCATCGCCCAGAGCGCGCAGTGATACAGGTTCACCGTCACCTTGTCGCCCTCCCCGGTGCGGTCCTTGCGCACGAGAGCACCGAGCACGCCTGCAGTAAGGGCCATCGAGGCGTTCCAATCCCCGATCGCTGCCGGCCAGTTGATGGGCTGGAAGTTATCGGCTTGCGGCAACGAGGCGAAGAAACCGCCGCGCGCACCGTAGGCCGTGGTGTCGAATCCCTTGCTGTCGCGCTCAGGACCGTATTCCCCATAGCCGCGCATCTGCGCCCAGACGAGGTGGGGATGGCGCGCATGCACCGCTTCGTAGTCGAGGCCAAGCTTCTTTAGGGCATTGTCGCGAAAGCTCGTGATCATGACATCGGCATCCGCTAGGAGCTTCTCGACAAACGCCGCACCCTCCGGGTCCTTCAAATTCACGCTCAAGAATTCCTTGTTCATGGATGCCAGGTCGAACGCAGGATCGTCGATATCGGTCTTCTGCATGCCGAATCCCGGACCATTGGTGCGGTACTCATCCCCTGAGAACGGTTCGATCTTGTAGATGGTCGCTCCCATCTCGCCTAAGATGCGCGGACACGCCGGAGCTGCCACATACCCGGTGAGCTCGACGACCTTGATGCCTTCCAAACCTTTCATGCACTCCCCTTTTTCTTCATAAACTGCTTCACGCTCGCGCGCGGTGCTTGCTTCAGCACGCGCGGTCGCATTTGCAGCATTACCTATTCGAATCACTTGTCATAGCCCAAGACTAACAAAAGACCCGACGCGCAGGCCGGGTCTTTTGCATTTTATGTTGTTCACTGCGGCGAATGCGTTGTGCAAACGTGCGTGGCGAAAACGTAAAAAGAAATGGCTTAGAGGTTGTTCGTGATGACGTACTTCTCGGGATGAGCCTTGACCTCTTCGCGGTTCTTCGGGTTCATCTTCTGCATGCCCCAGTAAGCGTCCTGGGTGTTTGCAGCGAGAACCTGGTTGCGGTTCTCCATCTTGACCTGGTCGGCAAGTGAGAGACCGTCGAGCGAGCTCTGGAGTGCTTCCTTGGTAAGACGCAGACCGAACGGAGAAGTCTCGCGGCAGATTTCCTCAGCCAGCTTGACTGCTTCTTCCACAACTTCCTCATCCGGAACGACCTTGACTGCATAGCCCCACTCAGCGAGGGTCTCAGCCTTGAAGCGGCGCGGGTTCATGAGGATCTCGCAAGCGCGTGCATAGCCGACGATCTTCGGGAGATAGAACGAACCGGACATGTCGGTGCCGGTGTAACCGATGGAGAGGTAACCAGCGTTCATCTTGAAGGATTCGCCGAGGATACGCATATCGCAAGCAGTAGCGATGGAAAGACCGCCACCAACAGCGAAGCCCTTGAGAGCGCCGATGATGGGCTGCTCGCACTTAGCCATGTTGAGCACCTGATCGGAGCACATGCGCTGCATGACATAGAAGTCACGCTGGATGCGGCCCATGTCCTCAGGAGGATCGAGGAACAGGTCGTTCAGGTTGAAGCCAGCGCAGAAGGACTTGCCTTCGCCGGTGAGAACGATAACGCGGCAATCCTTGTCATAGCGAACGAGGTTCAGGAAGTCGTTGAACTCTGCCATCTGCTCGTAGGACATTGCATTGAGGTTACCTGGATCGTTGAAAGAGCAGATGTAGACCGGACCACGCTGTTCGATCGTCAGCTTCTCATACTTATCGTAGGTAAACTCTGGCAAGTGATATGCCTCTTGGTAAACGCTCATACGTTACCCCTTCCATTTCTGAAACTAATAGTTTTAGCGTTTATTCATCGTAGTTTTCTATGTTTGGCTTGTCAATAAACAATCGCCGCGACTTGGGGAAAATTCGCACATTTCGCCTTATCAAGGGCAAAGACACGTGTGAAGCGTGCGCTCGTTGCTAAGCAATCGACGAATCGAAGCTTTAAGACCGAAAAATCGAGCAAACTCTAGTAAAGTAAAGACCTATCATTTTTCATACTCGTTCGAACAGGATCGCTCTATGACTCAACTCAAGAAGCGCACCGTTGCTCTTATTGTCCTGCTTGCGTTCGTGCTGTGTACGCTCTGCGCGTGCTCGCAAAGCAAGGAAGTGAAATTCGGCACCGGTAACAACGAAGGCATGTACTATCAATTCGGTTCGCTTTTGGCTGATGAGAGTCAAAACGAAGCAGAGGTGCCCACGATCACCGTCGAAACCACCGCAGGCTCGAGCGCGAACCTTCGCTTGCTCTCGCAAGGCTTCCTCGATATGGCGATCGTACAGGCCGACACCTTGAGCGATGCCTACAACGGCACGGGCTTCTTCTCGAATTCAGGTGCCTATACGGGCTATAGCGCCGTAGCAGGGGTCTACACCGAGGCGTGCCAGATCATCGTTCCCGCCGATAGCCCGATCGAATCGATCGAGGATTTGGCGGGCAAGACCGTAAGTTTGGGCGAACGAGAATCGGGCGTACTGCAAAATGCACTCCAAGTGCTCGATGCCTACAACCTTCAAGAAAGCGATTTCACCCCGGAATACTTGAGCTTCTCCGAATCCGCCCAAGCGATGAAGGAAGGCAAGATCGATGCCGCGTTCATCACGGCCGCTATCCCTACCCCAGCGGTCACCAATCTGGCCGATAGCATCGGCGTGCGTGTGCTCTCGATCGACCCGTTCGCGGTGAATGTGCTCACCAAGCGCCACAGCTACTACACGCCGTGCACGATCCCTGCCAACACCTACGCAGGACAGAGTGAAGCGGCGCAAACCGTGGGTGTGCGTGCCGTGGTCGTTGCGCGCAATGACATGCCTGAAGACCAGGTGAAGAGCATCATGCAACTTCTCTTCAATGGACAGATCCCCTTCGCAGAAAAGCTGAAGAGCTCGATGCAACCCACCCCTGAAGAGGCAACGGAAGGCATTCCCATCGCGTTCCATCCTGGAGCGGCTGCCTATTATGCCGACAACGACATCACGGTGGATGTGATGAATTCCTCCGATGAAGGAAAGAGCGTCAGCGGAGGACAAGACGACTAGCGGGCAACGCGCAGGCGTGCATCCCGCGCGCATGCAGGGCGCTTGGCATATGCGCCTGCCTATCTGATAGACCTGATGAAAGACTCGTTATAAGGATCGCCTATGGCTCAAGTTTCTCTCGATATGTATCAAACGCTTGCGATCGCCGTTGTGGCGCTGCTTATCGGCGCTTGGCTCAAGACCAAGATCAAGGTGCTCGACCGCCTCTGCATCCCCTCTCCAGTAGTAGGCGGCCTGCTCTTCTCGATCATCACATGCGTGCTCTACGCTGCCAGCATCGTTGACTTCAAGTGGGACGACACCCTCAAGAACGTCTGCATGGTCATCTTCTTCACCTCGGTTGGCTTCCAAGCGAACGTGAAGGTACTGAAGAGCGGCGGAAAAGCACTAATCGTTCTCTTATTCTGCGTGCTCTTCCTTATCGAAGCGCAGGACGTGATCGCTGTTGCGGTCTCGAATGTGATCGGTGTCGACCCGCTCATCGGACTTGCAACCGGTTCTATCTCCATGGTTGGTGGCCACGGCACGGCAGGTGCGTTCGGCCCCGTGCTCGAAGACATGGGCGTAACGGGAGCCACCACCGTTGCCACCGCGGCAGCAACGTTCGGTCTGGTTGCCGGCTCGCTCATCGGCGGCCCGCTTGGCAATAACCTCATCAAGAAGAAGGACCTTCTGAAGACCCGCGTGATGGGCACCGACGATCTGCTCGTTGAGGAAGAGGAGAAGCACCATCGCTCGATCTCCCAATACGCACCGGCAGCCTATCAGCTCGCCATTGCAATGGGTATCGGCACGCTCGTTTCCTACTTGCTCTCGCTCACGGGCATGACCTTCCCGATCTACATCGGCGCTATGATCGTTGCCGCTATCATGCGCAACATCGGCGAATACACGGGCAAGATCGACATCCGCATCGGCGAGATCAACGACCTGGGCGGTATCTGCCTTTCGCTGTTCTTGGGTATCGCGATGATCACGCTCAAGCTCTGGCAGCTGGCCGACCTGGCACTTCCGATGATCATCCTGCTCGCCTGCCAATTCGTTTTCATGGTGCTCTACGCGCGCTTCGTTATCTTCAACGCGATGGGTCGCGACTACGATGCGGCCGTGCTCACGGCTGGCAGCTGCGGTTTTGGCATGGGCGCAACGCCGAACGCCATGGCGAATATGCAGGTTCTGACCGATAAATATGGACCTTCTGTTAAGGCCTTCCTCTTGATCCCACTCATCGGTAGTATGTTCGCAGACTTCATGAACAGCTTGAGCATTACGCTCTTCATCAACTTGATATAGAGGATGGTTAACATGACTGAAGACCAGACGAAACGATCATCTGAATCCGCACCTGAAGGGCATGTGCACGAGGTCTATACCGACCATGTTGCCGTACCTGAAGTGCGTACGGGCAAAGTTGACCTTGAGGGCGATTTCCATAAGGATCAAGCGCGCCCCCATAAGAGCAGCATCAGCTTCGACACCGTAGCCGTGCCGGAATATCACACCGGGAAATGCCCTGAGTGGGATCCCGATTGTGAAGAGAAGCACGAGCACAAGCATCACGGGATGCTGGCAGATCTAACGCGCACGCTCTTCAACGGAACGCCGGACAAATAAGGCGAACACTGAGCATTGCAACGCGCGTCACTGCGCAAGCTGCGCACGACTCAAATGAAAAGGGGCTGAAGAGCCCCTTTTTTGCGTCGGTCTGGGCCTGTGCTAGGGGTCGGGTAATTCGACACACGGACGTGTGTCGAATTACCCGACCCCTAGCACCTTACCCGACCCCTAGCACAGACCCAGCAGCGCGTTAGAGCGCTTTGATGACCGCTTCGACGGAATCCTTCGCATCGCCCAAGAGCATGTCGGTGTTCTCGTTATAGAACAGCGGATTCTCCACGCCTGCGTATCCTGCATTGCCGATCGAACGCTTCGAAACGATGACCTTCTTCGCATCCCACACGTGCATGACCGGCATGCCCGCGATCGGTGAATTAGCATCGGTCGCTGCAGAGGGATTGACTGTATCGTTCGCGCCGATAACGAGCACCACATCGACATCGCCGAAATCATCGTTGATCTCGTCCATCTCGTACACGTTGTCGTAAGGGACCTTCGCTTCTGCTAAGAGCACGTTCATATGGCCGGGCATACGTCCCGCAACAGGATGGATCGCGAACTTCACATCCACACCTTGCTCGATAAGCTTACGGGTGAGCTCGGCCACTGGGAACTGCGCTTGCGCGACCGCCATGCCATAGCCAGGAGAAACGACCACGCGCTTGGCTGCCCTCAGCATATCCGCAACTTGTTCAGGGCTTACTTCGGTGTGCGTACGACCCTCGAGCGAGGACGCCTGCGACGAAGAGGACACCGCACCATCGCTGCCGAACCCGCCCAAGATGACCGAAACGAACGAGCGATTCATGCCTTGGCACATGATGTAGGAGAGGTAGGCGCCGGAAGAGCCGA
Organism: uncultured Eggerthella sp.; assembly: GCA_900538545.1. Classification (GTDB taxonomy): domain Bacteria; phylum Actinomycetota; class Coriobacteriia; order Coriobacteriales; family Eggerthellaceae; genus Anaerotardibacter. Next base: position 116,832 of record UPYK01000002.1, on the reverse strand, counting down.
CGAGCGCGCCCGTGATGATGAGCAGGTCGTTCCCCAGCGTGAAGCCTGCCATGGCCGCCGCCCAACCCGAATAGGAGTTGAGCATCGAGATGACCACGGGCATATCGCCACCACCGATGGCGAGCACAAGGTGCGCGCCAAGAATGAGCGAGATGATCGTGAGGATGACGAGCGGCAAGGTACCTGCAGCTATTCCTTCGGTAGCCACGAACCAGCCGATGCACACGACGCAAACGATGACCATGATAAGGTTGAGCAGATTGCGCCCTGGAAGCGTGAGCGGTTTGCCCGAAATGCGCGCGGAAAGCTTCAGGTTCGCGATGATCGAACCCGTGAAGGTGACCGCACCGATGAACACCGCAATGCCCACTTCGCCCATATGGAAGGCACCATCGTAGGAGCCATCGCCAGGGGTCATGAGGAAGGAGTTGATGCCTACGAGCACCGCAGCGGCGCCGACGAACGAGTGGAGCAATGCCACCAGCTCGGGCATGGCCGTCATCTGGACACGGCGCGCTTTCCAAACGCCGATAGCCGCGCCGATGAGCATAGCCACGATAATGAACCCAACCGTATAAGCCGGGAATTGGAAGCCTTCGATAGTGGTTGCAACGATGACGATAGCGAGCGCTACCACCATGCCGATGATGCCGAGCACGTTGCCGCGCATCGCGCTCTTCTGCTTGGAAAGCCCTGCCAGCGCAAGGATGAAGAGAAGTGCCGCAACGATATAGGCAAGCGACTGCCCGCGCGAGAGCACGTCTTGAACAGCACTTGCAGTATCGGTCGTGAAGGTTTCGACCACCAGAATCGTCTCGTTCATTCGGAGCTCCTTTCGAACATCTTCAGCATTCGTCGGGTAACGAGGAAGCCACCGAAGATATTGATAGAAGCAAGCGCTACCGCGATGAAAGCGAGCACCGTAACGAGCAGATCGCCCGAACTAATTTGCAACAAGGCACCAACGATGATGATGCCTGAGATCGCATTCGTTTCCGACATGAGCGGAGTATGGAGCGTATGGGAAACGCCGGTGATAACGTAGAAGCCGACCACGCACGCGAGCACGAAGACCATGAAATGGCTCGACATGTGCGCGGGTGCTGCAGCGATGAGCAGTACCGCAAGCGCACCGAGCGCGATCTTCCACCACCACTTGCGAAAAGCAGAAGGCTCCTTTTTGGAAGCTGCAGCTTCAGCTGCTTGTGCAGGTTCAGAATCACTTGTGCTTGTTTGGGCGGCCCCAGCAGGTTGCGCAGCCTTATCCGTTGTCGCGCCAGGTGAAGACGCCGCTGAAACTTGCACCGGCGGAGGCGGCCACATGATCTGGCCCTCACGCGTGGTGAGCATGCCGCGGATGACCACGTCATCCTCGTTCCAAACGGGCTGGCCGTTCTTATCGGGCGTGACCAGCTTCAGCAGATTCACGATGTTCTGACCGAAGAGCTGTGAAGCCTGCCCAGGCAAACGCGCAGGCAGATCGGTATAGCCGATGATGATGACGCCGTTTTCGGTAGTGATGACCTTGCCCGGCTCCGTAAGCGCACAGTTGCTGCCCAAGTCGGACGCGCCCATATCCACGATGACCGAACCAGGCATCATGGTCGAGACGGCCTCAGCGGTGAGCAACAGCGGCGCGGGGCGGCCAGGGACCTGTGCCGTGGTGATGACGATATCGCTCTTCGAGGCTTGGTGCATGTACACCTCTTGGGTGCGTGCCTGATCGTCTTTATCGAGCTCGCGCGCATAGCCGTCAGTTGATTCTTGCGAAACGGGGATCTCCACGAAAGTGGCACCGAGCGATTGCACCTGGTCAGCCACATCGGAACGAACATCGGTAGCGAACACCTCAGCGCCCATCGAACCAGCCGTGCCGATAGCAGCCAGACCAGCAACACCCACGCCGATCACGTAGACCTTCGCAGGATTCACCCTACCCGCTGCGGTAACGGCACCGGTGAACTGGCGACCGAAGGCATTCGCGGCTTCGATGACCGCACGGTAGCCAGCAACGTTCATGAGCGAAGAGCGCACATCGAGTGATTGCGCACGCGAGATACGTGGAACTGCATCGAGCGCAAGCGCCGTGATCTTGCGCTGTGCGCACGCTTCGAGCAGTTCAGTGTTGTTTTGTGGATCGAGGCGCGAAAGGAGCGTGGCGCCTTCCTTCATAAGAGCAAGCTGTTCGAGCGAAGGCGCATCGAGACAGACGACGATATCGGCTGCCCACACTTCAGCGGTGCTCACTAAAGAGGCACCGGCTTCTTCGAATTGCTGATCGAAATAATTCGCAAGTTCCCCTGCACCTTGCTCGACCGAGACGGTATAACCGAGCGAGATGAGCTTCTGCACCGTGTTCGGTGTAGCGGCAACAAGCGTTTGACCTGCACGTATTTCCTTTGGAATGCCAATGAGCATTACAGATTTCCCCCCTCACGATTTTGAGATTCCTATTATAGCCTCGTCTTAGCGAATTGATGAAAAAATCTGATCCTATTTACAAGCTGTTAATTTGCCGATTGCATCAGCAGTTGCGCAGCTCAAGTCGTAGCAGAAGAGTAAAATGGTTTGATAATCTAACCATTTGCAATCGATCGGATGACACAAGAGAGGAATCATGAGTACGAAGATCTATTCCGCGATCACCGAACCCACGCAATCGCATCCCGAGCGCGCCCTTTACAAACAAACCTACGTGAACACGATGATGGCTCTCTTGCCCGCTCTCATGAAGGCAGCTCCGCAGGTTTCTGCCACGGTCGCGCACGAAACGCTCGTGCTTGGGCCAGGCTTCACGTTCGCGATCGACATCGATGGCTTCGGCCGCGCGATCACCTTCGAACAGCACGGCAGCAGCTGGCGCGTTGCCGCCGATAAGGAACCTGACTTCGTGATCGAATTCCGCGATCTCGATTACGCCTTCGATGTGTTCTCAGGTGCTATCAGCCTGAAAGAAGCGCTGGCTGCACGCCTGTTCGCCACCCATGGCGCGAACAGCAAGGGGGTCGCCATCACCTACCTGTTCGATACCGTGCTGCGCACCTTCTTCTGCTGGCGAAGTGCGTACCGCAGATAACGCCGCAACCACAACTTGCCAAACGCCCGCGCCTTGCGCACCTGCGTTCGATGTGCTCACCCACTCCATCCGAACTTCTACGCCCCATCCGAACTGTTGTTAAGGAGAACCTTTATGAACGCTTTTGAATTCCACTGCCCCACCCGCATCATCTGCGGCGAACATGCGCTCCACAAGCTGCCCGTTATCCTTGTTGAGATGGGCGTGACCAAACCGCTCGTGGTAACCGATGCGAATCTCGTGGCGCTCGGCATCACCGACCATGCGATCCATCGCCTGACCGAAGCAGGCTTTCCCTTCACTTTCTACGATCAGGTGCCGCCTGACTCTTCGCTTTCCGTAGTGAACGATGTGGCAGCCATCTACGAACAGGAAGGATGCGATGGCTTCATCGCGTTCGGTGGCGGTTCGGTCATCGACACCACGAAAGGTGCCGCTGCCTCGATCTCGGTCGGCAACCGCGACATCGCTGAGCTGCAAGGCGCCGAGATCCTGCAAAACGACCTCGACCCACTCATCGCCATTCCCACTACCGCAGGCACGGGCAGCGAAGTTACGCTCGTTGCGGTCATCGCCGATGAAGAAGCGCACGAGAAGCTTTCCTACACTTCTTATAAGCTCGTGCCGCACGTTGCTTTCCTTGACCCGCTGCTCACCGCTTCGCTGCCGCCGAAGCTCACTGCCACGACGGGCGTCGACGCGCTCACCCACGCGATCGAGGCCTATACCTCCATCCAGAAGAACCCCGTTTCCGATGCGTTGGCACGCCAGGCGATCGCGCTCATCTCCGAAAATCTCGTGCGCTCTTGCGAAGAGCCAGGGAACCTTGATGTGCGCACCTCGCTCGCGCTCGGCAGCTTGCTCGCAGGTGCCAGCTTCTCGAACGCTATGGTGGGCATCGTGCACGCGATCGGCCATTCGCTCGGTGGCATCTGCCACATCCCCCATGGCCAGGCCATGATGATCTTACTTCCCTACTGCGTGCGCTTCAACCTCGAGCGCGGGCATCATGCGGGGCTCTATGGTGAGCTCTTGCGCGCCTTACGTCCCGATCTGGACAAGAGCAGCCTTACCGCTGAAGAACGCGACATCCTCTTCAGCGCAGCGCTCTTCGAGCTCAACCAATACCTGCACGACCATTACGATGTGCCCATCACCTTGTCACAGCTTGGTGTCGAACGCGACATCTTGCCCAAGGTCGCGCGCCAGGCGCGTTACGATGGTGCCGCTCTTTACAACAAGCACGAAGTGACCGAAGAGATCGCACTTCATATCCTGGAGGAGGCATACTAATGGCTACTGCTCCCAAGCAAACGGCGAAGCAAGCTACCTCAGCGCCTGAAACACCGCTATCCGCAACCTCGGCGAACGTCGCAAACACGCTGCCCGATTATGCGACTGGCGCAGGCGCACTGAAGCTCGAATCTGCCGCCGACCTGCAGGCACAGATCGATGCCATGCGCGCCTTCTTCAAAACGGGTGCCACGCAAGACGTGGACTTCCGCTTGCAACAGCTCACTCGCCTCAAAAGTTGGCTCAAGCTGCATGAAGCCAAGGTGCTCGATGCGCTCGAAAAGGACTTGGGCAAATGCCCCTACGAAGGCTACATGTGCGAACTTGGCCTCGTGTATGACGAGATCAACATGATGAAGAAGCATCTGCGCAAGTGGGCACGCCCGTATTCGGTTCCCACGCCACTCGCGCATTTCCCAGCAACTTCCAAGGTCTACCCCGTGCCTTTCGGCGTGGCAGCGGTGCTTTCTCCCTGGAACTACCCCATCAACTTGAGCCTCGTTCCCTTCGTCGATGCTCTAGCGGCGGGCAACTGCATTCTTCTGAAGCCTTCGCACAGTGCCTCTGCGACCGATAAGGTGTTGGCGGAGATGTGCGACGAACTGTTCCCTGCCCACTACATCACCTGCATTCACGGATCGCATGTGAACGACTGGCTGCTCGAGGTGAACGTGGACAAGATGTTCTTCACGGGTTCGCAGAACGTCGGGCGCGAGATCATGGGCGTGTGTGCGCAGAATCTTACCGATGTCACGCTCGAACTGGGCGGCATGAGCCCATGTTTCGTCGATTGCTTCGCCGATATCCCCATCGCAGCTGAGCGCATCGCGTGGGGCAAATGTTTGAATTCCGGGCAAACCTGCGTGGCTCCCGACTACTTGCTCGTGCACGAAAGCGTTGCTGACCAGCTTGTTTGGGAGCTGAACAAAGCGTTCAAGAAGTACTTCGGAAACGACATCCTGAACAATCCTGAATATCCGCACATGATCAGCAAGCATCACTTCGACCGCGTGTGCGGCCTGATCGACAATCACGGCGAAGCTGCACGCGTTGCTGTTGGCGGCGGTCGCGATCCAGAAACCTTGAAGATCGAGCCCACGGTCATGACCGGCGTTACGCTCGACGATCCCGTGATGCAAGAGGAGATCTTCGGTCCGGTATTGCCGCTCATCACTTGGCGCAAGATCGATGAGGCGGTTGCCGTTACGGAGAAGTTCGGCCACCCGCTGGCATGCTACATCTTCAGCAACGATACCGATTTCCAGCAGTATCTGCTGCATCGCATTCCGTTCGGCGGCGCGACCATCAACGATGTGGTCATCCACCTGGCGAACAACTACATGGGCTTCGGCGGTTTCGCACAATCGGGCATCGGCGCCTACCACGGCAAGGTGGGCTTCGATTGCTTCACGCACTATAAATCGACCATGAAGAAGACCCCGTTGGTGGAGATCCCGATTCGCACCGCGCCCTATGCGGGCAAACTGCCCCTGCTGAAGCTGTTCATGCATTAAAAAATGGGGATCAAGAAACACTATCAAACGATCATCGTGGCGTGTGCCTTCACGCTGCTCTTCGTGAACACTGGCTTCACGTCCACGTCGTTTTCCATCTACCAGTCCTATATCGTAGATATTCCCGGGGTTGGCGATGTGGGCGGTTCGGTCGTGGTGACCGTGCGCACCTTCGTGTCGCTCATCTGCATGTTCTTCACCGGCGTGTACTTCCGTCGCCTCAATCCGCGCATCGGATTCTTCATCGCCACGCTCTTCACCGCACTCGCGTTCTTTCTGTTCGGACGCGCGTATAGCTTGGCAGGACTATGCGTGGCCAGCGCGTTTGCGGGCATCGGGTACGGTTTTGGCGGCATGGTGGCATCCACCTATCTGATCGGCAACTGGTTTCGCGGCAAAGTGGGCTCGGTCTCGGGCATTGCCACGATGGGAAGCGGCGTGGCTGCTATCTTCATCCCGATCCTGGCGGGTTGGCTGATCGATACGTTCTCCCTTTCGCTCGCATTCTATGTTGAAGCAGCGATCGCCTTCATCCTTGCGCTGCTGCTGTTCAAGTTCGTACGCGTGAAGCCCGAAGACGTCGGACTCGAGCCGGTCATAGCGCGCCCGAAGCCAAATCAAGCGCCGAAAGACCTGGCGGCAAAGAGCACCCAAGAAGAGGTCGCTGAAGCCACGATCGAAGAAACCGACGAACAGCGCGCAGCAGCTAGCCCTTCAACCAGTGAAGAGCCTGCAGACCACCCAGCGCTCGAGCAGCACGAGCACGGCCATATCCACAAAGCGCACCATGCCCATCACGCTCACCATCTTCACCGCAAAAGAGCGCTTAGCCGCCCACGAGTGAACCTTGCTTCTATGCCGCTGCCACGCGGAGCGTACGTGGCGATGATCTTCGCGCTCGTGTTGCTCGGCGGCGTTTCCGTCGCAGGCTACAACTACTTCGGCATCCTGCTCACGACCCAAGGGGTCGATGCGGGCGTAGCGGCGTTGCTCATCTCGCTCGCAGGTATTTTCTTGACCCTATCGAAATTCGTCGTAGGCATCGTCTGCGACAAGTTCGGCACGCTCACGGGATCGTTTTGCTTCTTCATCCTGCTCACCGCTGCCATGCTGCTCTGCGCGCTTGTCGGAATAGGTGGCGTGCCTGAAGCATCCGCAGCAGCAGTCGTGCTCGGCATCGGCATGCCGCTCGGCACCACGGGCATCGCGCTTTGGTCGCTCGAGCTCAGTTCCGCCGAACAGATGCTCAAGACCATCCGCCATTTCCAGATCGCCTATGCGTTCGGCGGCTTTGTCTTCAACCTCATGCCGGGCGTGCTCTGCGAGCTGACCGGTACCTACACCACGAGCTATTTCATCATGATGGGCATGACCATCATCTGCGCTTTCATCGTGGTCACGGTCTACGCGCATCACATCAAGCGCACGCGTCAAGCAGTCGAAAAGACCGCACAAGAACAGACACGAACGAGCAAGGCCGTATAATGAACAGATGTGGCCGAAAATCGGACGAATCTTCTTCCCCGTTTTTCGCGTGACTGACAAGAGCAAGACCGAAAGGCCCTTATGAGCGTTGCCCCCCAGGAAGAGACCCTATGCGAGAGCGCGAATAACGCGCGCACCTTCACGATACTGCGGCGCGCAGATGCGCCTGTTACTCCGCTCGTTTCGGTGGTAGTACCCGTGTTCAACGCCTCTTCCACACTCGAAGAGGCGCTTTGCTCGCTTACGAACCAAACGCTCGAAGACATCGAGATCGTTTGCGTGAACGATGCCTCGAATGATGCTTCACCCGAGATCTTGCAGCGCTTCTTCGTTCAGGATGCACGCTTCACGATCGTGAACCACGCGGAGAACGCTGGCTACGGGGCGGCGATGAACGACGGCATCCAAACAGCACGGGGCACCTGGATCGCCATCCTCGAGCCCGACGACTTCATCCTGCCCGCTATGTACGAGCGCATGCTCGATTTTGCAAGCACGTTTGAGAACGTCGATATCGTGAAAACCCCCTACATGCGCGAGCTGCGCGCTGAAGGGGTAGCACGCGGCGGCAAAGCGCTCACCACGCTCAACTGCTCGTATCGCGGTCGCGTCAAGCCAGCTCAGCAGCCCTTCACCCTGCACGATGACAATACCGATCATCTACTGCGCCACCACCCTTCCATTTGGTCGGCGCTCTACTGGCGAGACTTCCTTGCCCAAAAAGGCATCCATTTCGTCGAATACCCCGGCGCAGGTTGGGCGGATAACGAATTCTTCTTCGAGACCTTGCTGGCGGCTGAACGCATCGTCTATTTGGACGAGCCGTTCTACGTCTATCGCGAAGAAACAGCCAACGAAGCAACCAGCTTCTTGCGCACCAACAAGCGCCTTCCCTTTGATCGCTGGCACGCAATGGACGAGATCGTACGTAGGCGTGGCTTCGGAAACGACACCAACGTACGCCTCGCGCATACTGCGAAGGGCTTCACCTATCTTGGCAACCAGCTTGCAGCGAACACCGATGAAGAGGGCAACACCGACGAAGAAGTGCTCGATGAGATAGGCCGCATGTTCGACGCAATGGACCCTGCGCTCGTTGCGCGCGAAGCGAGCATTCCCCCGCATCTTAAAGAGATGTTCATCGGGTATCGCGGCAAAGAAGATGCTGCGGACATCAGCACGAGCAAGCTTCCCTATTACGCTTCGCTGCTCTCCGAATTAGCCTACACGCTGCGCAACAATGGCCTTGGCTACACGCTCGACACCATCAAGAGAACGCTCCGAAAATAGCTCGCGATCTGCCATGCCTCGTGCCCTGCAGATCGCCTCGCATGGCATTCCCGCGCTAACGATCACGCATCAAGCACGCGTTCCTCCTTTTTTGCGACACGCAACATTCTGCCCGCAATAAAAAAGCAGCTGACCTATCGCCAGCTGCTTGATTTTCCTCTTGGGTTTCCCGATCGAAGAACTAATCGAGCTCGATCTCCTTGAAACCTGCGCTGCCCGTCGCCACCATGCGATCGAGCGGCATAACGATAAGCCCGATCTTCGGCGTGTAACAATATACCTCCATGCCACGTTTGCAACGGAATGTGCATTCCAAGCACGGGTCTTCGTCGCAATACGCATAGGCATCTTCATCGGCGAACGCGAAGACGATAGGCGGCCATTTCTTCGGCGTCACGTATTTCGTCATGATGCCAGTGAAGGTTTTCACCGCGAACCAGCGCGGTTCGTAGCCTGGCTCCTTCACCTTCCAGGTAACGCGCAAGGCGTTATGATCATAGCTGCCAACGATCTGATAATCCAGATCAAGCTTGTCCTTCACCTCAAGATGCGAGATTCCCTCCAAGCGTTCCATCGGCTTGCCGCAGCATTCGGGATGAAAATCGGTGTGAGCGTAGGGAAGTTCGGCCACCTGCGAGCGATGATTGTCGCTCATCGTGATCTCGACATCGCCATCGACGCCTTGAAGCACCGCGCCACACTCTTGACAGCGGAAATACGGAACGGGAACCGGCGTGACACGCGGCTTCCAAGTTGCATGAGTGCGCGTGGGACTGAATTCTGCCATGGATTATTCCTCCTCGTTTTCCTCTTCATCCTCATACGGATCGCTCTGGACGTAGAGGTCGTTCTTCCTGGTGAAATAGAGCGCCATGATAACGGCGATCGCCACTACGAGGAACGCTACCGCAAACACCGCGCTCTTCGTGAACATACCCGTGATGGTCGCGCATATGATGCACAAGATGATGATCGCGACGGGAACCGCCATGACCATCCGCTCACGCGAAGCCTGCGCACGAATGAGCGCATCTTGGCGCAGCGATTCATCGTCGCGGCGAGCGCGCACATCGCGATCGGCCCACTCCATGATCTTGCGCTGGACCTCGGGCGGATATGCGTTGAACACATCGGGATGCGGGAGCAGCAGATAGTCGGTATCGGACTCGACCACGGTGGTGGTGCCCGCCTGACCCTTCGCGCTGCGCTTAGTGTCAGTCGCCTCCCACAGAAAATCGTAATTGGGTTCATTCGGCGTTTTTGCCGTATTCACGGTGTTGCCCCCTCGCTGCGCCCTTCGATCGCGCGCTTGGTCCGGATCGGCAGGAACCGCAGGAAATCCATGAGCAGGCGTGGGCTGCGAATCCTGTGCCTGCGGCTTCCCGACTCCTTCCTCAGCAGAAGGTACGTCTTCGTAATCTTGCCGGGCGTTCTTATTCTTCGATCTAGCACTCATAGGCTGAGCACTCCTTGGTCGTTCGGTGGCTATGCTTCATGAGCATTTTTACGTAAGCTCCATGATACCACGCCACCACGCGCCCGTATTTTCCTACCGCGAATTGTTAACCAGCGAACATTACCGTCCTTCAAGCGCGTTTTGAGCTCTGCGTGTCTGTCTTCTTCCGCTCACTTGATATAATCAGTATTCACACTGTTTGCGCCGCGCTCTCTTCACTGAAGCACGGAACGCATCGCACGATACATGATCGAGGATCGAACTTGGCAAGCCCGACAAAGCTTTTTAGCAAACATAACTGGTTTATTCTCACATCCCTGGTCAGCAAGGATTTCAAGCTCAAATATCGCCGCAGTGCGCTCGGTATGTTCTGGTCGGTGCTCAATCCTTTCCTCATGATGTGCGTGCTCACCGCAGTCTTCAGCTTCATGTTCCGCTTCGATATCGAGTACTATCCGCTCTACCTTATTTTGGGAACAACGCTCTTCTCGCTCATGGGCGATTCGACCACGAACGCTATGAACTCGATCGTCGAATCTGCACCGCTCATCAAGAAGATCCGCATCGAGAAAATACTGTTCCCGCTGGAAAAAGTGGTCTTCCAGCTGATCAACTACTGCCTTTCCCTCATCGCGGTCGCGGTGGTCATGATCTTCTTTCAGGTGGTTCCCACGATCAACCTGATCTTCCTGCCGCTGCTCTTGCTCTACGTACTCATGTTCAGTGCTGGTCTCGGTTTCCTTCTTTCAGCGCTCGTGGTCTTCTTCCGCGATATCTCACATCTGTGGAGCGTGGTCATCACCGCCTGGACCTATGCAACACCCCTGTTCTACCCCATGAGCATCTTGCCTGACTGGATGCAGTCGGCCATGAACTTCAATCCGATGTACCAATACGTGACCTACTTGCGTGACATCGCGCTCTGGGGCATCACGCCGAGTCTCGAACAGAATCTTGTCTGCTTCGCGATCGGGGCGGTCATGTTGGCTCTCGGCTATCTGGTGTTCCGCAAACTGCAGAAGAAATTCATCCTCTACGTATAGGTACCGATGGGCAAGCCGATGACAGAACAGACCGCACAAGAAAAACCGAATCAGGGCTTTTTGGCATCGTATTCATTCGACGATGCCGATCTTGAGACCATGATCGAAGTCGACCATGTGAGCATGATCTTCAACATGGCCTCCGAACAATTGCACAGCCTTAAGGAATACGCGATCTCGCTCGCACGCCGCGAGCTGAGCTTCAAAGAATTCCGCGCGTTGAACGACATCTCGCTCACGGTGAAGCGTGGCGATGTGTTTGGCATCATGGGCACGAACGGCTCTGGCAAATCCACCCTTCTCAAGATCATTGCTGGCGTCCTCGATCCGAGTGAAGGCACGTGCAGCATCAATGGATCGATCGCTCCGCTCATTGAATTAGGAGCGGGCTTCGACCTTGAGCTCACTGCGCGCGAGAACATCTATCTGAACGGTGCGCTCTTGGGCTATTCGAAAGAATTCATCAATGAGCACTTCGACGAGATCGTGAATTTCGCCGAGATCCGCCCGTTCCTCGACATGCCCATGAAGAACTACTCTTCGGGCATGGTCGCACGCGTGGCATTTGCGATCGCCACGGTGATCGTGCCCGATATCCTCATCGTGGATGAGGTCCTTTCCGTTGGCGACTTCATGTTCCAGCAAAAATGCGAACGCCGCATCCAAAGCTTGATCCGCGACTACGGCGTTACGGTGCTCATCGTTTCCCATAACAGCGACCAGATCGAACGCCTCTGCAACAAGGCGATCTGGATCGAAAAAGGCCACACCCGCATGATCGGTCCAGCAGATGAAGTGTGCGATATCTATCGCTCGATCGGTGGCCGCGTAGGAAGCAAAGAAGCCGAGGCGCGCGTCTATGACATGATGATAAGCCCACTCGAACCTCGCGAAGACAGCATCCAAACCATCTCTGGCAAGAATCGCTACAGCATCAGCGCTCAGCTTTTCGCACGTTCGTTCACGTTTTCGAGCAACTCGTCGGCAGTTATCGCCTCAGGCGAAGACGCTTCTTCGTGTCTGCTTGCGAACACCCTTGCTGGCTCATTGGAATCAGCGCTTCTTCTGGTGAAGCACGGCAGCATTCCTGATGAAGCAAGGAGTGCACTTGAAGAGTGCAGCGTCAAAGACCTCTTCATCATAGGTTCAGAGTCTTTCATCTCGAACAGAGTCGTTGAAGAGCTTTCAAGCCTGACCAGTGCGACCCTCCACCAGATACCAGGAAAGACCCTGCAAGAGCTCACGATGGCCGTGTATCGCGCCGGCACCGAATATGGCAGTGGATGGAGCGATACCGCCTTCATCACCTACGATGGCTGCATCGGCGATGTGCTTTCCTTCATGCCCTTCATCTATGGGCAGAAGTGCCCGCTCTTCTTCAGCGTTGGCAACAATCAGCTTACCGAAGAGATCCGTGAGCTCGTTGATGCAAAGCGCTTCGATCGGCTGATCTCGCTGGGCGGACTGAGCTTCGATCTTATCGATCATTACAAAGCGTACGGTCTTGATGTTGTCAGGATCGTGGGCGCGAACCTCTTTGACGCAAGCCGTATGATCAACAAATGGCAGATCGAGCAAGGTCTTACTCCTGAAGGCGAGGTTGTCATCTCTTCGATCTGGAGCCTCTACGACATCCTTGCAGTGGGAGCATACGTGGGCTTGCATCATGCGTTCATCTGGCTCGAAGATTCTCAAAGCTTAGATAGCGTTGCGAACATCATGGATTTCATTGCCAGCCATGCAGCGAGCATCGAAACCCTCACTTTCGTTGGAGGCGAAACGCGCTCCAACAAGAACGATCAGGAATTGCTCGGGAAGGCGCTCGAAGCAGCTCAGGCTATTCAGGCTTGCGACTGAGCAGGTCGCGCACGAGACGGGCAGGCGAAGTGATGGCTCGCCCCGCTTTGAAGCTTACACTGCCCTTGATGTCCTCGATGCTGCTCACCAGCTGATCGATCATCTCTCGACTGTCCTCGGTCCACGCGAAAAGCGTATGGTACTCAGCCCATGTCCGCCAAAAGCGCACGGCGAATCGCTCTTGCTGCAATAACACCTTCGTATAGCCCAGATAGGGGAACGAAAGCGCTTCGCGCGGCTGAGCGAGAGCGAAGACTTCATCGACACGCTCGTCAAGGCTATAGAGCTTGCGCCATGCTTCACGCTGCGAGAAGAAATAGGCTGCTGCTTCTTCATAGTTGTCCAAAAGCGCCTCTGCAATCTCTTCGGCCGTCATCTTCACGCCCCCGCGACCCGAGAAGTTCGCATAGCGAGCGCGCTCGATGTTCTCGGCATCCAAATAGCCGAAACCTCCCAGATAGTCGTAGACGAAGACCGGTGTGGCAGAGAGCACGCAATACTGAACCGTCTTGCCGATGGTGATCACCACATCGAAGCTCTGAATGACCTCGGGGGTGACCTCACGCTCATCCGCTCCCGGACCGATATGGTGGACGCTCAAACCCCGCTCTCGCAAAAGCTCCAGCGCTTCGCCAACTTCAGCTGGCATATGGCCAGAAACGCAGAGGACCGACTGAGGGCGCGCTCCCTTTACAGGGACCGGGCGGTCGAAAGCGAACTCGGAGGGCGCCGGATTAGGAAAGATCGTCTGGGGAATACTTTCGTTCAGCGCTTCATCGTAGAACGGCTGCATCGCATCACGTGCTTCGGGCGAAACATACACCTCAAGCGAAGCGATCGACTCTTCAAGGAGCGGAATGTAGGGGTATTCATCGCATACCGCCTCCATCGCCCCCATATGATTGAAGATGAAGCGCGGCAGGTTCGGCAAACGCTCCTCTTGCTCTTGTTCCGAGGCTGCATTGAAGCCGTCCAATGCCCGCACGAACGCAAACGGCAACACTTGCGAATTGACCCATACATAGTCGAACGAATAGAGATCGAGATCCGCCTCTTCATCAGTGATAACGGGAATGTCATCCCGCTCGAACATCTCTTTCAAGGAACCTTCGAAGGTTGATGCGAACACCAGTACCTCGGCGCCTTTGCGCTTCAGGCAACTCGCTAGCTGTGCGGTCACGATCGTGGAACCCATGACCTGCGCGATCGTGGTATGCGAGATAAGGATGCGCGTGTTCGTAAGATCCATGAGCTAGTCCTGGTTGGGGTGAAGGTCGGTACCTAGATAGTCGTTCCAGAACTCCCAAGACGTGAGCTTTGGCTTGGCAGCAGCATAGGCTTCGCACACTGCCTTGCCGCGCTTGCGATAGTCTTTTTGGAGCGCATGCCAACGATCCATGAGCGCACGATAGCGATCGTGGTCGATCGTGCGGACGGCAGCGACCTCGCCATGATGGTCGACCGCTGCGATACGGGTCGTAAGCGCAGAATCAACGGCAAGATGCGCAGCAGAGGTGTAGATGGCTCTACCTATACGATCACGCAACAATGCTTGCGGCACAAGATGACGGTCGTAAGGCAACGTACGCCACAACTTGATGAACTGCGCCTTTGGCGTGAACTCCTTCGCCTGGAGCTCCTTGCCTGCCGGCACGCTCGAAAGGCACTCGAGATCGAGCTCTTCGTAAGGCACCATGACCTCGTTCTTCTTGCCCTTTTCTTGCATGATCACATCGCCGTTCGGGCGCATGATGAACTCCGGCCCTTTAAGATAGTCTGCCAACCCATCCAGTATGAGCTCGACGGTGTCATAGGCCATGAAGCGCATATTGAGATGGACATCGCGCATGATGCGTGCCATGAAGAACTTCTCGTTGGGCATTTGGTTGACCGCAATGGTGATCAGATAGTTTCTGATGTACTGGTAGCAGTCGACCGAAGGACGGAAACGGTCTTCGAAGCCAGCATGCCAAACGCAAATGCCATTCATGGTCATATAGATCGGCTGGGAACGAATGCCATAATCCACATCGTCGCAACGAATGAAAAGCGGCAGTGGCAAGCCAACCTCTTGGATGCGCTTTACCGGAATGCAGCAGAACCACCACGCTCCATACGCATTGGGAACCTCCACGTCGATCGCCTCATTTTGGACGATATCCGCAGCCTCGTTCATCATCAGGTCCTTCTTGATGGAACAATAGCCACCAGAACGTCTCACATAGGACACGTCTTCGAACAGACGATACGGTTCTTCGATCGGCAACATGGCACCATTGATGAATGCATCAAGATACTTGCCCTTGCACAAAGACAGCAGGTTGAACGTGCGCTTGATAGATTCGGTCGACACGCTCACGTCATCGTCCATGAGCAACACATGGGTAACGCCCGTATCGCTTGCCATCGCTTCCATCATGCCACGAGCGAATCCGCCCGATCCGCCCACGTTCTTGTTAGGGATCACGTGCACCTGATCGGTGCTGAGCGCCTCTCCATCGAGCGTCTGGCCATTGTCGATAACGAACATCTGAAAATGGGAAGCGATCGGCTCATCGGATCCGATGATCTCTTCTTTCACCATCTCGATATTGGGAATGATGTAATCTTCTTTCTTGAAAGTGGTGGTGCAGAGCGCCAGAACAACGGGGTTGACCTGGGATTCATCGCCCATCGTATAGTACACGCCGCTCTTAAGGCAGATGGCTTCACGCGCCTGCAGCACAAAACCCACCACCTGCTTGTCGGTCTTCGGCACGGGGATCGTAACGCGATAGAGCCCCTGTTCGGTTTCTTCGCACGCGAAATACGACAAACGCGAACCGCTCACCAGCGCCTGCGTTGCCGCATCTCCTTCCGAGCGGCCAACCCATCCGATCACGCAATTCAGGTCGTCAACGACAAGCTCGAGCGTAACTTCCTCGATCTGCGCATAGCGTTTCCACTTCGCAAGCGAACAAGCATTGAAATAGGTGAAGAAGTCGAGCGTCCCCGAAAAAGAAAGACCTTCTCCCAAGACAGCTTCCGCAGCACGATCCGCAAGGTCGGCGCTTAGGGATTCGTGCTTGCAATACAGATCCCATCCGCCAAGCGGTTCAGCGGATGTGGGAAGAATGACATTTGACAACGTATGGCGAACTAAACTCATGTGTACGCTCCGTCCTTTCGGACCCTTTCGTCTTCTGAACCATCATAACAAACACCGCATACGTTCGAAGCGCCCCGCAAGCAGCATGCTTAATAGGGAGAAACGATTCGGTAGAGCTTCTTGTCTCCTTCGGAAAGCACCAGCTCGAAACCAGGAGTGTTCTCGTTGATGGATTCGATCCCTCTCCAAAGCTCAGGATCATAGGCGCTTGTGAAGTTCATCTGATCCTTGCCATTGGCCATGATCAAAACATAATCCGCACCCGTTTCGCGAACCGCCTCTTGCACCTGCTCATCGGTTACGAGCGAAGAAAGCTGCTCGCGCATGAGCGCGCCCTGTTCTGACTCGTTCGTCCTTCCATAGCCAGCGATCGATCGATAGTAAACGGGCAGATCGCTCAAGCCATAGGCCATCATCGAGCCATCGTAAGGGAGATTCAGAACAACATCGTCCTCATCGATCAATTCGTTCACTCTATCGACGAAATTCTTTTCGGTATCGGTATAGGGAACGTCGATCTCGCGCCCTGCGTGAGTTGCCGTGATGTTCTGCACATGCTTGAAGAACGGCAGGTTGCCAGGCGCAACGGGAGAATAGATGGCAACGCAAACGAGCGCGATGACGATCCCAGCTGCGATCTTGTTCTGTCGACCTTCTGCGCGCGCAGGACGCAAGGTCGCCAAGACCTTTTGAACGATCCTCACCAGAGCATAAAGGCCGGCAACGGCCAAAGGAATACCAGCTACCCCAACGAGCGCTGCTGCACGATACGGATCGGTGTACCAGAAGCCCGCCAGAAAATGCTTGAGCCAGCAATTGCCCAACGAGGCTGCCGCGATGAAGATGCACGCAGCCAAAGCATACGAGACAACGACCCACGCCAAGCGCCGTTTTTTCACGACGATGTAGAGGATACCGAGCAAGACCATGATGCCCAAGACGTATTGAGGCAACGGCAACGCAAGGGAAAGGCTGATCGAGCTTGCTATCGCCTGCGTTACGCTCATGAGGGGAGGCCAATAGTAATTGACCGTCGATTGCAGGAAGGGAAGCTTGAAGAGCAAAAACCAGAACGCAACGATGAGCAACGCAAGGATGATCCCCGAGATGATCCGCGCGCGCGTTGGCTTCTTTTGCTTGTTCGCTGTTGCGTTTCTTCGAGCAAAATACTGCGCGATGGCCTTCGAACCTTCATATACAACGTAGGGAGCAAGGATGACCATCGCAACGAAGACGGCATTCGGTTGGCAGAACGCTATCGCCATAACGCCCAGCACGAACAAGACCACATATACCGCACGCTGCTTTTTGGGAGTGCTCACGCCAACTGCCTGCATGAAAGTAAAGCAGAGCAGCGGCACGAAAGCGGTCGAAACCAGGTTCGGATACAGCGGCCAATGTGCCAAGATCACCCAAGGATACGCGCCGAACGCGAAGGTGACAAACGCTCCGATGAGCAATGCAAGATGATTCGACTTGAACAGTCTGTTCAAGAACAAGCAGCTCGAAAGCGCGAAGACGCACGTGATGAAAACGCAATTGGTCGCATTCGCAGCAACCCCAACGGGCACGTTGAAGAGCGAAACGGCAAAGCTGCTTATCGTATGCCAAGCAGCAGGATAGAACTCATGCGACAAGAAGGCGTAGGGATAATTCGCACCTTCATCGAGATAGACCGATCCATCGAGCGAAGACCATGCCCCCGATTCCACAAAGCTTCGGATGAGGTTGTAGTGGAACACGTTATCGTAGGTTTCAGCAACGTGCCCAAGCGTTGGCATCGAGCTTAAATAGAAGAAGGAATAGACCGCAAGCCCCACACCGATATACAGCAACGGATAGAGCCCGAGGCTGCTCTGCGGGGAAATCTGCGCACTTGCTGTCTTTTGGCGCTGCGCTCTTTTATGACCAGCGCTCACGCCGAACACAACAAGGCTCACGATCAGAACAGGCAATCCGATGCTCAGAGCACTAGCGACCAAACCTGCCTTCTCATATACGATCCCGAGGATGCAATAAGCTGGTATCGAGACAAAAGGAGCGAACGCAAAAGCTTCCCACTGCGAAAGACGGGTTGCTTTGAGAATGAAGAATCCTGGCAAGTAGAGCACGAATGCTACCACGATGCATGACAGTATGAATTCAGGGATCATTGCGCTATCGTTTCCTAACGCCTTTTTCGGAATCGTTCGTAATGCGTCTGCATCGTCTTATACAGCCCGCTTGCTTCGAGCTTTTCGGCAAGACGCCGCACCGCTGTCTTTCGTTCAGCACACACACGATAATAGAGCGGCTTGAGGATATAGACCTCATATCCTTTCTCTTTCAAGTACGCCACGCGATCGACCTCGAGCGACCCTTGGATATCAGTGATGCGTGCAAGGACCTCTTCATCATCGATCGCATCAAGGATAGCCTTGCCGTAGTCGTAATCGATCCGATAGATCAATCTCGTATACAGCCCATCCAAGTCGTTTCTCTGCGCAAAGGCAAGGTTGTGCGCAATGCCTGCGAGCATATCGCGGATCTTCACAGCTGACCAAGACGGCTCTTTATAATCTTCGCGATAACAATAGACCGGTTCGGGGATCACATAATACTCCCCCGCCAGAGCAAGCGCGTTGACGAAGAAGACCGGGTCCTCGTACCAGCGATACAGCGGGAACCGTAAGCCCTGTTCGGAAAAGAGTTCGCGCTGATAGATGAAACGTATCCAGCCATAATCGAACTGATCTTGTTCAAGAGAACTGAACCCTGCCTCTTTGATGGTATAGGGCGTCTCATCGCCGTAGTAAGACAGGGTCACCTCTCCCGAGGGGAGGAACGAGATGAAGGACCCGCCGCACATCTTCGCTTCATTTTGAAGGGCCGCCGCATAAAGCTGCGCAAGCGACGAAGATGACGGGTAATAATCATCAGGATCGATGAAGGCCAAGAATCGTCCCTGAGCAAGATCGATGCCACGATTGCGCGCCGCACCTGCTCCGCCATTCAGCTCCGCATACACGCTCAATCGATCATCGACCTGAGCGATCTCTTCCATGATGGCGACCGAACGATCGCTCGAGCCATCATCGATGCAAATGACCTGAATCGAAACGCCCTCTTGCCCGAGAACGGATTCAAGGCACGTGAGCACATAGTCTTCTGCGTTGTAGACCGGAATGATCACGCTCAGCTCTGGATCAGAAGCGTTTTGTGCGCCTGCCTGGTCTGCGGGAGCGCCCCCTTTAGCGATCTCGAGTGCTGGATAATCGAGCGAAGAGGGCTTCGCGCCCAACACAGTTCGCTCGTTATAGCTCAGCGCATCATAGATTCTGAGTAGCTCCGCCCAAAGCGGCACGAGAACACTCGTATAGATACGGCGCAAAAGATCCCTGTCCGTTTTGCAAGCCTCATCAGCGAAGAGCCACTCGATCAATCCATCGAATGCAGCCCTTGCCGCAAGATAGTCCTTCTTGCTCGCTTGCAGTGCGCCTTCGGTGAAATGACACGTCCGTGCGATCAAGCCAGGATAGTAGCTCGAGTCTTCCTTCTGAAAGCCTGTTTTGCTATAGAAGCCTCCTGCCAAAAGGCCACAGAGCAACACGCGCGCATCATCTACAAGATCGCACGTTTCATAACAACAGCCGATCGCGCCTTCGCAAACAAGCTGATCAGCCATACCTGTTTTGACCCAAGCGATCACACGCTGAAGCGATTTCGTGCGAAGATCCGGCAGGTCGAGCGCCACGAATTCTCGACCTCGAATATTCTTGCTCTCGATCGTTTTGAACGTTTCGCTCTCGACAAGCTGCATCCCGTCAATAATACACGCATCCTGCGCATGGGCTTCTACGATCATCGCGCCAAAGGCTGCGTCATGCGCATCGTAAAGACAGATCAGTTCGTCATGCTGCGAAAGCACCGCGGTAAGCTTACGCAGTGCTTTTTGCGCTGCCTTTGGCTCAGAAGAAGAGAAGATGACCGCAAATGACCGCTCAACAGGGATCGGGCCAAGATGCTCCTGGAAGAAGCCTTCGCTATCTTCAAGCATGCTCGATAGCACTTGCCATACCGCTTCGTCGAATACCGCCTCATCCAGAAGACCCCGCTCTTGCAGCTGGCGAAAATCCTCTACGAAGCGCTGGTAGAACGGATACTGCAAGTTGGGCGTAAGGCGATGAAGGTTCCAGTGATAACCTCCGTACTGCACTTGCGCCAAACGTTTCCCGAGCGTTTCGAGCAACCCGCGCTCTTCCAAAAAGCGCCACATTTCGGCGTATTCATCGCAAATGCAGAAGACTTTCTCAAGCGATTTGACCGAAGAGTTCGTATTGTCGATGCGATAGTGAAGACAAGCTTCATTGCTCAAGAAAACACGACGAGCACAAGCGAACACTTTGAAATTGAACGAGGTGTCTTGAAAAGAGGCTCCTGGTGTAGGCAAGAAGTCGATCTTATTGCTTGTGAGAAAATCGCGTCGATACAGCGCGCTCCAGATAGCAGGCTGGGTCAGAAAGATATCCTGTTTTTCGCGCGGATCGAGAACAACACCGCATGAACAATGTTCGAGATTGGGCAGGATCGGATCCTCGTGATAGTCGATGCCGCTCATATGCGTGTAGAAGTTGGTCTTGACGACCTCAACATCGTTGTCTTGCGCAAGCGTGACCATGCGCTCGAGCCCATCTTCGTCGATGAAATCGTCAGACTCCACGATGGCGATGTATTCGCCTTGCGCAAACTCAAGCCCCTTGTTCATAGAGTCGCCATAGCCTGAATTCGGTTTGGTGATGACCTTGATACGCGCATCGTTCTTTGCGTATTCAGCCAAGATCTGAGGGGAAGCGTCGGTCGATCCATCGTCGATGCAGATGATCTCGATGTCTTCGAGCGTTTGACGCACCAAGAATTTAAGGCATTTCCTCAAATAACGCTCAACATTGCATATCGGAACAAGAACACTCACAAGAGGCGAATGGTTGCTCATAAGAACCTCTTCCTAGCGCTCGTCTATGATGACGGTTTCTTCTACGATGGCGACATTCGTCTGCATGTTCGCTTGCTCAGCTTCATCTTGGGCAACCTGCAATTCACGGTCGTTGCAATAGCGCTCGAATTTCTCGATCGCGAGCTGTTGCGTGAGCTCCTTGAGCTTCGTATCAGTCTGAGAAAGATGAACGCTGAGATTGAACCCTAAGATGAGCAGGATGAAGATGAAGAGCAAGAACACCAGATTCGCAGGAGAGATGATCCCGGCAAAATCGGAGATAACATAGAAGATCTGCGGGAAGATGCTCAAGATGAGCAACAAGCCAGCAACGCAGAACCAGAAGATCGAATCTTCGAGCCTCACCTGCGCGTTGCGTACCTTACGCGTAATGAAGATGAGCGTGAGGATAGAAACGACAATAAGACCGATGCGAAGAACAAGGCTCACTGGCTATCGCCCCCGATCTTCTTGCGGAAGAATTGCAAAAAGAGGATCGAGATAGCCATGCGCATCATGTACATCGCAGAGCTCCAGGGCTTCAAATAGCTCTCGCCTGCAACACGTTCCTGCATTTCAACGGGCACTTCGACAACTTTTGCTCCAGCGCGCTTGATGAGATACGAAACCGTGTCGGGTTCAGGACCATAGTTGAGCCCGTTGGCCATATAGGCGATCATGCGCTTGTTGAATGCCCGCATGCCTGAAGTGGGGTCGGTGATGTTCTTCCCCGTAGTGACCTTGATCGACCACTGGATCAAATTGCTTCCGAACATACGCAACGAATTGGGCTTCTTCTGATCGATGAAGCGCGATCCTATAGCGATGTCATAGATCTTGACCGCATCGCGCAGTTCGGCGATGTACTCAGGAAGATGTTGCCCGTCAGCATCGAACTGAATCGCGCAATCGTAGTTATGACGATAGGCATATTTCAAGCCAGCCTGAAAGGCACCTGCCAAGCCGAGGTTGGTCGCAAGATCCAGGAAGGGATAGTGGTTTTCTCGACAGACCCGCTCGGTTCCATCGCTCGACCCATCGTTAACGATGAGGAAATCGACATCTGGCGCTTCTTTTTGCACCGAATCGATAGTTGCTTTGAGCGATTCCTCTTCGTTATAAGCAGGTATGATGAGCAGTGTTTTCACTAGGTTCCTTTGAATGATCATACAGCGCTGAATCTATAACTAACCCTACATTATACTGGATTGAACGTCCCTTTATTCACGCAACCATATCGTATTGCTTTAAAGGTAGATCGCCTCAACCGCTATATGCGCCATTCCATGATCGTCTTACCTGCCGCCTTTTTGATATCTGCTTCGAACGCTTCATCGATATCAGGTATATCGCTCACGCGCACGACCTGACCTATGATCTGACGCAAATACGAAACGACCGAAGGGTCAGTTGCATAGAGATCGATCGTTGCTTCAAAATCATCTCGTCCACTTCTGCTGCTTCCGAACAGGCGCAGGCCTTTTTCAAGCACCATGCGTGTGTTTATCGGCACCGGATTCTCCGAGACACCCAGAAGCGAAATCGTCCCTTCAGGCTGAATGCGATCGATGATCTGATCGATCGCAGCGCTGCAACCCAACCCCCCGACACATTCGAACGCATGGTCTATCTTAAGATCAGGCGGAATCTGGGTCGTATGATAGGTCGCGTCCACGAACGTGAAGTCAGACAATTTAAAATCGTTCAACCCGAACACGCAGACATGCGAACTCGGCAGTATCTTCTTGAGCATGAGCGCCGTAATGTAGCCGAGGTTCCCGTCGCCCCATATACCGATCGTGGAACGGCTATCGTGGCTGAATCGAATAAAGCGGCTCACCGCATGCATAGATACCGATACCAATTCAGTGAAGGCAGCCACATAAGGATCGACGCCTTCGGGCACCAAAACTGCCCTATCGGGAGTAGTGACGATCAGCTCTTGCATAAAACCGTCGGTCGAACTTCCGCGGAACTTGCTCGTGCGTAGGTAATTCTCGGCTCTATAGGAATCCTGCTCACAGGGGATGTTCGGAATCATCACAACCATATCGCCTGGTCGGAAGGTATTCGTTCGATCTTCAACGACTTCACCGAGCCCCTCGTGAATAAGCGCCATCGGCAATTTCTGCGCCATGACCTCGGGCGGACGCGTTCCCTGATAATAGCGTTGATCGGCATGGCAGATCGAAAGCAAGCGCGGACGAACTATGAGGGATTCATCGGTGATGGGCTCATCAACGATCGCGACCTCGATACGTCGTGGCGCTGTAAGTTGATAGACTGCGTTGAGCATTGCTATTCCATCCCGAGGAGCGCGTGCGCGATCTTCAAATCCGAAGGATAGGTGATCTTGATATTGAACGGCTCACCCTTTACCAGCTTTACCGGTTCGCCTTGCGTAGTGAAGATCTTGCACGCATCGGTAAGCACGCTCTTCTCATCTTCGGTCAGGCAATTGAAGACCTGTTGCATCTTCTTGATCTTGAATGTTTGCGGCGTTTGACCTTGATACAGATGGCTTCTGTCGGGAATGTTCGTGATGATCTCGCCATCGATGCTCTCAACGATCGTGTCGGTACAAGGCATGACCGTATCGCACATATCGTATTCTTCCATCGCGTGAATGTTGTCTTCGATGATGCGGTACGTGACAAAGGGACGAACTGAATCATGTGTGATGAGCGCCGCCTCGTTATCGAGTTCGTAGTTTGCATCGAGGTAATCGATCGCATTCATGATGGTGTCGTTGCGCGTAACGCCGCCAGCAAGCACTTTGATGCGCGGATCGTTGCCAAATTGGCTCTTTAAGATATCTTTCGTGGGTTCGATCCAGTTCTCAGGACAAAGCACGAGCACTTCTTCTATCTCAGAAAAGGTGATGAATTTCTCAACCGTATAGATAATGATCGGCTTTTCATTGAGCAGTAAATACTGCTTGGGCTTATCCTGGCTACCCATGCGCGAGCCCCTACCACCAGCAAGAATTGCCGCAAAAAGCATGCCTGGTCCTTTCATCGCATCCATTTCTCAGATTCCTTATAACGCATACCATAATTATGTCTTACAAATCTCGCGTGAAGCATCGCAGTGCGGTGATTTCTTCACTCCGTGCTTCATTCTCCATCGAGAACCCGAAATTCCAACATATTGTGAAAACCGCCTCGTTCGCTTTCAGGGGGAAGCTTCATGTAGTCTCCGTAAAAATCCGTCAGATAAGTATCGTAGTCTGCCAAGATGTTACAGGTTCGCCCTTCGAATTCGATAGGGACATAGTCTTCGATCGTGGTCCTTTTCAAGCGCTCTTGCTCAAAAGAATGCGCTCCTCCATAGGGTATAACGTCACATCCGTTTCCTTCATCGAACTGCCTACGCAAGCCATCGATCTTGTTTATCAAGTAACTCTTCGAGAAGAAAATGCTCACGATCTTAGCGATGCGATACAGAACTTTTCGCGAACTCCCGCCATTTTCAGGGAACTTGTATCCGCAACGGACAATATAGAGATTCTTCCAGAACTCGATCTTTTCATACAGCTTCTTTTGATCGTTCTCCTCATCGGGAAGCACGTCATAGGGGAAAAGGTCGATCCAGACTCCTTGGCTCATGTTGAGATGAGCAGAGTATTTTTCGGAGTAGATGGTATTCTTCCGCCTGATCTTGCCGAACACGAATCCGCAGTTAGGCTCTGTATGATAATTCTGCAGCGTGAACCTATCATCGAGCTCGCTAGCTGCGACCTCGCAAAACCGGTCGTAATCTTCTCGCAGCATTCCTATATCGATGTCATCGTCCCACGGTATGAAGCCTCCGTGACGCACCGCCCCTAGGCAAGAACCGCCAGCAAGAAAATACTGCAGGTCATATTTTTTACAAATACGCAGAAACTCATCGAGCAGCTCAAGTTCGAACTGCTTGATAAGGTGAAGATCGTCTTGGTCTGCCAAAGGATTGCCTACTTCCATATCGAGAAATGTATCTATAAATATACCGCATAAGTTATGCCGAATCGCTCTTTGCCGAATATCCTCTTCGATGCTCTTTGGAAACGATACGCTAGACTAGGTATGTGCGAACAAGCACAGAGAAGAGACGAGCGCGAGGCAAGGCTATCTCGTTGCGATCAAGGCAACCAAACGCAAACGAGTAGACGTATTAAAGGGCAGCATCACCTATGGATTATCGGTCCATTCTTTCAAATTTTTCTGTTGCGTTAGGCGCCCAAGGCCTCAGTACGCTCGTTGGCCTTTTGACCTCGCTCATCGTTCCCAAATTGCTCGGTGTTGCAGACTTCGGTTATTGGCAGCTCTTCATTTTCTACACCACCTACCTGTCGCTCTTTACGCTCGGCTTGAATGATGGCGTGTACCTCATCGAGGGAGGCAAGCGAAGGGACGAAACGAACAAAAAGCAACTTGCCTCTCAGTTTTGGGTCGAATGCGGCTACCAATTCATCTTCGCAGGCATCATCGTTGCAGTAGCGCTTTCAGGGGTGTTCGATGGCGATCGCTCCTTCGTCATTCTGATGACGGCAGTCTATCTTCTCCTTAACAACTGCTCTAACTTCTTTGGATATCTTTTCCAAGCGATGAACGAATCGAAGCTTTATTCGATCTCGACCATAATCAATTGCACGTGTTTTCTTGCGCCTCTTCTGGTAATGCTCGTTACGGGCGATTCCGATTTTAGGCATTATGTTTTCTTCTATGCCATTGCCCGCTTGGCTTCACTAGGGTTCTCCTTATGGAAAGGCCGCGACTTCCTCCATGCTGGCCTTGTCGACATCCAAACTTCATTCCGTTTGGCCTGGAAGAGCATCAGGGCTGGTAGCAAGCTCTTGCTCTCAACCATAGCGGGATCGTTGATCTTAGGTATTGCCCGATTCATGGTGGATGCGAATTGGGGTATCGAAGAGTTCAGTATCGTTTCCTTGGCTGTTTCGATCACTTCTTTCGTCATGACGCTCGTGTCGCAAGCAAGCATGGTCCTCTTCCCCGCACTTCGCCAGGCCGAGAAGGACGAAGCTGTCAATTTCTATCTGGCAGCAAGCAATGCCCTTGATGTGCTCCTGCCTCTCACCTATGTCCTCTATGCTCCTATGGCAGCTCTGCTTACCTGGTGGCTGCCACAGTATGAAGCGAGCTTTACCTTCTTCGCGCTGCTCATGCCCTTATGCATATTCAACAGCAGGATGGGCGTAGTAGGTAATACCTTCTTGTGGGTGCTGCGCAAAGAGAGCCGTCTTTTAGCGATCAACATCGCTACGTTGGGCATCAGTGCGCTGTTCGCGGTCGTTGGAACGTTCTGGTTTCATTCGATCGGTATCGTATTTGGAGGGGCCGTCTTAGCAGTGATCGTTCGCTCTCTGTATACCGAATGGTATATCGGACGAGAGTTCAAGGTACAAAAGGTCAGTTCGATGGCAGGCTCGATCGTTGTCACGATCTGTTTTGCGATAGCTACTGCGCTTCTTCCCCTCTGGACGGCATGGGTGGTCGTGGCGGTCATTTGCGCCATATACAGCATAACGAACCTCAAGCGCTTCAAGTGGGCGCTGAACCTCTTAAGAGCATAGAAAGATCTCCAGACGAGGATGGATCAAATGAAAGAATTGAGTCGCGAAGAAGTCCAAAGAGTCGAGACCAAGCTTCTTGAAGAATTCGCAGACATCTGTGAATCGCACGGCCTGAGCTATTACTTGGCTTACGGAACGCTGATCGGGGCTGCTCGCCACCAGGGATTCATTCCCTGGGACGATGATGTCGACGTTATGATGCCACGCAAGGATTTTGAGATCCTGTTCTCTGAATTCAACGGATGGCGCCTGCGCGATACGTCGCAGTTCGTTCATTGCCGGAATGAAACATGCCGCTTTCCCTTTGCTCGCATCATGGACACGCGAACGCTCGTCGATGAGGAATATTCCGAGGGCGAAGAAGAATTGGGAGCGTGGATCGACATATTCCCTCTTGATGACATGCCCTTAGATGCCGACAAGCTATTCAAACGTATAGGATATTGGAACACCGCACGAATGCTCGCAGCCTCAGATCCCAAAAAAGGAGCTACCCCTTTTGCGCGTTTGGCGAAGAAGATCCTCGTTCCCTGCTATCGCCGCAAGGGGGCAATTCACTATGCCAAGAAGATGGACCGCGCTGTTTTGGATTGGGACAACCGCGACCGATCAAGCTACGCGGAGATCCTTGGCATTACCGAGCGAGAGAAGCCGCTACCAAAAGCATGGTTCGAACCAGCTCTTCTGCCGTTTGGAGACCGAGAATACTGCGTTCCAGCCTGCTATGACGAGGTGCTCTCTTCTTGCTATGGAGACTGGCGAGCGCTTCCACCAGAAGAAGAGCGTATCCCCCACTCGGTAAAGGTATTCCTCAAAGAGGGCGAGGTGCTCGACTAGAGCTTCATCGCACTGGAGTCCTGAGGCTAAACTCGTTCAAGGTCGCTTCACTTGTACAGGGTGCGCGCGAAGCGAAAGGCTCTTACCACTTTATGTCGTGACCTGCGTTGATCATGGCGCGATATGCCTGCAGCGCAACGCCCATCAGCCCTGAATTGTAGATGATGCGCCCATAGTAGGTTTTACGTAGCGCGCCCTTATACTTGCGCGCATTACGCGCAGAGATGATCTGGTTGGAATTCCACGTAGGGAAATTCTCGTCGAGATACGCGCGATTGTAGTTCAACTCTGCTGGAAGATCAGCCGTCTTGTCGTATGAGACGCGAAACATGAGCGAAAGCCCCAAGTGAAGGAATGCCGCCGCATCAAGGAAGTAAAGGAGCTTGCCGCTTGCCTCTTTGAGATAAACATCTTTGACCTCGAGCATTGCTTCATAGGTCGATGCGATCTTGCTCTTATCGATCGTTGTCATGATCGAATCGTTGCGAATGATGTAGTTCACGAGCGCATGGGGCGTAAAGGCAACGCGCTTCACCTGAGGATAGGTGAGCAAATGCAGCATCATATCGTCGAAGATGCGCGGCGGGTTTTCGAAATCGTGAATGTTCTTCAGGATCTCGGCCCTGAAGAATTTGTTCCACGGCGCTCCATTGAGTTCGAGCAAACGCTGGGGCTCGAGTTCCACGAAGAACGGCGCGCGCTCTTCGGTCATTTCAGTGGATAGTGTTTTGCCAGTATCGACATCCACTCGACGAAACCCGCAAACTGAGATATCTGCGTCATTCTCTTTGGCTGCACTATAGAGACGTTCGGCGAAATCTGGTTCGACATAATCGTCACTGTCGACAAAGCCGATATACTCTCCGCGCGCGATCGCGATCGCATCGAGACGCCCGCGCCATACGCCCTCGTTCTCCTTATCGATCACCACGATGGTATCGGGATAACACTGTTCATAATCGCGCAAGATAGCGAGGCAATTGTCCGGTGAGCCATCATTGATGCAGATGATCTCAAGATCGTTGAGCGTTTGGTTCACCAACGAATCAAGGCATCGTGGCAAATACGTTTCAACGTTGTAGCAAGGAATGATGATGCTTGCGGTCTTTTGGGACATGAAGGCTGCTCCGTATCGAAATCAATAGGCCAACCTCTTCATTGTACCTATAGTTCTTCTTTTCGCGACAGAACTATCCCTTTTCTCCCAAGCCTTCCACTAGCCCTCAAGCTCTGGAAGAGCCTGTGCTTGCAGTTGGTTGCCACGGTCTTTTTCGGCCTCATTCGAAGCGCTCTCGATGACTTTGCCGGAGCCATTCTTCTTGCGCCTGCTGAAGAGTTCCTTCCAGTCGCTTGCCGCAAGCACCGTGCCGCCCATGATCAAGAAGCAGCACACGATCTCGACAACGCCAGGCACCGTGCCCAAGATCACGAAACCGAACACGACCGCCCAAGCAGAATAGGTGATGTTGAGCGCCATGCCCTTCGCTGCGCCGATAACCGCGATTCCCTTGTAGTAGAACAAATAGGATACCGTGCCCATGAGCGCCGAGAGCGCAACCACTGCCGTCCCAAGCGTGGGCACCGCTTGCAGAGCGAAGAACCACGCGCCGAAGATCGGCAAAACAACGAACAGATACACCAGACCGGACGTAGTTTCACGAATCTGCAGCGCTGTCTCATTGTCGACGGCATCATCGCGCATGCCCCATGCACAGATGACCGCTTCAGAGCCCCAGCCCACTACGCACAAGAGCGCGCAAACAAGACCGATCACGGCATCGCCATACTGGTCGTTCGTGACCGTGACCGCACCCATGATGAAGATGCCACCAAGCGCAACGAGAAGCGCGATGAATTGCTTCAACTGCATCTTCTCTTTCAAGAACAGCATTGCCATGAGCGCACCGAACGCAGGATAGAACGCCGAGATCATAGCCGTATAGGCAGGACCGATGTTGTTGATCGCGATCACATAGCCGCTCATGCCGATCGGGCCACCGAGCAATGCGCCCAGCATGACCACCTTGCCGCTACGCGTCTTGAGCGCCGCAACCGTATCCTTCAGACGGCCGCGCACTCCCATGTAGATGAACATCCAGATCGCGCAGAACACATCGTGGAGCGCTGCACTTGCGATCGAGGCGAACGCGATAGCCTCTACCGTGTCGATGAAGGGAGCCATCGAAAGCGCAATGGCCAAGATCGTGGTGTCGAGCGCCCACAGGCAGCCACTCATAAGTCCGTACTTCATTTACTTCTCCTTTTGGTCTTCGTCTGCTGCTTCATAGAGCGCAAGTGCCTTTTCCAAATAACGTTTTGCGTACTTGTAATAGATGTAGAACCACTCGCCTACGTTTTCGTCGCGCGATTCCTTATAGAGCGACCAGCCATACCAGCACCAACCCGCGAAGGCGACATAGGCAAGGTTGTGCCGCAGTTCAGCTTCCGTAGGTTTCCTGCCGTAGTAGTATTCGAGCGCTTGCAGAGCCTCTTCTTCAGAGAGCTGCGAGCAAACAACGAACGTGCCGAAATCGCTTGCATAATCCGACATCCCCGAGTATTCCCAGTCGATCAGGTAGTAACGATCGTTCTCATCGAGCAAGAAATTCAGATAGAAGAAATCATTATGGGTAAGGCAGACGGGAGCATTATCCTGTTCCACGTATGCCTTAAGACGAGCGAACTTCTCCGCGCGTGCCTTGTAACCAGGAATAGCCTCGACAGCTTGAGGGCCACCTAAGAGCTCCTCATAGCGAAGGCTCTCATCGTAGAAGTCGAAACTGCGCTCAACTTCGATATCCTGCTCATGCAGCTGACGTGCCATCTTCATAGCGGTCTCAAGCTGCTCAGGGTCATGCGGATCCAGAGCGCGGCTGTTTGTGATGAAACGGGCGATCTTCCAACCCTCGTTCTCATCTTCGTGGATATAGGTGTCATCCAGGCCAAGCTGAGCTGCAGCTCGTTGCGCAACGCTTTCAGCATGACGATCGATGAGCTCTTCGGTTCCCACGCCGGGATGACGGTAAACATACTCTTCTTCGCCAACGCGGAAATGGCACGAGAGATTCGTGAGCCCTTGACTTAAAGGATAGACATCGCTCACATCGTTCTTGTCGCACTTGAGTACCGCTTCGATATTATCGAAGATCTTCGAGTTGATGTTCTCCAAGAAGTACGGATCAAATTTGCGGACCTCATCAAGAGAGTCGAATTCGAAGATGTAGTCCGAAGGATATTTCTTCATGCGCATATCGAACTCGTCGATATGATCGACATAGATCTGCTCCCAAAGCTTTGGTGCAGTTGCTGGCAGATCGTATTCCTCTTCGAGCACTTCGACGAAATGATCAGAGAAAGCGCGGTCGAAATAGACATGCCCGATCATATACCACGCATTCTCGCCACCGATGGTCACGCCGGTAATGCGCTGACCAGCTCCAACTTCCATGCACCATTCTTCTGTTGGACCTTCGGCATACTGCGCAGAATAAAATGCCTTCCACACATAGGGCTTGAAAGGATTCTCGATGAAATAATCATCCGAGGAGCAAACGTAGGTGTTGCCGAGCAAACCCTCCGCAACCTTGAGCGATGAATTGTTGTTGCGCGTCGCATATTCTTCGTTCACCACGATATCGACATCGTATTTGTCTTCAAGATAGAAGAAGAGCTCCTTCTTGTAGCCGACCACCACGGCGATATCCTCGATGCCCGCTTCTTTGAGTTGCTTGATCTGACGCTCGATCAATACCTCATCGCGCACCGTAAGGAGGCCCTTGGGCTGCTCGTAAGAGATCGGAGCGAAGCGGCGCGAAAGACCTGCTGCCAAGATGATCGCATTGTCGACCTTATACTGGGCAAGCTCATCTTCGCCCTTCTGAGTAAGAGCTCCATCACTTACCAACCCGCGGGAAACAAGGGATTTGAATGCGGCATTGACCGAACCAACAGATAGTTCCTTTTCGTGCGCGATGTCGCGCTGGCTTATGTGCGCGTTCGCATTAAGGCTATCCAGGACTTCAAATTCGTTTCGTGTGAGCATGACCGATTCTCTTCATATCGCAAGTGTTCACTTGTGTTTGATGTTCAACTATTTTGAATATAGCATTTTTTTGAACATATACGATAAGAATCTTTTGAATGGCAAGCAAAAGCGCGCCTCACAAAGAGACGCGCTCGGTTACGGGGTTATGTTGCAAGCCACTAGTTATAGATCGAAACGGTGGTTCCGCCTTTGATGTTGTGATAGATCCACTGAGCATTTGCGGGCGCGAGCCTAATGCAACCATGAGAGAGGCTATGACCGAGTTCGCTCGTGGAAGCAAGGATCGTGTGGAAGAAGTAGCCACCCGAGATCTGCGTGCACCAACGAGCACGGCTATCGGTGGTAAGCGACATGGCTTTGCCGCCCGTTGTACGGAACGTGCCTGTGATGGTCGGACTACCAGGCGCACCCGTTACGCAAGAGAACTTCTGCTCAAGATTCCAATTGCCCTTCGAGCCGTGGAAAATACCCACCGTATGACGTCCGCGATCGACCAGGATCAACCAGGGAGTACCGCTCGAATAGCCCTGAGCTTTCGTGACCATCGCATCGGTTCCAAGCCATTTACCTGAAGCAGCGAAGATGTTCGTCTTGCCATCGATCGTGCGCGTGCCAGTTACCATAGCAGCGCTGCTGTCGAGGTAATACCACGTTTTGCCCAGCTTGAGCCAACCAACATGAGCTACGCCGCCCTCGCCGCCATAGAACCACTTGCCAGCTTTCTTTTGCCAGCCTGTTTGGATCTTACCATCGTTATCGGTCAGAACAAGCTTGCCGTCTTTGTATTCACCGATGCGAGAAACAGCACCGGATGAAGAAGCATAGCCAGCCACATCGTTGCCGAGGTTCACTTGGCTATTGGCGCGCATTGCACCATCAGCCGCGAACGAGTACTGCTTGCCTTCGATGGTCTTCATCTCATTGGCGAGCATGAGACCCTCTTTATCGCCCTGCAGCCAGTACCACTTGCTGCCAGATTTGATCCAGCCGTTCATCACGCGGGCGCCAGAGTTGTTCGTGTAATACCAGTCAGAACCGTTCTTGACCCACTTGGTAGCCATAGCGCCACTGCCGGTGAGGTAGTACTGCTTTCCCTGATCGGTGATCCACTGGTTAGCAGCCATGAGGCCTTCTTCATCGCCCTGCAACCAGTACCACTTGCTGCCCGATTTCACCCAGCCGTTCATCTGCTGAGCACCGGACTTGTTCGCGTAATACCAATCGCTTCCGATCTTGAACCAGCCCTTCACCATGACACCCGAAGCGTTAACGTAATAGCGTTTTCCCTGATCGGTTATCCAGGTGCTCGTGGCCATTGCGCCATTCTTCTCGGGCTGCATCCAATACCATTTGCCACCCGATTTCACCCAGCCAGTAGCAGGCTTGGCATTCGGATTCGTGAAGTAATACCAGGTGCCATCGGCATCCTGCATCCAACCTGCTTTGATTGGCTTTTTCTCAGGTTTCTGAGTATCGGGAGTGGTGGTCTGATCATTCGTTGAAGGATCTGCGGGCTTCGTAGTAGCGTCTGGGCTCTTATCGGCAGTGCCCCCGGTGGTCGCACTGCCCGTGTTTTCGGTAGTTGCTCCACCCGTTGACGTTGAACCCGTATCGGTACCAGTCGCGCTACCGCTGCCAGTACTGTCATTGTCTTCACCGGTAGCCCCGGAAGGAGTGGTGGTTCCTTGCGTAGGAAGATTGCTGCCCTCCGCAACATCTGCATATGCGATCTGGCTTGCGCCCATCAAGCAGAATGCCGCGAGCAATGAAGCAAGCGCACTATAGAGCACAACTTTGAACCATGCGTGCGATGCCATCTCAGTTCTTTTCATCATGTACGAACCACAGTCCTTCATGTCGATCCCTCGCCGCGTAAAGCAGCGTTCCCTTACTGCGCACTATCCACGAACGAACAACGAGCATTCAAACGACCAAGCCTTCATGCGCGAGCCGCCTCGATACTCAAAATGTTCTCCGTTGGACAATCTCGAACGAATGGTGTGATGATGCTGCGAATGCCGAGATCGTGGAAATCATTGTAGCGCATAACCAGGCTAAATGCCCAGCTTATCTTTCATTAGCCCGCGAAGATTATAGCCATATTCAGCGCTCGCAGCCCATCCCGTGCCAAACGGGTTCTCGGGGATGCCGAGCCATTCAACAAGCTTTGCTTTCCCCCGCAAGCTGCTGGACCACCGCGGATCAACGCGATCGTTGTTCAGCGCATCCGTACAGGCATAGCATTTCAGATGTTGAACTTGCGCGCGAATGCCCGTGCGCACATCGGGGAACCCTGCGCCAGCAACGCCGTTGCCCGTAGCACCAAGGCCCGCAAAGTTGTACTGGGAAAGCTTCACATCGCCGCCCATCTGCAGCCAACCAGTCTCCCACATGACTTGTGCCCACACCACTTCGGGGCGCACCCCTTCTGCGGTTGCCTCTTCATAGATGATCTTGCAGAAGGTTGCGGGATCGGGCGCACCACCTGCGCCAAGGACATCAGAGGGGTACGATTTGCCCATCAAAGCAAGCTGGCGAACGAACGCGTTGGTCATCGTAGCGGCGTTCGTCTTTGCGACACCCATAATAGGCGTGCCATTACCGATGAACGCACCAGAAGCCTCGAAGAAGCAAGGTTTACCATCGATGTTGTGTTCGCCGGTGAGCATCTTGCCATCTGCATCGAAGTAGTATTGCTTACCATTAACGGTCTGCCAGCCAACCGCCATTGCGCCAGAGCCCTTCAGGTAATACCAGGTAGATCCTTGCTTGAACCAACCCGTTTTCATGTCGCCATTGGCATTGAGGTAATACCAGGCATCGTCTACCTTCTGCCAGCCGGTCTTCATGAGAGCGCTTGCAGGATCGAGGTAATACCACTTGCTCTTCACCTTTGCCCAGCCGGTTGCTGCTGCGCCTGAACCGGTGATCCAGTACCAGCCAGCATCCTGCTTGAACCAGCCGCTCGTGCGCATCGCGCCCGATGAGTTGAGGAAGTACTTCTTGCCCGAAACATCGACCCAACCGGTCTTCATGATGGCAGTTGCCGGGTCTTGGTAATACCATTTGCCACCTGACTTCACCCAGCCGGTTGCTGCCGCACCTGAGCCAGTGATCCAGTACCAGTTACCACCATCGTTGAACCAGCCTGTTGAGCTGCGCATCGCGCCCGATGCGGTGAGGAAGTATTTCTTGCTCGAAACATCGACCCAGCCGGTCTTCATGACCCCACTCGCAGGGTCCTGGTAATACCATTTGCCACCCGATTTCACCCAACCGGTTTGAGCAGCGCCCGACTTCGTAAAGTAATACCAGTTGCCATTGAGCTGCTTCCAGCCAGCAGTGGTTTGCAGAACGCCTGATGAATCGAAGTGATAGACCTTGCCCTCCACGGCACACACGCCGGTGACCATCGTGCCATTCGCATCGATCCAGTACTGCTTCTTGTTGTCGGTCACCCAGGTGTTCACCGCATAGGAACCATTGGTGTACTGATATTTCCAGGTGCCATCAGCCTGCTGCTGCCAAGCGCCACCTTTTCTCTGCAAGTCGAAGGTCTTGACGATACCGCGCGCATCAGCCTGACCAAGCTGCCGTAAGAACGCGTCGTCCGCAAGCTTCTTGTTCTCTTCCGGATTTGAAATGAACGCATGCTCGACGATGATGCCCGGAATGCCGCGCTCACGTGCGTTGGCGATGACCGTATAGTAATCGCGCACGCTGCCATCAGGATACTTGCTGTTAGTCTGCGTGTCCTTTGTTTTGATGCCACGGTCCGAAAGCCCCAGTGCGGTAAGCTCGTTCAAGATCTTCTGGCTCAATTCCTTGCCAGTCGTATGCGCATCCTTGTTATAGCTACTGTCGTTGGGATACCAGACTTCCGCGCCATGCGCACTTGTTGCAGCAGCGGAGTTGATATGGATGCTCACGAACACCGTCGCGCCCTGTTCAGCCGCACGGCGAACACGCTCGGTGAGGCCAGGCAGCTCATTTTGTGTGCGGGTCATATACACGCGAACATTCTGATATTTCTCGAGCTCAGCCTTGCATGCCTGCGCGATCTTCCAATTTACATCTGCTTCATTGAGACCATTGGAAGACGCACCCGGATCGGTTCCTCCATGACCAGGATCGAGCGCAACCACGATCGTGCCATCATTGGCCTGTGCCGAAATGCCTTCTTCGGCAGCAGCCGCAGCCACGATGCCTGCCGCTGCATCAAGATCGCTCGTTCCTTCGAGCTCCCCCTCGTCGTTGAGCGCATAGATGGACATATCCCCATCGGATGCTTCTTCAGTTTCGGACTGAGTACTCAAGGCCATGCCCGTGTCTTGTTGCGCCTCGAATGCGCAGTTGGCACCCTCTTTTGCAAGATCGAGCGAATAGGTCTTCTGCTCGCCCGATGCAGTCGTTACTTGCGCCACCATCGAAAGCAGTTGATACGTGCCCGCACCTTCGGTCTGAAGCGTGAACAATGCAGCAGAATCCGCACATTTTTCTACCGAGAGCTCATGTTGCGCGCCAGTAGGATCCTGATAGGTAAGCACCGCAGAACCAATCGTGATCGCATCGTTGTCGATAGCGATCGCCACCTTTTGCGGGGCACCTGCGATAAGATCGGCTTCTTCGAAATACACGAACCCGAGCGCTTGGGTTTCAGCTTTGCTGCTCGTTTGATCGGCGGCAGCCTGCTCGGTAACCTCGCTGCTGCTCTGTGTGTCTTCGATCTCGTCGGCATACGCAGAATGCACAAGTGCCGGCATGAGAGAGACAACGAGAACGATTGAAAGAACTACTTGAAATACTTGCCTGCTCAATGAGTTGCTTATGCTCTTCAAAACCTTCCCTCTTTCGTAATCTACTTTACGTTACGACTGCTCATACGTTTGTTTTCGCTCGAACATTATAAAAGGGCTCTTCCGCCGTTAAGAAAAAGTTAAGCGAAGAAACCGCTCGACGGCATCATCTTGTCTTGTCCCATTTGCCGCTTGAATTCACATGATAGCTACCGATCCAGGTGTTCGTAGCCATAGCACCATCGGAACCTACATAGTAGTTGCCGACCCATTTGCTCTTCTGCATGACACCAGAACCGCTGAAGTAATACCACACGCCATCGGCTCGCGCCCAGCCCGTGATCATCGCGCCTGACGAAGGCCGCAAAAGATACGTCTTACCGCCAACATCGAGCCAGCCGGTCTTCATGGCACCATTCGAGGGGTTGAGGTAATACCACTTGCCTCCCACCTTCTGCCAGCCAGTCTTCATCACACCCGAAGAGGCGTAGTAGTGCCAGCCAGAAGACTCGTTGTTCCAGCCGGTCTTCATGGCGCCTGAAGAAGGATTCAGATAGTAAGTTGCGCCGCCGATGGTCTTCTTGCCGGTTTGCATGACACCATCGCTGGCAAGGTAGTACCAGGTTCCCTTGACCTTCTGCCAGCCTGTTCGCATGGCACCATCACCCGCGAAGTAGCGCCACTTGCCATCGAATCGCTGCCAGTTCGTATGCATGTAGCCCTTGCTATCGAAATGGTATTTCTTCCCTTTGATCGACACCCATTCGTTGGTTGGCCAGGATTTGCCTCCCTGCGCGGCTTTAGTGCTGGCACTGTAGGAGAACCACCATTTGCCACCCGACTTCTTCCAGGTGCCCGTCACAGCAGGAGCCTTGTCGGGAGTTTGGGCAGGAGATGGCGAAACGCCTGGGTTGGTTGAACTGCCAGTGTTCCCCGGCTTCGTCGTGCTTCCCGAGTTACCCGTGTTGCCTCCTGGAGTGGTGCCGGGGTTATCGCCCGCATTGCCAGCGTTTCCACCAGTATTACCGGTATTGCCCGTGTTCCCTGTGTTGCCTGTATCGCTTCCTTGGTTGCCACCAGTGTTGCCGGTGTTGCCAGAATCACCGGTGCCACCCGTGTTGCCAGAGTCTCCGCCCGTGTTGCCAGAATCGCCGGTGTTGCCGCTATCGCCTGAACCATCCGACTTGTACGTAACGCTAAAGCAGAGCTTGCTGTTGGAATAGTTCGCACTCAACTGAATCCCACTGCCCCAATCATGCGCTTCAAGCTGATGAGCAACCAGGCCGTAAATCACATTCTTATAATCATCGGGCCAACTGTCCTTCACCGCGTCAAGCTCGAATGAGGTCTCCTTGTTGGCAAGGTGCACCGACACACTATACGCTCCACTCTCGTCATAATAAGGATCGACATACTGCTCGATCTTGCCCGACTTGATGAAATAGTTATCAGCAAACGAAGCGGTCTCGAACGGTTTTCTGTCGTACATCCCGATGTAATAATTCCCATCCCATTGTGTATGCACCGTCTGCATGATGCTGGAAGGTAACGCGAAATAAAGATGACGCACATCAGGATAAAAATCACTCAACGACGGGCTATCGTTCCACGTGGTATCAACGTTGTACCAATTCCCATTGATCAGAACGCCTGTCCACACATGGTCATCCCCAGTACTATCAACACGTCTGGTCTGGATCCCAACTTTGTTCAGGAGCATGACATACGCTTCGTGATAAGCCTCGCACGTTCCGATTCCTTTGCCAAAAACGCTCTCGGCGCCACTGCTAATGCCTTCGGAATCATAGGTGGTATTGTCGATGATCCAATCGTTGAGCCACAGTGCTTTGGCATATTCATCATTCCCGCAAGCCTGCTGACACTGTGCAGCAATCTCGTTAACACGCGACTCTATCGTAGAAAAATCGCCCGTCTCGGGCACCGTGAATACCGCCTTGAAACGAGCAGGATCTTCGAACTTCAACGTGCCATCACCGTTGGGAGTGTATTCGTTCACCTGGATGCTCAATTCATACGTGCCCGCAGAAGAGATCTCCAGCTCAAACGTCCCATTGTCTCTAAAAGAGAAATACGGCCCTTGTGATGTGTCTACAACCGAAGATAAACCACTTGGCGTTCTGATCTCGAACGAAAAAAGCTTATATTTGAGCGCCTTGGTATTGTTCGAAACGTTAATCGTGAAGGCCGTTTTCTCGCCCTTCTTGAAATTGTCATCGTAAGTTACCGTAGCGGTGAGCGGACCCGTGTAGGTATTGCTGATCGAGGTATTAACGGTAACCTGGCGCGCACTGGCTTCTTCAGTTTGCAGGGCGAAGGCCTGCGCAGGAACGAGCACGATCAGTGCGCAAAACAGAGCTGCCACGAACGCAGCTTTAACCGTGAAGCAAGTTTGCTCTTTGATCTTCTGCATAACCGCCATCCTTCGTCTTCATCAGGCACGACTGCACATCTTCGCTCTCGCTTCGACCCTTGTCGCACCAGGCCAGTCTCTTATCGCGTGGCATCCCATTTGCCACTTGCGTTCACATGATACTTGCCGATCCACGTGCCCGTAGCCATCACGCCATCCGAGCCAACGTAGTAGTTACCTACCCACCTACTCTTCTGCATGGCACCAGAACCGCTGAAGTAATACCACTTGTTAGCAACCATCCGCCAGCCAGTGAGCATCACTCCTGAGTTATTGGAGCAGTAACGCGATGCGCCCACGTCATAGAATCCCGTCTTCATGATGCCGCTCGAGGGATCGAGGTAGTACCATTTGCCTCCGGTCTTGAGCCAGCCAGTCTTCATCACACCCGAAGAGGCGTAGTAATGCCAGCCAGAAGACTCATTGTTCCAGCCGGTCTTCATGGCGCCCGAAGAAGGATTCAGATAGTAAGTTGCGCTGCCGATGGTCTTCTTGCCGGTTTGCATGACGCCATCGCTGGCAAGGTAGTACCAGGTTCCCTTGACCTTCTGCCAGCCTGTTCGCATGGCACCATCACCCGCGAAGTAGCGCCACTTGCCATCGAATCGCTGCCAGTTCGTATGCATGTAGCCCTTGCTATCGAAATGGTATTTCTTCCCTTTGATCGACACCCATTCGTTGGTTGGCCAGGATTTGCCTCCCTGCGCGGCTTTAGTGCTGGCACTGTAGGAGAACCACCATTTGCCACCCGACTTCTTCCAGGTGCCCGTCACGGCAGGAGCCTTGTCAGGAGTTTGAGCAGGGGTCGTAGCAGAGCCAGAGTTGCCCGCGTTCCCTAAACTTCCCGTATTGCCTCCAGGGGTCGTTGTTGTACTGCCGCCCGTTGTTCCTGACGTTCCGCCAGCATTGTCGGCATTGCTTCCTTGGTTGCCACCCGTGTTGCCGGAGCTACCCCCCTGATCGCCCTCTTGCGATCTAACGATGCTGAAGGTCGCTTCTCTCGTGCCGGCATAATTGCCCTTGCCTTTAACGACCAGCTTGTAATCACCCGCTGCACGAGGCTGAACGACCGCATCATCGAGCGTGCGATATTCGACGGTGTAATCGACATCGTTTTGCAGCACGTTGCCATTGAACGAAACGACCACGTTGCTATGCGTTTGCGCAGCACCTGTATAAGAAAGGTCTTGCACGCCTTTGATCGCAGTATTCAAGGAAGTGAACTGCACCGGAGCGATCTTGAACTTCACTATCTTGAATCGTGTTGCTGTGCTATTCGGTGCAGGTGAGATGATGATCGTCCCGTATCCAGCGGCGATATTTTCCCCATATTGCAATTCATAGTCCTGTCCCAAAACGAGCAGGCGGCCATCGCTCGAATAGACCGTAGGGGTTGGCGTGATCGCTTCGCCGGTGAACGTCCGCTCAGATACGTTGCTCACCGTTGCCGTGGAGAGATCGACGATCGGAGCCGCATCGCCCACACGCACTTGCTTCTCGATCGTCCTGCTCGAAGCGCGCTTATGCGTTGCCTTGAGCGTTGCGTATCCAGAGCCCTTTACCTCAAGCGCACCAGAATCTGCATCGACCGCGAGCACCGCAGGATTGTCAGAGGTCCAAGTCCATTCTGAAGGATCCATCGCCTGGTCGCTCGCATCGCGCAAGTCGATGGTGGACCCTTCGCTCACTTCTTCGTTCTTGATCTCGGCGCTCAAGACCTGCAGCGCATGGTAAGCATCTACTTCGCCATACCCCGTTTCCCGATCCCAACCTTCCGCGCCGATATCCGTTGCCGTTTGCTCAAGGATCTCGCGCGCTGCTTCCGCACTTAAGCTCGGATCGTACGCGAAGAGCAACGCAGCAACGCCTGCAACAGCTGGCGAAGCCATGGAGGTGCCGCTCTTATAGCCATATGAGAGCGAATCGCTGTTGTTCAGCGTGCTGTAGATCGCTGTTCCTGGAGCGGAGATATTCTTCGCGGTGCTCGATTCGCCGTTGTAGTTCGAGCTGCTTGAGCGCTCGACATGCATCGTGCCCGAGGAATCGTTCGGGGTGCCCGCATCGTTCTTCAAAAGATTGATCACGGTTAAGCAGTCCTCATAATCACCAGGGATGCAATCGTAAGGCGGAATGCTGTTGCCCTCTTGATTCCCTGCTGCGCAAACCGTAAGAATGCCAGCATTCTTGGCTTTCGTGATGTTCTTGTACATGATGTTGTCGGGTTTGACCGTCGCTTCGCCGCCGACGCTCATGTTCACAACGCGCACGTTGTACTTTTGGGCGATCGTTTGCGAGCCATCGCTCGACATAAGCCAGGTATAGGCTTGAGCAAGGGTTGCTGTGCTGAAATTTCTCGTATCGCCTTCGCTCGCTTTGACGATCACGAGGCCCGCATCGTAAGAAGTTCCCGCTACGCCTTTTCCGTTG
The DNA here is from genome assembly GCA_900538545.1 of uncultured Eggerthella sp. Taxonomy (GTDB): domain Bacteria; phylum Actinomycetota; class Coriobacteriia; order Coriobacteriales; family Eggerthellaceae; genus Anaerotardibacter. Next base: position 75,587 of record UPYK01000002.1, on the reverse strand, counting down.
TTCGCATCAGCAGCAACGATTCCCGCAACGTGCGTGCCATGCCCATCAGCGTCGGTGATCTGGTCGATCCCAATTTGCTCTGTTTCAGAATTGTAGGTGGCGCGAATATTCCCTTGCAGGTCTTCGTGCGTGTAGAGGCAACCCGTGTCCACGACTGCAACGGAGACGTTTGGCGAACTAGCGTTATCTTCCTTGCCCTTGGCGATCTTCCATGCTTGATAGAGATTCATGGACTGGAGCATCCACTGACTCGAAGCCCCAGGGTCATCGATGCTGATCGCATCTGAGGCAGCGCCTGCCGCATCTTGAGACGCGAAGATCGCGCCATCCGCTTCGGTGGTGTTTTCGGAGTTCGCTGCGGCATCGGGGTCACCCGTGAAGAGCTGAGCCACTGCATCAAGATCGTTCAGGGGAGCTGAAGCGTCTCGGACAGAAGTGCCCTGGTCGACCGCGCCTTGCTCATTGGCAGCAGGCGTCTGACCAACAGTCTCCACAGGGTCTTCACTTGAAAGAGGCTGCTCGTTAGCAGATTTCTCTCCCGCGGAAGTTCCAGGAGCATCCTCAAGAGGGTAATAGACGTAGTTCGGTTGAGCCTGAAGACCTTGCTTTGCGAGCGATTCGATCGCCTGCTTCATAGAAGTGCCGCTCTCGATCTCGACCCGCACGAAACCCGCTGAAATGTCCTGATTCGAAACATCTTGCGCGGGAGCGAATTCGCTTTCGGCAAGTAGATCGCTCACCTGATCGCGCTCTTGCTCATTGTCGACCATAACGAGCACGATGTCTTTCTCATAGTCCCCAAGATCGGGATCGTTCTCGATTTCGAAGGGTTTGGTCTGGTCTTTCTTGACCGTGCTCACTTCAGCGATAGAATCGTCAAGGTTCGTTACGGAAGGATGTTCGGTAGTTCCTGAAGAGCTATTTTGGGTGTAGTGAGCAAAGATACCCGTACCAACAGCTAGAACGAAAGCTGCCACGAGGCACATCGAAACAAAAACGCCTCGAGAGAGACGTGTTCTAGGTTTACGCTTTTTCTCGCTCACTGAACGCTCCTTATCCTCGGTAAAAGAGTGATCCGCGAAGCGGCGGGAAAAGTGCTTTAAGTATACGTTCTGGTAACATTTTTCGCCAGTAAAAGGAAGTATTCCCTATGCAAACATCACGGAATTTCACACGATGGAATGCCTTCCTCAGGCATGCTCTGCACCTCCGCAGGTTGGCATGCTACAACGCGGCTCTCAACTTGAGTATAATATGTGTTCACCTACGAATAGATTCGAGCGAAGAGGAGCTTCGATGGCAGATACAGTTGCGGTGCTCATCCCCTGCTATAACGAAGCGGTCACGATCGGAAAAGTGATCGACGATTTCAAGCGCGTACTGCCCGATGCCGACATCTACGTCTACGACAACAACTCTAAAGACGACACTGCTGCCATTGCCGAGGATCACGGTGCCATCGTGCGCACCGAACCACGCCAAGGTAAGGGCAACGTAGTGCGCCAGATGTTTCGCGAGATCGATGCCGATTACTACATCATGGTCGACGGCGATGACACCTATCCCGCCGAAGCAGCGCCGCGCCTGCTCGAGCCGCTCATGAACGACACAGCGGACATGACCGTAGGTGATCGCCTTTCTAACGGCACCTATGGCGAAGAGAACGATCGCGCCTTCCATGGGTTCGGCAACAACCTGGTTCGCTGGCTAATCAAGGTGATCTATGGCTATGCGTTCGACGATGTCATGACCGGTTATCGCGCATTCAATCGCATCTTCGTGAAGACCATGCCCGTGCTCTCTGAAGGCTTCCAGATCGAAACCGAACTCTCAATTCACGCTGTTGACAAGCGCTTCCGCATCGCGGATGTGCCGATCGATTACCGCGATCGACCCGAAGGGAGCTATTCCAAGCTCTCCACCTTCGGCGACGGCGCAAAGGTGCTGCGCGCGATCGCGTCGCTGTTCAAGGACCACAAACCCATGGCGTTCTTCGGTTGGCTCGCACTCATCTTGATCGTGCTGGGCCTGATCGCAGGCATTCCGGTTATCGCTGAATACTTCCAAACGGGATTAGTCCCGCGCTTCCCCACCGCCATCCTTGCGATCGCATTGGTGATCTGTGGCGCGCTTTCCTTCACTGCTGGCATCATCTTGGACACCGTAGCAAAAACAGGGCGCAAACAATGGGAGCTCTTCACGTATCAAGCCTACGAAGAAGCTCAGCGTCACCAAGAAGAAGAGTCATAAGGCCTTCTCGAACACGCTCGATACCTACGCAAAAAAAAGAGACTGAACCTGATGGCTCAGTCTCTTTTGGTTTTGGTGGCGTTGTTTGTTCTTGCGATCTTCGAACAGGGCGAGGACCGTATCCTAGTTCTTTTCAACGAATGTTTTGTTCAGATAAGCGATGATGTCGTCTGATTCGTAGAGCGCTTTGCCGTCGATATCCAAACATGGCACCTGGTACTTACCGCCCAGGTTGATGAGCTTGTCGTAGCCGTCTTTATAAGGTTCGAGGCTGATATCCATGATGGGCAGGACGATGTCGTGCTGATCCATGAAATTGAGCACCTTCGCACAGAAAGGGCAGCCAGCTTTAACGTAGAGTGTATATTGTGAGTTCTCCATTCGGATCACCTTCCCTGTAATCGATCATAATCCATGCTAGACCAGCGCGAACGCAACCCTACTCCCAAGCGCGATTTGTTACAAAGGTGACAAACTACCCGGTCGTTTGTGGATGGTCGGCGATCTGCGCGGCGTGCTTCGCCTGAAGAGATTCGAGGAACGCTTGCGCATCACCGGGATCATCATCGAGCGTCTCATCACCCAGATCGACTTCGGTAGGCACACGACGATACAGCAGATCGTACATGATCGGCACTACGTAGAGCGTCATGAAGGTAGCATAGAGCAAGCCCCCGACCACAACGAGCGCCATACCGCGCTCCATGCTCGCGCCGATAGCCGCGCTGAACACCATTGGCAGCATGGCCAAGATGGTGGTGAGCGCCGTCATCAAGATGGGGCGCATACGCGTTTTACCTGCGGCAACGAGAGCATGATGCTTCTCAAGACCACCGCGGCGCAGCTGGTTCACATAGTCTACGAACACGATGCCATTGTTCACCACCGTGCCCATCAATACCGCAAAGCCCATGAGCGAGAGCATGGTAAGGCCTTCGCCGCTGAACCACAGTGCAAAGAAGCCACCCGTAAAGGCCAACGGAACGGTAAGGATGATGATGAAGGGCGAAAGGAGGCTCTGGAACTGCGCCACCATGATCAAGTAGATGAGCACGAAGCCCAAGATCAACAGCAAGAGCATCTGCTCCAACATAGTGTTGATGTTATCCAGCTCGCCACCATAGTAGATCTGATACTTATCGGGCACTTCGTATGCATCGAGCTTCTCGGAAAGCTCGCGCGAAAGCAGCGCATTGTTATACCCGTCTTCGATCTCTGCGGAGACTGTCATCGTCTTGTCCGAATTCAAGTGGACGATCGCGTTGGAAGCCACCCCTTCTTCCACTCGCGCAACATCGCCGATCTTCACATCGACCGTTTCGCCTGCTTGGCTCGTGAGCGTAACGACCGTATCGAGGATATCCTCGCGCGTAGGAACGTGCGTTTCGTCGATGATCTCGACCTGCATCTGCTTATCATCGACGGTAAGCTTGCTCGACGTGGTCGAGGTGTTCAGCATGCCAGAAAGCTCCTGGTAGAGCTGCGCGACCGTGAAGCCTTTCTTGGTGAGCGCGTCTTCATCGATGATGAGATGCAGCTCTTTGTCGGCCTCTTCCATGCCGTTCTCGATCTCGGTGTAGCCATCGACCTCATCCACGATCCGCATCACGTCTTCGCTCATCGCAAGGAGTTTCTCCTGGTCGGGACCAGTGATCGTGATGGAAAGACCGCTGCCGAGCATCGAACTCATGGCATCCGATGAAGAAGCATCGGTGATCACTTCGCAATCGAGACCGGCGGTCTTTTCCGATAGCTCTTTGCCGATATCGAGCACTTGTTGTTCCGTGGTGACCGAATCGTCCATCTGCAGATAGAACATGAACATCTCGTAGGCATCTTCGCTGCCTTCAGAAGCGGTGCTCGAGACCATCGAGAGAGAGCTTGTGCCGTCGATCGCGGCCACATTGCCCACGCCATCGATGCTCACAGCAGCATCCATGATCTCGTCCGCCATGGCATACGCGTCTTCCTTCTCCACATCCTCAGGCATCACGACCGTGACCGACATGTTCTTGCCCGTCATGGTCGGCACCATGGTGATGCCCATGTTGAACACGCCACCCACGGCAACCACGAGCAATACCACGGAAACCACGAGCGGAATGGCTTTGTGCTGCAAGAAGAAATTGAGCGAACGCGCATAAGCATCCTGAAGATGCTCGAAGCCTTTATTGCGACGTGGCTGGTAGTTCCTGAACACGAAGCGCGACAAGCTCGGAACGAGCGTGAGCGCCACCACGAGCGACGCACACAGCACATAGGCGATCGTGAGCGCGAAGGGCAGCATCATCTGGTTCACGATGCCCGTGGTGAAGACGATCGGCAAGAAAACGCAGATGGTGGTGAGCGTTGAAGCGATGACCGCACCCGTGATCTGCTTCGCACCTTGCACTGCCGCGCGCTGTGCTGGAATGCCACGGCCACGCAAACGATAGATGTTCTCCAGCACGATGATGGAGTTATCCACCAACATGCCGATAGCCAGCGCAATGCCACCCAGCGACATGATGTTGAGCGAGATGCCCGAGAAATACATGAGCAAAAGCGCAACGAGCACGGAGAACGGAATGGAGAACGCCACGATGAGCGTCGGTTTCCAATCGCGCAGGAAGAGCGCGAGCACCACGATAGCGAGCAGCGCGCCCAAGAGCAGCGACTGCAGGATCGAATTGATGTAGAGCGAGATGTACGAGCCCTGATCGCTCACGATGTCGAGTGAAAGGCCCGGGTAGTCTTCGCGCAGGTCAGCGATCTTCGCCTGGCACGCGTTCGAGATGTCGCTCGTGCTGGCAGTTGAGCTCTTGTACACCATGAGGCATACGCCCTCGGCGCCGTTGAGCTTCATGTAGGCATCGCCCACATTGTCAACCACGGTAATATCCGCCACGTCTTTAAGGCGAACCTCGCCTACGCCGTCAAGGTCGACGAGCATCAGATTCTCAAGGTCCTCGATGCTCGTGATATTCGTGCCCACCTGCAAGAGCCACTGTTCATCGTCGTTCGAGTTGCCCAGATATCCTGCGGGCATCGAGAAATCCTGTGCCTTGATCATGCTCGCAAGCGTGGTCTTGTCTACCAACGCATCGATATTGGCCGACTTGATGGCTTTCTCGCGCGCATCCTCATACTGCGCCTGTGCTTCATCAAGCTGCTTCTTGTTCTGTTCGAGCATGCTCAGCGCATTCGCGAGCTGCGCTGTTCCACTGCCGAACTGGCTTGCGGCGCTCAGCCCACCTGCTTCAGCAACGGCTAACTGGTTTTGATACTCGCTTAGCTCGCTCGTAGCTTTCGTAAGCTGCTCTTGAAGTGCCGCTATCTGCTGTTGCAGGGCTGGTTTCATCGCATCGGGAGCCTGAACGAGCTGAGCTTGCAGCGCCTGGATCTGCGAGGTAAGCGCAGCGACTTGGGCGGTGCCCGAAGAGACACCCATGGTCAAACCCGAGATAGCCTGCCCAAGCTGATCGGTAGAGGCCTTTTCTTGATCGGCGAGCTTCGTCTGCTGTTCCTTCAGCGACTTCTCCGCAGAAGCCATCTGGGAACGCCCCTCGTCGATCGACTTCTTCGCATCGTAGAGCTCGGAATTGACGTTTCCGAGCAATTTGTTGTTGATGTCTTCGATCTTTGAATCGCTCAAGCGCACTTCGACGGATTGCTCCGCTGAACCCACCACCGAAACATCAGCAACACCGTTGATGCGCTCAAGTTCGGGCGAGAGCGTGTCTTCAGCGAATTCCGAAAGCTCATAGATGTCCTTGCCTTCATAGTTTGCGGCAATGTAGAGCGTGGCCATCATGTCCATGCTCATTTCCATGTAGTTAGGCGATCCAGCCGTTTCGGGCAACTGCGATTCGACCTCGTTGACCGCCGAAGACACCTTCACCAGAGCCGAATCCATATCGGTGCCATCTTCGAATTCAAGGAATACCATGGAGAAGTTGTTTGCGCTCTGGGATTGGATCTCGGTCACGCCATTGACCGTCGAGAGCGTGCTTTCGAGCACCTCGGTCACTTCAGTCTCGACCTTCTCAGCGCTCGCACCAGGATCGGTGGTCATGACCATGAGGTAGGGAATGTCCATGTCGGGAAGCAAGTCGGTCTTCATCTTGCTCAATGAAACACCGCCGAGGATGAGCGCGATGATAACCGCAACGACGATGATATAGGGACGCTTAACGCTGAATTTAGAGAGCATAGAGGCCACAACACCTTCACGAACACGCAACAATATACAGAGTAGTTTCCTTTATCTGTATACCATAACTTGTGTACGTAGCAGCCTTAACGCAGAGCCAAACGCACATAAGCCCTTCGATTGGTGCGGAGGGCTTACGAAAGTGTAATAAAACTATGGGCGAGTGAAGAGAAGTGCGTGGGTGTGTGCATCACGCAAAAGCCGCGCGAAACACTCGTACGCCACCTGGCAACCTAGCCGCTTGACCAGAGACGCCTGGCTAAACGCACCCGTTTAGACCGGCTGATATCCGCTCCACCCCGAAGCGATCAGCGTTGCGCCACGAATCACCGCGAAGACCGCGATGAAGATCGCAAGGCTTCCAGGGAAGATGAAGAAGCAGATGCCCACGAGCAAGCTCAAAATGGCCGAGACCAGTCCGAGCCCCCAGATCGAGCCCAGTTGCTTACGTGAAGCGATGATGGCGAATATCTCCACGATGGAATACGCCATGATGAAGGCACCGATGAGCCACGGTATGACATAGGCTGTTGCGAGCGGATGGATGACCAGCATCAAGCCGATGATGATATCCAAGATGCCGTAAGCCACATACCAGCCCGAAAGCCCTGTCGTTTTGCGTTCGCGCACGTAGGATATGATGTTCACGATACCAGCGAAGACGAAGCCAGCGCCAGCTACGAAGGTAACGCTCAAAAGCGTAATGCCGGGATAGAACGCGCACAGCGCGCCGAAGAAGATGAGCAGCACGCCCGGTACGATGAGCGACCAATTCTTTTCTGCTTTTTCCTGGGAAGCCATAGCTTGCCCCTTTCTCTTTTTTGTCAGTGTAGCGCCGAGCGTTCAAGGACTCGCATGGAGCATCGCGAAGTTTGTTCCACTGAAAACAAAGCGTTGCTAAAGGGTAATCATGCATCGATGGACGCAATAGATATGCGCGCTATTATAAGGTTGTTCGATCACAAGCACGCACACCGCAAAAGCGCGCGCTTCTCAGTGCTCGATCGTGCAAATGCAAGCGCAATCGTATCAGATCACGCCTCTAGGCGCGATTGAGGAGGAACTATGAGACTTGGTTTCATCGGCTGCGGCAACATGGCGAGAGCCATCATCGCAGGAATCATCAAGAAAGGCCTCGTTTCACCCGACGAGATCTATGGCTCGAATTCGACGCCTGAACACGCGAACGCAACGCATGAGCGCCTTGGCATCCAAACCACCACCGACAACACCCTTGTTGCTGGAGAGAGCGATATCGTGTTTCTCTGCGTGAAGCCGCAACAGTATGAAGCGGTGATCGACCAAATCAAGGATCACCTGCATGAACACCAGATCCTGGTGAGCATCGCACCGGGCAAGACCCTCGCATGGCTCGGAGAGAAGATCGGTCATCCACAGAAGATCGTACGGGTCATGCCCAACACGCCAGCACTGGTGGGCGAAGGCACCACCGCGTTCTGCCCGGGCGACCTTGTCTCCCCCGAAGAGGCGAAGATCGTGAAGGAACTGCTCGAGAGCTTTGGGCTCGCGATCGAGCTTGCCGAACCTCTCATGGATGCCGCAAGCGCAGTGGGAGGCAGCGCGCCTGCGTTCGTCTATATGTTCATCGAGGCATTAGCCGATGGCGGGGTTGCTGAAGGCCTGCCGCGCGCACAAGCGCAAATGATCGCCGCGCAAACCGTGCTCGGCAGCGCAAAGATGGTGCTTGAGACGGGCGAACACCCTGGCAAGCTGAAGGATCAAGTTTGCTCTCCTGGCGGCTCGACCATCGCTGGCGTTGAGACGCTTGAAGAGAGAGCCTTCCGCGGCACCACCACCCGCGCTGTGCGCGCCACGGTTGCAAAAGCGCGCAGCCTCTAGGGCTTCTGATTGCGTTAGCTGCACAACAACATCCGAGAAAACTGTGATGTTTTTGTGCATGTTCTTCACGAACTGCTTACTTTCTTAGCACTCTCGCCCTGAGAGTGCTAACTTTTTTCGTGATAAATCTGCGGCCTGCCCCTCGGTAGGCCGCACGCACGTACCCTCCACAAGAAAGGCTTATGCATGAAGCAATTCAAAACTGAGAGCAAGAAGCTGCTCGACCTCATGATCAACTCGATCTACACGAATCGTGAGATCTTCCTGCGCGAACTTATCTCGAACGCATCGGATGCGGTCGACAAGCTCTATTTCAAGAGCCTCACCGACTCTTCGATCACGGTCGCAAAAGACGACCTGTTCATCACCGTTTCCTTCGACAAAGACGCACGCACGATCACCGTAGAAGACTCCGGCATCGGCATGACGAAAGCCGAACTCGAAGAGAATCTCGGCACGATCGCTCATTCCGGAAGCCAGGAATTCAAGACTGAAAACGCCGAAGACCAGGGCAAGGATCTCGATATCATCGGCCAGTTCGGTGTTGGCTTCTATTCCGCTTTCATGGTCGCCCAAAAGGTGACGGTGAACTCGCGCGCTTGGGGAGCCGATGAATCCTGGAGCTGGACGAGCGATGGCATCGAAGGCTACTCGATCAAAAAGGGCAAGAAGCAAACGCACGGTACCGAGATCATCCTCGAGCTTAAAGAGAACACCGAAGAAGAGGACTTCGACCTGTTCTTGAGCGAGCCGCAGCTGAAATCCCTCATCAAGCGCTACAGCAATTATGTGCGCTACCCCATCAAGATGGAATGCGCGAAAAGCGTTGAGCTGCCTAAACCCGAAGACGCGCCTGACGATTATACGCCGCAGTATGAGACCGTGACCGAAGTCGAGACCATCAACTCGATGATCCCCATCTGGAAACGACGCAAATCAGAGGTGAGCGAAGAGGAATACAACGAATTCTACAAGTCGGATTTCCACGACTATGCTGATCCGCTGCGCACGATCTCGATCCACGCCGAAGGCACGCTTTCCTACGACGCGCTGCTCTTCATCCCGAGCCATGCGCCCTACGACCTCTACAGCAAGGATTACAAGAAGGGGCTCGCACTTTATACGTCGAACGTGCTCATCATGGAGAAATGCGAGGAGCTGCTGCCCGATTACTTCAACTTCGTTCGTGGCGTAGTGGACAGCCAAGACCTCACGCTCAACATCTCGCGCGAAACGCTTCAACACAATGGTCAGTTGCGCGCCATCGCCCAGAAGCTCGAAAAGAAGATCAAGTCCGACCTGCTGAAGATGCTCGAAGATGATCGCGAAGCCTACGAAGGCTTCTTCAAGGACTTCGGACGCGGCATTAAATACGGCATCTACTCAAGCTACGGCATGGATGCCGATAAGCTCTCTGACCTGCTGCTCTTCTATTCTGCAACCGAAAAGCGCATGATCACGCTCGCAGAGTACCTCGAAAAGGCCGCCGAAGATCAGAAGTCGATCTACTACGCAGTAGGCGAATCGGTCGATCGCTTGGCCAAGATGCCCATCGTGAAGACCGTTATGGCTAAGGGCTATGACGTGCTGCTGTGCACTCAGGACGTCGACGAATTCTGCATGATGTCCATGAACAGCTTCGACGAGCGCCCGCTGAAGAATGTCGCTGGTGGCGATCTCGACCTCGAGACCGAAGACGAGAAAGAAGCCGCTGAAGCTATCACAAAGGAAAACGAAGGGCTGTTCAACGCCATGAAAGAGGCGCTTGATGGCGCCGTCACCCGCGTAGCGGTTTCCACGCGTCTTTCCGACACGCCAGCCGCCGTTACCACCGAAGGACCGATCTCGCTTGAGATGGAACGCATGATGGCAATGGGTCCGGATGGCGAGCGCATCAAAGCCGACCGAGTGCTCGAGATCAATCCTCAGCACAGGATCTTCGAAGTTTTGAAGCAGGCTCAGGAGGCCGGCGATACGGAGAAGATCGCGCAGTATTCGACCATCCTCTACAATCAAGCGCTCATCGTTGAGAACATGCCGGTCGATGACCCGATCGCCTATGCTCAAGCGGTCACCGCGCTTATGGAATAAATACACAACAAAAGCGCGAGTTTTCCCTACAATCCCTACAAAATGCGAGTAGAATAAAGCGCGTTCATTTCCTTATGGGCGCGCTTGTTCTTTGCAAGCACGAAGCGTCCCAAAGAGCAATGAGGGGATCACGAGAAACCAGCCATGCCTCACGATTATCGACCAGCGCATCACCAGCACGATCACGCTCGCCCGCACCGTCGCAAGCCACAGCGTCGTACGTCCAATCGCGAAACCGTTCAGAGCGATGAGCTTTCATCGACTAACGGCATTCGCATGGTGAAAGACGCACAGTCCTTCAATCACGATCGCAACCCTCACCTCTCTCAAACATCGCTGCCTACCATCGGTGCCGTCGGCACTCCCCATCCGAAGTCTCCTGCGGCTAGAGCGATGCAACAGCAAGCTCGACCAGGACAGGAAGCACCTGGCTTTGGCGTCGAAGAGGCACCTTTTGAAAGCACGGGGGTTCGCACGCATGGCGCAGGCAACCCGCTTTACACAGGCGAAACCTATCCTGTGCGCGGAACGCATACCGATGGTTCGCTCCCCCCTGTTCACGCGCATGACCAACAAACGAACGCTTCTTTTACGGGCTCGCATCGTGCTACTCAGGCGTTTTCTTCCGAATACCCCGCCACTCACGCGAGTCAGTCATCGAGATTCCGCACCGTTCCGCCAACAAGCGACCAGGTAGACCCGCAGGCTGAACAAGCCGCGCGCTCAAGGGCGGCCGATACTGCCAACCCCAGACAGAGATCGTACGCCGGACATTCCGCAAGCTTCGCCGCAGTCGAACACGCGCAAGCCTCACCGCAACCCTACGACTACCAGGACTACACTGCTGCAAGTGGGCGCTACAAAGCATCCAACGCACAAGCCGCTTCACCTGCGAATTTCAAGCCGCTCACTTCCACTTCGAAGCACGCGCGCAAGCGCACTAAAGCATGGCCGCGCGTGATCGCTGCCGTTGCGATCGTGGTCGCACTGGGCATAGGTGGCTTCTTCGGTTACCAGCAGATCGCTTTCGCAGGCCCTATTACGGCCACGGTCAATGGCGAGAAGATGACGCTCGAAGGAAGCGAGCGCTCGATCGAAGGGCTGCTCGATAACAACATCGTGCAGGTCACGCCCGGAAACTTCGTTGCGGTCGATGAATCAGTGCTGCGCGAAGGCGACGGCACCCGTTGTACCGCCATCATCAATGAGCAACCCGTAAGCGACCTCAATGCGCACATCAACGAAGGTGACCAGGTGGTCGTCTCGAACGGCACCGACGTGATGGAAGACTACACCGATTCGGCACCGACGATCACTCCGGCGGGCTATTCAAAGGCTGGCCAGTATGGCGCGCTCCACGTTTTCTTGGCTGGTCAAGATGGCGAAACGGTAACCCGCACGGGCTCTGAATCGGGCAAGACCATCGAGCAGGTCACCAAGGAAAAGATCGATAACCGTCTGGTGTACTACAACGCCAACTCCAACGGCGAAAAGGTCATCGCGCTCACCTTCGATGACGGACCTTGGGATGGCTCGACCGAGCAGATTCTCGATATCCTGAAGGAGAACGGAGCAAAAGCAACGTTCTATACCATCGGCGAACAGATCTCTTCGCACTCCGATCAGATCGCACGCATGGCCAATGAAGGGCACGAGATCGCAACCCACACCTGGGATCACGCAGCAGGATCGGGCAAGGGCGTTTCGCTCAATCTCATGAGCACGACGGAACGCAAAGAAGAAGTGCAAAAGGGCATGGATGCCATCAAGGACGCTGCGAATAAAGACGCGAGCGTCTACTTCCGCGCACCTGGCGGTAACTTCAACGACAGTGTGGCGAACGACCTCAGGGACATGGTCCAGGGCGAGATCGGTTGGAATATCGACACCGAAGACTGGCGCCGACCTGGCGCGGACACCATCGCTTCGCGTATCAAGAGCGCAGGTCCTGGTGAGGTCATCCTCATGCACGATGGCGGTGGCGATCGCTCGCAGACCGTTGCGGCACTTCGTGAAGCCTTGCCCTATCTGAAGAGCCAAGGCTATAAGTTCGTCACGATCTCAGAGCTTATCGAGGCCTACCCCTATCAAGAGGGCCAGCATTCCTAGTCACCTCGTCAGCATTCCTGATTCGCGGCTTTCTGCCAGCTTGTCTGCCGGCACCCGCTCACGCGCACGTTCCTGATAAAAAAACCTGCCGTAACCGCAACGTATCCGCGGTTTTAGACCAACTTAGCTATATACTAAGAAAGTCTCAGAAACGAAAGGAACGTTATGACTGCAACAATGAAGAAACTTGGCGTAGTTGCTGTGCTATTCGCCCTGGTCGCGTCTATTGGCTTGTTCGGTTGCTCTTCGAACAACGAGTCCAAAGACAACAACGCTGAATCCGCAGACTACACGCTGCTGAACGACGGCAAGCTCGTAGTCGGTCTCTCTCCCGACTATCCTCCATTCGAGAACCTCGAAGGTGACGAAGTGGTCGGCTTCGAAGTTGAGCTGGGCAAGGCGCTCGCTGAAGAGCTCGGTCTCGAATACGAGAACAAGAACCTCCAGTTCGACGCTATCATCCCTGCGGTTGTTTCCGGCGGTCAGGTTGACATCGGCATGTCCGGCTTCACCGTTACGCCTGAGCGTGAAGAGCAGATCGACTTCACCGATGCGTTCTACATCGACGACCAGGCTGTTGCGGTCATGAAAGATGAAGGCATCACCGAAGAGAACGCCGCAGAAGCCCTGAACCAAGATGGCATCATCATCGCAGTTCAGTCTGGCACCACTGGTGAAACCTACGCTCAGGAGAACTACCCGAACGCCACCATCCAGCCCTATGGCAACTCCACCGACTGCTTCGCAGCGATGCAGTCCGGCCAGGCTGATGCAGTTTGCACCAACAAGGCTGTCGTTGAGAAGATGATCAAGGACGCCTACCAGGATGCTGAAGTTGTCGCAACCAGCGCAACCGGCGAAGAATATGCGATCGTTGTCTCCAAGGACAACCCCGAGCTCACCAAGGCGCTGAACGAAGCGCTCAAGAAGCTCAAGGAGAACGGCACGATCGACGAACTCACCGCCAAGTGGCTCTAATCTTTTAGACGAACCCTCCCCAGCCGCGTGTTGGGGAGGGTTTTTTATTTAAGGACTTCTCATGCAAAAACGCATGCTCTCTTTCATATCCGTGTTCGTCGCGATCGCTGTGGCGTGCTCGGTTTTCTTCGTGGGTCTCTGCGCGCAGCCTGCAAGCGCTGAAGCGCTCGATACCGCAAAATGCACTGCGCGGCCTAACGCTGATGGGTCGAACGAGGTGAAGGGCGCCACTGAAACGCGCATTACCTGGGAAGGCCAAGCAGCCGCCGATGAAAGCGTGAAGGGCATCACGCTCACGATGCCCGAAGGCACTTCGTTCTCAACGAAGAACGCGCGTATCACCATGCTCTCCGGCTCTGATCTTATGACCCGCACCAACATTGCAGCAAACTTTCAAATACAGGGCGATTCGATCGTTGCCACCTTCGATGAAGCGGCTCCTGCCGGCGGATACTTCCGCTTTGAAGTCTACGAAGTGAAGTTCCCCGCTTCTGGTGGCGCGATGGATCTTACGGGCACCTATGAGCTCGCGAATGGCGACTATCACGACATCGGACAGATTCCAACGATCAACGTCGTAGGCATCGACCCTGCCGAAGAGCTCTCCACCTATTTAGGCGAACAGGACTGGGTGCAGGCGTGGAATTCCAATAAGTTCTTGCACCTCTTCCTTGATCCAACGGTTCTGGTAACCAGCTTCCCAGTGGTTATCAAGGGATTTTTCATGGCCCTCGCGATCGTGCTCGTAGCGTTCCCCTGCGCGATTCCTTTCGGTCTCTTGCTTGCGCTCATGCGTATGTCGAAACTGCGCATCCTGCGTGGTCTTGCAACCACCTATGTGAACGTCGTTCGTGGCACGCCGCTGTTCTTGCAGATCTATATCGCATTCTTCGGACTTCCACTTGCAGGCATCCAAGTGCCTCCCTTCCCTCTTGGCGTGGTGGTCTTGGCGATGAACTCGAGTGCTTATTTGTGCGAGATATTCCGCGCGGGCATTCAGTCGATTCCCAAGGGTCAGTTCGAAGCTTCGCGCTCGCTCGGCATGAACGGCGCACAGACGATGCTCTTCGTGATCATCCCGCAAACCGTTCGTCGTGTGATTCCCACTATGACCAGCGAATTCATTCTGCTCTATAAGGACACCTCACTGCTCGCTGCCGTGGGTGTCATGGAAGTGGTCATGTACGCGAAGACGATCGTGGCAGCCACTGGTTCGATCACGCCGTATATCGTTGCGGCCTGCTTCTATCTCGTGATCACCTTGCCGCTCGCTAAGATCGTGGGCAAGCTCGAAGCGCATCTGGCCGATCGTGATGCAGGCAACACCGGCAAGAAGAACAAGCGCAAGAAGCATAAAGCGCCACTGCCAGAAGATCCTGAACTGCAAGGTAACTTGGCTGTTGAAAAGCGCATCGGTTATGCAGAAAATCTTCTCGCGAGCGAAGGTGCAGCTAGCCATAAACCTAGCCATAAAAGCATTTTTGACGGTTGCGGAAGAAGCCTCATGCCGCATCCCGTGTCTAGCCCAGAGATTGGCGGCACTACCGCTCTAGCAACGGAAAACGGAAAGGTGGATTAGCAATGAGCAACATCGCTGATTCTAAGACAAACGAGCCAGAAACCACCGTTCCTGTACAACCTGCGCACGCAGCCAAGAACTCCACGCGCGCGAACAGCCACATCGTAAGCGATGAAGTGGTCGTGCGCATCGAAAACCTCACGAAGAGCTTTGACGAGCTCGAAGTTTTGCGCGGCGTTAACGTGAATGTTCATCGTGGCGAAGTGGTGGTCATCCTCGGCCCTTCTGGTTCGGGCAAATCGACCCTTTTGCGTTGCGTGAATCTGCTCGAAACCCCTACCTCAGGCAAGATCTTCTTCGAAGACACCGAGATCACCGACCCGAAGGTTGACATCAATCAGGTGCGCTCCAAGCTGGGCATGGTGTTCCAGAGCTTCAATCTGTTCCCGCATCTCACGGCAAAGAAGAATGTGATGCTGGCACAGCGCAAGGTGCTCAAACGCTCTGAAGAAGAAGCTGAGAAGAAAGCGATCGAAGAGCTTACGAAGGTGGGGCTGGCCGAACGCGTCGACTACAAGCCAAGCCAACTCTCCGGCGGTCAGCAGCAGCGCGTGGCTATCGCGCGTGCGCTTGCCATGGACCCGCATGTGATGCTCTTCGACGAAGCGACCAGCGCCCTCGACCCCGAGCTGGTTCGTGGTGTTCTTTCGGTCATGAAAGAGTTGGCCCGCGAAGGCATGACCATGATCGTGGTAACGCACGAGATGGGTTTTGCGCGTGATGTGGCAGATCGCGTGATCTTCATGGATGGTGGCGTGATCGTTGAAGAAGGCACGCCAGAAGAAGTGTTCGACCACCCGCAGCATAATCGCACGAAGGACTTCTTGGGACACATCACCGAAGTAGTGTAGTTCTTTGTGCGGGGCTCACTTTTGCGGAACAAGAAGTAGATGCAGCCATTTAAGTGCTCATTTTGCCGCTCGTCGCATGCGAATGGCTGCGATCGAAGTACTTCTTGCGCTTCAGCGTTGTGGCGGCTATTATATTTAACTGTCGCTTTTCGTTCACGAGTTATACCAGATAGCTTACTAAGGACGAGCGGAACATATAGTGCGGGGTGGAGCAGTCTGGTAGCTCGCCGGGCTCATAACCCGGAGGTCGTTGGTTCAAATCCAGCCCCCGCGACCAGTTACTAAAGCGTCGGGATTTTCCTGGCGCTCTTTTTTTAAGGCGCGCCATGGTCTTAGCAAACAAGCTCGGAATTGCCTCCTCGCCCGACCTACAAAAAGCTGAAGAGCGGCTTTCGAAAATGCGCGCCGTAGAACTCTTTACCAGTAATCTCCTCGACGAACATGCTCCAGGCTCGTTCCAAACCCTTGCGTTCATCCATCATCATCTCTTTCAAGATGTATATGATTTCGCAGGCCAGCTACGGAGAGACGACATTTCCAAAGGGGGCTTCCGCTTTGCTTCTCAGCTCTATCTTCCTGAAGCTCTAAAAGCGATCCAGCGTATGCCTCAATCCACTTTTGACGAGATCATTGAAAAATACGTCGAAATGAACGTTGCCCATCCATTTCGCGAAGGCAACGGACGCAGCATGCGCATTTGGCTTGACCACATGCTCAAAACTGAACTAGGGACCGTTGTAGACTGGTCTCAGGTCAACAAGACTGATTATCTGCTCGCTATGGAGCGTAGCCCTATAAAAGACATTGAGATCAAGCAGCTGTTGAGCACAGCGCTAACGAAAGAGACGAATGATCGACAGGTCTATATCAAAGGCATCGATGCGAGCTACGCCTACGAAGGCTATGAGACCTTCAGAGCAGAAGACCTCTGATCGCAGGACAATGGGGACGTAGCTTATTGTCCCGTTTTCGCTTTCGCTACAACGCTCTTCGAAATACCCGTCAAGCGCTCTATCTGCCTGACTGACAGTTTTGCATCCTTAAGCTTACAAAGCATCTCGTCCCTTTGCGCCTTAGGAAGCGATGCAACCTTTTCAACGCGGACGGGATCGAGCAGAGCCTGGGCTGCAAGGAATGCACGGTCGTCATCCAAAACACGACGTCCCTGGTTCTCGTCAGTACATGCTGCAGTATCATCGAGCGTCTCATGGAATCGCTTGAATTCAGTGACGCTGCCGAATACGTCGAGCACAAAAGAGGTGTTCGCTATTTCTTCCTTGCCGACATACTCTTGATAACTGCTCCAGAAATAATTCTTCGTATTGGCGATCTTGGCCTTTTCCGGGTTCTGATGAATGTAGCGAACCACCGTCAAAAGATATTCGTCCGAATTCACAGGTTCGCTCTTGAAACGACCTTGCATGAGATGCCCAACGCGGCTGTGCCGTTTGTTGAAGTACATTGCATAGGCCGAATTGGTGATGCGCATTGCTTCAGACAGATCATGAAGGTCAGCCTTCATGAGAAGATGGGTGTGGTTGTCCATGAGACACCACGCCAGTATCTCTGCGTTATGATCGGCGATTGCGTCCTTGAGAATACTGAGATAACGCCTGCGATCTTTATCGTCTTCGAATATGATTTGCCGACCCACTCCACGCGACACAGCATGATATATGCTCATCTCGCTTTGGCTTCGGATTCTTGCTGATCTAACCATCGGCATCCCTCGCTCTCATTCGGTGACAACAGAGAGCATCATAGCAAAAAGGACAATAAGCTACGTCCCCGTTGTCCCCCGTTGTCCCTGTTCAACAATTTATACTTGTAGTATACTTGTTCTATTGAATAAGAGAGGTGAGCATTATGGCGCAGCTATCGCTTTATATGGATGACATCGCAATGGAAGAGCTACGAGCAGATGCCGAAGCGGCTGGAAAGTCGATCTCCTCTTATGCGCGTGAGGTTCTTGAGAAGCGTCACGAAGCCGAACGCGGATGGGTTAATGGATGGCCTCCAGGGTATTTCGAGAATTTGAAGCCCTTAAATTTTGAGGAACCTGTTGATCTGCCACCCGAGCCTATTGAGCCCCTCAATACTATTTAAGGACGCTTATGTATTTGCTAGATACGAATATCCTTATCGATATATCAAGACGCAAATTAAATGCTGCATATGAACTGCTCCTGAATAGCGATGCAGGGCTTTTCAAAGTTCCGGCCGTGGTCAAAGCCGAACTACTTCTGGGCGCAGAAAAGAGCATGCAGCCTGAAGAAGAACGCCTAAAAGTGGAATCTTTGCTCTTGCCTTTCGAGATCATCCCTTTTGATGAAACCTGCGCTGCACACTATGCGAAGATTCGTGCAGATCTTGAGCGCAAAGGGCTAACCATTGGCGGTAATGACTATCTGATCGCGGCAACAGCCCTTGCCCACGGCGCCGTTCTGGTCACCAACAACGTGGATGAGTTCAAACGTGTGCCTGGGCTTTCCCTTGAATACTGGGAAGAGATCGATTTCTAGGCGGGCATCATCAAACGTTTCAGTTGGTTAGGAAATGGCGCTCAACATCTATCTCAGTTCTTGGCTTTGCCCTTCCAGCGATCAAGATGCGGGAGCAACGTGGCCATGAGGGAAACCGCTTCTTCGCGCGAGATACCCATCGCATCAGCTTCCATCTGGGCAGCGGCCTCGATGAACTCATCCATATCGACATCTTTTGCCGTGAAATCGCCCTCTTGATAGCACCACTTGCAGTAGTGATCGCTCGGCGAGCCATCTGCTTCCGTGCCATGCAAAGCTTCATCGGGTATCGGCATCGAACAGCACTGACAGTAATACTCCGCTGGCATCTCAAAGAAGCGTTCGAGCGGGATCGAATAGGTAACGCAGATCAACTTCACCATGTCGATGCTCGGTGAAGTCTCGCCAGTCTCCCAGCGAGAGATCGCCTGTCTGGTCACGAACAGATCACGCGCCATCTGCTCTTGCGTCAGCCCTTTTTCGGTTCGGATCTGTGTGATCGTATCGCTCATGGCCATGGTAGGTCCTTTCGTTGTAAATGCCTAACCCCATTATGAAGATACCGTTCGCGGGTTCAAGCAACACCTTGTTGCATCTCGATTGCAACGTGCCTATTATTCATATCCGCAGAAGATACCGCTACCCAATTTGAACGAGAACAAAGAGGACGATGCCCGCAGTAGATTTGAAAGTATACGGAGCGATCTTGAGCGTTCGCCCAGCGCGACGATTCGACATCGCCTGCCTGCTGATGCGCATGTATGGCTACATGATGAACATCGGCACTGTTGCCATGCTTTCGCTGGCTGGGTATTCGTTTCTCGAATCTGGCCTCGTCTCGTCAGTTATCGCACTTGCGATCTTCCTGATCGGCCCGCGCCTAGGAAAGCTGGTCGATGAACGCGGCCAATCGCGCGTAGTGCCTTTTGCCGCACTGGTCAGCCTAACGGGGCTGGTCGCGCTCCTGATCACGGTGCAATTCCATGGCCCCCTCTGGATCTTGTTCATCGCATCGGTCTTCGTCGGTTGCATCCCCAGCGCTCAAGCCCTCTCGCGTGCTCGCTGGGTCTATCTCTTGCGTATGGGAAAACTGGGCGAAAAGGCGCCGAACGTAACCACCATCTTTTCTTATGAAGGAATTTTGGACGACATCGGTTTCATGATCGCCCCCGCCCTTTCGATCTTCCTTGCCTCATCCTTTACCCCGATCGCAGGTCTTGCCGTAGGTGGCGTGTGTTTCTTGATCGGCGCAACCTTGCTCACGCACGCAAAAGAGACCGAGCCTCACCCCGGATGGAGATCGGCCGCGGATGCCGCTTCATCTGATGGTTCAACATCCAACAGCTCAGCACCCGAAAAAAGCGAAGCGCCTGCGAAAGAGAAGAGGAGCCTTTTCCGTACGTCGCGCATCGTGCGGGTACTCTTCGTCTTGATGCTCCTGCTCGGCTCGTTCTTCGGGACCTTCGATACCACTTCCGTTGCATTCGCCGAAGAGCTGGGCGAGCCGAACATTGCCAGTGGCGCGCTGATGCTCTCAGCACTCGTCTCGATCGCGATAGGATTCCTGTTTGGCACTTTGCGCCTTGCGATCCCCCACTATAAGCAAGTGCTGATCGCTGCTACCTGCATCGGCGTGGGTTATGGGTCGATGATGCTCATCAGCGATGCCGTGAGCCTGTATGTGGTTTCCTGTTTTGGTGCGCTGTTCTACGCACCCTTCCTGATCGTGATGAATGGCGCCTGCGAACGCTCTGTCCCTGGCAAGCGCCTGACCGAAGCTATCACCTGGCTCAACGCAGGCTGCACGTGTGGTCTCGCGATCGGCCCGACACTTGCGGGTGTTATGATCGACCTGTGGGGTGCTCAGGCTGGATTCATCATGGGAGGCGTGCTCGCTCTCGCGATTCCCGTCATTGCGCTCCTGCATCGCCGCACGATCAAAACTGGTCGTAAGAGCACCGTGCACCGCACCAAGATCAAGATGCCTGAAGCCGCCTAGGAAAGATAAAAACTCGAGCCAACGGACAACGGGGACGTAGCTTATTGTCCTGTGAATACAGGACAATAAGCTACGTCCCCGTTGTCCGTCTTGCATTACACGGCAGGATCAAGGTAACAGCAAAAAGTCTCGGTGATACAGCTTGCTGTGCATCTTGGAATTCCCGCCTATCTGGCAGCCAGATTGAATCTTGAGAATTGGCGATACATCTTCAAGCGAGTGATCAGTTCTTCTTTGTTCACCTGCTGAATAGCACAAACATGATCCAGTGCAACCGATGCTGCATCCATCAAAAAATCGACGGGAATAGTATCGATCTTCTCTCGCTTTTCACCGCTGAAATAAGCGATAGCCCCCAATATGCCACTGGCTGTATATTCGATGATAAGACGCGACTTAAGATCGAGCTCTCCCCCTTCAGGCAACAGGAAGGTTGACCAGATCTTGACCACGTAGCTTTTGAGGTTCCTCTCAACGATCGTTTGTCCGCCCTGCTCCATGAAGAGAGAAAGGCGCGGAATATGCCCTTCGATCATTGATTCAAGAACTGCTTCAGGATTATCGCCAGCAATAACGGAAATAATGCAGTTGGGCAGCCCCTTAACTTCCCGACTCAGAGCCGCTAGCATGAGCTCATCCTTATCTGCAAAATGATAGTAGAACGTTCCTCGGTTGCATCCTGCTTTTGCCACGATCATCCCAACCGATATCTCGTGCAGTTGGTTATCCTCGAGCAGCTGCCAAAAAGCCTCGATCATTCGATCGCGCACGGAGGGTTGATTGCTTTTCTTCGGTCTTGCCATATGCCACTTCTTTCGAACAAGATCGCATTCGTCGGCTCTGTGGTAGCAAAGCGATGCCCTATCAGTAAGGCGCATTCACGCGAAGCCTCTTGGCCAAATGACGCTGCGCCCATGACAAATATAACATGCTGTACAAATAATACCATGCAAATAGCCCTGTTAAACCACCTATCCTATTGAAGGAAATTCGCCAGAAAGCCTAAGAATGCTTCTGTTAACTTGATTCGGTGCTCTGCAGAACCAAAGGGGACAAGGTTACAGAAGCCCACATCAGCAATACTGCTCGCTCGCCTCCATACCTTCTTGAAGCGAACAACCATCGCAGTCATCACGAAGCAAGCCGCTTTCATCGAATACTAAGCGCAAGCCTCAGGTATGCTCGCTATAGTAGAGAGAGTCTCAATTACCGTAAGCGCAACATCAGGTTTGCGCCGTAACGCCGTAAAAAGGGAGTTCGAGCGCTTCATGAGCAAACGTGGTGTCATCATAGCGAACACGGGCACACCCGATGTACCCGAAGCAGATGTCGTGCGCGCATATTTGGCCGAATTCCTTCAAGACCCGCGCATTTGTCCGCTGCCCGCTCCCTTGTGGAAGATCATCCTCCATGCATTCATCTTGCCAAAACGCGCTCACGCATCAGCAGAAAAATACCGACAGATCTGGACTTCCCAAGGCTCTCCGCTCCAATCAGGAATGGCATCACTTGCCCATAAGTTGCAAGCCTCTTTCAACGAGCAGGACAAAGCAACTCTCGTTCGGCATGGCATGAGCTATGGCTCGCCATCGATCAAACAAGCACTGGGCGAACTTAAAGCCGAAGGGTGCGATGAACTGGTGGTCTTATCGCTTTATCCGCAGAACGCGCTCTCAACCACGGGCGTCGTAGCAGATAAAACGCTTGCTGCTTTAAGCGCCCTCGACTGGCATCCGCAAACGAAGCTCGTCGGCTATTACAGTGCTCACCTGCTCTATCTTGAAGCCATCGCGGCATCGATTCGCGCTGCTGGTTTCGATAGCTCTGCAGGAGACAAGCTGCTCTTCGCGTTCCACTCCATCCCGGTACGAGATATTCGCAATGGTGACGATTATGAGGACAAAGCGCGCGCAACCGCCAACGCAGTGGCACGTCTTCTCGAGCTCGACGTTCAGGACTGGGCTCTTGGCTTTCAATGTCGCTTCGATAAGGCACGTTCGTGGCTTGACCCCTTCATCCCTGAAGCCCTCCAAACGCTCGGCGCACCGCGCGGACGATTGTTTGTGGTTGCTCCGAACTTTTCGATCGACTGCCTCGAAACGCTTTACGACATCGATATCGAGTTGCGCCAACAAGTATGTGAAGACCCTGCCTTGCAGATCGAAAGCGACCGCTTCGTTTATGTGCCTTGTTTGAATGACACCGATGCACACGTCGAGCTGCTAACCGATATCATCAACTCCGTTAATGCTGAAAACTAATCTCTTGCTTTTGCTTGCAACCTGCCAATCTCGGCAAACTTTCTGCCAAATTGTTCGATTTGTCTCAATCCCTCAATGCATATCCTCTCCATCTCTTCACCACATATAAGCCTTTCATCTGCGATCTTGGGGGTACCGCCCCTATAATCAAGTAGTTTTTATTGCGGTAAGGCAACAGCGCGCGATTCGATGCGATAATCGAATCCCATGAGAGAACAGACCGAACAACAAGCGCGATTCAGCTTTGCCAGCTTAAGGGAGAAATTTCTTGATGCCCTTCCTTATCTGGTGTTTTTCGTTCTGCTCTTCTTCACCATCTATTACCTTTTTGGCGTAGCCGATGCCCTGCTCGGCATCGTGTTCCTCTTCTTTTCGCGCGCCATCATCCAAGACCCAGGGCTTTCGTTCGCGAACTATCTGCGGCGCCTTTGCTGGTTCGTGCTCATGGGCGTCTGCGCGAGCATCGCAGGACTCAACGATGTGCTCTTCGTGGTCATGAGCTTCTGCTACCTGTTCTTCATAACGCTCACCCAATCCGACGACTATCTTCCCCGCAATTTCTACTGGCTCGGGCTTGGCTACCTGTTCCTGCTGATCTACCCCATTACCCCTGGTGAGATCCTTCCACGCCTTGCGGCGCTTGGCCTTTCGATCGCACTCACCACCGCCTTCATCTACCTGATGCGTTTTACGCTACGCAAGACCGGCAAGCTCGACGAATTTGCCCGCGATCGCGCCTTCATGCGCGAAGCCTTCGGCGATGTAGCCGCTCAGCTTCGCCTCCTCGCACAAGCACCCGAAACCGAACCAACGAACAACACAGACCCTTCACTCGCGGGCGCTTCGCCATCATCGCCTATCACAAGCGCAGCAAAAGAGCCGCAGCCTTCTGCCTCAACCCTCGAAGCGCAAGTCGAACCCGAAAGAACATTCACCCTCGCCCAAGATTACGCGCAAACCGAATACGCCACGGTCATGCGCCAAGGCGGCATACTTTCGGGCCGACAATGCTACACCTTCGCACTGCTCCTTTGCTGCGAGCAAATCTCGGACCTGATCCATGCCACTTCCAAGAACGCGCAGGGCATCACGCCGAAGAACCGAGAATACTTCGCCGATCTGGCCGCCGTTTTCGAAGCGGTCGCCACCAAGAAGATCACGCGCATCTCCGAGATAGTGAGCGAGCTCGAAGCATTCCTTGAGCGTCGTGGCTTCGACACTACGTGCTACCACGAATCATGGAATGCGATCCTTGAAGCACTCGTGCGCACCTTGCGCGACACCCGCCTCTCGCGCGACGAATCCACCCCGTTCCTCAAGAGCATTCGCTATCGCTACCACTTCTTGCGTGACAACATCAGCCTCAAGAACACGCAAACGCGCTTCTCTCTTCAGCTTGCCACCATCGTAACGATCGCCGTGCTAGCCGACATCGCGCTCACGCACCTGATCGGACTCGATTTCGGCATCTGGATACCGATCGTCGCCTTCACGATCTTGAACACCTACAACGATGAAACGCTACGCTCAACGAAGAACAGCACCATCGGCACGCTCGTCGGCATCGCGATCTTCGCGCTCTTCGTGCATTTCATCCCAAGCCCCTTCCTCATGCCAACGGTCATCACGCTGTGTTACCTGGTCATCCTTATGAATATCAGCCAAACGGTCTCCATCACCGCAGGAACGCAGATGGCGCTCACCGCACTCTATTCCGCCGATGCATCGCTTGGCATGACGCTCGTTATCCGCCTTGGCTTTGTGATCATCGCAGCAACTTGCGTGGTGATGGTGATCTTCCTGTTCATGCGCACGCAACGAACCACCACCATCCGCACGAAGATCATCGAGCTAGAGCGTATCGATGGCCGCTTGCTCGCGCAGATCGATCTCGGCATCAAACGCGGCCACGTTAACCTGTGGCGCGCGGTGCAACTGCTCTACTACCTGCACATGAATTCAGCGTTCATGGAAAACCTGGCGAACAGCCTTAGCCTAAAAGAGATCAAATGGGAAGAGCGCCCCTCGCGGCGTGAATCACTCGCACAGATCAAGCAACTGAAACAGGATGTTCAGCGCGTCCTGCAGCTCAATTACAAGTTCGCGATGGATGCCGCCCACGCCGTGATGCTGCTCGATCCGCGGCGCGTGCATGACGATCTGCTCTCCGACGAGCCTCAGCATGATCTTGATAACGCATCGCCTGATACCACCGCGCGCATCAAGCACATCGATGCCACCAACGAACGTCTCAAAGAGAAGACGCACGACCTCGAAACCATGCGCTATCTGGAAGAGGACCTCAAAGACTAACCACCCGACCCACTACACCGGCGCGGCAAGCCTTTTGATAGAATAGCGAGCATGAACAAGGAGGTTTACGTGGCCGACTATCAACGCGCACGCTCGCCGCAGCAAAAAGCTGAACGCATGAGCGCGATCATGGATGCAACCGAAACGCTGTTCGCACAGCTGCCCTATCACGAGATCAACATGGGGCTCATCGCAAAAGAACTGGGCTGGTCACGCTCTAATCTCTACAAATATGCCGCTACCCAAGAAGAGATATTCCTTGCGCTCCACAGTCGCGCTAATCGTGCTTTGGTCGATGATCTTATGGCTTCGCTTGCAGGCAAGAAGCTCACAAATGCTGAATTTGCGCATGAGTGGGCATGTGCCGTTGCGCGCCATCCAGAATTCTTGCGCTATCAAAGTATCTTGATCCCGATCATCGAAACGAACACGTCGCTCGATCGTCTCGTTGAATTCAAGAAGAACTTCGCACTCATGAACGAATCGATTCGCACATTGCTGCGAAAGCACCTCTCATGCAGCGCAAACGAAGCCTCCGATCTCTCTTTGTGCCTCATCTATCAAGCGGCTGCGCTATTCAATCACTTCAATTGCGCCGAGCAGGTGGCCGAAGCTATGCGTCTTGCTGGCTTGCCGCCTATAGAGGGCAATTTCGAGGATGCCTATACGAGCTTCGTCGAGATGTGCCTCGATCGTCTTTCGCAATAAAAAAGGTCGTTCCTTCTGCCTGACGCAAAAAGAACGACCTCGCATTACCTAACGGTCGCAAAGCCTACAACATCGCTCCGCGATCGACCACGATCTCACGACCATTGAATTTCGTGGCAGCTTCTGATTCCGCAAGCCAAAGCACCATATCCGTCACGTCTTCAGGATTGAGGAATTTCAGTCCTCCGGGATTCTTCTCGTCTTCGAACATCTCCTGCCAGCTGGTAAAGCTCTTGCCCATCGTTGAGTTCACGAAGTCAACGTAGCTCTCCGTTTCGCACATGGGCGTACGCACCTTCGTGGGGCATACAACGTTACAGTAGATCGGCAGGCCTTCGCTTTGGAGTTCGAGCGCAAGCGTTTTGGTAAGCCCGATGATGCCGAATTTGGTCATGCAATACGTTGCCAACTGCGCAGTTCCCTTAAGACCCGACACAGAAGAGATGTTGATGATGCGTCCGTAACCTTGTTTGCGCATGTAGATCGCAGCATATTTATCTGTGCGCCAGGTTCCCTCGAGATTCACCGCGAGCGCACGCTCGACCTGTTCATCGCTCAATTCCCAAGTGCAACCAAAATTGATGATACCCGCATTGGCCACCACCACATCCAAGCGACCAAACTTTTCCCATGCCTGAGCGAACGCTGCTTCGACCTCAGGCGTGGAGCAGATGTTCGCCTGCAACGCCAACACCTCGCCACCCGCATCGCGAACCAACGCGATGGTCTCTTTGAAGATCTCGTTCTCTGGTTCAAGCATATCGATGAGCACTACATCGAACCCTGCCTTCGCGAACGCAACCGCATGTGTGCGCCCCTGGCCCATCGCGCCGCCTGTGATCAGAACAACCTGTTTAGATGATTTTGCCATCGTAGTAACTCCTAATTCTTCGAACGCGTGACTGCTTCAACGATAAAGCCCAGCTTATCGAGCGAATCGTAGTAGGTGAAACGCGCGGTTGGATCGATGAGCGAGGTACCCTCCATCCAAACAGCGATTCCCTTTTCCGCCATGAGCTTCGTGACCACATCGTTATCGGTCACATCGAAGCGAATGTGATGCAGGCCGTTTTGCCCCATCTTCAGATAATCGCTCCAGATCGTGTCATCCTCACCCGTCGGCTGCAAAAACTCAAGCTGGATATTGAAGAAGTTATAGAACGCAGAGACAACCTCTGCATCGATGACCTTGCCATCGCGATAAACCGATTTCTTGTACACCGAATGACCGCCCGCGTCAGGCTCGAGGCCGAACACTTCGAGCATGCCTTTCTTGGTGCGCTCGATATCGTCGGTGATGATGCCGATCTGAACGATGTCTCTCAATTCGTCAGTAAGAGTAAGATCTTGAACTTTCATGATGCCTTCCTGCTTCAGTTGTCGGAAACCCTCTTGGGAGCGTAACACTACCTAGACAATCTTAGCTGATTGTCCAACTTCCCTTACGGTCTTATTACGAAAGCCAGATACGTTTCTGATGTTTCTTTTTACGTACGGTTTTGTGATTACGGTTACGTTTTAATGAACACCTTGTCGCCTATGATAAGCTAGGCTCACACCTGTGAAAGGAGTGTTCTCTATGAGCAAATCCAAAGTTTATTTCACCAAAGAAATCACCCCAGAAAACGTCGTGAAGCTCTACGAGCATCTTGGCGTGAAGCTGCCAGGCAAGGTTGCAGTCAAGGTTCATTCCGGCGAAGAGGGCAACCAAAACTTCCTCCATCCCGAATTCATGCGCCCCATGATCGAAGAAGTGGACGGCACGGTCGTCGAGTGCAACACTGCCTACGATGGCGCGCGCGATACCACCGAAAAGCACGAGAAGCTCATGGCCGCACACGGCTGGACCGAGTACTTCGATGTTGACATCATGGATGCGGATGGCCCGAGCTCCGACATCATCTTCCCGATCGAAAATGGCCGCGTACTGAAGGATAACCGTGTGGGTGGCCACCTGGCGAACTACGCTTCGATGCTCGTGCTTTCTCACTTCAAAGGGCATCCGATGGGCGGCTTTGGCGGCGCGCTCAAACAGCTTTCGATCGGTTGTGCTTCTAACCAGGGCAAGGTGAACATCCATTCTGGTGGTGCATCCCTCAACCAGGGCGAATTCTGGGACAAGCACGCCGAACAGGATGATTTCATCGAGGCGATGGCCGAAGCAGCCGAGACCGTGGTCAATCACTTCGGCAGCAGCATCGCGTTCGTGAACATCGCTTGCAACCTTTCGGTCGATTGCGACTGCTGCGCAGTAGCAGAAGATCCCTGTATGAAGGACATCGGCATCTTCGCTTCGCTCGATCCGGTGGCTATCGATGCTGCCTGCCTCGATGCCGTACGCAATTCCGATGATCCCGGCCGCGACACGTTGCTCGAGCGCATCACCTCGCGCCATGGCGAAAAGATCATCGATGATGCAGTGCGCCTGGGCTATGGTAGTGCCGATTACGAATTGATCGAGGTCTAAAGCCAGAGCAACATACCATCTGCTCGAGAAACCAAGAGGGAAAGAATCATCCGATTTCTTTCCCTCTTTTTTGATAGGGCCGCGGCTTTCCTGCACGCTTCCCTTACATAACAACAGAGATGATATCCGCTGGTGCGACCACGCCTTCTTCGGTAATGATAGCCGTGATCAAGTCCGCAGGCGTTACATCGAACGCAGGATTGTAAACCTTCACACCTGGAATAGGCGGATCGAGCACTTCTGAAGCAGCGCGCTCTTCGATAGGAATATCTTCGCCATGTTGTGCGCTCACATCGATCGTTGAAGTGGGCGCTACCACGTAGAACGGAATTCCATACCGAGCAGCAGCGATCGCAACTCCCAGCGTTCCGACCTTGTTAGCCGTATCCCCGTTCACCGCAATACGATCGGCGCCTACGAACACCGCATCAACACGCCCCTGCGCCATCGTAGTTGCCGCCATATCATCGCAGATCAGCGTAACAGGCACCTGCGCTTTTGCAAGTTCGAACGCGGTCAGGCGCGCACCCTGACGAAGAGGGCGCGTTTCGTCGGCATACACCATCTCTATCTTGCCTTGCAGTGCCGCCTCGTAGATCACGCCAAGCGCGGTTCCAAAGAACGCCGTTGCCAAACTACCGGCATTGCAATGGGTAAGCACGCTCGATCTTTCCTCGAGCAGCGCGGCGCCAAGCTCTCCCATCTTCCTGTTCGCATCTTCATCTTCAACGATCAGCTGCTTGGTGAATTCATAGAGCTTGTCCGCGATCACAACGGGTGAAGACCCTGAAACAGCCTCTTCCTCGACGATCTCCATTGCCGCATCCACCATGTGCATCAGGTTCACTGCAGTAGGACGCGCATGAGCGATACGTTCGGCAGCTTGTCGCATGAACTCCAAATAGTCAGCAGGGTCGTTCATCTCATCACGCGCGACCCCTTCGTTGGTCGCGCAGAACTCCGCAGCAGCAAGCGCTACTGAAGCCGCCCCCGCGATCCCGATCGCAGGCGCGCCACGAACCTTCAGCTGCTTGATCGCCTCGATCGCCTCGCGCCAATCGGTCAGATGAAGATATGCTTCTGCATAGGGCAACTGCGTCTGATCGATGATGCTAAGCACCGGGTATCCATCAGGAATTACTGACGTATTGGAATCATCACGCACCAGATCGATCGTACGCGGAATGTTGTTGATATCGATAGCCATGTAAACTCCCTGCTATTCAAACGATTACCGCATTCCAATATACCCGAACAAGATAACGCGAACATCCCTTTGCCTGCGAAGAGTGAACAGAGGACGGGGCAAGTGTTCGTCCCCTGTTCATTTTCCGCATCACACCCTTGACTTAAACCAAGGTTTAAGAGGAACAATAGAGCAACCTCTCGTACCGAGAGCAAAGCAGCTCCGAACTGCCTTCTTCACAAACAGAAGGCCACTGAAAGAAAGGCACACTCTATGAGCGGAATTATGCCTGCATCGAAAATGGGCTTTGGTTGCATGAGACTTCCTCTTCTTGACCCCAACGATCAAACGAGCATTGACCTTCCCCAGTTCAAACAGATGGTCGATGTCTTCATGGAAGCAGGGAATACCTACTTCGATACTGCATTCGTCTACCACGAAGGTGCATCCGAGACAGCGCTCGGCGAAGCACTCGTCGCTCGCTACCCACGCGATTCCTTCACCGTTGCCACGAAATGTCTTGCCTGGGCGCTCCCCAACAAAGAAGCGGCCTACAACTGCCTTGACGTTTCACTCGAACGCATGGGCCTTGATTATGTTGATTACTATTTGCTCCACAACGTCGGTGGCAAACGCACCGCAAAGTTCGACGAATACGATATGTGGAACTTCGCACAGGAACAGAAAGCAGCGGGTAAGATCAAGCACGTTGGTTTTTCCATACATGATGATTGGGAATGCCTCGATAAGCTCTTGACCGCGCACCCCGAGATGGATTTTGTTCAGCTCCAGGTCAACTACCTCGACTGGGAGGATCCTCATAATGAGGCAAAGAAGCTCATGAAGGTGGCCGAAAAGCACGGCAAGCCGGTTATCATCATGGAACCCGCGCGTGGTGGGCGCTTGTGCGATCTTCCCGAGGCGGCAGCGCATATTCTCGAGGAAGCGAATCCTGGATCGACACAAGCCGAATGGGCCTATCGTTTCTGCTGGAATCTCCCGAATGTGATCAGCGTGCTCTCTGGTATGTCGAATATCGCGCAAGTTGAAGAGAACACGAAGGCTTACC
This sequence comes from uncultured Eggerthella sp., assembly GCA_900538545.1. GTDB lineage: Bacteria > Actinomycetota > Coriobacteriia > Coriobacteriales > Eggerthellaceae > Anaerotardibacter. The sequence continues at coordinate 45,152 of UPYK01000002.1, read as the reverse complement.
TGGCGAATAAGCCCTTCACGCCCGAGGAGAATGTCGCCCTCACAGCCGCGATCAAGCAGCTTCGCTCGATGTCGGTCGTACCTTGTACGGCTTGCAACTACTGCGTAAAAGACTGTCCTTCGAATGTGAAGATACCGCAGATCATGGGGCTTCTGAACCTTGCAGCCATGACGGAAAACCTTCAGTTCGCCAAAGAGCTCTACAGTTGGCAAGCTGCTGAAGGTCCCGCGAGCTCATGCATCCAGTGCGGTGAATGTGAGGCGATGTGTCCACAGCAGATCGACATCATCCACCAGCTCGAGGTTGCAGTAGATCAGTTCGAATAGATTGAACAGGGGACGGGGCAAGTGTTCATTCGAGCCGATATGGCGGTCTGGCAAAGAAGAATTTCTATCGCAAATGAACACTTGCCCCGTCCCCTGTTCACCCCCCCCTGTTCACCTCAGTGTCCTTGAATCTGGCATTCCTCCAAGGTCGCAAGCAGTTCAGGAGGCATCTCCTCTTTAGGCATCTTGCGCGGAACTTCGCAAGTGCCCGCAGCAGAAGCCGTATCGTAGAACCAACATTTATACTCGATGAACCTGAGCGTACGGTTAAGATCCTCGATCTGCTCAAGGATCTTCTCACGACGTCCATGCACCAATGCGCGTCTGTCCTCGATAGATTCATCGCCCAGTTCGCTCAGGCGCACGAATTCCCTGATCTCTTGCAGCGACATGCCTGACATCTTCAAATGTCCGATCAAGCGCAACAGATCCAAATCCGTATCCGTGAAACTGCGGATGCCACCCTCGGTTCGTCCGATGTGGGGCAAGAGTCCATTCTTCTCGTAATACCTGATGGTTGAGGCGGGAATGTCCAAAGCCTTCGCAGCTTCACCAATTGAGTAACCGTTTTTCAGTTCCATGATCGCGCCTGCTCCCATCTTTTCGCTGGCATCAAAGCAGTTTCTATTATCAGCTTAAACCGTACTTCAAGTACAATATGAAACTCAAAGTCAAAACCACCTGCAAACCTTCTGATAAAACCCCTGAATAAAGTATATGAAAGATGCTATACTTTCTTAGATATAAAGATGGGCTCATTTACCAACGTAGCGTTAGGAAAATGGGTGCGTTTCACGTGTCACTTTGAACAGCACTAGTAAAGGGTAGCATGCAGAACATGTGGATCAGCGTCGCACTGATCGTAGCGGTCATAATCGTTGGTATCATCGCTGGTAAGCGATTGAGTGCCCCAGGCCCTCAGCGTCGAGCTGTTTATTTTGCTTTTGGCACCCTTGCTGTTCTCGCTCTTTGGTTCTTCATCTTCGTCGCGTTCTTCCCCGCCGAATGGATCGTCCCCTTCTTCACGGTCGCCTGTATCGTCATTCCTATCTGCGTTTATATGATGGTTCTGCGTAGCGGAGGCAAAGAACGAGCCAAAGCTCCTTCGAAGCGCTCGTTCGAGATCCCTAAGAAAGACATCACTGTTGAAAGCGCGAAGGCTGCCAGCCCGATCAGCTCTGGAACAGCTTCTGCATCAAGCGCCACAACGCCGTCCAAGGCTGCTGCTCCTGCCCCCAGCGCTTCTCAGCAGACTGCGCCTGCTTCATCAACTCCTTCTTCAACAGCGAAAACAGATACTTCTTCAGCTTCTGCCACTAAAGCAAAGGCACCTGCTGCTGCAGCAACTGCTTCTGCGCCAGCTAAACCAGCTGCCTCAGAAGCTCCAAAGGCAACTGCGAAGCCTTCTGCAGAAGCGCCGAAGACCTCCGCAAAAGAGGCACCGAAGCCTGTGCAAGCGGCTGCAAAGGCCGAAACTCCATCTACGCAGAAATCAGCAGCGGAATCCGCGCCCGTTGCTACGCCTGCATCAACGAAGCCTGTTGAATCCGCGAAATCTACCGAGTCTCAAAAAGCCAAACCCACGAAACCCACAAAGCAAGAGGCCAAGCCCGCTTCTCACGAAGCTGCAAGCAAGCCTTTTGCGAACAAGGAGCACGTGGCCGAGATCGCTATAGAAGAGGCAACGGAGAAAACGCCCGAACCTCCTGTTAAGGCTGCTCCTGCCACCACTTCTCCAAGCGAAGACCAACTGCGCGAAGCTGCCGAGATCGAAATCCTCGTCGATCGCGCAGCGGAAGAAGAAGCTGCCAAGATCGAAGAGCTCGTTCGTCCTTTTGCTTCGCAAGCAACCCCTGCTATGGACGCTGAGAAGGAGCGCGAGTTGAACGTTGGCGCACCAGTCAGCTCACCGGCAGAAGAAGCTCCCACAAGCACAGAAGCTACACCCGCTAAAACTTCAAGTGCACCAGCAGCAACACCAGCGCCAGCACCTACGCCTGAGCCTGCACCAAAACCGGCAGCGAAACCTGCGCCTAAACCAGCTAAAAAAGAGCCGGTCGATCACTTCGCAGAGTTCAGTGCCCGCGCTACCGCCTTGCGCGATCAGGGCGCCTATGCCATTGCGGCAATGCTCTTTGAAGAGGCTGCTGCTCTCGCACCCAATGCCAACGAAGCACGCAACACTCACTTCGAAGAGCTTGCTTGTTACGTAAAAGCAGGCGATGCCGCCAAGGCAAAAGAGATCGCTGCGAAGCTTCGCCAATCGAGCGTTCTCACGCGCTTCGAACGCATCAAGCTTGATGCCGTTGAAAGGATGAGCTAATGTCTGCCGCGCGCTCAAGAAGAGCAAACGACAAGCACAACCATCTGCAGCGCACTCCCATCCTTGTTATGGGTTGCTCGCTTCTCATCGCCTGCTGCATCGCATTCGGCGGAACGAACTGGACTGCCTCAGCACAGCCCAGCGAAGACCAGCTCCCCGAGGAGAACGCCATCGTCGAGCCCGGATATTATCAAGAGACTATCGGCAGCTACGAAGCCATTTCCCAAAGCGATGACAACGAACGCGCCGAGAATCTTCGTCTCGCTGCTGAGGCCATCAATGGCTACGTGATCGAACCAGGTGCCACCTTCTCATTCAACGAAGTGGTCGGCGATACCACGGCTGAACGTGGCTATAAAGAAGCACCGGTTCTCTACAGCAGCGGCTTAGGCTCAAGCGATGGAGGCGGCATCTGCCAGGTCTCAACTGCGCTCTATATCGCAGCGGTGAAGGCCGATCTCGAGATCGTTGAGCGCCATCCGCACTCAGTGCCTTCCGACTATGCTCCTATCGGTCTTGATGCCACGATCGTTTATGGCAGCCGCGACTTGCGTATCAAGAACAACACCGACTTCCCTATCACGATCTATGCAAAAGCAGTTGGCCAGACCGTGAGCGTAAACTTGCTCGGCAAGCCTCGTGACGACGGAATCACGATCGATGCCACTTCGCGCGTGGTCGATCGCTATGAACAGGCCACCAAGGATGGCGGCAAGCAGCAGTACTACGTTTCGGAATCCTTCCGCGTCTACTATAAAGACGGCGTGCGCACCTCGCGCGACCTGCTCTCAAGCGATATCTATGCGGTGGACAAAGATACAACGGTCACGCTTGCCGAAGGTAGCGTCAACCCCAACAAGTAGGATCGCTTCGCGCTATGATCGTTCGAGGTCTCGGCGAAGCTCATCGATCGCTCACCAATTGCTCATCGATGAAACTCGTACGCGTTTTCTCACAAGAACCCGCGGCTACAGGGGCACAAGACGAGCGCACAAGCACGGCATCAACATGCAATATTCCGTTCAGCGCAAAACCCTCCATATGTGTGAATTAAAGTGTGGGTTTTTCTTACTTCTCGAGCACTTTCAGATACAATGAGTCTATTGGGAAAGCACGAAACGAAGTCTCTGCTTCGTTGAAATCTAAAACTTCAATCAGAAAGGGTCAGCATGGAGACCAATGAATCGATTCTTACCCGCAGCATCGTTGGCTTAGACGAGCGCAAAGTCCTCGGCAAGATGAGCAGCCTTCGTGTAGATTACGACACACAAGCTGTCAGCCACTACATCGTCATGAATGCTTCAACGAACAACGCAATTGCGCTGCCGTTTGAAAATGCCATCGCAGTGGGCGATACGTTCATTACGGTTCAGTCCTACGGCTCTTTCGTTGACGCGAATTGCCGGCTTCCAAAGAGCTCGTTTCCGATTCTAACAAGCTCGTAGGCGTGGAAGTCTACTCCCGCACTGGTAACACTCTGGGCACGGTTGCCGCATTCGATTTCGATCCGATCTTCGGCGCTATCAAGAGCATCACGCTCGACAACGGCTCAGAATTCAAGTCAGATGTTTTCCTCTTCTTCGCTCCCGACTTCGTATTCGTCGACGACGGCAGCAAGACCGCTGCTGATCTGCGTCAGGCTGAAGACAGCACGAGCGATGCTCCTGCAGCTGCTCCGGCAAGCGCGCCAGCAACCCAGGCTGCTCCGGCTGCACAACCTGCTGCCCCTGCTGCTAATGCAGACGGCCTTTCTAACGAGGACGCTTTGCTGCTCGACTTCCTCATCGGCAAGACGCTGAACGATGATGTCGCAAATGCCGATGACACCTTCGCGCTGCCCAAGGGCACCGAGATCACGCGTGAGATCGCGCTTGATGCTAAGAAGCACGACGCACTGTTGCTCCTCACTATGAGCGTCGACTAAATTCGCCACGATTCGTCGATGCTTCGGCGAATCCGCAGTACAGACCAGATGAAGCGGCGCGCCTTGAGTGCGTCGCTTTTATTTCACCCACTAACAAAAGGAACCACGATGGACTACCAGACTTTGCAAGATGAGATCAAATCAGCCATGAAGGCGCACGACAACAATCGACGCGACATTTTGCGTCAAGTTCACACGGAACTGAAGGCGATCGAAGTGAACGAACGCCGCGACATCACGGAAGCCGATGTGGATGCGATGCTCAAACGCGTTATCAAGCAAACGAAGGAAACGCTCGATGGCTCGATCAAGGTAGGCAACAACCAAGAGCGCACCGACACGCTCACCGAGCAAGTAGCTATTCTGGAAGGCTATCTTCCTGAGCAGGTTGAAGGCGAAGCACTCATGGCGCTCATCGACGAAGTGGTCGCTGAAACAGGCGCAACTACCAAAAAGGATATGGGGCGCGTGATGGGCGCGCTCACGCAGCGCACGGGTGGCAACTTCGACAAAGCCGCTGCAGCTGCTACTTTGAACCAGCGCCTAAGCTGATCAGGCATCAAGCCTTCTCAAAGGCTTTTTCTCGCTGCTCAAGATCACGCTCGATCTGAGCATCGAAGGCATTGTTCCAGCATTCACACGCAGGCAAACCAGGGATCGACGCCGCATTGAACACGGGGTTGATCCCTTGCTTTCTTTGCCGCGTGTAATCGTCCAGGCACTTGAGCGCCCACTTCCCTAGCGCAAGGATCGCAATGAGGTTGATGATGCACATGATGCCCATCAAGATATCTGCCACATTCCACGCCAGATCGAAGCTGCTCAAACAGCCCGCGAAGATGATCGCCAAACACGCAACCCTAAACCAGAAGAGCAGCATCTTACGCTCGCCGAAGATGAACTTCAAATTGGACTCCGCATAAAAGTAATTGCCGATCAAGCTGGTGTAAGCGAACAGGAACACCGCCGCAGTGATGAAAGCGATCCCCACATCGCCCGCAAAGTGATAGACCGCCATCTGAACGAGCGGCATGCCGTTCAGCCCAGCCGCCGTCTGGGGATCCTGAACCATGAACACCAACACGATCATGGCCGAACACGTGCAGATGAAGAGCGTATCGATATAGACCGAAAGCGTCTGTACCAGGCCTTGCTTCGCGGGATGCGAGACCGATGCTGTTGCTGCTGCGTTCGGAGCCGAACCCATGCCAGCTTCATTGGAGAACAGACCACGCTTGATACCCAGCATCAAAGCAGACCCCGCAAATCCGCCGAATATCGCCTGAAAGTCGAACGCAGAAGCGAACATCATTCCGAAAGCTGCCGGCAGTAAATTCAGATGCGAGAACGTAATCCAAACGCCCAAGCCGATATAGGCAAGCGCCATGATGGGTACGACCCACGAATTGATGACCGAAATACGCTTCTGACCTCCAAAGATAACAGCAGCGGTAGCGATGGTGAACACGACCCCCAAGACCACTGCAGCACCATTGGTCGCATAATCAGGGATGTAATACTCCAGACCAGAAGCAGCATTATAAGCTTGCAGTTCATTGAAGCCCACCACATAACAGGCAATGAGCGAGACCGCGAACACGATGCCCATCCAACGTTTGCCCAAACCTTGCTGGATGTAATAAGCGGGACCACCACGGAATTGCCCATCTTTGCCGCGAATCTTGAAGATCTGCGCGAGCGTTGATTCGATGAATGCCGATGCGCCACCGATAAGCGCCATGACCCACATCCAAAAGAGCGCGCCCGGGCCACCCATAGCAAGCGCCGTTGCGATACCGGCGATATTGCCGGTGCCCACGCGCGATCCCGTTGAAACCATCATCGCCTGAAACGAAGAGATCGCCTTTCCGTTCTTGTCGACCTTCTTCTCGAAGAGCTGCGTGAACATATCTTTGATGTAGCGAAACTGCACGCCTTTCGTGCGAATCGTGAAATAGATGCCGGTGAACACGAGCAACGCAACAAGAATGTAGGTATACATGAAGTTATCGATGTCGCCCGTTATCAGAACGAGAAAACTGTTGATACTATTCGTCTCCATAGGGTCTTCTTTCTTGAAAAATATGAGAATTCTATTGTGAAGGAAGTTCGCAGTTTGTACAGATAATGTAATGAATTTGATGGCCGTTCTTAGACTGTAGTATCTTTGACGGATGCTCTCTGGCTTTCTCAGAAGCAGGCAACTACGATCTTGAACCGGTTTAAAGGACTCCTGTGGCTTTCGACCTTTCGCAACATATGTCCACGAGCAAGCTCATTCGCTTTACGCTCCCTACCATCTTCATGATGATCTTCACCTCGCTCTACACCATCGTAGACGGTATTTTCGTCTCGAACTTCGCAGGCAAAACCGCATTCGCCGCCGTGAACCTCATCTTGCCCTTTGCCATGATTCTCGCCTCCGTAGGTATGATGGTCGGCACTGGTGGCAGTGCGATCGTTGCAAAAACGCTCGGAGAGGGCGACCATCCGCGTGCACGCCGCTATTTCACCCTGCTCGTTATCTTTGCAGGTGTTATCGGTACGGCACTCGCTATTATGGGCATCTTCTTCATGGAAGATATGGCGGGCTTTCTCGGAGCAGAAGGGGCGATGCTTGAAGCAGCTACCCTCTACGGTATCTTCATGATGTTCTCCCTGCCTTTCTTCGTGCTGCAATACGCCTTCCAAAGCTTCTTCGTAACCGCAGGTCAACCTAAACTTGGATTCTATGTCATCGTCATCGCAGGCGTTACCAATATCGTTTTGGACTTTCTTTTCGTGGGCGTATTCCAATGGGGGCTCATCGGCGCTGCAATCGCCACCAACATCGGCGAAGTCTTAGGCGGCGGCATTCCGCTTATCTACTTCATGAAGAAGCGCACGAGCCATCTCTATTTTGTGAAGCCTCACCTACGCCTGAAGGTCATCGGCAAAGCGTGCGTGAATGGCTCGTCTGAAATGGTCACCAATATCGCGATGAGCTTCGTGTCCATGCTCTATAATTGGCAGCTTTTGCACTACATCGGCGAAGATGGCGTAGCGGCATACGGCGTGATCATGTATACCGCCATGATCTTTGCCGCTATCTTCATGGGATATTCGGTAGGCGCTTCACCCCTTATGAGCTTCCAATACGGTGCGAAGAATCACAAAGAGATGCGCTCGCTGCTCATGAAGAGCTTAGGGCTCATCACCATTGCCTCATTGTTCATGTTCCTCGCTGGACAAGCATTCGCCGAGCCTATATCGAAGATCTTCGTGGCCTACGACACCTCTTTGCTCGACCTCACGGTGCATGCCTACAAGATATATGCACTCTGCTTCTTGTTCATGGGCTTTTCGATATATGCATCGTCCCTGTTCACCGCACTCAACAATGGGCTTGTTTCGGCGCTCATCTCGTTTTTGCGCACGCTCGTGTTCGAGACAGGAGCGGTCATCATCTTGCCGCTCATCTTCGGCATCGACGGTATTTGGTTCTCCGTGACCGTCGCTGAGATGTTCGCCTGCGCAATAGCGGCTTGCTTTATGATCGGCCTCTCTGGTCACTATGGCTATCGTAAACAAAAGAAACTTTCTGCAGATAACGCGCTCCCTCCTCAGCCGTGATATGCTAACGAAAGAGCGTTCATCATAGTTTTCGCGAGCAGCCCGAAGCCTATACGGGCTGCTAAAGCAGCTGATGAATCAACCGGTAATCCACTTCTTGCCTACCAGGAATTAAGGAGCTGGCCATGCATGCACCAACCTTGCCCAAGTTGAAGAAGACTCCTAAACGCATCCTCGACCTTGTCCATCTGTTGTTCGCGAGCCTGTGGCTTGGCGGCTTCACCATCGTGCTCGTATGCTCGATCATGCTCTGGACGCAAACGATCGATCCGGTCTTTGGCCTTGCAACGATCAACTTCGTCCAAGAGGTCGTGAAGGTCTGCATCCCTGCGCTCATGGCAACCGGACTTCTCTATGGTTTTGTCACGAAATGGGGCTTCTTCTCTCATGGCTGGGTCACCGCAAAATGAGTGCTCACTATTGCCCTTGTCGTCTCAACCGCGCTCGTCCCCGTCCATCCGCTCTGCTTGAGCGGGATCGTGGCGGGCATGATCGCACTCTTTGCTCTTTCGATCTTCAAGCCCCACAAGAAAGCTCAAAAAGCGTCGCAACGCGCATAATCACACGAAAAGGAACTGAATGAACGAGATCAAATGCCCTCATTGTGGCCAAGTCTTCACCGTTGACGAAAGCGGCTACGCTGCTCTTTTGAACCAGGTACGCGACCATGAATTCCAGCGCGAGCTGAACGAACGTATCTCGCTTGCCGAGAAGAATCGCGAACAGGATATGGCTCTTGCAGTTGCGAAAGCTGAAGAAGAGCTGCGCGCACAAATTGCGCAGCGCGATAGCCAGCTTGCCGCACAGACCGAGCAGTTCCGTGCTGAGGCCAAAGATCTTCAGCTTACAGCTCAAAACGAAAAGGCGGAGCTTGAAAAGCAGCTCGAAGCACTGAAGGCGCAACTTCAAGCACAAGCGAGCGAGGCTGATACCGCCCGAAAGCTTGCCGTTGCCGATGCCTTGAACGCGGAAAGCGATAAGCTTCGCGCCGTCGAAAAAGAGCGCGATTCGCTCGTGCAACAGCTTGAAACGCAACGCCAACAGGCTTCGACTGAAACCCAACTTGCTCTCCAGAAGCAAGAATCAACGCTGAAGGATGCCCGTATCGCAGTTGAACGCGAGCGTGATGAACTGCGCGCCCAGGTGGTTCGCGAACAAGAAGCACTCGCCCGCATCGAAGCCGAGCACAAGGCAACGCTGGCAGAAAAGCTCGCTGCTAAGGATGAGCTCATCGCCGATCGCGAACGCGAGATCCTCCGCATTCAAGACATGAAAGCGCAGCTCTCTACGAAGATGCTCGGCGAGAGCCTCGAGCAACACTGCGAGATCGAGTTCAACCGTCTGCGCCCCACCGCCTTCCCACATGCCTATTTCGAGAAGGACAACGAAGTGATCGAAGGCACCAAGGGCGATTTCGTCTTCCGCGATTTCGATGAAGAGGGCAACGAGATCATCTCCATCATGTTCGAGATGAAGAACGAAGCTGACGATTCTGTGAATCGCAAGACCAACGAATCGCACTTCAAGAAGCTCGATGCCGATCGCAAGAAGAAGAACTGCGAATATGCGGTGCTCGTTTCGCTACTCGAGCCTGAAAACGAACTTTACAACGCTGGCATCACTGATGTGTCGTATCGCTTCGAGAAGATGTATGTGATCCGACCGCAGTTCTTCATTCCCATCATCACGCTTCTGCGCAACGCAGCGCTCTCTTCGCTGCAGTACCGTAAAGAGCTTGCGCTCGTTCGGCAGCAGAACATCGATGTGACGAATTTCGAAGACCAACTGGCTGATTTCAAGGACAAGTTCGGGCGCAACTACCGCATTGCAAGTCAGAAATTCCAAAAGGCCATCGAAGAGATCGATAAGTCGATCGATCACCTGCAGAAGATCAAGGACAACTTGATCGGCAGCGAAAATCAGCTTCGTCTGGCAAACGACAAAGCCGAAGATCTTACGGTCAAGAAGCTCACGCGCAAGAACCCCACTATGAAAGCGCTGCTCGACGAAGCGCGTGAAGCGAAAAGCACCTCGACTGACAATGATTAGTTCAAAGGGCTTGTCTTGAATCGCGTTCTGTTCAATTCTCTTATCGTTTTTATAGCGGGATCCTGTTACGGATTCATTGTTCCAGCCATCAAGAGCGCAGCTGAGATCGGCATTTATCCTCACACGTTCGTGCCCTTGCAATATTTGGTGGCCTTTTTGGTGTGCCTTGCCATCATGCTCATTCGACGCATCAAATGGGCATCGCCTAAAAATCTTGCCAAGCTCGCCCTGCTCGGTGTTTTCACCGGCGGTACGAGCGTTTGCTATTATTCAGCAGTTTCGCTCCTGCCCTCTTCTGCCGCCTTAACGCTGCTCTTCCAATACATTTGGATCAGCGTGTTGATCGAGTGCCTTCACAAGAAAAAGCTCCCAGCAACCTCGACGATCATTGCCATTGTTATCACACTCGTTGGAACGCTCTTCGCAACTGGCTTGCTTGATGGAAGCGTTGCAGCGCTCAACCCCCTTGGCATTGCCTATGGTCTTGGATCCGCGCTCTTCTACGCGCTTTTCCTCTACTATTCAGGAACCTTGGGAACTGGCCAGCCTATCGTACTGCGCACGACCATGCTAACCGCTGGCGGCTTGCTCTTCACTTCGATCTCAAGCCCAGCAGCTTACACGCAAGCCTTCTTCGATCCTATAACCTGGCCGTTCGCCATTGGTTTTGCGATACTTGGCATCCTCATTCCCACTACGCTCATCAACTTCGCAAGCCCCAAGCTCACCACGGGCATGGTTTCGATCATGGCCTCGAGCGAGCTGCCGGTGGGCATTTTCGCAGCTTGGGCCATCGTGGGCGATGCACCTTCCCCGCTCGTGCTCTTCGGCGCTTTCCTCGTTTTGGCAGGCATTGTTGTCAAGCAACTTCCGTCCCTCATAAAACGAAATGCGAGCACTCCTTCGTGAACAGGGGATGGGGCAAATGTTCAACCCGCGCTATGGGCGCAAACCACATCTGAAACGTAATAGATTGAACACTTGCCCCGTCCCCTGTTCACGCCCTGCATGATAGACTAAAACAAACACATGAAGGGGGTTCGCTGTGGCTGAATATCTAGGAGATGGCATCTATCGCGTGGGCAAGGCCGAGAGGCTCTGGTCATGCCGAAAAGCGGTCATGAATGATGCGATTGACCAGGTAGAACCAGGAATTCCTCCTGCAGATGCTCGCTTTGGTTGGTTCAAGGGAGCGATTCCTACGCCATCGAACGAGGGCGGCTTCTACGTAGTCGAGTTCCTTGACGATCAGAAGATCCGCGTGCTTGCCTACGTCGATATGTACGGTCGCGCTTTCACCACCGAAACTGGCTTCGAACGCCCTCCCGCTCAGCCGCAAGATCTTTTCATCGCGCTTGCTGAAGGCTCTTCGAGCAACGGCACGATCTTTGTGCGCGGAGAAGACGGCAGTCCCATTGCTTGCGCTCCCTTCACGAAAAGTGGCAGCGGGCAAAATGCCAAATACACGATTGGCAAAACCTGGTACGACTTCAAAGGCCACGGGAAACGCCTTCATTATTATGACCTGATGAGCCGCGCTTATCTGGCTTTCGTGTACCGACCAACACTCGGCAAAGCAACACTTCCCTTCGGCATCGATGAGGTGTATCGGGTGCTAGCACAAGACGAACTGCTCCCCGCCTTGAAGACCGTGATCGAACGAGCGAGCAAGGTTGAAACGGACCATCTTGTTACGGCTCATCCGGTGGTCTCGAAGTTGAGCGACCGACTTATTGCGGCCGGCATACCCGATCTTGCAGCTGAAGATGAAGATGCCGAGCTCCGCCTGATCCGCACTGCGCAATATGCCAATACCTTCTTCGTGCGCGACATGAATGAATCGTCCGCCCTGCCAGAGACTACGATTTGGGAGATCGAAGCTGCGCTCAATTTGTTCTCGCTTACCGAATCGCTTCTCCAGGTCCTGCAATCAAAAGGCGAACTCGCGAGCCTTGCTGGCTGTGAGGCTTATCTTCTTGAAACAGCCGCGGGGCAGACGATCGAGCTCGAACTTGCCAGCGAATTAGCTGTTGGCAAGCTAGCCGGGCAGTGGCAGGCGCGCTCGCATATCGCTGCAGGAATAGAGAACATGGCACTCCCTCTTCGGGTAGAAACACGCTTCCGGCTCGATCTGCCAGCTGGGCAGGTCAAGTTCGAGATGCGTGTTCCCGATGCTTCGATGATGGCTGCACTGTTCGATAAATCTGAAGGCGAAGCAGCCGCACTTGCAGAACGCTATGCGCGGCAGGTGGGACTTCTTCTCGTCGATATCGCGATGCGCTCTTCTGCGCGCATCGAACGCGTTGACCTGGTCGCACGAACCATCGGTCGAGATGGTTCAGAAGATGTTGACCTCTTCTCCGCTTCGTTCGAGCGCGATCTCTACGAGCGCTCAAACGGATTCCTCGAAGAACGCAAAGGCGATCCCTCAACCCTCTATGAGAGCCTTCTCGACCAGGCAACAAGTGCGAACTTCACCGAAGCTGCATCGCTTTCAGCTACACCTCAACCTGATCCCCATGCAGAACTTTCACCAGAAGTTGCTGCGGCTTTTGGCGCAAAAACGTATCGCGACCTGGAGATCTTCTTCAACGCTGAATTGCGCTCGACAGCAGAGCGTCTTGCCGATGCGATAGCTGCTGCAGCAGACACTTCAAGCGCGGTTGCCAGCGTTCGCCAGATCGAAGCGGATACGCTCGCGCACGATTCGAACTCCCGTACCGCCGAAGCGTTCACCCGCCTTCTGCGAGCGCTCGCTGAAGGAACCATCGACCCTCACGAGCAGAACACCACGGTCAATTGCTTCCTGGGCGAAGACGAATGCATGAGCGCCTATCGCGCCGCTGAAGCATTGACCTCAGCTGACCAACCTGAAGAGGCACTCCAAATTCTGACCAGCGCCGTTGCAAAACTCGAAGAAACGGGGCATTTTGCAGACAACGAAACGACCGTCTATCGCGTGTTCGATTCGTACGCTGCGCGGCTCGTCTATAACCAGGTGAAAGCAGGAACGCTCCCCGCGCCGCAAGATTGCACGATCTTGCAAGACAGAGGAAAAGAAACACAGCTCGCACCCGATAGCTATGCGTTCTGCCTCTTCGAGCTCGCCTATTTGCTCTGTTCGCGCGACCACATCGATGAAGCAATGCGCTGCGCCAAGAAAGCGATTACAATAGCTCCTACCATGAGCGCAGGATATCGTGCTCTTGGGCGAATCTTCGTGTTCAAGGATGATTTTGCGAGCGCACGAGCCACACTTGAGAGCGCTCTTACGCTCATGACCTCGCCTGATGATATCGCTGCCCTCTACTACCATCTTGCCTATGCGCTCTGGAAATCGGGTGACCCTGAAACAGCGCTCGCAAGCTATATCAAGGCGCTCCAAACTTCCACCGTCGTGAGTGCGGCCTGTGTTGCAGAGATCGAAGAGCTCCAGAAAGACACGGGGCTGCCACTTCCCCTTAGCGAAGATATCGATAGACTCCTTGATGACGCAGGAGTTCCCCTTGTGCCGACTGAGAGCATGCGCACGGTTCTAGAAGAAGCTGCGATTACTGCGCTCGACGAAGGATTATTCGACATCGCACGCGTTCTTCTATCTTTCGTATTCCGCTATCGCAACGATGATGCCTTAGTGGGCGTGCTGCGTTCGCTTGAAACAAGTCTGTTCTGATCAGGAGAAGCGCGCTGCTCTGCGAAAACAAGTCACTGAGCAGCTTCTTTGCGGATGAGAGCTACACGAGAAAAGCTATCCGAACATCAAGAGTTCTTGCTTTTCTGGCACGATCGGGCGCCCATCGAACACCCCATCAGGGTGCCACTTCAAAAGTCCTTCGATCAGCTCTTCGACGGTTTTGGGGAATTGGAACGCATCCTTATCCCAATGCTCGATGAAATCATGCTCGTGCATGTTCTCGATGAGCTGGTGAAGCGGCTCATAGAAACCATCGATATCAAGGCAGAAACAAGGACCAGGGGTCAGGTGCAAACGAATGCGTGACATGATCTCCGAGATCTCTTCGAGCGTGCCAACGCCCCCCGGAAGTGCCACGAAAACATCGCCGAGTTCGATCATTTTCGCTTTGCGTTCGCTCATGTTCTCGACCACATAAAGCTCGGTCAGATCCTGTTGTTCAACGCCCGCGTCGATGAAGAACTGTGGCTCAACACCATACACTTCGCCACCATGCTCGAGCACCACGCGCGATATCAGCCCCATAAGGCCTACGGAGCTTCCGCCATACACGAGCGTATTGCCTGAATCTCCGATCCAAGCGCCCAGTTCAAGGGCGGCTTTTGCATAGTTCGTATTGTTTCCCGGATTCGATCCGCAATAGACGACGACATTCATAGTGGTTCCTTTAATACTGCGTTTTAGCTTTGTTTCTTCTTCGTTTTGCGCGCAGGAAGTTCAGGATACATCGCTTCGAACAATTCCTTGATCGCGGCAGCATCTTCAACGTTCTCGATCTTCAGCATCTCCTTTGCTCCCGCATAGGGAATTTCAAGAGAAGCGTTCGCAAGCAACGCGCGAGAAGAATCCGTCACCTTCACCAGAAGACGATCTTCGTAGATGCCTCCGATCACTTTATCACGATAATAGACGACATATTCCCCCATCATCGCACGAGACGAAACATTGCCACCAGTCGCAATGTTCAGCTGCTCGATCACGTATGCAACGCGCTCTTTTGATGATGCCATTTCCTTCTCCATTCCTTACGTTCTATAAAAGAATATCGGATACTTCACCTGTGCTCAATTCGCACATAAAAAGGACGGATGCAAAAACAAAGCAAAGAAGAGCGGCCGATTAGCTCTCTTCTTTGCTTCAGAATGCTTATATGAGGTTTTGGAATCAGAGTATCAAGGTTTATTCATCTGCGAACATCGGTGTTGAAAGGTAGCGCTCGCCCGTATCAGGCAGGATAGCCACAATGGTCTTGCCTTCGTTCTCAGGACGTTTTGCCAGTTCAAGGGCAGCCCATACAGCGGCTCCCGAAGAGATTCCTACCAACACGCCTTCTTCGCGCCCGATCTCGCGCCCGATCGCGAACGCATCGTCGCTTTCGACCGTGATCACTTCGTCGTAGAGCGTGGTATCTAACACCTCCGGCACGAATCCCGCACCAATGCCTTGGATCTTGTGCGAACCAGCACGTCCTTCAGAAAGAACCGGCGAATCAGAAGGCTCAACTGCAACGAGCTTCACCTCGGGGTTCTGTTCCTTCAAATACTGCCCGATGCCCGTAAGCGTGCCACCCGTACCAACACCAGCAACCAAAATGTCCACGGTGCCATCCGTATCCTGCCAGATCTCAGGACCCGTGGTGGCCTTATGGATTGCTGGATTCGCAGGATTGATGAACTGCCCGGGAATGAAGCTTCCTTCGATCTCGGCTGCAAGTTCGTTCGCTTTTTCGATAGCACCAGTCATGCCCTTCGCACCATCGGTCAACACGATCTTGGCCCCATATGCCTTGATGAGGTTACGTCGCTCGACGCTCATCGTTTCCGGCATGGTCAAGATGAGCTGGTAACCACGAGCTGCCGCAATAGAAGCCAATCCGATTCCCGTGTTTCCCGAGGTCGGCTCGATGATGGTTGCTCCAGGCTTCAAGATGCCTGCCGCTTCAGCATCATCGATCATCGCTTTCGCAATACGATCCTTGATCGAGCCCGCTGGGTTGAAATACTCGAGCTTTCCTAAGATTCGCGCCGAAACCTCATGTGCTTCCTCAACGCGCTTGAGCTCCAAAAGGGGCGTATGCCCAACGAGCTGATCAACTGACTCATAAACCTTCATGGTGCATCCTCTCTAATTCCTATTATTTCTATAGGTTAATAGGATTATAACCCGCTGTTGTTCGCTGTCAAGCACCTGCCCACAACTTCCCTACAAGACTGTATTACAATATTCCTAGTAAATTAGAAGGAATAAGGAGCATCCGTTATGCTGGTCTCAACAAAAGGACGTTATGCGCTTCGCGCAGTGGTCGATATCGCAGAGAATTCTTGCGTCGATCGCGTTTCGCTCCGTTCCGTTGCAGAACGCCAGGGCATATCTGATAAATACCTTGAAGCCATCATCAAACCCCTGGTCGTAGCAGGCATACTGGCAAGCGTGCGCGGAAAGAACGGCGGCTATCAGCTCGCGCGACCAGCAAGCGATATAACTGCTGGTGATGTGATTCGCGCCGTTGAAGGAGAGGTTGCTTCCGCCCCCTGCAGCGCAGAGGGCGAGCCTTGCGAACGTGCTTCGATGTGCCGCACTGTTCGTTTTTGGATGGGGCTCGAAAACGTGGTGGACCAGTATCTTGATGCTACCAACATCGCTGATCTCGCAGTGCCCGACCTAGCTGGCAACGACTACGTTATTTAATTAGTTGAAATCTTGAAGTTCAGCAGAAGCGATCAAAAATGATCGCGAGCCGCGCTAAGCAAGGCGCGTCTTCTTCGTGACGGGGCACGTGAGCGACTTGCCCCGCTTGAGGTAGTGAATGAAGAACCCGATGCCTGCAAGCGCCAACGCCGACCCAATACCGGTATACATGAACGCGATGATCCATTCAGGGATGATGCCGAATTCGCGCAGCGCGATACCGCCACCCATCATGATCGCCATCATCACATAGCCTTTCACATCGAAGAACGCGAACGCGCAGGTAGGTGCGTTGCCGTAGTCTCGAATGCGGGTCGATTGCTTGCCGACGAGCTTCGCGAACATCATATGAAAGAGCAGGAAGGTGACCACGATGCCGATCGCGAGCAACGCCGCGACAAGTTCGGTGTCCAAGATCGCGATGATGCCCAAACGCAAAATGTTGATACCGGCGAGCAGCCAAACCGCCGCTGCGATGATGAGGAGTTTTTCCGATCTGACCTTCAACATGTTCGCTCACCCCCGTATGGACTCGATCCATCTGTCCTCATTTTCCTCTGCTGGGCGGTCGTTTTCAAGGGCGCGGCGAGACAATCCGCATAAGTCGAACATGCATGAGGAGCATACCTGAAGCGAGCGCATGCTCGCTGATGGCTCGCAAGTTGAACGCTTGTTTTCACCTCATGCCGATACGCGCATGAAGCTCTATACTAGAAAAGCAGATAACTCGCCGATCTCTGCATCCTCTACATCCTGGAACGCAGAGGATCCCGACCGCGAACAGGAAAGACCGCTCCATGGCCGCTAACGAATCGAAGAAGAAGCTTTCGCTCACCACCTGGATCCTTGTATCGCTCGTGGCCGGCATCGTAGTGGGCCTGGTCTTTTCTGCCGTCGTTCCAATCGACTCGCCCTTCGACCTTTACGTGATCGAGGGCATCTTCTATGTGCTCGGCCAATGGTTCATCCGCCTGATGCAGATGCTCGTCATCCCACTCGTGTTCTGCTCGATCGTGTGCGGCGCTGCGGCTATGTCCGACCCGAAGCTGCTCGGCAAAGTAGGTTTGGGCACGATCGCCCTGTATCTGCTCACCACAGCTATCGCCGTGCTGATCGCGCTCGGCCTTGCTGAAGTGGTCGAACCGGGTGTGGGTCTCGATCTCTCGGCGGTCATCATGGCGGACACCTCCAGTGCGAGCGCCGAAGTAAGCATGGCCGACACGCTCGTGAACATCATTCCCACCAACATCATCGCAGCCATGAATAGCGGCGCGATGCTCCAGATCATCTTCTTCGCACTTGTGCTCGGTTTCGTGCTCGGCCGTCTCGGCAAGAAGGTCGAGACCGTGAATCGCTTCTTCACGCAGTTCAACACTGTCATGATGACCATGATCAACCTCGTGCTGAAAGTGGCCCCCGTCGGTATCTTCTGCCTGATCGTCCGCACATTCGCCAACCTTGGCATCGATGGCATGCTGCCCATGCTGAAGTTCATTCTCACCGTATACGGTGGGCTCTTCCTTCAACTGTTCGTGGTATATCTGATCCTTTTCGTGCTATTCACGCGACTCAACCCGCTGCGTTTTCTGCGCAAGATCCTACCCGTCATGCTCTTCGCCTTTTCCACCAGTTCATCAAATGCGACCATCCCTTTGAACCTGGAAACGCTCGAGCGCAAATGCGGCGTCGATGAGAAGGTCGCTTCGTTCACCATCCCGCTCGGTGCGACCATCAACATGGACGGCACCGCTATCATGCAGGGTGTCGCGGTCATCTTCATCGCGCAAGCCTTCGGGATCGAGCTTTCGCTCGCCGCGCTCGTAACCGTGGTCATCACAGCGGTCACCGCGTCGATCGGAACCGCTGGCGTCCCCGGCGTAGGAACGATCATGCTCGCTATGGTGTTCGAGTCGATCGGGTTACCTGCGGAGGGTGTTGCGATGATCATGGGTGTCGACCGCATTCTTGACATGGGACGTACGGCCATGAACGTTACTGGCGATGCCGTCGTGACCATGTGCATCGCAAGTCTCACCAAAACGCTCGACCGCAGCGTTTTCAAGAACGCAGATTCTTAAACATCTCGATGAGCGCGCCAAAGGCGCGGCGGCAATTTTTGCTGTGCCTGCATGAAGGCAGGAACTGTATCGTATTGAACCCTTACGAGCATATCGACCGGCCACTCCATCTGCCCACGGCACCATTCGAGGAAGGTGTCGGTCACACCGATGATCGTCTGCTCGATCGCGATCGTGCGATACATCTGCTCCTGTTCATCGAGGTCGTTGCGGAGAAACTCGCTCTTCAAGAACTCTCTCATATGATGAAGGAATGTATCGCGAAAGTTATTCTGTCCGCTATGGCGCGGCAGCTGCGAGAAGAACCCTTTGTGCTCGAGCGCATAATTGTACGCCTCATAGACGGTCTCAGCGAAATAGATCGGATGTCCGTAAGTCTCAAGGAAGTTGATCGGGATGTAACCGATCAACTCGTTGATGTCCGAAAAATGGTTGTAAAAAGTCTGACGGGCTGTTCCGGCAGCCTCGATCACATTCGTGACCGTGATGGAAGACAGATCCCTTGTCTCGCAAAGTTGCAGGAAGGCATCACAATACAGCTTTTTCTTCAAGTCGCCATATGTCATGATGGCCGACACCTCCGCCTGCGCCGCCGTTTTCGTTCTCTTCAGTCTACCATCATCGACGCGAGCGGTGGGCTGGTTCGAATATCGCCGCTGCTTCTCAAGTAGACGATCATTCCCTGATTGTCCAACTGGCCCCTTGGCACGCCGTACTATTGAACACGTTCAAAACATGTTCACGAACAGCGACTGAAAGCGAGGAGGGTTTCGATGGATGCAGAAACGATCGTAGTAGGCGGCGGGATCGCAGGCATGAGCTGCGCACGCAAGTTGAAAGAAAACGGCAGAGACGTATTGCTCATCACCGAGGACTTGGGTGGGCGCGTCTGTTACGACCCGAAACTACACAACAACTTCGGCGCGGTGTTTTGCATGGAGAACTACGACAACGCCTTCAAGATCCTCGACGAAGACGGTCCGCTCGAGGTGCCTCTGGGAAAGCTCATGCTGCACAGCTCCCCCACGAAAGCCTTCAAGGGCATGAGCCCGACCATGATCGCGAGCGTTCCGCAACTGCTCCGCTTCAAATCGTTCATGCAAAAACACTTCATCCCGGAATATGCCGCGTATAAGAAGGATTGCGAGACCATGCCAGCAGCGAAGGCGCTCGCGAAGCATCCGAAGATCGACCGCTACTACCATATGCGTGCGAGCGAGATCATCGATGAACTGGGCATCGCGAAGGCAGCCGACAACTTCATCTCGAAATTCGCCTACGCTTGCACGGGATCGCGCGTGAATGAACTCAATGCGCTCGATTTCCTGAATGTCACCCAGGGTATCGTCGTGAAGCTCTTCAACTTCACGCTCGACCGTGAGAAGTTCACGAACTTCCTGGACGGACGTGTCGAGATCGCCTCGGTGCGAACTGCAGAAAAGGGAGACGGTGGCTGGACGGTTCGAACCGAGGAAGGGAAGACCTATACCGCGAAGAATCTCGTCATCGCAACGACCGGGCTGACCACGCAGAAGCTCCTGGGCATCAAGGAGATCCGCCAGCCTACGAAACTTGTAAGCTACCTGGTAAAAGGCATACCCAACCAAGAAACAGCCAAAGCGATGGCGCACTACTACAGCGACGAATTCGACGTGATCGCGATCGCGCAACGTCCCGACGGCCTTTTCAACATCTACAGCCGAGACGAGATCGACCTCGGCGAACACTTCAGCGACTACGAGATCGTCGACTACCGCATCTGGAACGAGGCACTCTTCACGTACGGCACGAGCGTCCTCGAACAGGATTGGGACGAAAACTGCTATATCGCATCGGACGTGAACGGTCTCGGTGTCGAACCCGCTGCGATCTCAGGCATCTATGCCGCCAATCGCATCCTGAACGTCGCGTAAGAACCTGAAGGCGAACCCTCCGATCGAAAGGAGCTACCCCATGAGCACAGTCAACCCCTATATCCCCGCCACTCCGCTCGACGAAGCGCACCTCAAAAACCAGCGCGCCCGCGTGTGGCCCCAAGTTTGGTTCTGCGTGATCCTCGTCGCTGCGATCATCGCCTTCTGCTGGGTCCAGTTCGGATGGCTTCCGACCGTTATCGGCTGCGTCGCGATCGCGCTCGTCGGCATCGTGGTGCTGCTCGGCTACGGCATGGCGCACAGCAGCCCGAAAGAAGAGATACGAGCCTGCGAAGAAACGCTGCCCGGCCACGACATCTTCAGCCCGGAAGACATTCGCATCACGGGAGGTCAATCGTTCGATTTCGATTGCGCGCCAGAAGACTTCTACCCGTATCTCGCCCAGATGAACCTGACCAAGGCCGGATTCTACAGCTTCCAGCATCTTGAGCGATTCTTTGGCTTCCATATCTGCAACGATTACACGATTCGCCCTGAATGGCAGAGCGTCAAGCCAGGCGACTGGATGTACTATCATCAAAACGGGATGGGCACGGGTGTCGTGGACGTGAAACCCAACGAATACATCCTCACCTACTCCGACACGCGCTTCAAACCGACGCAGGATCTTGCGGTTGCTTGGCGACCGAAATGGATGAAAGGGTTCGCGTGGACCTGGAACTTCATCCTCCAGCCCACCAACAACGGTGAAGGCACGCATTTCGTGAGCTACCTACAAGCATGGTGGCCCGAGAACACCTCGAAGGCGACCATCGCACGGCTTGCGTTGCAGTGGGGCGTCCCCTCGAACTTCATGATGCACCGCATGGCAGCGAAGATGGGCAAGCTCGCCTGCAAAGACGCGCAGCTGCGTCGCGCCAACAAGATTCTGGAATACCAAAGCTCGCAGATGGACCGTGCTGCCTAGCACGAAGATGCGAAACGTTTCAAGGAGGCTCTGATGGAGAAGAGAGAAACCGAACGCGTGCTCACCTACACCGGCGAAGAGCCGGCCGACGGAGCGCTTCCCGCGTTCTACACCAATATCGACGAACAGGGCAATGTGCTCTTCCTTGACGAGGAGCGGCTCAGCAGGAAGAGCGCCGGTCCCAGCCCACGTCCGCTTTACCAGAACAAGCCCAACGGCCTCGGGATCAAGAACTTCATCGTCACGCACACCTCTGCACGCCAATGGAATTGGAAGGTAGTGCTGAAGGTCTTCAAGAAGATCCTCGACCTGTCGAAGCACCTGGGAAAGCCCGGTTCGATCGGCGACAAGCTCTATCGCAAGGCGATGATGTTCGACCCGCCCGAGGATTCTTATTCCGCCGGCTTCGCCTTCAACCTCAACGTCGATGTCGACGAAGACCGCCCCGGAACGGCTCGTTATAACAACTACGTCGTCCACAAGAATCCCGAAGCAGCGAAGGGGGCCTTCGCTTGCAAGCTCGAACGGCTTGCCCCGCGACCGGAAAAGAGCGCGACGAAGGTGGAAGGCGCGAAGGAAACGACGGAAGCAAGTTGCTCGTGCGGTAGCCACCATCACGGCACCACTTCGACCAAGACCATCCAGCTGAACGAGACCATCTCGAACGACATCGAGCGTGATATGGCAACGGTCACGCTGCCGATCGATCTAGTGAAGAAGGCGATCGATGAAGCGGAGTTCATCGGCGGCATGAAAGAATGTCTTTGCCGCGCTGGCAGCGACTGCCAGAGCTATCCGCACGACCTCGCCTGCCTCTTCCTCGATCTCGGCGGTCGCGTAGTGGTCGATCACGGCATGGCGGTCGAGCTCACGAAAGAAGAGGCGTACGAACGCGTGGAACGCGCTGCGGCGCTCGGGCTCACCTGTCAGTCGCTTTGGGTGCAGGTCGAACAGTTGATCTGGGGTTTTCGCAATGACCAAATGGACTCGTTCCTCGAGATCTGTTTTTGCTGTCCGTGCTGCTGCGTGGGCATGAACCTCTCGAAGAACGGCCCGCGCAACATCAAGCGCGGCTTCCTGCCAAGCGGCTGGACCGCGGTGGTCGACCACGATCGCTGTGTCGGTTGCGGCAAATGCCAGATCGACTATTGCCCTCAGGATGCCATTCATTTTCGCGAGAGCGACGGGAAGATGGTCGTGAACCAAGAGGTGTGTCTCGGTTGCGGCTATTGCCGGTCTCGCTGCCCGGAAGGTGCGATCTCGGTGAAGCAGACGATGCCCATGCTCGGAAGCATCAAGGACTACTTCCACGACCAAGCTCAACTCAAAATCGTCCCCGGCATCTACCGCAAATAACATGGCGGATACGAAGAAGCTGTATTGCGATACGCTGCTGCGTCTCTGCGAGACCCAGCCGCTGAACCGCATCACCGTTACCGCGCTCATCAAAGAGACCCATACTGCCCGGCAGACGTTCTACAACAACTTCCGCGACATGAACGATCTCGTCAGCTACATCCCGATCAGCCATCTCGTGCAGAGCGGCTTGCCGATCAACACGGTCGAGAATATCCGTCACGCCTTCGCGTTCGCACAGCATCACAAGGGGTTTTTCCGACAGCTGCCCGATCATGCCGGCCAGAACAACTTCCGCGACACGATCCTCGAGTGGCTTCAGCAAGCGAGCTACGAGCAACACCTGAGCCCGAGTCTTTCGCCCGACGAAAAGCTCTTGCTCAAGCTCAAGATCGATGTCTATCTCTGCGGAATCGTCGACGTCTTCCTGCAATGGTGTCGTTGCGATCTGCAATGGTCCTTCGAGGTCGTTCTCGATGCGATCTGGCAATGCGCACCGGACTTCCTCAGGAAAGAACCATTGCAGGCCACATTGGAATAACGAGATCGGCCGAAGCCGGAATCACTACGAGTGGCGACGAGCACCGTGTTCGGGCGAGCACTCGTTCCGAGCAAGAGAGCGCCCGCTTCGCCACATCGCTAGGCGCTCACCGGATAACACACGCCCTCAATGATCGCCTCCTTATTGCTGCCGAGGAAGTACTGCTCCCAGAGGCCTTCTTCGGTTACGTGGTCGAATTCGCCGTTGCGCTCAACATCCACCGTAACGTCGCCCATAACGCGCATGTAGGTCGGGTTCATGCCCACCAGCTTCGCGAAGAATCGCTTCACGGGCGAGACGACTTCAAGAAGGCTGCGCGGCATGATATCGCGTTTGCGTTCGAAGGTGATCACATACTTTTCATCAGGGCTCACGTCCTGATAATAGACGAGCGTGTCATCCATAAACTTCTTGGTGAAATCGTTGATGTGCGTATCGGAGCGCTCGACCTTCGTGATCGAAGCATCGTCGTTCAAGATCTCGCCGTCCTTAGCGATCATGAACACCGGCAGACGCTTATTGCCGTATTTCTTCTCGGCGATGATGTCGCACGCGATGACCGTGTAGTCGCCCACCTTGGCGCGGCCCCAATACCAGTGGTTCATCATGTTCTCGAGGCCAGTGTAACCCCAGTTGTGATCGTGATAGCCAGTGCCTTTCAGGCGCTTGGTCACGCCCTTCATGGTGAGCGTAGCCTCCACATCTGCCGTAGGAGCAGCGACGAACCAACCGTATTCGAGGTCGCCGAAATTCCAGATGCCGGTGTCGGGGCGCCACATGGGCGTGGTCGGCGTCATAACCGCGTCGTAGACGTAATCGCCGTTATCGAAGTGGAGCACATAGCGCCCCTCATCGTATTTGATGTAGCATTTCTCGATCTGCACGTCGCACGGACCGCCTGACTTCCTTACCGGGACGCCCTTCTGCCCGTGGACCACCGGATTGATGCGCGTGCCGTCCTTGAGCGTGATCTCGAGATCGACCGTCGGCCAAGCCGGGCCGGCCACATCGAAGTAGTTCTTCGTGAACCAGATTGCCACCACGGTGGTGCCGTCGTCGAAATTCGCATCGGTGTACCACCATTCGAAGGTTCCCTTGCCACCTGGCGTGTGCATGTCGTCCTCGAACGGCTGCGGGTTGCCCTTCTCGATCCCGTAGCGGCGATAGTCCCGGTCTTCGGTGCATAGTCGTGCTGTTTCTACCGTCATAGCGAATTCCCTTCTTCGTTGTTGGTCGTTTTTCCTTCTTCTATCGTAGAAAAACGCCCTGGTGGAACCAACAGACGAAGCTTCTCGGGATTCTATTTGACTAGACGATCCATCCGATTCATCTACTTTTCACGGTTACCCGATCCCCCCGCGGTCGAATCTCGATCTTGCTTCGCTCACGTGAAGTTCGACCACCGAGCACTTTATTACAGCAAAGCACCTAAATCTCTCTTGCAGCACAGTGAAGTTCAGTAGAATAACGACTGTTGCTTTAATCCTCTAAATCAACACAATTACGCATAATCCAAAATAGTCCTGACCATCAAGGGCGCTGGAGAGCCCAAGCCATGGAAGAAGCCTTGCTGAACATCGTTGTTACCATCAATTCCTATCTTTCGAATTACGTGCTGATCATCTTGCTCATCGGCGCAGGCCTCTACTTCACCATCCGAACGCGCTTCGTGCAGATCCGCTGCTTCGGAGAAGGCTGGAAGCGTGTGTTCGGCGGCTTTTCGCTCTTCGGCAAAAAGGAGAAGAGCGGCATGAGCTCCTTCCAAGCGCTCACCACTGCTATTGCGGCGCAGGTCGGCACTGGCAACATCGTTGGTGCGTGCGGCGCGATCTTGATCGGTGGCCCTGGTGCGATTTTCTGGATGTGGCTCATCGCATTTTTAGGCATGGCCACGAACTACGCCGAGGCGGTGCTCGCACAAAAGACGCGTATCGTCGATAGCGAAGGCATCGTTCACGGCGGTCCGGTCTACTACATCAAGACCGCATTCCGCGGCAAGTTCGGCACCTTCCTTGCTGGCTTCTTCTCAGTTGCGATCATCCTCGCACTCGGCTTCATGGGATGCATGGTGCAATCGAACTCCATCGCTTCGACCTGCGAAACTGCTTTCGGCATTCCCGCATGGGTGTGGGGCATCGCGGTTGTTGCGATCGCTGCTTACGTGTTCATCGGCGGCGTTGGACGCTTGGCGGTCGTTACGGAAAAGATCGTTCCGCTCATGGCGATCGTTTACTTGATCGGCGGCCTTATCGTGCTGCTTGCGAATCTCCCTGCAACCGGCGAAGCGTTCGCACTCATCTTCTCTTGCGCATTCAATCCGCAGGCAGAGATCGGCGGCGTGACCTTTGGTATCCTGGCAGCGCTTGCACAAGGTGCGAAGCGCGGTCTCTTCTCGAACGAAGCGGGCATGGGTTCTACCCCGCACGCTCACGCACAGGCAAACGTGAAGAACCCGCACGAGCAGGGAACCGTTGCGCTGATCGGCGTTTTCGTTGACACCTTCATCGTGGTTACCATCACCGCGCTCGTTGTTATCAGCGTGCTCTACACGGGCAACGGCGCACTGGCTCAAGGTGCTTACGAAGGCATCGACAAGACCAACATGGCGCAGCTCGCATTCGGTTCGATGTTCGGCGAAGTGGGTGGCAATGTGTTTGTGGCTATCTGCTTGCTGTTCTTCGCATTCTCTACGATCTTGAGCTGGAACCTGTTCGCAAAGATCAACGTTCAGTATCTCTTTGGCAAGAAGGCAGTTCCGGTGTTCACCGTTATTGCGCTCATTTTCATCTTCATGGGCTCGTTGCTCTCAAATGACCTGGTATGGGAACTTGCCGACATGTTCAATCAGCTCATGGTTCTCCCGAACGTTATCGGCCTGATCGCTCTCGGTGGCGGCGTTGCAGCTTGCGCACGTACGGCAGGTAAATCGTGGGGTAAGGCCGCAGCGAAGATCGAACGCGAACACGAAGAAGGCATCAATACGAGCAACCCGGATAAACCGAACTGGGAAGCATAAGGTAAGCGTGAAGGGCATACTGTTCACTACACCTTATGCCTTCTATGCTGCATAGCCTTAAGGAACAGCGCATCACTCCAGGTCAAGTAAAAGATATTTGCCGGTGATGCTCTGAGGGTTCGCCGCTATATCTTCTGGCGTGCCCGTGGCAACCACCTTGCCGCCAGCCTCGCCTCCGCCTGGACCAAGATCGATCACGTAATCCGAGTTCGCGATCATATCCAAATCGTGCTCGATCACGATCACCGTTGCTCCTTTATCGATCAAGCGCTGCAATACACGCAGCAATACCTCAACATCGTGCGGATGCAGACCAATAGTAGGTTCGTCGAAGACGAATAGAGCCCCCTGTTGCTTTTTGTGCATCTCACCTGCAAGTTTCAATCGTTGCGCCTCACCGCCCGAAAGAGCGGGCGTTGCTTCCCCAAAGGTAAGATAGCCCAAGCCAAGCTCGGAGAGCGTGCGCAACTTCACGGCTACGCTCGGCAGGTTTCCACTCAGCGCCAAAAGTTGGTCGACCGTAAGCGCCAGGATTTCAGGGAGTGAAAGTTCATCATCATGCGCGGTTTCGGACGCGTTGATAGATTCGACTAGCTCATCTGCTTCGTCCTGTTCGAGCTCCCCATTGAGCTCATCCTGCTCATCCCGCTCATCTGGCAAAACTTGCAACGGCAACCGGATCTGATAGCCCTCTTTGCCATAACGCGAACCGCCACAATCAGGGCAGGGAATGTCTACATCGGGCAAGAACTGCACATCAAGCGATATCTGCCCCGTTCCATCGCAGGTCGGACACCGCAAGCTGCCGGTGTTGTAGGAGAAGGCACCCGCTTTAAGCCCGCGCTCCTTCGCTGCTGGCAACGCGGCAAAAGACTTGCGCAAGATATCGAGCACCCCCGAATAGGTTGCAACCGTCGAGCGAATGTTGGCACCGATCGGCGTCGAATCGATCAGGTGAACACGCTCGATACCTCCTGGGTCGACCTGATGAACGTGCGCGGGCAGCGCTTTCCCTGCGAAGCTCGCAACAAGCGCCGGCACCAAGCTTTCCAAGATGAGCGTCGTCTTCCCCGAACCCGAGACGCCCGTGATCGACGTAAGGCGCGCAATCGGAAAATCGACCGAAAGCGGCTTCACGGTATGGATCGTGCCTGTTTCGAGATGGATCGCTCCTTCATCGAACAAGTGGGCCTTCGCAACGCGACTGCGCACAGCCACTTTGCGTTTGCCCGAAAGATAGGACCCAATGCGTGAGGCGGGATCGTTCTCCACCTCATCTACCGTTCCCTGCGCGATCACGCGTCCCCCGTGCGCGCCAGATCCCGGCCCTATCTCGATGATCCAATTCACTTGCTCGAGCACGCGCACATCATGATCGATCACAACAACCGAATTGCCATCGCCAAGCAGATCATCCATCACACCCAGCAAGCCTTCGACGTTGGAAGGATGAAGACCGATTGAAGGCTCATCGAGCACATAGAGCACCCCGGTCGTACGACTTCGCACCGCACGGGCGAAAGCCACGCGCTGACGCTCTCCATTGGAAAGCGTTGCGCTCGCACGATCGAGGCTCAAATACCCAAGTCCCAGCTGCTGCAAACGCTCGATCGGCTCTTGCGTTTCGGCGATGATCGCGCGTGCCATAGGCTGCATATCTTCAGGCAAGCTTGCGGGAATCGTAGGCAGCCACCGGCTCAATTCATCGAGCGTGAGTGCTGTTGCTTCGGCCAGGTTCTTCCCATCAAGCAGCGAAGAACGCGCACGTTTCGAAAGACGCGAGCCACCGCAATCGGGGCATGCCTCTTGCTTCAAGAACTTGGCAACGCGCGCAAGACCTTTGTCATCCTTCACTTTAGAAAGCGCATTCTTCACCGTGTTCACCGCACTGTAATACGTGAAATCGAGCTCGGTGGCATGGTCCTTGTTCTTCGGCACATAGAGAATATGCTTCTTTTCCATCGGGCCATGCAGAACGATATCCTGCTCCTTAGGAGTCAGCTCGCAATACGGAACATCGATGCGTACACCCATTTCCTTCGCGACCTGCGGCATGAGCGACCACATGAGCTGACGCCAAGGTGCAACCGCCCCTTCTTCAAGCGTAAGCTTGGGGTCTGCGATAAGGGTGCTCTCGTCCACTTCGCGCACCACGCCTGTTCCGCCGCATGTTGGGCAAGCGCCCGCGCTGTTGAACGCCAGATCTTCAGCGCTTGGCCCATAGAATTCCACATGACAGATCGGACATTCGAGCGGTTTTTCGGCGGCAACGTTCAAACTTGGAGGCACATGGTGACCATTGGGACATTCATGACTGCCGAGACGAGAGAACAATAAGCGCAGATAATTGAGCAATTCGGTCGACGTTCCGAAGGTCGAATGCACGCCGCCCGCCCCTGGCCGCTGACGCAAGGCAATAGCAGCTGGAACATGGAGCACCTCATCAACTTGTGCGCGCGTAGTTTGGCTGATGCGCCTGCGGGTATACGTCGAAAGCGCCTCAAGATACCGCCTGCTTCCTTCAGCATAGAGCACCCCAAGCGCCAGCGAGCTCTTTCCCGAGCCCGAAACGCCCGCAATACCCACCAGCTCACGCAGCGGAACATCCACATCGATGTTCTTTAGATTGTGCACGCGCGCACCGCGCACCTCGATCGCTTGCGGCTCATGAAACGCAGCGCCTCCCTCTTGTTGAGATGAAATGGGCTCGTTCGATGCGACTTTGCTCGATGCGTTCATGCTTGCTACCAATCCAACCGTCGTTTTGCCTTCTTTTTGCCCGTCCTTGAAAAACTCAAGACTGGACGCTTCTTAATCATAGCTTGGTCTTTTCCCTTGCTAAACACGAATTGCAGCTGTTGCGCATTCGCTCAATTATCAACGCATGGTGAGAGCTTTGTTCACTCTTGCGTATAAGCCAAACCCTTTCTTCCTTTAGGCTCAGGCAAACGCGGCGGTGCTTATTCGAGCACGAACAACGCCTTCACTCCATGTTGCGGCCTCTCCTTAATCTCACTTGCGCGCTTTGTTAGAATGGGTGTACAAAATACCCGAACGCAATCGAGGACTCATGTACGACGGTCAACCCCAACCTGAACGCAACGATCCCTGCTGGTGTGGCAGCGGCAAGAAATACAAGAAATGCCACCTTTCGATCGACAACCAGCTCCAACACTTCTACGACGAAGGGCTTGAAGTTCCTTCGCGTGCCATGCTGAAGAATGCTGAGGATATCGAAGCGGTGCGCAAGAGTGCGGCGGTGAACATCGGCGTGCTCGATTATGTTGCAGAACGCATCGGTCCTGGCGTGACAACTGCCCAGATCAACGATTGGGTGAACGAATACACCGAAGCGCACGGAGGCATCCCTGCCGATCTTGATTTCGAAGGCTATCCGTTCAGCGTGTGCACCTCGATCAATGAGGTTGTTTGCCACGGCATGCCCTCCGAAGACGACGTACTCAAAGAAGGCGACATCGTGAACGTGGATTGCTCCACGATCGTTGATGGCTACTTTTCCGATTCCTCACGCATGTTCTGCATCGGCGAGGTTTCCGAAGAACGCAAGCGCCTCGTTGAAGTGACGCGTGAAGCCATGTTAAAGGGGCTTGAACAGGTGAAACCATGGGGTCGCTTGGGCGATGTGGGCGCCGCCGTGAAGGCACATGCCGAAGCGAACGGCTTTTCGGTCGTGCGCGAATTCGGCGGACACGGCATCGGCTGGGACTTCCACGAGGATCCGTTCGTCAGCCATGTCTCGCAAGCGGGCACTGGCGTGGTTCTCGCACCAGGCATGATGTTCACGATCGAGCCGATGATCAACGCCGGCGAATCGCCCATCGACATGAGCGATCCCAACGGCTGGACGGTGCGCACCGCAGACGGAAGCGATTCTGCGCAGTGGGAAATCCAGGTCGTCGTCACTGAAGACGGCTACGAACTCCTCTCCTGGTAGAAATTACGCGAAGGTATGAAGGGTAGAGCTATCGAGGCTAGCAGCGCTCATAGGGTAAGGCTTGATTGCGGGGTCTTCGTAGAGCGACATGTAGTACGTGTTGGTCGCCGAAGAGAAGCCGCCCGTATAGATGGTGTACTCGTACTTCCCATCTTCCATCAGTCCTCCGCCAAGGAATTGCTCGACCGAACCGAGCGTACGGAACAAGCGCGTCACGTTGGCCGATTCACCCTCCTGAACTGGATAATGCGTGTTGTAGTAGGCGGCACGCACAAAGCGATCAGGCGAATAGTTCGATCCGGGCATGCCGACCAGATTCTCGCCGCTCCCATACGGAGCGAACTCGACATTCCCCCACTTCACCTGAGGCTTGAATTCTGAACTCAAGTTCAAGTAGCTGCGCAGGTGTTCATGATGCCAATCGTAGGTGGGCTGATTCGCGAGCACATCAACATCGTTATGGTGAACATGCATGCCGTCAGCCATATATTCGACTACGATCGAGCGCTTTGCATCGCAGATTATATAGTGAAGCAGCGCCACAGGATATTGCTCGTTCACCTGCTTAGCCACGATGGCAACGCTCTCCAACGCCGCCTCAACCTCATCAACGGAAGTAAAGTTACTCGCAACCCAGAGAGGAAATTCATAGGCAGCAACATTTGTCTTCCCCTCAACGGCGTTCGCCTCATACTGAGCATAACCAGGGAAATTCAAGCCAGCGATGTAGAGCCCTTTTTCATTGCCGCAGTCAAAATACAGCGGTATATCTTCAACAACGATGCAGGTGCCAATGGTCGCAAACCCCGTTGCGTGTTGTTCGAACGCATACGGACGCACGTAATCGCGCGGGGTAACGGTTACTTTTTCGCCATAACCGCATTCCCAATCGAGATTGCGACCAGCATACATATTGCCTTCATTATCAGTAAAACGAATCCCTGTGCACATGATGAACCCCCTGCATTATCAGCAACAAGCGCAGGAATCAAGCTCCCCGCTTGCCACTGTCATTATAGGAGCACACCAGGTGTGTATCTTTTTCGCGAACGAACTGTTGAACGTCTGTTGTTCATTCGAAAAGATGTCGAACGACCGGGTAGTTTGTCACTTTTTTGGTTGCTGAATAGGATCGTCTGGCCCTGGTCCTTCAGGAGTACCTGGAGCAGGCGGCGCAACATACGGCTCGGGAGGAACATTCGAGACCGGATTGCCAGTTGGTGCAGGAGGAACATCAACGGGAGCCTCTGCTGATGAAGCATTCCCGAAAGGTGGTGGTGGAACCGCACCCGCCATCGCAGCTTGCTGTGCCGCGATCCTCTCCTGCCTGCGCGTCTTATGAATATCCCAATAGCTCATCCATAGATAGCCTGCAGTGAATATGATGCAGAAGATCACGGTAAGGAAGGACAGGATCGGCAGGTAAGCGCAGATCGTCAGGATCAGCGTACCGATAACAGCTGCAAGCACCGGATTCATACGATCCTTGAACAACATCATGCCGAGCGCCGAACCTGCGAAGGGAATCGAGAACAGCGCAATGATCAACATCACGAGCACCATGAGCACCACCACAGGAATGGTGATGAGCGGGAAGATGAGCAGCAAGCATACCAGCGGCGCCACCAAGAACACCACAAGACCAGCCAAAAGCATCATACCAAGACGCTTGCGCGCCATGATCGAAGCACTCACGAGTTGCTTGCGAATGATAACGAAGAACAAGCCCACGAGCACAATGTGAGCCATGCAGGCATACACGATCGATATAATGTCATCGAACAAGGTCGGCTGAGCAGTATTGATAGGAGCGCTATAGGTAACGTTCGGAACCTGCGCACCATCTGCGATGTTGACCGTTACACCTTCAGGAAGAACGAGCTGTCCCTTCACCTGCGCATTCTTTCCAATGTTGATCTGTTGCGCCTGGATGTTCAGATCCCCTTCGACCGCGCCGTCGAAGTTCACCGTTTCACCGACGAGCAATCCACCCTGGTAAGAGCCAGAAATAGACAAGGTTCGCGCAGACGCATAGACGCCATTTGCACTCACGTCATTACCGAGCGAAATGTTCTGAGCGGCAACCGTTATATTGTTCGAGATCTGCGCATGATCGATCATGATATCCTGAGCAGCAGCGCGCACGCTGTCGGCTACCTTCGCGTTCTTCAGCGTAATGCTCTGACCAGCAGCAAGGATACTGCCATGACCCGAAGCGCCTACGTTGATCTTGCTCGCATCAAGGGTTTGACCTACCCAATACAGATCGTTCTCGATATCGGTATTCGAAACAGGATACATAACGGCGAACAGATTGCCCGCATTGTAGGTAACATCAGATTCAATACCAGCAGCAGCCATACTCGATCCGCCTTGATCGAATGCGCTTGCTGCGAACGCCGCTGGCGTGCAAACCGGCAAACAGAAAGCGAGCGCAAAGGTTGCAAAGAGCGCTGCGATTCTCTTTCTCATAAGTTTCTCCTTCATCATGCAGGCCAGACACCTTTCGATCTATCTAGCCAGCTCATGTTTCCTTCAGCGGAATTCCCGCGAAAACCTGCTTAATACTACCTACTTAGTGATACGAATCTCTTCGATCGTGATCTTCTTCAAATATTCCTTGTCGAGCACACAGCCGATACCTGCATCATGACCTGGTGCGTTAAGTGTCAGTGCTCCATTCTTGAGCGCAACCGGCGGCAGCGCAACGTCCTCTTTGAAATAGTGCCCCGCATCTGAGATATCACCCGGCAAGTTCACGTAGGGCAACGTCTCGAACGCAGCATACGTGCGCTTTGAGACACCCGTATCGAACATCCCCGCCATCCAGATCTGCTTGCCATGCTCAGCTGCCCAATTGCAGAAATCGAGCGCAGGCTGAATGCCACCGAACTTAGCGATCTTGATAGCATACACGCTCAAGTTGTCGATCTCCATCGCATGATGCATATCGCGCGCAGAAACGACCGACTCATCTAAACAGATAGGCGTCTTGATCGAATCCTGTAATAACGAAAGACGTTCAAGCAGATCTTTTGAACCAGAGGTGGGCGTATAGTTCGGATCGAGCGGCTCTTCAAGACACGTGATATTGAGCGCGTCGAGCTTATAGAGGATATCCATGGTCTCTTCCGTGAACGACTGATTCGCATCGAGGAAGATCATGAGGTCGGGGTGCTTCTCGCGTACCGCGCGCACTTTCTCAAGACAGGAATCCGGCGTAATCTTGATCTTCACGCGATCATATCCAGCGGCAACTGCGCGATCAACTTCGGCAAGCGTGTCTTCGGTACTCATGATGCCTATCACGGTTCCACCACGAACCTGCTTGCCGCGCACGCCACCGATGAGCTCCCACAAAGGTGCACCGACCACTTTACCATACAGATCCCACACAGCCGATTCGACCGCAGCCTTCGCCATCGGATAATTCGCAAGCGCTGGGAAGGTAGCGAATGAGCGGCTCACTTCGCTCGGATGAAGATAACGTTCGTTCATCACGATGCTCGAAATAACATCCTTAGTGATCGCATAATCGTCGCCGAGCGTTTCGGGAAGATACCAGTTCGTCGTGAATGAAACGCACTCGCCGATACCGGTACGCCCTGCCCAATCTTCGAGCTCGACGAAGAACGACTCGCGGGTATCGATCTCGCGCTTCGGCGTTTTGATGGGCGTGTTGTAGGGCTGGCGCGTGCGATAGAGCGTGACCGACTTGATATCGATGCGCCTATCGTAAAGACGCTTGAGCGCGATGCGATCGACTTTACCCACAGATGTCTGCGGGAACTGCTCGAGCACGAGAATATGCTTCGGATGATGCAAATGCGACATATGAGGCTCGAGGTATTCGTGAATATTGCGCGCGAATTCCTGCGGGCAAGAAGCAGGCCGGATACCCGTCTCTTCGGGATCGAGACCCAGCTCCTTATAATCTTTCGCAATGGCTTCAGGCGAATAATCGGCCTCGACGAACGCCACCGGTCTATAGCCCCACAGTTCATCTGCGGTGCCGAACACATAGGCATCCTTCACACCGGGAATGCGCAAGAGCGCCTCGCGAATCTCTTCCGGATAGATGTTCTCACCACCGGAAATGATGAGATCTTCCACGCGCTCATACACATAGAGCTTGCCATCGCGCCCCATGCGAGCGCGATCGCCCGTCACGAAGTAGCCATCCATGCTCATCGCAGCGCGTGCATTCAAATAACCCGAGAACACCCCGGGGCCTTTCACTTGAAGTTGGCCGACCCCTTGCTTGTCAGGCTGAACGATATGAACAAGATAGCCTGGCAACATGCGCAAGCCACCATCGAACCCGCGCGTTATGGGCGCGCAAGCGATCATGGAGGACGTCTCAGTCATGCCGTAGCTTGCGAAAACGCTCGCTCGAGCACGGAGCGCCTGCTTGATGGTCTTCTTATTGAGCGCAGCACCACCCAGCAGGATACATTTATACTGCGCGATGATGCGATCGTTGTCGTAGGCGAGCAGGTCCTGCAAGATCTTATCGACCACGGAGATATGCGTGACCTTGAAACTCAAAGCATCGTTGAGCAGGCGCGATGGCTGGTAACGGAGGTAGAGCAAGAACGGGCTTTCGTTCACGAGCGAACGCACCATGACTTCGAACCCGCCGATATGACACATGGGCAAAACAAGCTGCCAGATACCTTTGCCTGGTTTGCAGAGCGCCTTGGTCGCCGCCACCGCTGCACCATGGAGCGAACGCCAGGAAAGCTGCGTTGCCTTCGGAGTGCCCGAAGAGCCCGAGGTGAACATGATGAGTCCGATATGGTCGGGATCGAATTCGCGTTCTTTCTTCTCCGCATAGGAAAGGATTTCCATTGTGCGCGGATTCACCGGAATCTGGCCGTTGGGCTCATGCGCGAGCTCCATGATACCGATGCCGAGTGAATCGATGATCATGCGCTGAATGTGCTCTTCGGTAAGGATCGCGATGTTGTTCTGATTCGACGCGTTTTCGAGCTCGACCTTGCGCAGCAAACGCTCTTCATCGGATAAGCGCGGATTCAGCACGGCAAGCGTTGCCCCCAGATAGGCGACAGCGAAGGAGAGGAACACGAATTCTGGTCCGTTGAACAGGTTGCATGCAATATAGCGCGTGTCCTTGCCAAGGCCTTTTTTCTCGAGCTCTTGTGCGAGCGCCGCAGCGGCAAGGTGTGTTTGGCGATACGAAAAGACTTCCGATCCCGATTCAAGTTGTGTGTAGAAGAACGCCTTCGAACCTTTTTCTCGGGCAAGTTGTGCGAGCTTAGTGATCATGGCTCTATCCTTTATCGATCGTGAAGTCTCTTTTGTTTATCTTCAAGGTGGCGAACGCAACGGTGAGCGCAGAATCCATTCGCAAACTCGCTAACGAACTGCTTGAACTACTGACAACAACACCAAACGCTTTTTACCGAGCATCACGGGAATTTCGGGAATTGTCCGAAATCGGGATCACGATGCTCCTTGAATGCATCACGACCTTCCATTGCTTCTTCGGTGGTGTAGTACAGAAGCGTAGCATCACCGCCAAGCTGCTGAATGCCCGCAAGTCCATCTGTTGCTGCATTGAAAGATGCTTTCATGAAGCGCAATGCCGTGGGCGAATGCTTCAAGATCTCACGCGCCCAAGAAACACATTCGGCTTCAAGCTCGTCAAAGGGAACGACCTTGTTCACAAGCCCCATGTCGAGTGCTTCTTGCGCGGTGTATTGGCGGCAGAGATACCAGATCTCGCGCGCTTTCTTCTGCCCGACGATGGCAGCCAGATAGCCTGCACCGTATCCAGCATCGAAGCTGCCTACACGTGGACCGGTCTGGCCGAACTTCGCAGTATCAGCTGCGATCGTTAGGTCGCAGAGCATGTTGAGCACGTTGCCACCACCGATGGAGTAACCATTCACCATCGCGATGACCGGCTTCGGGATCACACGAATGAGACGCTGAACGTCCAAGATGTTCAAGCGCGGAATGTTGTCTTCGCCCACGTATCCGCCGGTGCCGCGTTTCTTTTGATCGCCACCCGAGCAGAACGCTTCATCTTCGTGGCGCCCACCATGGTTCGCACCCGTGAGCAACACCACGCCAATCGCGGCATCGTCGCGCGCTTCGGTGAAAGCATCGTAGAGTTCAACGGCAGTCAGTGGCGTGAACGCATTGCGACGCTCGGGACGGTTGATCGTGATCTTCGCGATGCCGTCAAGCGTTTCGTAGATGATCTCTTTGTATTCTTTGCCACGTTGCCAGGCAAATTCGCTCATGGACGCTTCTCCTTTTCTTTCGCGCTTCTTCGCTGTATCAGCGTTGCTCGTCTTTTGTTGCGTACGTGCGCTCTGCAACAAGCCCACCCATTGCGCAGCAGAGAACGCTCCGCTCTATGCCGTACGCATCAAAAACGCACGTACGACTTGTGCAAATTGATCGGGCGCTTCGAGATGAGTATTGTGACCTACGTCACGCATCACCTCTATCTGCAAAAATCCCGTACCGCAAAGCAGAGAATCCTTGTGTTCATCCGCCCAGGTACGCATCAAATCTCGTGCAATCTCAGTATAAGCCACATCACGCTCACCCACTATATAAAGTAAGGGCTTATTGAGGTGTGCCAGCACGGGACGGAGATCATCCATCTTGTGCTGACCCGCATCGCTCAAATTCGCGCGCAAGGCCAGCGGATCATTCGCTGCACGCTCTTCACGAACGCGCGAACGCGTTGCCTCTGGGAGCTCAGCTTGCGTGGCGAAGAGCGGCAGCGCTTCCCAATAATCAAGAAAAGCAGCCAGCGGATGTGTTGGATCGAGCGCGATCGAACGATCAAGTTCAGCGATCATGCGCGCTGTTTTTTCTGCACGCGCCGTGCGCGCATCATCGTTTTTGGGACCCAATCCGGCCGACTCCAATATGAGCGCAGAGACATTCTCGGGATAGCGAGAAGCATAGAGTGCGGCGATGCGCCCACCCAAGGAATATCCCACGAGCGAAACGGACTGTGTTCTCCCTGTTAGATCGTTCTTTCTTGCCCAAGCAACAAGCGTATTCACCTGTTCGACATACGCCTCGAGCGATAGCTCATCCTCACGTGAAAACGGGGTTTTTCCATGCCCTAAGAGATCAGGCGCTAGGACATGATAACCTTCCAATTGCTGCACGATCTGTGCCCAAGAAGCACCTGTTTGCATGAAGCCATGCAAGAGGATGACCAGCGGATTCCCTGGTTTTCCACACGCATGGACCCGTCCGACCCCATCGATGTCAATCGCATGGTTTTCAACAATGTCCTGTATCATGTTCGCTCTTCTTTGCTTTCTCATTCTGTGTTCAGTGGAAAACTGGTGCTAGCAAAACGCCTGGTCAAAGCCAAATTTGTGGCACAATTACTGAAACTGGCGAAATCGCCCATCAAGGCCTTCGAGCGAGAAATCGACCTCCAGCAGGTGTATCCCTCCTGTCCCACTCCAGCTATCAAGCGTGGCACGAAATTCGTCGAGGCCAGATACGTTTTTGTATAGCACGCCGAAGAGTTTTCCACATGCTTCGAAATCGACCTGTTGCGGCGTTAAGAACAAACGTTCGAAATAGGGATCGCTCGATTTTTGAGGAAGCATATCGAAGATGCCGCCGCCACCATTATTGAAAAGGATCACGATGATCGAAGGCATCGGTTTGCCGGACGTTGCGCGCAATTCGAATTCGTGCTGAAGCGCAAACGCGTTGAGGTCGTGAAGCAGCGTAAGATCTCCGGTAAGAAAATAGGTCTGGTCATACGCTTGCGCTGCACCGAGCGCGGAGGAAAGCGTGCCGTCGATCCCGTTGAGCCCACGATTTGCGAGCAGCGTTACATCGCAGGCGCGACTGGCGCGCGGTGCTCCTAGTTCAACAACTCCCGCATCCGGCGTGGAAGGTTTCACGTAAAACGTATCGAGCGCGCGAATGGCCATGCTGTTAGCACTGAAGATGAGCGAACGAGGAGCTGCGTGCTCGATGAGCGCTTGAACATACGCGCCCTCAAGAGCGATCTCCTGGTTGAAGCATCCTTCACGCGTGCAGGTATAGACAAAGCTCGCGTCCTCAACACTCGTAATAAGTGCGGCTTCGGCTTCATTCGCTTCGGCCCATCGATCGATGTTGGGCGTAGAAGATTTTTCGCTCGTTTCGCTTGTCCCACCAAAGCTCGTAACGAACGCAAGCGGATCGCATTTCACGAACGTGGTGGTGGCAGCATCGAAATCACGTGTTTCGAGCGGATCGACCACGATCTGAATATGGGGCTTCGTCTCAAGCGTTTTGAATACACACTTCGAAACAGGATAGCGCCCGAACCGAACGACCACATCGAAATCGGGACAAGTCTCGCGCCCGAATATGTTGTCGTAGTTGTCGATGATCGCCGCATCGGCATAGTTGCGCAGCTGCGAAAGTGGGTCAGCTAACAGCGGAATGTCGAAGCGGCGCGCCCACGAAAGGAGCGTACGGGCAGATTCATCGCGCGTATCCCAACTTGCAGAGACGCGCGCGTCGAACGCGCCGATCGTTCCTTCTCCACAGAGCGCAATCGCTCGCTTTCCTTCGAGCAAACGCTCGAGCTCCGCGACTTGATCGGGCATGAGCGCGCAGGAAGGCTCGATCAAAAGCGGCAGCTCATCATGCGATGCAGCACGCCCAAGTTCGAACACCCCTGCCCTATCGTATGCAGGTACAAGCGGCTCATCGAATGGGAAGTTGATATGCACCGGCGCACTCACTAGCGTTTGCGGAGCAAGCGCCACCAATGCTTCACGCGCTACTTGTCGTGCATAGCGCACCTGCTCGATCGCACCTGTCGGTTCAGGCATGTTCCAGAACTGACGCACACGGTTGCCAAAGATCTTGAGCTGATCGCACGTTTGAGGAGCACCAAGCTGCTGCAAGCGCGCTGGGCGATCGCCTGAAAGAACGAGCAGCGGCACGCGCGAAGACTCTGCTTCGAGCACTGCCGGGTAATAGTTGGCCACCGCAGTACCCGAGGTGCAGATCACCGCCACCGCTTGCCCTGTCGCTTTCGCCAGACCCAACGCAAAAAAAGCAGCGCCGCGTTCATCCACGTCCACATACACATCCAGATCGGAAGCGTAAGCCATCATGGAAAGCGGGGTCGAACGCGAACCGGGACTTACAACCACGGCACTCACGCCGCCGCGGATAAGCTCATCGAAAAACGCACCTATATAGGTAGCGAGCGCTACGGAGTGATCGGTAGCGCTCGGCATTGGGTGTTCGCTCGTGCAGGCTTCGTTATCCTGCATAGAACCGTTCATCGTCTCATTCGCCATATTACTCCCCTTGAAAGGCGCTCAGGATCGTTTCAAATTTCATATCGATCTCGTTGAATTCCTCGCGCGGGTCGCTTCCTTCGACCACGCCGCAACCTGCATAGATCCAGCCAGCTTCACCATCGAACACGCCCGAGCGGATAGCCACAGAAAATTCGCCGTTGTCTTCAGCATCTATCACGCCGATGGCACCACCGAAGAAGCCGCGGTTGTAACTCTCGATCTCACGAAGCGACATGAGCGCTTCGCCCACTGGTTGGCCAGCGAGCGCTGGTGTGGGATGCAGCTGCTCCATAAGAGAGAAGAGCGAAACGCCCTCCATTACACATGCACGAGCAGGCGTGTAGAGATGTTGGACATGCTTGAGCGGCAGAATAGTGGGTTCGGCTGGAATATCGACATCGTAGCAATTGCGTTCGAACACTTCGCGAATGAAGCGCACCACGTAATCATGCTCACGACGATTCTTCTCATCATTCATAAGGAACGTTGCGAACTGTTCGCGCTCCTCAGGCGTTGATCCAATTGCGGCCGTACCCGCAAGGCACATGCTCTCAACTTGGCAACCTTGCTTGCGCACGAGCAGCTCCGGCGTGCATCCGCAGAAGAAGACATCGCCGTAGCGATACAAGAACACCGTGCCCTGCGCCTTGCCATCGATGAGGTTCAGCAGCACGTCCTTTGGTGAGAACGGAGCAGTTGCCACAACCGCCTGGCGCCGCGAAGGCACGAGCTTCGCCGCGCGTCCAGCTTTAATAAGAGAGAGCGTGGATCGCATCTCTTCTTCCCACGCCTCATAACTATCGGGCACCACCGAATAACGTATCGAACGTCGCTCGCGCATCGGCGCGTCGTTCGCATGGCGAAGAAAACGCTCGACCCTTCCCTTGTACACAGGACCAAGGCTGTTCACCTGCAAGAAGCAGCCCTGTTCGTTTTCGATCAGCACCACTTCAGGGATCATGAGACGCAAACGCGGAAACGCCTGCATCATTTCATCGGCTGGTTTGGGATTGGACGCATCGAAGCGATTGAATGAGAACATGATCGTGGGCAGAGCAACTTCACCCTGCAGAACATGATCGAGGTCTTCGCGCGATGCGATCGCGATACAACGACCAAGCCCTAGATACCGCTGCGGCCTGTCCTTGCGATAGTAGACGAATTGATCGGTGAAGCCCTTTTGCAACACACAATACGTATTGAGCAAATCGCTCTTGAGTGGAACCGTGTAGGAATAAAG
The DNA here is from genome assembly GCA_900538545.1 of uncultured Eggerthella sp. Classification (GTDB taxonomy): domain Bacteria; phylum Actinomycetota; class Coriobacteriia; order Coriobacteriales; family Eggerthellaceae; genus Anaerotardibacter. Next base: position 4,186 of record UPYK01000002.1, on the reverse strand, counting down.
CTTTGCCACCGACGCCCCTTTGTTCATTGCAGCTATGTTGTACAACGCTGTATTTCTCTTGCCTGAGGTTAGGCCTTATACGATCTACTTGCTAACCACTCAGCTTGTGATACCAACGTGTTCATTTCCTATTCTATCATGGGCATACGGGGTGCAGCTTCCTACCGTTCACCCGGCGATAGAGCACAAATGATTACGCTATAACCCCTGATAAACACGTTCATCCTACAAAACAATCCGTTCACCTTGTGAAGGTTTCAATATGGTATTGAAAGATTAATAATGCACTTGTGGCTAATCCCCCCTCCAAGCCACCCTTTTTCCTTTGGAAGATGATCATCCCCCCCTTCAGGTCATCTTCTCCACGGAGCTCGTGACCCTTGAGTTCCATTATTCTTCGTGGCCCGGGTTCCACCGGGCTTCACGAAGACCCCTTCCTTTTCAATGAGCCGTCCCCTTTGGCTCATTGAACTTTTTTGGGGCACTTTTAAGGATGTAATCAACCTTTCAAAAACTTTATTCCCCCGTGTGATACGTTTCGCGTAAAATTAAAAAGCTCGAAAACTGCTCAGGCATTTTCGCGCCAACTATTACCTAAGGAAAGGACGTTACGTGAAGGTTCGAAAATCGAAACCTCACAGTAATTAGTCTTTAACCTCCCTTCGAGGATCTCCTTCGTCGCGGTGGCTAAAGACAACTGCGATGAAAAGAGGTTTGCTGCTTCTTTGCGGTGCTCGAAAAGCGCTCGCACCTGAAGCACGGCCGTTTCCTTGATCTTCTGCTGCAAACCGCTGCGCAGAGTTCATATGAAATCGCGCCGAGCAAACCGCCCAAAGGAGATCTATGCTCTATTTGTCACAAATGCTTGGCGAGCCCGTCATCGACGCCAATGGCGAAAAGATCGGCTCCATTTCAGACCTTGCCATCCAAACCGGTGAAGTATTCCCGCGCATCACCTCGCTTGCGTTCTTGGGTCCTGGCAAAACGCCTTTCATGATCTCATGGCGCAAGTACGTCAAAGATGTCACCGATGAAGGCATCGAGCTCAAAGTCGATAAGACCGGCATCCGCTTCAGCTACCTTCAGCCCGATGAAGTCTTGCTCGCGCGCGATCTGCTCGACCGCCAGATCGTCGACACGCAGGGTATGAAGGTCGTGCGCGTAAACGACCTCAAGCTTTCCACCTCCGGTTCGCAACTGCGCCTGCTCGGTGCCGAAGTGGGCGTTCGTGGCATTCTGCGCGGGTTGGCTCCCTGGGTCGAACGCGTGGCTCTCAAGTTGAGCAAGCTCTTTCGCAAGCCGCTCGATGAGAAGATCATCGCGTGGAACTACATGGACCTGCTCGACCGCAACCTCTCCGACGTGCAGCTTTCCGTTTCCCACACCCGTCTTGATGAACTTCATCCGGCCGACGTCGCCGACATTCTCGAGCAGCTCGACCCTCAGCAGCGCGCCAACGTGTTCAAGCACCTCGATGATGCGCGTGCGGGCGATGCGATCTCGGAGATGGAAGACGAATACCAGGCAGATGTCATCGATGACCTGGACGAAAAGCGCGCTTCTCGCCTGCTCGAAGACATGGATCCCGACGATGCGGCCGACATCGTGGGCGATCTTCCCTACGAAAAAGCTGAAACCTTGCTGCGCTTGATGGGCGTTGAAGAAGCTGCGGGCATTCGCCGCTTGCTTGGCTATAAGGAAGACACCGCAGGTGGCCTCATGACCACGCAGTATGTTGCGATGCGCGCCGACGATACCGTCGACCAAACCATCGAAGCTCTGCGCGCACTCGATGAAGACCACCCCACGGTCAGTTACGTTTACGTACTCAACGAATACGACAAGCTCATCGGCGTGCTTTCGCTCCGCACGCTCGTGCTCGCCACTAAGAACACGCAGCTCAAGGACATCATGTTCGACGACGTGATCACTGCCTTCCCCGAAGAGACCGAAGAAGATGTTGCGGCGGACATCTCGAAATACGACCTGATCGCCATGCCAGTGGTCGATGAGAACGGACGCATGCTCGGCATCGTCACGGTTGACGACGCAATGGAAGTCATCGAAGACAGTGCAGAGGAGACCACGAACAAGCGCACCTGGGTTGCCGTGGTGGTCGCGCTCTTGTGCTTCTTGATCTTCCTCGTTCCCTATACCGTTATCATTTTGCATTTCTTCGGCGGAGCTGCAGGATAAGAGCTGGCTATGGCAGAAGAGCAGAACATCCAGCCCAATCCCTCCATCAAGGAGCATGCTGAAGCAGGGCTTGCCAAAGAGATCACCGAAGTGCGCAAGCCTTCGAAGCTATTGCTCGTGCTCATGGCCATGGGCCCAGGGATCGTTACGGCCATGGCAGGTAACGATGCGGGCGGTATCTCGACCTACTCCACGGTGGGCGCGAAGTTTGGCTTCCTCACCCTGTGGATCATTCCGATCATGTGCCTGCTTCTGGTTGTCGTGCAAACGACCGCCACACGCATGGGCGCGGTAACAGGCAAGGGCTTTGCGGCGCTCATTCGCGAACGCTTCGGCATTCGTCTTACCTCGCTTGCTATGCTCGCCTTGCTCATCGGCAATGTTGCGACCACGTTCTCCGAATTCGCAGGCATCGCTTCTGGCATGGAGATGTTCGGCGTGCCGCGCTGGGTATCGGTCCCCATCGCCGCAGCTGCTGTTTGGGGGCTTATCGTAGGCGGCAGTTTCAAGCGCGTGCAGCGCGTTTTCATGGTGCTTTCCTTCGTCTTCGTCACCTATATCGTGGCGGCGATCATCGCGCAACCGAACTGGAACCTTGCGCTCATGCACACGGTCATCCCCGAAGTCTCTTCCGACTTCTCGTTCCTTTCGCTCACGGTTGCCATGGTCGGCACCACCATCGCTCCCTGGATGATGTTCTTCGCACAGAGCAACGTGGTCGAGAAGGGCGTGACCGTAAAGGATCTCTTCTTCCAGCGCATCGATGCGATCACGGGCGCAGTGGTTGCCTGCATCATCGCGTGGTTCATCATCGTGACCACGGGTGCAGTGCTCTTCCCGCAAGGCATCGAGATCGAAAGTGCCGCCGATGCCGCTATGGCGCTCGCTCCCTTTGCGGGCCCGTACGCTGAAGCGCTCTTTGCCATCGGGCTCGTTGCAGCAAGTTTGCTCGCAGCCTGCGTGCTGCCCCTCACCACCTCGTTCGTCATCTGCGAGGCGTTCGGCTGGGAAGCGGGCGTGAACTTCACCTGGAAGGAAGCACCGCTCTTCAAAGGCATCTTCACGTTCACGATCGTGGGTTCCGCGTTGGTCATCCTGGTTCCAGGGCTTAACCTGATGGGCATCATGCTGACCGCGCAGTTCGTCAACGGCGTTATCCTGCCCGTGCTGCTCGTGTTCATGGCCATCATCGCTACCGACAAGCATGTGATGAAGGAACACGCCATCGGTCCGATCGCGCGCGTGTTGCTTGTCGCAACGATCGTAGTCGTGGGCATTCTCTCGATCGTTTGCCTTGCCCTGCAGATCCTTGGCTTGGCCTAATAGTTGCACAGAGCAACAGAGAAGGTTTCTGTTGTGGCAGAAACCTTTCGAGATATTCTGGGAAGCCTCGAAGGCCTTACTATAGTAATAGGATCAGTAGCCCAACGAGAAAGCCGCGATCATGAACGCGAACGAGAAATCTGAACCAACTGTTTCGATCGAAGAAGAGCCCGAAAGAACGCGCGATAACGAAGCGTCCGAGACTCGCGAGCAGATTCGGCGCCAAGTGCTTGCTGAACGCGCCGCCTTGCCGAAGCCGTATCGCCTTCATAAGAGTTCTGCCATTTGTGATGAGCTTGAGACTTCTCTCGCGATCACGTGCGCAATGATCGGCATCGATCCGCCGACTTGTACGATCGCGGTCTATGCAGCGTTTGAAGAAGAGGTGCAGCTCGACCAATTCATTCGCGCCGCTTATGCGCAAGGAGCGCGGGTTGCGTTTCCTTGTATCGTGGAAGATGCGTGGGGGCTTGAAGGTGCGCCACAACAAACCATGGAAATGCGTCTGGTTTCACCTGAAGCTTACGAAAAGGATGAGGTTCCCTTCATCGCGCATCCCCTGCGCAAGTACCATCACAATGATGAAATATTGCGCGATTTTCCCTACGTTCCAGCAAATGATCTGACGATGATCGTGATTCCTCTTGTTGCGTTCGATGCTCATCAC
>UPYK01000001.1 GCA_900538545.1 uncultured Eggerthella sp. | reverse complement strand
CACTGCTGCCTCCCGTAGGAGTCTGGGCCGTATCTCAGTCCCAATGTGGCCGGTCGACCTCTCAGTCCGGCTACCCATCGCGGGCACGGTGGGCCGTTACCCCGCCGTCTACCTAATGGGCCGCGACCCCATCCCGCGCCGTTAAGGCTTTCCCGGGGAGGCCATGGGGCCTCCCCGGAGCATCCGGTATTAGCCGCCGTTTCCAGCGGTTGTCCCGGAGCGCGGGGCAGGTTGGTCACGTGTTACTCACCCGTTCGCCACTCTATACACGGCCGAAGCCGTCTTAATCGTTCGACTTGCATGTGTTAAGCACGCCGCCAGCGTTCATCCTGAGCCAGGATCAAACTCTCCATTTAAAGGAGATGGTCTAAAGGACCATCTGCAAGTTTGATTCTGTGTATCGATTCCTTTTATATAAGGATCGACAGGTTTATCTAGCTTCAATTCTTGCTTACGTAACTACTCTAATTAGTTCTCTACAGTATCCGGTTTTCAAGGTTCTCCGCGCCGGGTTTCTAAGGCCCGTCGCGAGCGCCACTCGTGAGTCGCGCAAGGCAGTATTATCCTCGCGGGTAGGGGGTGCGTCAAGGGGTAATTTTAGAAATCTGGATTTCTCTTCACAAAATGTTCACATATCGTCGATTTTATATATAAATCGAACTGCAAATCATCCAAGATCCGCCGCCATGAGAGCATTTTTCGGCCGAGAATCGCACCTTCGCACAAGGAAATCTTCGTTGATGCGCGTGCTCATATTGATTAAAAAATTATGCTCGAAAACCTTTGATATTGGTAAGCGGTAGTGTTGAGTGCTTTTCTAGCAATAGTCTTGTTAGCAATAGTCCTATCTTCAGCCCCATCTTCACTCTTTCACTGTGATGTCGAACATCCGAAAGCATGACCAATAATAAAGATACAAACGCCACGAATAGAAAGAACGGAAATAACCCGAAAGATTGAATACTTCGTTTTGCACCAGGGCGATATAATCAGAGGATGAATTTAACGCCTCAATGAAGGAGCTGGTATGAAAACAGAACTTTGCGATGTACTCGGAATCGAATACCCCATCATCCAGGGTGCGATGGCGCATATCTCCGATGGCAAATTCGCTGCGACCGTAAGCGAAGCGGGCGGGCTTGGCGTGATCGCCTCGACGCTTCACGATGGCCAATGGGTCAAAGAGCAAGTCGAGATCGCACGTTCTATCACCGATAAACCCTTCGCAGTGAACCTGATCATGGAAAGCGACATCGTTGAAGAATGCGCGCGCATGTGCGTTGAGCTCAAGGTGCCGATCTGCACGATCAGCGCAGGCAACCCCGAGAAGATCGTTCCGATCCTCGTGGAGGGCGACATCAAGGTCATCTGCCTTATCCCCCATGCTCGCGCAGCGAAGAAGATGCAAGATCTGGGCGCGACCGCTGTTGTTGCTGAAGGCATGGAAGGTGGCGGACACATCGGCAAGATGTGCACCTTCCCCATGGTGCGCCAGGTTGCCGAAGCGGTGGATATTCCCGTTATCGCAGCGGGCGGCATCGCTGATGGCAAGGGATTCATGGCGGCGCTCATGCTGGGTGCAGTAGGCGTTCAGATGGGCACAGCATTCCTTGTAGCGGAAGAATGCCCCATCAGCGATGTTTACAAGCAAATCGTCATCGATGCGAGCGATAGCGATACCGTGCTCACCGGTGAATACGGCAAGAAGCAGGTGCGTTGCATCAAGAGCCCCTGGACCGAAGAATACTGGAAACTGCATGACTCAGGCGCATCGAGCGAAGAGCTCGATCAGTTCTGTCGTGGAACCGTTGCAGCTGCACGCGATGGCATCATCGAGCGCGGTGCGTTTTCCGCTGGCATGATCTCAGGGCTCATCACTAAGATGAAGCCTGCGGCAAAGATCATCACCGACATCATGGAAGAGGCCGATCAGGCTTACGCTGATTTCAAGAAGATCTACGGCTAAGCGGGAGCATCGATGAACACTATTGAAGAAGTCCTCGATTTCAACCAGATCTTCGTTGAAGAGAAGCGCTACGAACAGTTCGAGACCGATAAGTATCCTGAGAAGAAGCTTGCAGTATTGAGCTGCATGGATACGCGCTTGACCGAGTTGCTTCCTGCAGCGCTCGGCCTTAAGAACGGCGATGCCAAGATCATCAAGAATGCGGGCGGCGTGATCGCGCACCCCTTCGGCAGTGTGATCCGTTCCCTGCTCGTCGCGATCTTCGAGCTGGGCGTGGAGAACATCATGGTGGTTGGCCATAGCAATTGCGGAGCGCAGCATATGAATGCTCAAGAAATGATCTCTCATATGCTCGATGCAGGCGTTCCGCGCGACCATATCGAACTGATGCACTATTGCGGCATCGATTTTGAGAATTGGCTCGCCGGATTCGGCGATGGCGAAGAGAGCGTGCGTGAAACCGTGCACCTGATCGAACACCATCCACTCATTCCTTCTTCGGTATGCGTGCGCGGCTTCATCATCGATTCGACCACGGGTAAGCTCACCGAGGTCGATTGTACCGCGCATGAGGGAGATATCTGGTAATTCGTCTTCCCTTCCGTTCATTTTCCATCTGCTCTTATTCGAGCCTGTGCTCCTTACCCAGCGCAGGCTCTTCTTTTGTCTCTTGAAATGCACTCAGATTTCACTTGGATGCCGTTTGCAGGTAAGAGCACTCGCGAATGGAATATTTCGCATGGGGAAATGCTCACTTGGGGTAAAGTACAACTGATAAATCCATTGGAAATCTGTGCGTGATCGCACGCTTTTCGGGCGTGCTCTTAGCGCATGACAAAACAGGCGGAATACACCTCATGACTACAGCTCAGATCATCTCCATCGTCATCTTCGTCGTGGTGATGGCGCTCATCGTTTCAGAGAAGATCCATCGCACCACTGCTGCGCTTTGTGGTGCGGTCGCGCTCATTCTGTTCGGCATTCTCGACTTCGATACTAGTGTCGAGCATATCGACTTCAACACCCTTGGTGTTCTGGTGGGCATGATGCTCTTCGTAGGCGTGGTCAAAGGGTCGGGCATCTTCGAGTACCTAGCGATAAAATCGGCGAAGCTCGTACGGGGCAATCCGTGGCTTATCATGCTCGTCTTCTCCATCATCACAGCCCTGCTCTCAGCACTACTCGATAACGTGACCACGATCCTGTTGATCGGTCCGGTCACCTACACGGTTTGCAAGCTCTTGCTCGATATCAATCCGATCCCGTTCTTCATCACCGAGATCCTTGCATCGAATATCGGTGGTACCGCAACACTCATCGGCGATCCGCCCAATATCATGATCGGATCGGCAGCGAATCTTTCGTTCTTCGACTTCATCATCTACGACGCGCCGTGCGTTCTGCTCATCATGGCTGCCGTACTTGCGATCTTCTACTTCATGTACGGACGCAAGCTCGGTGTGAGCGATGACAAGCGCGAAGCTGTCATGCATCTGGTTGAAGCGGATGCGATCCATGACAGAAGCTTGTTCCATAAGAGCGTGATCATGATCGTGGTCGTGGCTGCAGCGTTCGTGACCCATGGATTCTTCCATATCGAGCCGAGCGTTATCGCGCTGGCTGCTGCAGGCATCATGCTCGTTATCAGTGGTGCGGATATGGAGAAGACCATCCGCGAAGTTGAATGGACCACGATCGGCTTCTTCGCCGGCCTGTTCGTTGTCGTTGGCGGCATGGCAGAAACGGGTGTCATCCAGATGATGGCTGAAGGAATGATGGAGCTGACCGGTGGCGACTTGCTGCTCACGCTCATTATCCTCGTTTGGGCGAGCGCGATCATATCCTCTATCCTTGACAACATCCCGCTGGTGGCAACGCTCATCCCTATCATCACCACGATGGGCGCCTCAGGTGTCGATGTTGCTCCTTTGTGGTGGGCTATTTCACTGGGTGCCTGCCTCGGCGGTTGCGGTACGCTCATCGGTGCGTCTGCCAACGTTGTTATGGCCTCGATCTCGGAACGCCACGGCTATCCCCTTTCCTTCATGGAATACACGAAGGTCGGCTTCCCGATCATGATCGTTTGTACGGCTATTGCCTGTGTGTACTTGATCGTACGTTTCGTTGTTTTGGTATAACGTGAATCGAAAGGGCTACTATGAAGCTCGGTTTCATCGGTGCGGGTAAAGTCGGCACCACGCTCGCTAAGTATCTTGCCCCTCATCATACGATCATTGGTTTTACTAGCCGCTCGTATAAGAGCGCCGAAGAAGCTGCTGACTTCACCGAGTCGCGCGCGTTCGAGCATTTTGAAGAGCTTATCCCCCTCTGTGATACCGTGTTCATCACGGTCCCCGATGGACTAATCGAGCCTGTCTGGAACGATATCCTTGCAAGTGACATCGACCTACAAGGCAAGAACATCGCTCACTGCAGCGGTGCGCTTTCTTCTGAAGTGTTTGCAGGGCGTGAAGAGCGTGGAGCGTTCAGCTATTCAGTTCATCCGCTTTTCGCGGTACCTTCTAAGACCGAAACCTATCAAGAGCTCCATAAGGCATTCTTCGCGATCGAAGGCGATTCGGAACACCTTACGGAAATGGTCGCTCTCATCGCCGATGAAGGCAACGTGGTTCAAGTGATCGATGCAGCTGAGAAGGTGCGTTATCACGCTGCTGCGGTCCTTGCGTCAAATCAGGTTATCGCACTCTACCAACGTGCCTGCGATGAGCTCGTTCGCTGTGGATTCACGCCTGAGAACGCCGAAAAAGCCCTTGCTCCCCTCTTCCTAGGAAATGCTGAGCATGTGGCGCAAGACGGCGTTATAGCGTCTCTTACCGGCCCCGCAGAGCGTGGCGACACGGCGACCATCCAAAAGCACCTTGATTGCCTTGACGGCTCTACGCGCGAAGTCTATGCGCTCTTGAACGATACCCTGCTCGAGATTGCCGCTCGCAAGCACGAATCGAACAACTAGTTTTCAACATCAAACATCATTGTTCATTTCTCCTGCAAGTATCGGTGAAGCATCAGGAAAGCCTTCGCTCGATGCGTCGCTCCCCTCGAACTAACTCGATTCTCTTTTATTAGTATTTGAAGGCAATACCTATCAGTATTGCCGAATATGGCGGAAGAATCGAGTGGATTTCTCGGCTCGCTTTGGCGGATCTCGCTCACACTTCCCTGACGCTTCACCGATATGTGCGAAGGCTGTCCCAGCGCTTCGCCGATACAAAAAAGGGCTCGACTGATCAGTCGAGCCTTTTCTGAAAGACCAATTGAAGTTTTTGAATTTACTTCAAGGTTACAGCAGCACCAGCTTCCTCGAGCTGAGACTTCATTTCCTCTGCCTTGTCCTTTGCAACGCCTTCCTGGACAGGAGAAGGTGCGCCCTCGACGAGCTCCTTAGCCTCTTTCAGGCCAAGACCAGTGATGTCGCGGACAGCCTTGATAACAGCGATCTTGTTGTCGCCGAAGCCTTCGAGGATAACGTCGAATTCAGACTTCTCGTCTGCAGCACCTGCATCGCCAGCAGGAGCGCCAGCAGCGCCTGCAACCATAACAGGAGCAGCAGCAGAAACACCGAAGACCTCTTCGAGTTCCTTAACGAGCTCAGAAAGCTCGAGCGCCGGCATTTCCTTCAATGCTTCAACAATTTCTTCGCGAGTTACAGCCATGGTATGACTCCTTTTTTAATCGTTATGCCTTACGTGGCATACTTATCATTTCTTTTGGCAACATCTATGCTGCCTGTTCAAGCCCTAAGGCTAGGCAGCGTTTAGGCTGCATTCTTCTGGTCGGCGATAGCACCGATGGTGCGAGCGACCTGCTCGAGCGGTGCGTTGAGCACGCGCACGATCTGCGACATGGGGTTCTGAAGCGAACCGAGAAGCTTCGCGATGAGTTCTTCGCGCGAAGGAAGAGCTGCGATCTTCTTGACTGCCTCTGCATCGACGAACTTGCCGTCCATGATGCCACCCTTGATGACGAGCGTTTCGTTGTCCTTCGAGAAGTCGCGAAGAGCTTTCGCTGAAGCGACTGGATCTCCGTCAGCGAAGACGAATGCTGAAGGGCCGGAAAGAATCTCGTCCATGTCTGCCATATCCAGTTCCTTGAGTGCGATATGCATGAGCGTGTTCTTGTACACCTTCATGACCGCACCAGCTTCACGGATATTGCGACGAAGCTCCTGTGCTTCCTTTACGGTAAGGCCACGATAATCGACGACCCAGACCGCCTGAACATCAGCAAGATCGTCTTTGATCTGCGCAAGAGCATCGACATTCTTTGTGCTTGGCATTTACGTTACACCTCCTTCTCTTCAAAACTCGGGTTCCGCCCCAGTTGAGTGGATCGAATTCTGAAAAGAAACGACCCCTGCGCCAATGACAGCAGGGGTCGACAAAGCCATAAATGTGAGCTTCTCTTAACCACCTCGGCGGGCTGCGCAAGCGCAATTAAACGTACGTACCTGCTGTCTTGGGTAGCGGAACAGTTATTCCGTGTGCTTTAAGAAAGCCTATACATTATTTCAGTGCGCACATACCTCGTCAAGGGTAATTGCACGAGGAACACGCGAACGGCTACTCTCCGATCGAATCGACCAACACCACATTCCCTTCCGAAGAGCCGTGGTTGAGCACGATCACATCGCCCACTTTATAGCGCACGACATCGACTACGCTCGCCACCGGGCAATCGAAGATCGCCTGCTGCCCATCGAGAATGAGATAGTAGTGGGAATTGCCATCGAGCACGACCGGCGAGATGGATGCGATCGTTCCCGAAGTGCTTCCTGCAGAAGGATGCGCCGAAGCATCGGAACCACCCACATTGATCCCCTGGCTCACCAAGAGCTGCTTGTAGGATTTCTCGGTAGCGGCTAGCGTGTCGCCCACCGCAACGTTCTGGTAGCGCTGGATATCGACCATCGCATACATCTTCACCAAACCAGCAGCATCCTTGAGCGCCATGAAATAGGTGGGCTGTCCATCAACGTTGATGAGGAGCGGGAACGTGGCATCGTATTGAAGATGCTGGACCTGACCTTCGGCTGAGCGCATAGCAGATTCTTCCGTTGCACCTGCTACGGAATAGAACTTCGATTCAGCCGTGCGCTGGTTGATCATAACGCAACCGATGATCGAGTTATCGGCCGTAGCTGACGTAACGCCGCTGTAGACCCATACGTCATCGTCCTGCGCGATGTAATTGAAACCGCTCTTGCCATCGGTCGAAGGCGTGGTCTGCTTCACGCCATTCTGGCCGAGCCACGAATTGATCCAGCCACCTGAAAGCGCACCGCTCCAGTTGTACTGTTCGATGAGCAGTTCTGCTGGATAAGCACGGTCGACCCATTGCGGAACATCTTCTATAGCGAAGTCTTGACATTCACCGGTTGAAGCGTTGCAGAGCACAACACGTTGGATGGTCGTGCCGCCGAACAGACCGATCGTACGTTTTTGGACGGGATAGATCCAGAACGGCTCGCCATCATCGTTGATCTCGAATGATTTCTCATCGAACATGTAGAACGGATAGCTCAATTGCACATGACGATCGACGTTATAGAAGAACGGATCGGAATCTGAATAGCGAATGGGGTTTTCAAGACGCACGATCTCGGTATCTTGCGTGGACATATTCACGATAACGTAGGCAGGGATACCTCCATCTTTATTCGCCCACCACTTGAAGAAATCGGCATAGTTGAGCGGGCTGACGCGCACTGGCTGTCCTTTATAGTTGATCTGCGAATAGAGATCGGAGATCTCGAACTGCGAAACGTAGTCAGCCATGGTACCCATGGTGCGATTGCCGAGCAGGATCGCAGAATCCTTATCGATGAAGGGGATCTCGCTATAGTTCACCTCAGGAATATCAGTAGCGAAATCAGCGTCTTCGGTAACGAGGACCGTTGAATACTTCTCGGCATTGCCCGGGAAGAAGGATTGCGAGGCGAGCCAGCCAACAGCACCGATGACCGCAATAGCGATCGGGATAGCCATAAGGCCAGAGAAGAGCTTCACTTTCTTAGGGCTTTTCTCGCGTTTACCCATGCCTGTTTGGTAGATCTGGCGGAACACGAACAGCACGAACGTGACAAGCGCCAGAATAACGACGAGGAAGCCCCACAGATCGATGCTTTGGATATTGATGGCCGGATGGAACCACCAATACGCAAGCGCCAAGACGAGCACGAGCACCACCGCTGCGATGATGATCGTGCGCTTCTTAAGATGCGAGAAGCGCGACTTGATCTTGTTGAAATCGGCACCAGCGCCTGATTGTTGAGCCTGCTTGATGAATTCCGACCAATCGATCGGTCCTTGCTGCGGTCCTTGCTTACGAGGATCGTCCACGGGATATCTCCTTTACTTTCGTTCTTCCCATGCATAGCGCGCTGCACCGAGCGCACCACACAGATCTGGAGCGTCGGTGATGAAGAGCGCATCGCCCAAACGCGATTCGAGCTCCTGCACCACCCCGCTGTTGCGCGCAACGCCCCCGGTCATCATGAAGGGAGCTTCGCCACGCGCGCGCTTCACCATCGAAGCAGTCTTCGATGCGATGGATTTATTCAATCCATGTACAATATCATTATCTGAATGATTATCAGCGATAAGCGAAATAACTTCCGATTCTGCAAAAACAGAACACATGCTCGAGATGGTAAGGTCCTTTTTCCATTCAAGCCCGCGCGTGCTCATTTGATCCATGTCGAGCTCGAGCGAACGCGCCATCATCTCAAGGAAGCGCCCCGTACCTGCGGCACACTTATCATTCATGATGAAATTCGAGACTTCGCCCGCTTCATCAAGGCAGATGACCTTACTGTCCTGCCCGCCGATGTCCACGATCGTACGAATCTCGGGATTGAGGTAGTGCGCACCATGCGCATGGCAGCTGATCTCGGTCTTCGTGTCGGTTGCGAACGGGATATTATCGCGCCCGTAGCCGGTAGCCATGATGGCTGCGAAGTCCTTTTCGGTTGCCCCGAGCTGTTCACAGACCGCTTCGAGCGCCTCGCGGGCTCCACGTTCAGCCTTCGGGCCTGTGCGCACGATAGCGCTTGCCACCACTGTGCCCTCTTTATCGAGCACGACCATATTCGTGGTGGTCGAGCCGCTATCGATCCCTGCGTAGTATGTTCCTTGCATATTGAACACTTTCTCGTTCGTTTGCTGACGCGCATCAAGCCCTAAGCTTTCCGAAAATGCCTCGAGCCTTGTTGAAAGCTGACCCTGCGCCATAGGCATATAGTCGGATTCGATCTTGAGCATAGGAAGATCCGTCTCGTCTTTGAGCGCGGAATAATCGAAGCTGTAGAAATCGCAGAACTTCACCGTGTTATAGATGATGCCCTTCAGGTGCGGATTCTCGAAGAGCACGCGCCTGCCACTCACATCGGTCATGCGCATACAGGGCACCATGCGCAAGAGCGCGTGCGCATACCAGTCCATCAGCTCTTCAAGGCTGAGGCTTTGCGCGTCTTCAGGAAGCGGCTCGAGCCCTCTGCTTCCGCAGCACGTAAGGTTCGCGATAGGTAGCGACATATTGCCTGCGATGGATGCTTCAAGCTCTGGGCTCACGCGTCCACCCAGAAGCGCGATGAAATCTTCTTGAGGGAATTCCCACGAGGCCTGCGCACAGGCCTGGATGAACAGCTCGGGGTTGAAGGATCTTCCCGTAGATCGTTCAAGATCATGCACGAGATTCAAAAGGACGCCAGCGAACAATTCACGTGCACAGCCATTGTTCTCGTGGGGAAGATCGAGCAGATAGAGATGCTCCTGATCGCCTTCGAAATCCAGCACATCGTAGACACGACGCAGTGAATCGCAGCAATCCATGATGATGACATTGCGCTTATCGAGGCTCTGCTGAATAAGGGACTTCGCATGGCAGCAGAGATTCGCATGCGTGAGCGCCTCAGCGCGCTCGAAATTCTCCTCTTCCCTATCGAGCAAACAAGCTTCTTCACCGAAGGCAGCGAAGAGCTCGATAGGTGCGTATTTGCAGCTGTAATGGATCATGCGCGCAAGGCTTTCAGTTGTTCGATGAAGGCATTCACACGGGTGACCATCTGGCCATCTGCTACGTTGCGCGAGTCACAACCATCGCCGTCGAGCACGAGCGTAGGTAGGCCATTCTGCTCGAAATACTGTTTGGCAAGCTGCGAGATACCGAGCGTTTGCTTGCATCCCCAGTGGCAGAACACCACGACTCCATCGGCGTTGGCGTTCTTTGCCTGCTCGAGCGCAAATGCCAAGCGCTCTTTTGCGCGCCCGTTCATCGCACCATATACGAGGCGACGTGCCATGCTCTCGAAGGGATGATCAGGGTCGGGAAGATCGATCGATTCAGCAGCGATATCGGTACCGACCAGTTCGCACTCAGGACCGGCATCGAAGATATCGCGCATCGACTCTTGCCAATTCGGCAGGGTATGTATCCAGAACAGACGCACCTTGTCGGAGCGTTCAGTGCCTCGTGCGCGCTCGGTCACAGTGAGCACATCTTCCATGAAGCGAAGCGCTTCAGGCCTGCCGAGCATGATGTGCGTGGAGATCATGGCGCAAAGTTCGCTGGTCATGGTGGTATCGAGGCTCACCTTGCCGCGATGCGCAAGCGAACGCTGATACGCCTGGATCGTTCGTCGTGAATTCACCATGGTAGCGCGCAATGCTTCAGGATCGAGCGAACGATGCGTGGCATCTTCAAGCAGTGCTGTTAGTTCGCGCAGCTGATCTGCCACATAGACCACCGCATCTTCATCGGCGGTAGTGGGCACATCGATGACATAGTGCGGCACATCGTAGAATTTCGCAAGGCGCGGGAATGAGAGCTGGTTCGCATCGCAGGCAAGCGTGGTGTTCGCGATCATGAGCGGGCGGGGCATGATACCCGTTTCCGCTACCCCGATCATGAGCTTGTGGTACGAACAGAAGGTCTCGGCGATATCGTGAGATTCTGAAGTCTCCACGAACACCTCATCGCAAGCGGTGTTTGCAACATAGGCTGAAATGCCTTCAGGAAACATAGGCGTGAGCTCCATGGCGTGGAGGATCTCGCATGGCATGAAGATATTCACCATGACCGCATTTTCAGGGTGGCGGAACGAATCGACGATCGTTCCTGCAATACCACCATTCACGCGTTCGGTAGCTGCGCGCACATTGCGAGGCCGCGGAAACCTGCCCGCGAGATTCACCCAGGAATAGGCAGCCATCAGAAGCGCTCGGGCATGATCGGGCGAAGCAGCGGTTTGCTTCGTGATGATCTGACCGAGCTTTTCAACAACTGGCGATGCCATGGACGATCCCTACGCGAGCGAACGAAGCACGTATTGCAAGATGCCCCCGTTGAAGTAATACTCGCCTTCCGTAGGAGTATCGATACGCACGATCATGTTGAAGGCGGTCTTTTCTCCAGAAGGCTTCACTGCCTCGACCGCAACATGCGCAGGCTCGGGCAAGCCCTTCGAGAAATCGATCGGCGCTATCGTGAAGGTTTCGGTACCATCAAGCCCAAGCGATCCAACGCTCTGACCTTCTTCGAACTGAAGCGGCAGGATGCCCATGCCGATCAGATTCGAGCGATGGATGCGTTCGAAACTCTCAGCGAAGGCAGCACGTACGCCTTGCAGCATCGGGCCCTTTGCAGCCCAATCGCGCGAAGAACCGCTGCCGTACATCTTCCCGGCGAGCACCACGAGCGGCGTTTCGTTGTTCTGATAATCTTCAGCAGCGTCCCAGACAGCCTTGATCTGATCATCAAGCAGGTCTTTTGTCCAGCCGCCCTTCTTTCCTTCGGCGAGCTTGTTCATGAGCTTGACGTTCGCGAAGGTGCCGCGCATCATGACCTCGTGATTACCGCGGCGTGCGCCATAGGTGTTGAAATCAGCGGGAGCAACACCATGCTCTTCAAGATAGCGAGCTGCTGGCGAATCGAGCGCGATGGCTCCTGCCGGTGAGATGTGATCGGTCGTAATGAAATCACCCAAGTTCAGAAGCGCACGGGCATCTTTGATCTGCGCTGGAGCACTGGGCTCTTTTTCCATGCCGTTGAAATAGGGCGCACGGCGAACATAGGTGGAATCGGGATCCCAAGCGAATGTATCGCTCGCCTCTTTGCCGAGAGAGCGCCACTTCTCATCGCCCTCGAACAGGCTTGCGCTTGATTCATCGAAGGTAGCCTTCGTGCAGCACTGAGCGAGCAGGCGCGCAACCTCTTCATCGTTGGGCCAGATATCGCGCAGGAAGACTTCCTTGCCTTCTGCGTTCGTGGCGATAGGGGTGGTTTCGAAATCGAAGTCCATCGTGCCCACCAGCGAATAAGCGATAACGAGCGCAGGAGCGCAAAGATAGTTCTGGGAAACATCCGGCGAGATACGACCATCGAAGTTACGATTGCCTGAAAGGATGCTCGCTAGCTCGATGGAATCGGCGATATCATGCATTGCTGGATAGACCGGACCCGAATTACCAATACAGCTCATGCAACCGAAGCCACAGGTGTAGAAGCCCAAGTCCTGCAAGCCTTCGATGAGGCCGGCGGCTGCCAGGATATCTTCTGTTGCACGGCTACCTGGAGCGAGGATGCACTTGACCCATGGTTGCGGTTTCAAGCCTTGCGCGGCGGCGTTGCGCGCGAGCAAACCAGCTGCGATCATCATCGACGCGTCGGTTGCGGTTGTGCAACTCGTTACTGCCGCGATCGCGAGCGCTCCGTGAGTAAGATCGTGCGTCTGGCCAGCGATCTCGACCTTGACCGTATCTGAAAGATCAAGATCGCGATCAGCGCAGATAGAGCGGAATGTCTCGTGAGCTTTTGCAAACGGAATGCGATCGTGCGGGCGCGAAGGGCCTGCCAGATTGCGCTCGACCGTTGAAAGATCGAGTGTGAGCACCTTGGAATAGGTGCGAGGGGCAGCATCCGCATATCCCCAGAAACCCTGCTCTTTAGCATAGGCCTCGACGAGCGCGATCTGCTCTTCACTGCGGCCCGTGAGCGCAAGATAATCGAGCGTCTTCTCGTCAACCGGGAAGAGCGTGCAGGTGCAACCGTATTCTGGTGTCATATTCGAAACGCAGGCACGCTGCGTTGCAGAAAGCGTGCGCACGCCTTCGCCGAACACCTCAACGAAGCAGCCTACCACTCCTTCTGCGCGAAGCATCTGAGCGAAGGTGAGCGAGAGATCCATCGCGCTCACACCCGCTGGGAGCGATCCGGTAAGATTAACGCCGATCACACGCGGAACGAGCGTGGTGATGGGCTGACCCAGTGCAGCAGCTTCAGCTTCGATGCCGCCCACTCCCCAACCGAGCACGCCAATGCCATTTGCGGTAGGAGTATGCGAATCGGTTCCAACGAGCGTATCGAAATACGCGAGCGTACCTTCTGCTTCCTCGCGCGTCATGACTACGCTTGCGAAACGCTCGATGTTGAGCTGGTGGCAGATGCCCGATCCAGGCGGCACGATGCGCACATTCTGGAAGGATTCCTGCGACCACTTCAAGAAATCGTAGCGCTCCTTGTTGCGCTCGAATTCAAGCTCCATGTTGTTCGCAAGAGCAGCGGCACAACCCGATTCATCGGCAATGACCGAGTGATCGATGACCAGATCGCAGGGAATCTGCGGATTGATGTTCTTCGGATCGCCGCCCAGTTCAGCGCATGCTTCACGCATAACGGCAAAATCGACGAAGACCGGCACACCCGTGAAGTCCTGGAAGAGCACGCGCGCAGGACTGAATTCGATCTCTTCACCCGTAACGCCTTTCGTTCCTGCTTCAACGAGACGCTCAGAGAGGATCTTCGCCTCTTCGTCGCTACGAGCGTTACGAAGGATATTCTCCAAAAGAACGGTGAGTGAATACGGAAGCGCTGCATAGCCTTCTACTTGAGAAACAGGAAAGTACGTATAGGTTTTGGTACCAACCGTAAGTTGCGCTGCGCGATTGTTCATGCAAGCTCCTTAAACTAAAACGAAATGAACATCATGATCCATGACGAACAAGGTTTTACAAGATTTTTGGTATTAGCGCTCGAGCTGAGCAACGAGCGCATCCGTGAATTCCGTGCAGGTTGCAGCAGGGGCATCTGAACCAGTAGCTTTACGGATATCAGCCGTAAGCACCTTACCCTCTGCATAAACCGCGCGCACTGCATCGCGAATTCGTTGCGCGATCTCGAATTCACCAAGGTGATCGAGCATCATTGCAGCAGAGAGAACCTCGGCTGTAGGATTGCAGATATCCTTGCCAGCGATGTCGGGCGCTGAGCCATGTACTGCTTCGAAGATCGCGTATTCTGGACCGATATTAGCGCCCGGTGCAATGCCGAGGCCACCTACCAGACCAGCACACAGATCGCTCGCGATATCACCATAGAGGTTCGGGAACACGATGACCTCGAACTGAGAGGGATCCATAACGATGTTCATGCAGAACGCATCGATGATGTTGTCGTTAAATTCAATGGACGGATGCTCTTCAGCAACTTCACGTGCACAACGCAAGAACAGACCATCGGAATGCTTCATGATGTTCGCCTTGTGAGCAGCGGTAACCTTCTTGTAGCCTTGCTTCTCAGCGTAGTTGAACGCATACTCGACGATGGCGCGTGAAGCAGTTTCGGAGATCGGCTTGATGGAGATGCCCGAATCCTTGCGGATGGTGCCCGCACCCTTTTCTTCAACGAAATCGATCAGTGCAAGTGCGTCTGGCGAACCTTCTTCAAACTCGATACCCGCATAGAGGTCTTCAGAATTCTCGCGTACGATGACCAGATCGACGTCTTCGTAGCGGCCACCTGCACCCGGAATGGAGAGGACTGGGCGTAAGCACACATTGAGATCGAGCGCCTGACGAAGCGCCACGTTCACGCTGCGAAAGCCCGTACCTACCGGAGTGGTGACGGGGCCTTTGATAGCGACCTTGTTCTTGCGAACCGCATCGATAGTTGAGGGCGGGAGTGGCGTGCCGAACTCTTCCATAAGATGAGCGCCTGCTTCAGCGATCTCCCATTCGATGTCCGCGCCTGCTGCTGCCACCACACGCTGCATTGCAGCGGTCGTTTCCGTACCGATACCGTCGCCCGGAATGAGCGTAACCGTGTGTTTCGCCATTATTACCTCGCTTTAGTTAAGATTGTCGATGATCTGCTGACTGCGACGCTTGAGCGCGCCTTTGGATTTTTCCGCATCGAACGCCATGCGCTCTTTAAGGCCCTCTTTGACGCTCGGAGCGATCTTACCCTCGGAAAAGCCAATGAGCGCGATGAGCATATCCTGGTATTCATAATCGCCGTGGTAGCACTGAATAGCCTCGTCGAGCAGCGGCCAAACCTTTTCAGAACGCATAGCAGTAGTTGCCCCTAGCTTGCACAAGAAACGAAGCGCAGCCAAACGAACGAAGCCGTTCTCTTCATCGAACAGAGCGGTTTCAGCATCGGCAAGCGCTTTATCGCAGCTCTTCGAAGCGAGCGGGACAAGGGTGGTGAGCACTTCGAGGCTTTCCCAACGCGTCTGAGCTTCTGGTCGCTTGAGCGCATCGATGAAATCATCAATATAGGGAACCAGGATCTCGGGATCCACTTTTGCAATCTGCGCGAACACGGCTGCTGCGTCTTGGCGCGCGCGACGCGAAGAGCCGGACAGATCAGCAACGAGCTCTTCCCTCATCTTCTCTGAACCGATCGCTTGTTGGGCAGTCTCTTTAATTGATTCGGTCTTTTCGCTCACGCGTTTCTCCCTACTGTTTCAATCTTTACCTAGTTATCCCATCATGGAGACAACTGCAACTTATTCATTATACCCCTGTTTATCCCGCAAAATGAAAAGCCCCCGCGTTGCGGGGGCTTTAAGCGTCAGTATGGTAATGAGACTATTCAGCAGGAGTCGTATAGGCGCGATTGACTGCGCTGTCGACCGGAACACCCGGGCCCATAGTCGAAGAAACCGTGATAGACTTCACATAGCGGCCCTTAGCTGCTGCAGGCTTCATACGAAGGATCTCATCGTAGACAACACCGTAGTTCTCAGCGAGCTGTTCAGGGGTGAAGCTCACCTTGCCGAGAACAACATGGCAGATGCCATAACGGTCGGCGCGATACTCAACGCGGCCGCCTTTGAGCTCCTTGACTGCCTTTGCAACATCTGGCGTGACCGTGCCGAGCTTGGGGTTCGGCATAAGGCCGCGCGTACCGAGGATACGACCGAGACGACCAACCTTGGCCATCATCTCCGGCGTAGCAACCGTTGCGTCGAAATCGATCTTGCCGCCCTGAATGTCAGCGATCAAGTCATCGGAACCGACGATGTCTGCGCCAGCCTCTTCTGCTGCACGAGCAGCGTCGCCCTCAGCGAAGACTGCAACGCGAACCGTCTTACCAGAGCCGTTAGGAAGGCTCACCGTGCCGCGGAGCTGCTGATCTGCCTGGCGCGTATCGAGGTTCAGACGAATGTCCACATCGACCGTCTCGTCGAAGTTCGCGAACGCGATATCCTTCACGAGCGCCATAGCCTCAAGCGGAGCATAGAGCTCTTCGGTCACCTGAGCTTCAGCTGCAGCATATTTCTTACCCATAGTTCTTTCCTTTCGTGGTCATAGCGAGATTTCTCTGCCACATTGAGCAGTGCTTCAAGCACTGCAGGTCAATAAATGATTATGCCTCGGGAGAAGCACCTTCACCATCGAGGATAGCCTTAAGACGACGCGTGATGACGTATTCTTTCTTCGGCTCACGACCCTCGATGTTCACGCCCATGGAGCGTGCAGTACCAGCGATGATCTCCATCGCAGCTTCGATATCGTTCGCATTGAGGTCGGGCATCTTGATCTCAGCGATCTCACGCAGCTGATCGAGCGAGAGCTCACCGACCTTGCGGATCTGAGGAATGCCAGAACCGCTCTTGATGCCGAGCTTTTCCTTGATAAGGAAGGCAGCCGGAGGGGTCTTGCAGACGAAATCGAAGGTCTTATCTTCATAGATGGTGATCTCAACAGGGATGATCGTGCCAGCCTGGTCCTGCGTTGCCGCATTGAAAGCCTGGCAGAACTGCATGATATTAACACCCTGGGCACCCAATGCAGGACCGACCGGAGGTGCAGGATTTGCGCCACCAGCAGGAATCTGGAGCTTAACGAAGCCCGTTACATTTTTA
Source organism: uncultured Eggerthella sp. (assembly GCA_900538545.1). Classification (GTDB taxonomy): domain Bacteria; phylum Actinomycetota; class Coriobacteriia; order Coriobacteriales; family Eggerthellaceae; genus Anaerotardibacter. Next base: position 213,686 of record UPYK01000001.1, on the reverse strand, counting down.
GCAGCCACTTCAGTGTTCCTTTCAACTGAATAGTTTCATTTCCATATATGACAAAGCGTATCAATGAGAAGCCCCGTCCACACACGGGCATATCTACGCGTTGTTAACAAGATTGCATTGTAGAGGTTAGATGCGAGCCACCTGATCGAAAGACAGCTCAACGGGGGTTTCGCGACCGAAGATGGTAACGAGAACCTTAACCTTACCCGATTCGGGCGATACCTCAGCAACGACTCCATCGAATTCTGCAAGTGCACCTGAGACAACTTTAACTGCCTGGCCCACTTCAAGTGACGTGGAGGTTTTCTTCGGCGCTTCACGGCTCGTGCGATTCATGATCTTGTTGTATTCCTCGCGCGTGAGCGGCTCAGGATTTCCCTGGCTACCTACGAAGCCGGTGACACCAGGGGTGTTACGAACCGCAGCCCAGCTACGGTCGTCAAGATCCATACGGACCAGAACATATCCGGGAAGCACTTTCTTTTCGGTTTCCACCCTACGGCCACCTTCTTTGATCTCGGTGACAGATTCGGTGGGGATTTCAATAGCGAAGACACGATCTTCAAGACCAAGGCTTTCAATGCGCGTCTCGAGACTCTTCTTGACCTTATTCTCATAGCCAGAATAGGTGTGCAAGACGTACCATTTTTTGCTCATAGCCTATGCTCCCAAACTTGAGATCGCGAACAGAAGCGGTGTGACGATCCAGTCGTCCAAAATAAGGGTATAGATACCGAAGAAGATAAGCGCGACGATGACCACGCCCGTCCACTGGATAACATCCTGTCGACTCGGCCAGGTAACACGACGCATCTCTGCACGGACATCGAAGAAGAACTGGAAGCGGCGCTTCTTCGGCTTAGCCTCTTCCTGCTTGATCTGATAATCCTGCAGCGATTCCTGCTTTTCTTTTTCCTGCTTCTTAGCTTCTTTCTTCGCAAGGAAGCCCTTTTTCTTGGGCTCCTCTTCAACAGCTACTACGACTTCACCACGCTCTTGCGCGGCTTTCTTCGCTGCCTTCTTAGCAGAAGCTTTCGCCCTTTGTGTTTTTGACTTTTTTGCCATACAACTTCCTGATCTGGAAATCCAACAGTCTATAACGCCAAACAAGCAGCTTATTAAGCTGCTTATTAGAACAAGCTGGCAGGCCAGGAGGGACTCGAACCCCCAACATGCGGTTTTGGAGACCGCCGCTCTACCAATTGGAGCTACTGGCCTATTTAGCGCCTAATCTTAACGAGTTTCCTTATGCATCGTGTGGTGACCGCACCACTTGCAATACTTCTTGAACTCAATACGATCAGGATTATTCTGCTTGTTTTTCTTGGTCGTATAGTTGCGGCGTTTGCACTCAGTGCATGCCAAAGTGACCAAAGTACGCATGAATTCTCCTTTAATTACTATTCGTGCGCTTGTGTTTACACATGAACTTACGGATAGCTGGACCCGCATCAAGCGGGTCCAGCCAAGCAATCTAGGTTAGATCGTGCTATTTGATGATCTTGGTAACACGACCGGAACCAACGGTGCGACCGCCTTCACGGATAGCGAAGCGGAGGCCTTCTTCCATAGCGATCGGGTGAATGAGTTCGCCGCGGAGCTCAACATTGTCGCCAGGCATGACCATTTCGGTGCCTTCAGGAAGGTGTGCAACACCGGTAACGTCGGTGGTGCGGAAGTAGAACTGAGGACGATAGCCATCGAAGAATGGGGTGTGACGGCCACCTTCGTCCTTGGTAAGGATGTAAACCTGACCCTCGAATTCCGTGTGAGGAGTAACAGAGCCGGGCTTGCAGAGAACCTGACCACGAACGATGTCTTCACGCTTGATACCACGGAGGAGGCAGCCGATGTTGTCGCCAGCCTGAGCCTCGTCGAGGAGCTTACGGAACATCTCGATGCCCGTGCAAACCGTCTTCTCGGTGTCCTTGATACCAACGATCTCGAGTTCGTCGTTGACGTGGAGAACGCCACGCTCAACACGGCCAGTAGCAACGGTGCCACGACCGGTGATGGTCATGGTGTCTTCAACAGCCATGAGGAAGGGCTTGTCAACGTCGCGCTCCGGAGTAGGAATGTAGCTATCAACTGCTTCCATGAGCTCCCAGATCTTGTCCTGATAAGCAGCATCGCCTTCAAGAGCCTTAAGAGCAGAACCGCGGATGATCGGGGTGTCGTCTCCAGGGAACTCATAAGAGGAGAGAAGTTCGCGAACTTCCATCTCAACGAGCTCGAGGAGCTCTTCGTCGTCGACCATGTCGCACTTGTTGAGGAATACGACGATGTAAGGAACGCCAACCTGACGAGCGAGCAGGATGTGCTCACGAGTCTGAGCCATAGGACCGTCGGTTGCTGCGATAACGAGGATCGCACCGTCCATCTGAGCAGCACCGGTGATCATGTTCTTGACGTAGTCGGCATGGCCCGGGCAGTCAACGTGTGCATAGTGGCGGGTGTCGGTTTCGTACTCGATGTGAGCGATGGAGATGGTAATACCACGCTCGCGCTCTTCAGGAGCTTTATCGATGTCTTCAAAAGCGGTGAAGTCTGCAGTTGCAGAGCCGTGAGAACCGTCGTTTGAAGAAAGGGTCTTAGAAATTGCTGCAGTCAGCGTAGTTTTGCCGTGGTCAACGTGACCAATGGTACCGATGTTAACATGCGGCTTAGTACGCTCGAACTTTTCTTTAGCCATTCTGTCCTCCTTATTAAGGTTGTCTAAAGAGAATTTACAAAGCTTACGGTTGTAAGCGAGTGAATTTGGTAGCGGTGACTGGATTCGAACCAGTGACGCCACGGGTATGAACCGTGTGCTCTGACCACCTGAGCTACACCGCCAAATACTGGTGCCCACAAGCAGACTTGAACTGCTGACCTCTTCGTTACCAACGAAGTGCTCTACCTGCTGAGCTATGTGGGCAAAATGGTGGAAGTGCAAGGATTCGAACCTTGGAAGGCTGAGCCAACGGGTTTACAGCCCGTCCCATTTGACCGCTTTGGTACACTTCCATAATTTCGCTTGTCTCATGTGTAATTTTCAAGCTGCCTGCTCAAATATGCCTCTTCGGCAATTTCGAGCAAATGAATAATAGGTGAGGAAAAGATTGTTGTCAACAGCTACCACGCCCCCGCGTGTATCCATGTTTTTCAGTGATTCTCCCCTGCTCTTACACTAACGTTTTACCTGTTCAGTTCATATTTTTATCAAACTGCTCCCAAAAACGAACAACCCTGAGAACTGCTCAGGGTTGTTTTTTCGTTCGTATTTCCCTCAAAAATAATGCGCAATTTTTCGACAGACGGTTTTCGAGGTGCAAAGTGAAGCAGATCTATACTTATATAAAGAAGGGCACGGGGTTTGTTCACCAAGCGAGTTCCGCACGAGGAGTTTTTTAGTTGATACTATTTCCAACTAAAAAACGACGAGCTCAGGACTGTTTGAGCGACTGAACATTCCCCACGCCCTTCTTTATTGAAGCAAGAATCAAGCGTTAGCAATCTGCCTTCAGATAGGAATCGAACTCATCCGTGATCTCCTTCGAAGGCGCCGCTGTGAGCTTGGAGACGATAACGATCACGATCAAGCTCAAGAAGAAGCATGGAAGCAGCTCATAGACGCCGAAGATGCCGCCCAGTGGCTTGATGAGCTCATGCCACACCACAACGCCGATCGCGCCCGTGAGCATGCCTGCAACCGCGCCTGGCAGGTTCGTACGCTTCCAATAGAGCGAGAGCAGCATGAGCGGACCGAACGCCGCGCCGAAGCCCGCCCAGGCGTAAGAAACGACCTGGAAGATGATCGAGTTCTCGTCGATAGCGATGAAGATACCGAAGAGTAAGATCACTACCAGCGTGATGCGCGCCACGATCATGACCTGTGCATCGGTGGCGTTCTTCTTGATCAGACCACGGAAGATGTTCTCTGCAACCGCCGAACCTGAGATGAGCAGGTAAGACGAAGAAGATGACATGGCCGCCGCAAAGATGCCGGAGACCACAAGACCGCACATGAAGGAAGGCAGCATCATCTGTGCGAGCACGATGAAGATGTTCTCTGCCGCGGAATTCGTGAGGAACTCAGTAGGCAGCACCGCACGACCGATCAGGCCGATCGCAACCGCGCAGAACAGCGAGATAACGACCCAGACCACCGCGATAACGCGGGATTTCTTGATCTCGTCGGAGTTCTTGACGGACATGAAGCGCACGAGCACCTGCGGCATACCGAAGTAGCCAAGGCCCCATGCCAAGCAGGAGATGATAGCGATGATGCCATATTCGGTGGGTTCACCGAACGCCGGCAGACCATCGACGATGAGCTGATTTCCGCTGGTATCAACGATCGGCACCGCTTGCTGAGTGCCGTTCAAGAAGCCCGGCAGAGAATTCAGGAAGGCGACCGTGTTCTCGACACCGCCCGCCTGCGCGACCGAGCCCACAAAGACGATCACGAGTGCGCAGATCATGATCGTTCCCTGGATGAGGTCGGTGGTGGAGACCGCCAGGTAGCCACCCACGAACGTATAGAGGAACACGACCAGCGCGCCGAGCACCATCATGGTGGCGTAATCGAGCCCGAAGAGCGTTGCGAAGAGCTTGCCGCAGGTCACGAAGCATGAACCCACGTAGATGCTGAAGAACAGCAGGATGATGACCGCCGCGATGGTCATGAGGATGTTCTTCTTATCATGGAAACGATTCGAGAAGAAATCGGGAATGGTGATGGCATTGCCGGCAACCTCGGAATACTTGCGTAGGCGTTTCGCCACGAACTTCCAGTTGAGGTAGGTGCCGATGGCTAGGCCGATCGCTGTCCAGACCGCTTCGTTCGCACCACAGAAGTACGCAAGACCAGGAAGACCCATGAGCAGATAGCCCGACATATCGGAGGCTTCCGCAGAAAGCGCCGTGAGCCACGGACCGAGGCTTCGGCCGCCCAAGAAGTATTCTTCGGTCGAACGATTCGACTTCTTCGCATAGATGAAGCCGATGATCACGACCACGATGAAATAAAGGAGCATTGCGAACAATACCCAAAAGTCACCAGTAACCATACATCTCCCTTTTCGTTTCTATCTTCAGTTATGTTCGTTGCTTTTGGCCACCTTCGCCGGTTGTTCTTGGGAAAATAGCCGCAGCGGATTATACTCTAAGCATCCCCTATAATGAGTGTTTCATACGGTTAAATTCCGCATATGGGACGCAATACGAAAGGAAAAGGTATGTCCACCTACGAAGAAATGACGCGAGACGAACTCTTGACGCTCAAGGATGCGCTGCAAAAGGAATACGACGAATATTGCGCGCTCGACCTTTCTCTCAATATGGCTCGCGGCAAGCCCGCGAAAGACCAGTTGGATCTGAGCATGCCCATGCTCGATATCATTTCTTCGACCACCGAATGTGTTGATGAAGCTGGCACTGACCTGCGCAATTACGGCATCTTGGACGGCATCGAGGAAGCGAAGGTGCTCATGGCTTCGATGCTTGATGATGACCCTGAGAACGTGATCGTGTTCGGCAACTCGAGCCTGAATATCATGTATGACACCATCATGCGCTGCTGGGTGTTCGGCACGCTAGGCGCAACCCCCTGGAGCCAGCTTGAAGAAGTGAAGTTCCTCTGCCCTGTTCCGGGCTATGATCGTCACTTCGGCGTGACCGAGGCATTCGGCATCAAGATGATCCCGGTTCCCATGAACGAAGATGGTCCCGACATGGACGTGGTCAAGGAACTCGTGGCGAATGATGCTTCTGTGAAGGGTATCTGGTGCGTGCCAAAGTATTCCAATCCAGGCGGCGTTACGTATAGCGATGAGGTCGTGCGCGAGCTGGCATCCATGCCCACCGCAGCAGACGATTTCCATATCTTCTGGGATAACGCTTATACCGTTCATCACCTCTATGACGATGTGGCTGATCAGGATCAGTTGCTCGATATTGCCGATGCTTGTGTTGAAGCAGGCAATCCGAATCGCTACTTCAAGTTCGGTTCGACTTCCAAGGTCACGCTCCCGGGCGCTGGCATCTCAGCTATGGCAGCAAGCCCTGAGAATATCGCGGACATCAAGGCACGCATGGGCGTGCAGACGATCGGCCATGACAAGATCAACCAGCTGCGCCACGTCAAGTTCTTGAAGGACGCGGATGGCATCGCTGAGCACATGGCGAAGCACGCCGCCATCATCCGTCCGAAGTTCGAGCTGGTACTCGAGACTTTGAGCAACGGGCTTGAGGGAACGGGCTGCGGCAGCTGGAGCAACCCGCGTGGTGGCTACTTCATCTCCTTCGATGCTCCTGAAGGCACGGCGAAGCGCATCGTTTCGCTGGCAAAGGATGCTGGTGTGACCATGACGGGCGCCGGCGCAACGTATCCTTACAAGAACGATCCAGCGGACTCGAACATCCGCATCGCTCCTACCCTGCCACCGCTCGAGGAGCTCGACCAAGCCATGAAGGTGTTCGTGACCTGCGTGAAGCTTGCTGCGGTCGAGAAGCTGCTGGAGGATTAATCAAGTAGAGAAAATTGCTGACAAGCAAGCGCAAGGGAAAGGGGTTTGAATCTCCCCTTCCGCCACTTAAAGGACTCGCTTCATGCGGGTCCTTTTTTGCGTAGTGAGCCTTGCAGCGTGACCAAAGATTGCAAAAAGTAGAGCATATAATAGTAAGAGCGAGATCTTGAAGGAGTGAACATGGAAATCAATGCAGTCAAACTTGATCCAGAGTGCTATCTAGCGCGCAACTGCACGCTTCTGGGCGACATCACCATCGGCAAGCATTCCTCGGTCTATCCCGGTGTGGTTATGCGCGCCGAACGTGAACCGATCGTGATCGGAACGAACACGAACATTCAAGACAACTGCGTGATACATGTTGAATATGACTTCCCTTGCACGATCGGCAACAACGTGACCGTTGGTCATAATGCCACGATCCATGGTGCAACCGTGAAGGACAACACGATCATCGGCATGAATTCTGTGATCCTGGATGGCGCAGTAGTAGGCAAAAACTGCGTTGTTGGCGCGGGCGCCGTGGTTACCAAAGGGGCTGTTATCCCTGATGGATCGCTTGTAATGGGTGTTCCGGCAAAAGTCCGCGGTCAGCTGAGCGACGAGGAGCGCGCCTACACGCAAACTTCAGCAGATGACTATCAGAGCGAAGCGAGCCAATTAGCCGAGGCAGGTTTCTTCTATACGGGCAAAGATGTTCCACGCGACCTGCCGACTATCTGCTTGCAAGAACCTAACAAACAGCCAGAACAGTACAACTATCAGTGCTGGCGGTAGAGTTCAATAAACGCTTCAACTATTCTGCTGCCAGAACACGTATCATGTTCGAGTTCTGCAAAACTGTTCCGGATTCGGAATAGTTTTTCGCCAATATTGAACTATGAAACTATTCTGAATGCGGTATACTTTTCTGGCTAGATTCCTACCATCCATGGAAGAGAATATGAACGGCACTAATATTACAAGCGCAGAAGCAGCCCGATTGCTCGGCGTGAGCGAACGCCGTGTGGTAGCGCTCATTCATAGCGGCGATCTTGAAGCGCAAAAATTCGGTAGATCCTGGGCAGTGAGCGAAGAGTCCGTTCGATCCCGCGTTGCTAACGGAACTGTTTCAGGCCGACCTCCCTACGGGCAAAAGAAGCGCGATCTTATCCAAGCCTACACGCTCATGAATAAGAATGATGCCATCTTGCACTTCGTATTCGATAGCGAGTCAAAGCGCGTTGTAAAGGTGGAGACGGATGAGCACGTGATCGCAAGCCCGGTCGGAGCCTGCAGAGGAATCGGCAAGCCAACGGCAACCCAGCTCACCTCTTGGATCACTGATCGCTACATTCCCGAAAACCGCATTGGTCTTCGTGAGATACTCGCCAAAACAGGCTGCAAAGATCCAGCAGAACTTCTCTTTCAAACATTCGGGCAAAACCTCACCGATCAATATTGGTTCAAGCCTGAAGGTTCTGATCTCGACTGGAATGAGATCAATTACTTTCATAATCCTTACGTAGGTAATGTTAACGAAAAAGGACCCGGAAGCGGAACGCCTGGCATGCTTCCTAAATGGTGGGAGCAACGCGACGGCAAGAACTTTCTCATCAAGGGAAGCGGCCAGGGAGAGCGCGAGCCTTTTGCCGAGCTGCTTGCCAGTAAGCTTTATGAACGTCTGCTCGAGCCGCAAGATTTCGTTACGTATTCGATCGAAAAGTACGAAGGGAAACCTCATTCGGTCTGCGAGAATTTCATCACTAAACACACGCAGCTCGTTCCCTTGCGTGAGATCATGAGTTGTTTTCGTAGGCCGCAATCTGAGCCATACAACTATGCCGAATATATTGAAGTTTGCAATGAACTAGGAGTAACGGACATTGAGCGCCAACTTGCCAAGATGATCGTGTGCGATTTTCTTACGGCAAACATCGACCGGCACGATATGAACTTGGGACTCATCCGCGATTCGGAAACGCTGCAGTTCGTAGGAGTGGCCCCGCTTTTCGACAATGGTCGAGGGTTCTATTACAGCGCGCAACGCGAATCTGACTTTGGGTCGCGGCCGTTCTTCCACACCTCACATCCTTTTTCGGAATACCCTTCATCCCAACTTGCTTTGGTGCGTGATTACTCATGGTTCGATGCGCGAAAACTGGATGGGTTCGAAGATGAGATCGTTGAGACCTTGTCAAGAAACGAGCTCTTGCCTGCGTGGTTCCCACGTGCTGCCGCAAAGCAATTCGAAATTCAGCTTGAACGCGTGATCGAAGCGCAGGAAGAGCACGATCGTTAGATCAAACGCTGGATTGCAGCAGGGATTTGGGCTGGTGAATCGACCGTGATGGTCGCGGCTTCAAGCTCAGACGAATCGCCGTAACCGTATGCACAACCGATCGAGGGAATGCCTGCGCGGGTGGCCACTTCGATATCGTGAAAGCGGTCCCCTACCATCACCTGTGGATCGACATGCCAGGGCGCTACCTGCTGATAGATCTGCCATTTTGGGATGAAACCGAATTCCTCAGCGCAATAGGTGGCAGCGAACAGGTGGTCGATGCCAAAAATACGCAGGTGACTGTCACAATAGGGTCTGCCGCAATTCGAGAGGAAAGCAAGATCGAAGCCGTGCGCATAAAGCTCTTCGAGCATCTCCTTCACTCCTGGAAAAAGCGCACCTCTCCCCGCATGCAGCCCCTCATTCATGTCATCCGCGACCATCTTCGCGGCAGTACGCCATGTTGTTTCATCGATGCCGGGAACGAAGGTGGTCCACATATCCTCGACTTGCCACCCGAGCCAACGACAGATCTCTTCATCGCGCAACTCCTGCGGCTCGACGATACCTTGATCCACAAGCCACGCATACGCTTTACGGAGCGCAGGGCTATAGAGCTTCATGCTGTCATGAAGCGTGCCGTCGTAATCGAAGAATATCGTCCCTTTGCTCATACTGTCCCACTAAATCAATTAAGTCACGTCATTGATAATGATACAAAATCGCCCTAACACAAGCTGAAAACTCACTTGTTTTTCGCCCCTATCAGTGCTTCAGCAAATTTACTTTATTATCATTTTTTTAAACTCGCATAGTTGGTAAAGTCAGCGAGAAGACACGAGAGCGAGAGCTTGAACTCGATACGCGATTGAGCGTACTTTGTACATGAAAGAAAGCGTAGAAAGCTCAAGATCCGCTCTCGTGTCTTCGCAGTGTCGATTCGAAAATCGATCGTTAGATCGATTTGAGTAAATTCGTTCTCGTTTCTTCGCAGCATCGATTCGTTAAATCGATCGTCAGATCGATTTAAGCAAATTAACCATCTCAATAGCACCCGTCGCGCAATCGAAGCCCTTGTTGCCCGCCTTCGTGCCTGCGCGCTCGATGGCTTGCTCGATAGTGTCCGTGGTAACGATGCCGAACATAACCGGTACACCCGTATCCAGCGAAACATGCGCGATGCCCTTCGCCGCTTCGTTGCAGACCAGATCATAATGCGAGGTAGCACCACGAATGACCGCGCCCAAGCAGATGACTGCATCATACTTGCCGCTCTCTGCCATCTTCTTTGCCACCAACGGAATCTCGAATGCGCCAGGCACCCATGCTACGTCAACGTCTTCTTCTTTCACGTCGTGACGAACGAGCGCATCCATCGCTCCCGAGATCAACTTCGAGGTGATGAATTCGTTGAAGCGCGCACCAACTATGCCGATCTTGAGGCCCTTTGCAATGAGATTTCCTTCGAGTGTGTTCATGTGATTTCCTTTCGTTTGTTAGGTACAGTTGTTAGTTTTTCAAAAGCACAATTGTCTGATTCGCTGGTTAATTGATGCTCAAAAGATGACCCATCTTCTCCTGCTTGGTCTTCAGGTAGAAATGGTCGTGCTCGGTCGCCGGAATCTGGATCGGCACACGATCAATGATCTCGAGTCCGAAATCTTTGAGCTGGTAAACCTTGTCAGGATTGTTCGTGAGCAGGCGCATCGTCTTCACGCCCAAGCTCCGTAGGATCTGCGCGCCGATGTAGTACTCGCGCATATCACCTTCGAAACCGAGCGCCAGATTCGCCTCGAGCGTATCCATACCCATATCCTGCAGCTCGTAGGCACGCAACTTATTCACCAAGCCGATCCCGCGGCCTTCTTGGCGCATGTAGAGCACCACGCCACGACCCTCTTCTTCCACCTGGCGCATGGCTTGAGCAAGCTGATCACCGCAATCGCAGCGCATCGAGCCAAACGCATCGCCGGTCAAGCACTCGGAATGAACGCGCACGAGCACGTCTTCCCCATTGCCGATATCGCCCTTCACCAACGCAACGTGATGCTCACCGTTGAGCTTGTTCACGAACACCCGCGCACGGAAGTTGCCATATTTCGTGGGCATATTCGTGTTGGCGATCTCGGTGACGTGGTTCTCGTTCTTCTTGCGATATTCCTGCAGCGCCTTAATGCTAATGAACTTCAGGTCGAACTTCTTCGCCAGCTCGATAAGCTCGGGCGTGCGCATCATCGTGCCATCATCGCGCATGATCTCACAGCAGAGGCCGCACTCTTGAAGGCCTGCCAGGCGCATGAGATCAACCGTTGCTTCGGTGTGGCCGTTGCGCTCAAGCACGCCGTTCGGCTTTGCCATGAGCGGAAACATATGCCCTGGCCTGCGAAAATCGGTCGGCTTCGCATCTTGGTCGACCACCTTGCGCGCCGTAAGACCGCGCTCTTCAGCGGAGATGCCCGTAGTGGTATCCACGTGGTCGATCGAGACCGTGAACGCCGTTTCGTGGTTGTCGGTGTTCTCGATGACCATCTGCGGGAACTGCAGCTTCTTGCAAAGATCGATGCTCATCGGCATGCAGATGAGGCCCTTGCCGTGCACCGCCATGAAGTTCACGTTCTCGGTGGTGGCGAACTCGGCCGCGCAGATGAAGTCGCCCTCGTTCTCACGATCTGGATCGTCGGTGCAGAGGACAACCTTGCCCTGGCGCAGGTCTTCGAGTGCTTCTTCGATGGTGTTGAATTTGAACATGCTTGCTCCTTCTTATCTCAAACGAACGTACTAACGTATTCTTTAAAACCCATTCATCAGCAAAAAATCTCTGGTGATTCCTTGCGTGTGCTCGGGCGACGAACTGCTTGGCGGGCCAAGGGAAAGCAGACGGTCGACATACTTGCCGATCACATCGGTTTCCAGGTTGACCTCATCACCCACGCGTTTCTGCGCCAGATTCGTTTCGGCGCGCGTATGCGGAATCACTGAGACGCTGAATGTGTCATCTGTGAGGCGCGCCACCGTGAGGCTGATACCGTCAATAGCGATCGAGCCTTTCAGGATCACATGGCGAAGAATGCTCTGATCAGCCGCGATGGTGAACCAGACCGCATTGTCGTCAGTCTCGATGCGCGTGATCTTGCCCACACCATCGATGTGGCCTGAAACGATGTGTCCGCCGAAGCGCCCGTTGGCCGCCATGGCGCGCTCAACGTTCACCTTGCTGCCTGCATGGAGTGCACCCAGATCCGAGCGATCGAGTGTTTCATGCATGATGTCCGCATCGAAGGTATGCGCGGTGAACGCCGTAACGGTCAGGCAGACTCCATTCACTGCGATACTGTCGCCCAGGTGAACATCGTCCAAGATCTGCGGCGCTTCGACCGTGATGATGGCGCTGTGCGCGCCCTTGCGCAGGGCCTTCACCGTGCCCACCGCCTCGACTATTCCGGTAAACATTTCTGCACCTCGCATTCGAGAAGGATGTCTTGACCAAGTTGCGTGATCGTTGGCGTACTGCACTGGATCGCATTCGCTGGCGTTTCAACCCCCAACCCCTGAACAGGGCTTGGTGCATCTGCGCCGCCGAAGATCCTTGGGGCGATATAGGCTTGCACACGGTCGACCAAACCTTGGGAAAAGAATGACCAAAGCAACGTTGCACCACCCTCAACGATCACCGAGTCAATTGTTTTCTCTTTGCCGAGATATGCCAGCAAGGCAGGAAGATCGACACGATCGTGTTCAGTGGATTGCATCGTCTCACACACCGGCGAAACGAACATCTCGCAACCCGCCTCTTCAAGCGCTGTGATGCGCTTTTGCGGAGCTTGCGCCGCTACCGCGATCATCGTGGGGATCTCGTGCGCTGTTTGCACGAGCTTCGAAGTAAGCGGGGTGCGCGCCGAAGAATCAACCACCACGCGCAGGGGGTTCTTCGTTTCTTTGTTAGGAATGCGGCTTGTAAGTTCAGGATCGTCCGCCAGCACCGTTCCGATACCAACCATGATCGCCGCATACCGATGGCGATCCTCATGAACCTTCGCACGCGCGGCCTCAGAGGTGATCCAGCGCGATGCGCCTGTTCTGGTCGCGATCTTGCCATCGAGCGTCATCGCATACTTAGCGATGACCAGCGGCAAGCCAGTTTGGATGTAATGGAAGAACACTTCGTTGATCGCGCGGCATTCGTCCAAAAGCACATCTTCAATGACCTCGATACCTGCCTCGCGCAGGACCTCGAAGCCCTTGCCTGCCACGAGCGGATTAGGATCAGGCGCACCCACCACCACGCGCGCGATGCCCGCCTCGATGATAGCTTCCGTGCAAGGCGGCGTCTTTCCCCAATGACAGCAGGGTTCGAGCGTCACGTAGATGGTCGCGCCACGTGGGTCTTCCGTGCAATGCGCCAGCGCCTCGCGTTCGGCATGAAGCTTACCATAGGCAGTGTGCCAGCCCTCACCTATGATGCGGCCATCCTTCACGATAGCGGCTCCCACCTGAGGATTAGGGTTGGTCCAGCCAGCACCGCGCGCCGCCAGTTTGAGCGCACGCGCCATGTAACGTTCATGCTCGTTCGCGCCCTGCGTATCTTCACTGGTCGCATTCGCCTGTTCGTGCTCACCCATCAAAAACACCTCCTTATCTCAACAGCCTCTGATCTTTTCCTTGGCCACTAGTGGCCAAGCTCTTCAGAGCTGCTGATACAAGAAGGTGTCGTACATGATCGCACGTCGCAAACTTGCAAGCATATATGCAGTTGCTGCCATGAAAAAAGCCCTGAAACATAGCGTTCCAGGGCATATGACCACAACGATACAGCGATCGATCTTCTTCCATCCAGACTATACTGTCGGTTCCGGAATTTCACCGAATCAGCCTTGTTGGACTTGCGCCGAACAAGGGTCGCGGACTGTTACCGCCGGTCGGGAATTTCACCCTGCCCTGAAGATTTATTTTGTTTTGTTTTACCAAACTATAGCGAATACAGCGCGACCGTCAATACTTACCGCACGTTAACTCGTGTAACGCACAGAATCTACCCTTAAGACGACAAACGACCGGGTAGTTTGACACCAGCATCCTTTTCATCAATACCGATCGTTCAGAAAACCGAATAGTGCATGACCCCACAACTCCCTGATTTCTTATTATATTGACATGTCAATGAATTAGGGGTATTCTGCAAAAGGATAAGTTGATAAGTCAATGAATAAGCAAAACGGCACCACTCGCCGTCTCATACAAGAAAGCGAGAAGGCACACATGCTCACCATACCTTTTGTATTCTCGCGGGTCATTGCGCGCATATCGATGGATGAGAAGAATACGCTCACGAACACTATGAAACAATACGGCGTGGGGGCCAGCGAATACCCCGTGCTTCTTGCTCTGTTGGTCGGAGAGAGGCAAGGGATCAAAGGTGTGTCCCAACTCGAAATATCTTGTGCAGTGGCCAAAGATCCAGCTCTCACTTCTCGTGCTGTAAGGCAGCTTGAGAGCAAAGGCCTCGTTAAGATAGAGCAAGACGAGAGCAGAAAATCCAGAAACTCCATCGTGTTGACAGACGAAGGAAAAAGGGTTGCTAAAGTTGCCTATGCCAAAACAGAAGACTGGAACGAAAAAGCACTGAATGTGCTCGAAGCTGACCAGCGCAAGGTCCTCGAGGATGCCCTCGAAACCATCCTTGAGAAATTGCTGCACACATCATAGTATCCATAAGAACAGAGTTAGATAGGAGATCTCATGGAACCAAAAGAACAACTCGCCGAGGTAATGAAGAGCACCTCCCTGATCGCGCTTGCGAGCTCGGTCGAAGATCTGCCCAATGTGCGCATCTTGGACATCTTTTTCGATGAAAAGCAGAACGTGGTCGTCTTCCCTACTTCAGCTCTCTCACCTAAGGTCAAGGAGTTCGACGCGAACGACACCGTAGCTTTCACCACTATTCCGCAAGGCCCTGGACCGGTGGTTCGCGTGCAGAATGCTACCGTTTCAAAGAGCGATTGGTCGATCGACGAGATCAAGGATACACTCATCGCGCATCGTCCTGGCTTCGAGATGATGCTGAAAGGCTTCGGCGAAAATGTTGTGGTCTATGAGGTTTCCTTTACAAAAGCGCTCATCGCTGAAAAGGGTCAGAAGACCATCGTCGAGCTGTAAAACCACAAACTTGCACTTTTACCATAAAGCTAAAAGAGAGACCCGCAGTTAAGCGGGTCTCTCTTTTGTTTAAGATTGTAGCTCTGTATACGATCTAATTCATCTTTGGCGCTGGTACCTTGATATCCAAGCGATCATAGAGTCCTTGCCAATCAGAGCATAAAAGGCATAGGGTGCTAGGGATCGGGTAATTTGACACACTGAAGTGTGTCAAATTACCCGATCCCTAGCACCCTAACACACACATATAGAACGGCCCGCGGGATGCGGGCCGTTCTGATGCATGAGCATGGTGCGAATGAATCATTCGCTGGTTGAAAACCAAACTTACTCGATCGGGCTGGTGAGGTCCTTCGAACCCTCAACGCGACCCTCGAGATACTTCCAGTAGTTATCAACATCATTCTGGATCTCTTCGAGGATGTGCTCGTTGCCGGGCTTGAAGAGATGCTTGAAGCGACCCTGTGGCTTCAGGAATTCCGTGACCGGAATGAGGTTCTTCTCGCGAACTGGGGTGAGCTTCCAAACGCCGTTCTCGACCTCGAACAGCGGCCAGAACTTGGAGTTCACTGCCAAGCGGCAGATCTCAGCCGTGTCGCCCGAACCGATACGCCAACCGCGTGGGCAGGGAGCGAGGATGTTCAGGAATGCCGGACCGTCAACCGCAATAGCCTTCTCAGCCTTGTTGACCAGGTCGCGCCAGTTGCCAACCGTTGCCTGAGCAACGTAAGGTACACCGTGAGCAGCGATGATAGAGGTGAGGTCCTTGCGAACCTGCGTCTTGCCCTGCTCGACCTTGCCAACCTCAGAGGTGGTTGCCCATGCGCCCTTCGGCGTTGCAGACGAACGCTGGATACCAGTGTTCATGTACGCGCCATTGTCGTAGCAGACATACACGACATCCTGGCCGCGCTCCATCGCGCCGGACAGAGACTGAAGACCGATGTCGTACGTGCCGCCGTCGCCACCGAACGCAACGAACTTGATCTTGCGATCGGCCGGGATCTTGCCCGCACGCTGGAGGCCCTTGTAAGCAGCCTCGACACCAGAGATGGTAGCGCCAGCATTCGCGAACGCATTGTGAATGAACGGAACGTTCCATGCGTTATCAGGGAAGATGGTGGTAGAAACTTCCAAACAACCCGTAGCGCTTGCGCATACTACGTCGTAATCGTTAGAGCCCATGAGCACCTGGCGAACCGCCATAGATGCGCCGCAACCGCCGCAAAGACGATGACCTGGAGCCAACTCATCGGGGCGAGCAGATAATTCTTTGATATTAGCCATTTTGTGCCCCTTTCTTATTCTTCGACACCCAGGTAGGTAAGCGAGCTGTTGCCGCCCTGCTCAAGCTCGGTATAAACCTGCTTGATCTGGTCGAGCGTGATATCAGCACCGCCAAGACCTGCGATGTAATCAGAAACTGGAATGTTCAAGCCTGCACGATAGAGTGCGTTGCGCACCTCAAGTGCGAGCGGAGCAGACGGCGAACCGAAGGAATCGCTACGGTCGATGACCGCGATGCCCTTTGCGTTCTTGCATGCCTCTGCGATCTGCTTCTCGGGGAACGGACGGAAGACGCGCGGACGAACAACGCCGACCTTCTTGCCCTCTTCGCGAAGCTTGCGTGCCTCGAAGCGAACGTTACCCGCATTGGAGCCCAGGCAAACCACGATGTAGTCTGCATCTTCGCAGCCCCAAGCATCAACGAGATCGAACGGACGACCCGTGATCTCTGCCCACTCCTTGCCATGCTTTTCGATGATGTCGATCGAATTGGTGATGACATTGCGTTCGATGCGCTTCATCTTCATGTAATCAGGACCGAGCGTAGCGAACATGCCATGACCGACCGGATGCTCGGTGTCGAGCAGCGGATAGAGCGGCTTGTATTCGCCCACGAACTTCTCGACCGTTTCGTCGTCTTCCATCACGCACACGTCCATGGCGTGGGTGGTGACGAAGCCATCGAGCGAGGTGATGACCGGAAGCAGCACGTTAGGATCTTCAGCAACGCGGAATGCGATTACTGTGTTGTCATATGCTTCCTGAGCGGTCTCAGCGAAAAACATGATCCAACCTGCATCGCGAGCACCCATAACGTCGGAATGATCGCCATGGATGTTGATAGGAGCAGAGATGGCGCGGTTCGCGTTAGCCATGACGATAGGGCAACGCATACCGGAAGCGATGTGGAGTTCCTCCCACATGTAGGCCAGACCCTGAGAGCTGGTTGCGGTTGCAACACGTGCACCTGCAGCAGAAGCGCCGATGCAAGCAGAGAGTGCTGAATGCTCAGATTCGACCGGAACATATTCAGTGTGAACGCGGCCATCTGCTACGAATTTATCGTACGTTTCGACGATGGTGGTCTGAGGAGTAATAGGATAGGCTGCCATAACATCTGGCTTTGCCTGGCGGATAGCCTCAGCGACCATCTGATTGCCGGTAGCGGAGAATGGTTTCTTTTCAGCCATGGTTTACTCCCCTTCCTTCTCTTGAGCCTGAGCTTCTGCCTCAGAGATGAGCGTGAGCGCATCGAACTTGCATTCGTTCACGCAAACGCCGCAGCCCTTGCAGTGGAACAGGTCGATGCCGGTCATTTCGCCATCTTTGACTTCGATGGATGAATCTGGGCAGTAGACCCAGCAGAGCATGCAGTTGGTGCAAGCCTCGCTATCCCAGATCGGACGCATGGAGCGCCAGCCACCGGTGTAGCAGTTGACCGAAGTGCCAGGGTTCGGGCAGACATAGCCTTCGGGATAATCAGAGAGCTTCCAGTTATCGAAGCCATCGTAGTCGAATCCAGCGGTGCCGCTGTAAGAGATCTGCTCTGCCATTATTCCTGCACCTCCTCATATGCGCGATCGGCGGACTCGAGGTTCGCGTCGATCATCTCTTGGCTGAATTTCTTGCCGAACGTGATGACGAGACGCTCTTTCACGAGGTCGATCGGGAACAAGCCAGCAACCTTAGCGAGCGCGCCAACGATAGGAGTGTTCGGCATGTCCTTCTTAATGGTTGCCAGTGCGATGCCGGTTGCATCGACGGTAGCAACACGCATGGAAGCAGGAGCGTTCACTGCAGCGCGCGCTTCTGCGGGGGTCATGGTGGTGTTGAAGATGATGATGCCGTCTTCAGGCATACCTTCCGTTACATTGGTCGAAGCGAGCAACGTATCGTCCAAGACGATGACGATGTCCGGGTTCAAGATGTTGTTGTGGACTTCAATGGGCTCGCTCGACACGCGGGTGTAAGCCTTCAGGGGTGCACCCGTACGCTCAGGACCATACTCAGGCATTGCCTGGATGAAGTTGCCCTGCAACATTGCCGTATCTGCAACGAGCTTCGCTGCCGTTACCGCGCCTTGACCAGCGCGTGCATGCCAGCGAATTTCGGTCAGCTGTGACATACCTCTCCTCTCAACTTAGGCTGCGCTAAAAATGCGCTTTTTCATTGTAGCAACGAACCCCCAGACCGAAGGGTTCGTTCTTGGCATAACCGCATCAATTCGGTAAAAGGGGTGAGCGCGCGTGCAAGGCAAATGAATTGACGGTCTATCCATTGAACAGACACTAAACGAACAAAAAGAACGGATGGGAGCGGAAGGTCTTTCCTGCTGCACGTTCGCACTTCAGCGGCGGAGCGTCGCGCGTGGACTAGCTCCAGAAGACGACCATCTCAACGAGGTTCTGGTAGGCCCACGGATAGGCCTCAGAAAGCCACCCGGTTTCGGGAACGAAGCACATGAGCATGGAGTAAAAAAGGCTGATCGCCACCAGCGCCATGAGCACGTGCTGGCAAACCTTATAGGTGGCAGAACGGTGATCGATCGCTTCGTTCGCTATGAAGCACAGCAGTACCACCGCCGCCAGGAATAGGAACGTGAAATCAGCATAGTAGCGCTGCAGGATGCCCGCCATCTGCGCATCGAGCAAGGCGACCACGAACCCAGCAACGATCATGAGAAGGATCACGCCCGCAACGGTTCGCGTCTCGTGTTGACGAATGCGGAAGCTCAACAGGCGCTTCGAGAAAAAGAGCACCCACAGGACCGGCAAGCACAGGAAGATGCCGCCGAACGTGACCTCTTTCACCGTCTGGCCGATATAGGTGGTATCGAAGGGCGTAGGCAGCAACCAGGGGAAGGTGGCATCGGTGGAGGGTGTTTGCAGGAAGTAGGCGAAGAGCGCTGGGAAGAAACGCCCGAACACCGTGCCGCGCTGCGTCATGTCGTTGAGCGTGAGGTTATAGTTCGCGCCGAAATTCGTAGGAGAGCCGAAGCGTACGTAATTGTATGCCATGACACCGAGCGCAACGATCATGTAAGGCAAGACCAGGCAAGCGAACTCACGCATGCCCTTTCGTGTGGTGATATAGCGCGAAGTGATGAACTTGCGCCAAAACAGCGGGAAGGCCAGAAGCGAGAAGACAAGGAACTGCGGGCGGCATGCGACCACGAGTGCCATACACAGCGAGCCTACCAAGTACCACTTCCCTGCCCGCTTGCTCGTTCTTCCGCGCATCCAGAAGTAAAGGCCCCACACCACCAGCGCTAGCGCCATGATGATCGGCAGCGAATAGAACGTGGGGAACTTCGCGAGGTAGAGCATGCCCGAGCAGAAGATGAGCGGGATCTGCAAGAGCAGGAACAGGCCAAGGCTCACCCGTTTGAAGTGGAAGCGCGCGAAGCGATGGAGCAGCGCCGTACAGCCGGCGATGAAGAGGATGCAGCATATGAGCACCCCGATCGCGGTCGGGAAGTTCGCGCCCGTTACCAGGTAGAACGGCAGGTAGAAGATGAGCACGGGCAGCACGCCGAAGTAGACGTAGTAGTGGCCATCGTAATAGGCCACGTCGAAGAGCGGTTCTTCGCCGGTAGCCTTCTGGAATTCATCGCGCGCGCTCTTGTCGTAGGGGTTGTCCATCTTGACGAGCCATTCGGGCGGCTCTTCTTCCAAGTAGAGCTCGCCCCGCGTCATGGATTTCGCAAGCTCTGCGTATTGCTGCGCGTTGTCGCCTCCCACCTCGAAGAACGTGACGGGCGATTTACCGTCCCACGATCCTGAGTTGTAGCTTGAGGTTGCCACGCCCACCAAGTTCGAGCCCATGAGGATGAAGCTCGAAACGAGCGCGATCTCCACGAGCATCGTAGCGATGATACCCGCCTTCGCCTTACGTTCATGTTTGACGATGAAGATGCGATAGATGGCAGATTTCGGGCGGAAACAATAGATAAGGAGGAGAACGCCGAGCACCAGCATGAAGCGCAGGTTGTTGAAGAAGAACGGCTCAGGCGCGTTGATCGTGAGAGACTTGAGCACCAGCGGATAGAGCGTTTCGCTGTCGCCGAAATCGATGCGCAGGTCATCGACGTAGCCGGTTGTCTCAAGATAGATGTACTGGCTTTGCCAGTTGTTCGTGCTCACGTCTACGAGCGGGATACCCGCCGTGAACTCAGTGTCGTAGAAATACGACTCATGCGCCGAATCCGTGAAGTTGATCTGTATCGGAACCACTTGAGCGGGCTGCGCTTGGTCGAATTCGATGTGGATGTTCTTGACCTCTTTATTCAGGTCGTGGATCTCGAAAAGATGGTTCGCAGCCGTTATGCGATACGATTCGCCCTTTGTCTCGGTGAAGGTGAGCTCATCGTCGAGCGAGATCGTCTCGTATCCGCTCGATCGATAGTGATTGATGTTGAAGAGGAATACTTCAAGAAACAGCGCGATTAGCACGATAACGAGCACATTGCGCGCAAGCTTCAGGCCTTTGCTGACCTGCTCGCGATGACGGTTTATGTGATATTCAAAATCCATTGAGATTCATTGTAAAAGAACCCCTGCAGAAACAAAAGCGCGAGCGTTTTGATAGGTGCGCTCGATGCGCTGGCCTTCATTTGGCCTGATTTTTTCGCAACCACCTGACCAATGGATGTGATCAATACAAGAAAGAGCCTCTTCAGAGATCAACATAGCGCAAGACAATGCCCCAGCCACAACAACGCAATCAGGACTACCGTGCTCACCAACACGTAGGACACATTCCAGTTCAAGGCCAATTTGAAGGGCGAACGTTCGACCAGTTGCGATACCGCAATGGTGTTCGCCGAAGTCGGGCACACCGCATTGCCAAGCGCCCAGCCCATAGCAAGGAGCAACGCCAAGTACACGGGGCTGACCCCCAGCTGAGCAGCGCTCAGAGAACCACCGATAACCGTAGTGTAGACAAGCGGGTGCACACCAAAAGCTGAACAGATCAGCGCGAGCGCCATGACGAGAATGGTCACCGCAAGCACTCCTTCGTTCGTGACCTGCAGCAGGGCCGTCACCGCCATCTCTCCGACACCCGAATAGCTGATTCCCGAAGCCAGTACACCAGCTGCTGTGAAGAGGATCATCTGACCTTTCACATTGGGCAGTTTGACCACAACGTACTCCTCTTTCACCTTTTGCTTGAACAGCACCGTGCGCTTGATAGCCGCCATCCAGATGATCGGAATGAGGATCGACATCAAGGCGACCGCCACGATGATCGAGATCCCGAGGCACTGCCCGACCAGCATGACAGCAACGATGTAGAGCACGGAGAAGAGGATCAACTCGGCGATCTTCTTGTGATCGAGCGCGCCTGCGCCTGGCCGAGATAATCCAGCGCCCTTCCCCTTATCTGACGAACGAGAGGAGCCAGTTTCGAGATCGGTATCGATGGAAGCACCTTTGCGCTCATTTGAAGAATCCTGCGCGCGGGAACGCCCGATGATGAAACGCTCGCGAAGGGTTGTCATGACCCAGCCGATGAAGCCAGCCACGATCGCGAAGAGCAGGCCAAATGGCAGCACTGAGAGCCAGTCGGCGCCCGTAAGCTGCAGCGAGAGCGCGATGGTGGCGGTGGTGGGCGCCCAGAAAAGGCAGGTGATGAACCCGCGGCTGAGTGCGGTCGCAAGCACGCGAGCATTGGCGGCGAAGCGGCTCGAACGAGCAACTTCACAGGTGAGCGGCACAGAAGCGATGCTCACGAGCACCCCGAGAAACGCGGTCATCACGCTCACAAGACCATAGAAGCGGCTCTCGCTATTCCCAAAGCGCTCGAATAGAGCCTCAAGCGATTCGTTGTAACCGCCGTAGCGCACCGGCAAGCTGATGAGCGGAACCATGATGAACATCGCTAGCAGGTAGCCATTCTCCAAGAGCGCTTTTTCCCAAACATCGAGCGGAGCTTGCGCGTAAATGAGCAGGAATGCACCAACGAAGAGAAGGACCGCGGCGATCATGCGCGTTGATCCCTTCGTGGCGATGAAGCTCAAGATCACCGCAAGAACGAGCATGATGGTATTGATCAGCGCAAGGAGAGGCTGCGCAAGAAAGACATTGGCAATATAGCCGATGCCGAAGCAAAACGTCAGCACGCTGCGCAGCGTTTGCAAGCGATCTTCGATTTGCTTATGTTGAGAGAGAAAATGCTTCATAACAATACAAGCCCTCGAAGCAGGTGAAAGGTCATTCCGATCTCACGAGCGCGGAATGGATCACTGCTTCGAAGGCTCTTTTACTTTTAGGGGCGTGACCCTTATATATTTACCGTAGGCTTACAGATCGAGCGCCTTCTGGACATCAGCAAAGACAACTTCAGGATCTTGATCGCCGTTGATCTCGATGAGCAAGCCACAACCGCGATAATAGTCGATGAGTGGAGCTGTGGAGCTCTCGTAAACATCAAGACGATTGCGCACCGTAGCTTCATTGTCATCATCGCGCTGATACATTTCGCCGCCGCACTTCGGGCAGACCTTATCAGCTTCCGTGCCGATGTAGCCACAGTCGCGACAAACGCGACGCGAGGTCAAACGGCCGATGATAACTTCTTTATCGACATCGACGAGCAACGCTGCATCGAGCGGGCGCTCAAGTTCAGCAAGCTCGGTTGAAAGTGCAACTGCCTGAGCAGAGGTGCGCGGGAAGCCATCGAGGATGAAACCAGCTTTGGTGTCATCGTCCTTTAAGCGCTCTTTCACGAGGCCGATCACGAGCTCATCAGGAACAAGGTCGCCTGCGTCCATGTATTTCTTAGCTTCGATTCCGAGCGGCGTTTGGTTCTTCACCGCTGCGCGGAGGATGTCGCCAGTGGAAATGTGAGCAAAACCATACTTTTCCACGAGCTTGGCGGCCTGCGTACCTTTACCAGCACCAGGAGCGCCTAACAAAACGATATTCATTATCTAATCCTTTCAATCGTTTTATCCCCAAACCCTTTATAAAAGCACCCTTCTCCAGCGCTTCATAGAATGACTGAAGAAGGGTTTGTGCCTGTGATGAACTCTCTTAGGAGATCACGCCAGTTTATTTGAAGAAGCCATCGTAGTTGTACATCTTCAACTGCGATTCGATCTTGCTCATGGTATCGAGCGCAACGCCGATCATGATGAGGATCGATGTACCACCAAACGCCTGAATGAGCGTGTTGTTGGTGAAGTAGAAGAAGATCGAAGGCACAACCGCAATGATCGCAATGAAGATCGCGCCTGGCAGCGTAACGCGACGCAAGACATTCTTGATGTACTGCACCGTATTAGCACCTGGGCGAATACCGGGGATGAATCCACCTTGCTTCTGGAGGTTTTCTGCCGTGTCATTCGGATTGAACACGATAGACGTGTAGAAGTATGCAAAGAACACGATCAGCAGCGCGGTCATGATCCAGTTGACCGGACCTGCCGAGATAGCATTAGCGACCACGTTGAGCCAGTCGATGTTGAACAGTGCTGCGATCTGCGCCGGGAAATAGATCAAACAACTTGCGAAGATGATCGGGATAACGCCGGCAGCATTGATCTTCAGCGGAAGATATGAGCTCTGACCGCCCATCATCCTGCGTCCCTGAACGCGCTTAGCATAGCTGACCGGGATACGGCGCTGCGCGCGCTCGACGAAGATGATCGCCGGGATGCTGACGAGCACGATGAGCAGGATGAACACGGTGGTCGCGATACCCATGCCCAGATCGGACTGAAGGTTGATCGACGAGAAGATCGCAGAAGGAACCGAAACAACGATCGAGGTGAAGATGATGAGCGACATGCCATTACCAACACCACGCTGCGTGATGAGCTCGCCCATCCACATGATGATCGCCGTGCCGACGACCAACGTGAAGACGACCAAGAAATCGCTCAAGAAGCCAGGCACCTCAGGGCTGAATACGATGCCGTACGATGCCGACTTGAACAGCAGCAGGTAGCCGACCGCATTGATAAGACCAAGACCAAGCGTGAGATAACGCGTGACCTGGGTGATACGACGCCTTCCCGTTTCGCCTTCACGCGCCCAGCGCCCAACTGCGGGGATAACACCCTGCATCAGCTGCATGATGATCGATGCGGTGATGTAGGGCATGATGCCGAGTGCGAACACGGAGAAGTTTGACAATGCACCGCCCGTGAAGAGGTCGAGCATCGCCATACCGACTCCCTGCTCAGAGAAGGCATCAGCGAACGCATGGAAGGGAATGCCAGGAACAGGAATGTAGGCGCCAAGTCGATAGAGCGCAAGAATACCAAGCGTGAAGAGGATCTTATTCCTCAGCTCGGGAACCTTGAACGCTTGTACCAGCGAATTTAGCAAGGTGCCTCAACCTTTCCTCCGACTGCTTCGATCTTTGCTTTTGCAGAAGCAGAAACCTTATCGACACGAACGGTAAGTGCCTTCGTAATCTCGCCATCGCCCAGAACCTTGATAGGATCGGTGGTGTTCTTGATGATGCCTGCAGCATAGAGCGTATCGGCATCGACAAGATCGCCAGCGTTGAACTTCGCATCAAGGCGGGAAACGTTCACCGGAACATATTCAACGCGATTGAAGTTGCGGAAACCGGGAAGTTTCGGAAGACGACGTGCAAGAGGAGTCTGACCACCTTCGAAGCCGGCACCTTTGCCGCCACCAGCACGAGACTTCTGGCCATTCATACCGCGACCAGCGGTCTTACCATTACCGGATGCAGGGCCACGACCGACGCGCTTACGATTGCGCTTTGAGCCTTCAGCTGGCTTCAGATCTTTGAGTTCCATGTGTTTGTTTCTCCTTTTTGTTTCGCTATCTCTGTTCTCACAGAGGCCGACAGCTCGCTAGTCGGCAGACTTAAAAATGCTGAAAGGTCGGAGTGCTTTTGCACACCGACCATCAGTTGTTATTTTGCTTTGATCTCTTCGACTTCGACGAGGTGCTTGACCTTGAAGATCATGCCGCGTACGCACGGATTGTCGACCTGATCGACGCTGCGACCGATCTTACCGAGACCGAGCGCCTTGAGCGTTCTCTCCTGATCGTATTTCTTGCCGATCGCAGATTTGACCTGCGTGATGCGGAGAGTCTTTTTAGCGTTAGCCATTAGTTCTTCTCCTTCCAACCATAGAGATCTGCAACGGACATGCCACGACGCTTGGCCACCTCTTCAGGATCTTGCATTTCCTGAAGACCAGCAGCGACCGCCTTGACGATGTTCATAGCGTTGTCGGTACCAAGGGACTTGGTAAGGACATCGGTGACACCTGCAAGCTCGAGGACTGCACGAACCGGGCCACCAGCGATAACGCCAGTACCAGGAGCAGCCGGCTTCAGGAGCACCTTACCAGCGCCATAGATGCCGAGGATCTCGTGCGGAAGCGTCTTTTCCGGCGTAAGCGGAACAGTGAACATATTCTTCTTCGCATCGTCGATGCCCTTGCGGATCGCGATAGGCACTTCTTGGGACTTGCCCATGCCAACGCCAACACGACCGTTACCATCGCCGACGACGACCAGTGCAGTAAGAGCGAAGCGACGACCGCCCTTGACTACCTTGGATACACGATTGATATAGACAACACGTTCTTCGAGCTCAGGAACGTCTGCCTTGTTTTCTTGTTTACGAGCCATTTACCTCTACCCTCTCTTAGAACTTCAGGCCTGCTTCACGGGCACCGTCGGCAACAGCCTGGATGCGACCATGATAGAGGTTGCCACCGCGATCGAAGACCACTTCGGTGACGCCTTTCTTCTGTGCTTTCTTACCGATCAGCTTACCGAGCTCTGCGGCACCTTCGACCGTTGCGCCCGTCTTTCCCGTCTTCTTGAAATCGGGACCGAGCGTTGAAAGAGCGCAGATGGTCTTGCCGGTGACATCGTCGATAACCTGAGCGTACATATTCGCGTTAGAGCGGGTGATGCAAAGACGAGGACGCTCTGCCGTGCCGGAGATCTTGCCGCGGACACGGGTGTGGCGGCGACGCAAGCCGGCTTGTTTCTTTTGAAGCTTTTTCATGCTTAAATTCCTTCTTTCCTAGCTTGTGCGTCTTTACTCAGACTTAGCAGCTTTACCAAGCTTGCGACGTACATATTCGCCTTCATAGCGAATACCCTTGCCCTTGTAAGGTTCGGGCTTACGCCATTTGCGAATGTCTGCAGCAACCTGGCCAACCTGCTCTTTGCTGATGCCGTTAACGATGATCTCAGTCTGGCTGGGAACTTCAAAGGTGATGTTCTCAGGAGCCTCGACAACGACCGGATGCGAGAAACCAAGCTGGATCTCGAGGTCCTTGCCTTTGAGCGCTGCACGATAGCCAACGCCTACCAGCTCGAGCTTCTTGGAATAACCTTCAGAAACGCCCTGAACCATATTGTTGATGAGCGTACGCGTAAGACCATGGAAGCTCTTTGCTTCGCGGCTATCGTCCGGACGCTCGACGATTACTTCATTACCTTCGACCTTGATATCCATCATGTCGTTGAAGGTACGGGTGAGTTCGCCCTTGGGGCCTTTGACCGTAACAGTCTGGCCATCGACCTTAACTTCTACTCCGGCAGGAATAGTGACGGGCATTTTGCCGATACGTGACACAGTATTCCTCCCTTCCTACCAGATATAAGCGATGACTTCGCCACCGATGCCGTTCTTGCGTGCATCGCGGTCGGCCATTACGCCCTTGCTCGTTGAAATGATCGCAGTACCCAAACCGCCCAGAACACGCGGCAATTCATCTTTGCCAGCGTAGATTCGAAGACCCGGTTTGGAAATGCGCTTGATGCCACGGATAGTGCGCGCCTTCTTCTCGCCATACTTGAGGGTGATCTCAAGGATGTCGCGCGGGTTTGCGCTTTCCACTTCGTAGCCAGTGATGTAGCCCTCTTCTTGCATGATGCGGGCAATTTCGACAAGCTTTTTGCTCGACGGCATGGAAACCGTAAGCTTGCCTGCAGAGTTCGCATTACGCACGCGCGTAAGCATATCTGCAATGGGATCGTTCATGCTCATTGTTTTGTTTCTCCTTTGTTCTTGATGAGACGAAAAGCCGGTTCGCGGGCACCCTTAGTGACCACGCCTTGACTCTCGACACTCAGCACGTGATCGAACTTGACTGATGCTTACCAGGAAGCTTTGGTCACGCCGGGAAGTTCGCCTCGGTTAGCAAGTTCGCGAAGACAGATACGGCACAGACCGAACTTGCGATAGTAGCCATGGGGACGCCCACAGCGGCTGCAGCGGTTGTGATGCCGAGTCGAATACTTCGGTACTCGCTTTGATTTGGCGATCATCGATTTCTTAGCCATTCAAATCCTTCTTTCTTATTACCAACTCTTGTTTGAGTTTAGGCATTCTTCTTAAAAGGGAAGCCCAGCGCATCCAGAAGCGCCTTAGCACCCTCGTTGTTCTCCGACGTGGTAACGAACGTGATGTCCATACCGCGCGTGTGATCGACCTTATCGTACTCGATTTCCGGGAAGATCAGCTGCTCATTAAGACCCATGGTGTAATTTCCACGGCCATCGAAGCTCTTGGGGTTCAAACCGCGGAAGTCACGCACGCGAGGAAGCGCGGTGGACATGAGACGGTCGAAGAACTCCCACATGCGATCGCCACGAAGGGTGACCTTCGCACCGATTGCCTGACCTTCACGCAGATGGAAACCTGCAATGGACTTCTTTGCACGAGTGACCATCGGCTGCTGACCGGTGATGACACGCAGGTCCGCGATAGCGCCATCGAGCAACTTGGAATCGCCAGCCGCGCGGCCGACACCCATGTTGACGACGATCTTCTCGAGACGGGGAACCTGATTGACGTTAGTGAGCTCGAGCTCTTTGTAGAGCTTGTCGCGCACTTCGTTGTTGTACTTTTCCTTCAAACGAGGAGTAGCCATAGTTTGCTTACCTTTCTTCGATGAATTAAACGCAGGATTTCCGACCCTGCGTCCCTTGAGGTGCCTCAAGGGTCATATCCCGCCTCTGCCGTTTGACTTCAGCGAGCTTTAAAGTTCCGAAATGCTTCCTTATTTAAAAGTTTCGGGGTGCTTCTTATGATCGGGTCTTCGGACCAAGTTGGCTTCGTCCAACGCAGCGTCCGAAGAAAGCGTTCAGAAGAAGCGCAACCGGAACTTTTAGGGCCGCATCCAGAACTTCTAGTCGATGTCTTTGCCGCACTTATTGCAAACCCTAATCTTCTTGCCGTTCTCACGACGATTATTGATACGCGTGGGCTTCTTGCAATCCGGGCAAATGACCGCGACGTTGGAAACGTGGATCGGCGCTTCCATTTCAGAAATGCCACCCGAAGGATTAGCCTGCGTGGGGCGGAGATGCTTCTTGACCACGTTGACCTTCTCGACCTTAACGCGCTGCTTCTGCGGGTAGGCCTCCAGAACGACACCTTCTGCACCAGCATCTTTACCAGCGAGAACGCGTACGCGATCGCCCTTTTTGACGTTCATCTTCATGTCCTTAACCCCCTTACAGCGTTTCCGGTGCCAAAGACACGATCTTCATGTACTTCTTATCGCGAAGCTCACGTGCGACCGGACCGAAGATACGCGTGCCCCTCGGTGCGCCATTGGCATCGATGAGCACCGCAGCGTTCTGGTCGAACTTGATATAGCTGCCGTCGCTGCGACGAACTTCTTTCTTCACGCGAACGACCACACAGCGGACGACTTCGCCTTTTTTGATGTTGCCATTCGGCATTGCTTCTTTAACGCTGCAAACGATAACATCACCAAGACCGGCGTAACGGCGTTTAGAGCCACCGAGGACCTTGATGCACTGCACTTTACGTGCGCCGGAGTTATCGGCAACGGAAAGCATGCTCTGCATTTGAATCATGTGCTTATCCCTTTCGATGATAGCTAAGCGGTAACAAGCGTTACTACTTAGCCTTCTCTACGATCTCGAGGAGACGCCAACGCTTCAGCTTCGACAGAGGACGGGTCTCCATAACGGTTACAACGTCTCCCACGCCTGCTTCGTTATTCTCATCATGCGTGTGGAGCTTCTTGGTGCTGTTCACCATCTTGCCGTAGACCGGGTGAGGCTTACGTTCCATGATTTCAACAACACAGGTCTTATCACCAGATGCGCTTACAACCACGCCCTGGCGAACTTTACGAGAATTGCGTTCTTCAGCCATTATTCTCTACCTTTCTAACAGTTCGCGTGAGCTATGCGCTCATCTCACGGGCGCGCATCTCGGTTTGGATGCGAGCGATGTCCTTCTTAACTTCCTTGACACGGGCAGTGTTATCGAGCTGACCGGTTGCCATCTGGAAACGCAGATTGAAAAGCTCTGCGCGCGCTTCTTTGAGCTTCGACTGAAGATCGTCAGCCGAAAGTGCGCGGATCTCTACTGCTTTCATTTATTCCTGCCCTTCTTCACGCTTGACGATCTTGCACTTGATGGGCAATTTGTTGATTGCAAGGCGGAGTGCATCACGTGCGGTTTCATCATCAACGCCGTCGATCTCGAACATAATACGACCGGGCTTCACAACAGCTACCCAACCTTCGGGGTTACCCTTGCCCTTACCCATGCGGGTTTCAGCAGGCTTCTTGGTGATGGGCTTGTCGGGGAAGATCGTGATCCAAACATTACCCGTACGATTCATGCGGCGGGTCATTGCGATACGAGCAGCTTCGATCTGACGGTTGGTGATCCAATGACGATCGAGTGCCTGAATGCCCCAGGATCCGAAGTTGAGCTTGGTGCCACCTTTGGCGTTGCCCTTCATCGAACCACGCTGCACCTTACGGTGCTTAACACGCTTTGGTACTAACATTATTTATCACCCCTGTCGTTGTTGCGACGACGGCCGCGATTAGGACGCGAGGAACCTTCGAGTGCGGGCTGCGGAGCCTTCTGACCCGGAAGCACTTCGCCGTGGTAGACCCAAACCTGGATGCCGATCGAACCCATGGTGGTTGCAGCCGTAGCGAAACCATAGTCGATCTTCGCGCGGAGGGTGTGCAGAGGCACGCGGCCTTCACGATACCACTCACGACGGCTCATCTCAGCACCGCCGAGACGACCAGAGCACTGGATACGAATGCCCTTAGCGCCGCTCTTCATAGCGGACTGGACAGCTTTGCGCATTGCGCGACGGAATGCGACACGATTCTCGAGCTGCTCTGCAACAGACTGAGCGATGAGCACAGCATCGAGTTCGGGACGCTTCACTTCAACGACCTCGACCGAAACGGTGCCGTTCGCGATCTCGTTGAGCTTCTTGCGAAGAGCGTCGACTTCGGCACCCTTCTTACCGATCACCACACCGGGACGTGACGTGGTGATGATGACCTTGATCTTGTCGCCTGCACGCTCGATCTCGACGCGTGAGACGGCGGCATGGGCAAGCTGCTTGTTCAGGAACTTACGGATAGCCAGGTCGTTCTCAAGGTTTTTCGCATAGTCTTTATCTGAATACCAGCGGCTACGCCAGTCTTCCGTAATACCGAGACGGAAGCCGGTAGGGCTAACTTTCTGACCCATACTATGCCTCCTCTCCGTTAGATACGATGATGGTGATGTGGCTGGTGCGCTTGCGGATACGGGATGCCGAACCCTTTGCACGCGGACGAATGCGCTTCATGGTGGGGCCTTCGTCGGCGTAGCAGGCGCTCACCACGAGACGATCGGGATTGGTGAGACCCTTCTGCGCTGCATTAGCAACCGCAGAGTTAAGCGTTTTCTCGATGATCTCTGCAACCGCGCGATTGGTGAAGCGCAGGGTCTCCTGTGCTTTCACTACGTTCTTGCCGCGAATCTGATCGAGCACGATGCGTGCTTTACGAGGTGAAACGCGCACATAGCGAGTTATTGCTCTAGCTTCCATGTTTCACCCTTTCTTATTTGTCGTGACCGCGGAAGGTGCGGGTTGGAGCGAATTCTCCAAGTTTATGACCGACCATAGATTCTGAAATGTAGACCGGCACATGCTTGCGACCATCATGAACAGCGATGGTGTGGCCGACCATTTCTGGGAAGATGGTCGATGAGCGAGACCAAGTCTTGATGACATGCTTATCGCCTGATTCGTTCATCGCAATGATGCGTTCGAGCAGGCGCGGCTCAACAAAGGGGCCTTTTTTCAAACTTCTACTCAATGTTTCTCCTCAAACCTAAAGCGCTACTTCTTGCGACGACGGATAATCAAGCGGCTCGAAGCCTTCTTGGGATTGCGGGTACGATGGCCCTTGGTGGGAACGCCCCACGGGGTGACCGGATGACGACCGGAGGACTTGTTCTTGCCCTCGCCACCACCATGCGGATGGTCGACCGGGTTCATGACCGTACCACGAACGCTTGGGCGAATGCCCTTCCAGCGATTACGACCAGCTTTACCGATCTTGATATTGCTGTGCTCAGCGTTGCCAACTTCGCCAACGGTTGCGCGGCACGTAACGAGCACGCGGCGCATTTCGGAAGAAGGCATGCGCAGAATAGCGTAATCGCCTTCCTTACCCATGAGCTGGATGCTGGTGCCAGCGCTGCGAGCGAGTGCAGCACCGCGACCCGGCTGAAGCTCAACTGCATGGACGAGCGTACCAACGGGAATAGCGGAAAGCGGCAGTGCATTGCCGGGCTTGATGTCCGCATCGGTGCCGGAGATGATGGTCTCGCCAACATTCAGACCACGCGGATGAAGGATGTAGCGCTTTTCGCCGTCTGCATAGTGGAGCAGTGCGATGCGCGCAGAACGATTCGGATCGTATTCGATGGTGGCAACTTTAGCGGGGATGCCGTCCTTGTTGCGCTTGAAATCGATCACGCGATAACGGCGCTTCACGCCGCCGCCCTGATGGCGGGTGGTGATACGGCCGTTGTTGTTACGACCAGCCTTCTTGGGCAGAGGACGCAGAAGAGACTTTTCCGGAGTAGTGCTGGTGATGTCAGCAAAATCGGAAACAGTCTGGAAGCGCCTGCCGGGGCTTGTGGGCTTGTACTGTTTAACTCCCATTTTTTTCCTTTCTACGGGCATGAGCCGAATTGCTCAACC
Source organism: uncultured Eggerthella sp. (assembly GCA_900538545.1). Classification (GTDB taxonomy): domain Bacteria; phylum Actinomycetota; class Coriobacteriia; order Coriobacteriales; family Eggerthellaceae; genus Anaerotardibacter. The sequence continues at coordinate 181,468 of UPYK01000001.1, read as the reverse complement.
CTCTTCTCTTGTGTGGACTCCATCACCGCCAAGGCTTCTTTTGGGAGAAAGAAACCGACGATTCCGAGTTTCCACGCGTCCGGGTGTATCCATACAGAGTCAGACGCAAATGAAAAGTATACGGGTGTGTCCGCGTGGTTTCAAGAATAATTTTCGCAGTTCGTTATAAACGGGTAAGCGGCACGATGAACGGCACGAATCTCAAGCGCTGAAGATGGTTGCTCGATCAGCGGAGAGCGCGGCTAATCCCAGGGATTGGGTTCGAAGAGCGGACGCGTATCGGGAACATCAGCATAAGGGTGATAGCCATCGTCATCTTCAGTGATGTCGCGAAACTGCGGCGTGATAGGCTGTTCGCTTCCCTTCTTGGCTGCCTCTGTTTCTGCTTGAGAAGGAAGCGGCGTTGAGCGAGGTTTCAAGGTATACATCATGCTTCCTCCTGTCTTTGCGCTCAAAAAATTTCACCATAAAGCATGGTTTTGTCGTATTTACTCTACAACAAAACCAGGTGGCAAATTACAACTTATCCAACGAAGGCAAAACGCGCTCGTTTTTTGCTACGCTAAGGCAAGGAGCAACGGAACACAGAAAGGGCGCATGGGAAACCTGCACGACATATCTCGTCGAATCTCTTCGGTCGCCTCGACACGCAAGATCACCTCCACCATGGAGATGGTCGCGAAAACGAAGATCTATCGTTCCCAACGGCGCGTCTCGCGCGCTGAACCCTATGCACGCGTCATGCGCGAGATGCTCACGAACATGGCTGAAGAGTATGCCGATCCTGTTCCGCTTGCCACGCCCCACGACGATATACAGCATAGCGCTATCATTGTCATCACTTCCGATCGTGGGCTGTGCGGGCATTTCAACAACGATGTATTGCGCCTTGCTGAAAAACGCGTGCGAACCTGCGAGCAAGAAGGCAAGCAGGTGAGCTTGATCCTCTGCGGCAAGGTTGCGGTGAACTTCTTCAAGCATAAAGGCTATACGCCAATCCAATCATTCATCGACCAATCGGCCTCGCCCACCATCGAACAAGCCGACGCGATAGCGGATTACCTGGTCGAATACTACCTTGCGAACGAACTTGACGAAGCTTTCGCGCTCTACAACCATCATCACGGGATTCTTTCGCAGACTCCTGTGGAATGGCGCTTGATGCCGATCGATATGGCCGCGTTCGATCCGCACCATGTGCGTTTCAGCGGCGGCATCAGCGAGAAGGACCCACGACTGAAGAACTTGATGGGTCGCATCAACTATGAACCGAATCGCGCCTATGTGCTCGAGCGCCTTTTGCCTGAATACCTGGCAGGCTATCTCTATTACATGCTCATCAATTCAGCGGCAGGTGAACAGGTCGCGCGCCAGATCGCCATGCGCAGCGCGACCGACAACGCTGATGACATCCTCTCCGAGCTGCACTTGCTCTACAACCACATGCGCCAGGATGCCATCACCACCGAACTGAACGAGATCGTGGGCGGCGAAGATGCGCTCGAGGATACGTTCGTTCCCCGTGCGAGGAAGTTCTTCTAGCAGCCCATTCGCTTCAGCGTGGTCGATCCTTCGAAGCGCGTTCCTTCTTGGTTAAGCCTGCGCGGTTGCCTCGACGATGCAGAAATCGGTCTCACGATGTTCGCGCAACACGCCCATCATCTCGCGCGTGAGAGAGTGATCGTTATCGGTAAGGAGCTCTTCGCGGTCGAGCCACTCTGCGAACGAAAGCTCGTGTTCATCGAGACGAATCTCAGGATCGCCCTCAAGTTCGCAGAAGAAGCCGAAGAGGAGTGAGCTTGAATCGGGCCAGGGCTGACTTTTGTAATAGCGCAAGTTCTTCACGCGCAAACCCACTTCTTCCATCACTTCACGATGGACCGTTTGCTCGACAGTCTCCCCCATCTCGCAATAGCCCGCAACGAGCGCATAGTTCGCATACGGGCGTCCTTTATAGCGCGTTGCGAGCACCTTGCCATCAGGACGCGTGATCGCAACGATGACCGCCGGGAACACCTTCGGGAAGATCATGAGATCGCACTCAGGGCAGCGCATCATGCGCTCTACGCGGTCATGCTCGGTCTTAACACCACAGCGTCCACAGTACTGCGATGATTCGTACCAGTTCCAATACTCATGCCCTACCATGAGCGCAAAGCGCTCCCGTTTCGGATGGTACTCGATAAGCTTCTGCAAAGGGAGGAAGGCCCATCCGTCCATTTCGGAAGAGGCATCATACGGTTGACGCGCGAGCGCGGCATCGATCGCTTCATCGGGGACCTCTGCCATGAAATAGACATCCTCGCCCACCGCGAACAGATAGATCGCACGCATGCTCTCAAGTTCGCTCTCATCGAAGAGATCAGCGAAGAGCGGTGCACGCATCGTGCCTCCCTCAACGAAGGCCAGCACCTGCTTCCCGCGGTAGATGATGATCTTGTCTTCGAGCACTGGTGCTCTGAAGGAAATATCGTTGTTATAGGCTGCGGACGCGATGTCGTGAAGCATGTCTCTCTCCTTGAAACAATCAGTTCTTCCGCTCATTATATGCCCGCAAGCAGCATGCCCAAAGGAGTACTTAGCATTGGTTGCAATCAGCGGAGAGGGTGAGGCAACGAGGTGACTCTTTGCCGACTAAATTCGTTAGTAATAAAACCCGAGCAAAGCAGCGACGCATGAGCGAATCAGCATGAGCTGATTCGCGAACAGGGAAGCGGGGAACCTCGTGTCTTGCCCTCTTTGCTGATTGCAGCTAAAGAAGTCAAACTACCCGGTCGTTCGTCATCTTCGTTATAAAAAAGGAGCTGGCGTGAACCAGCTCCCATAAGGACAAGGTATGTCCGATAATCCTGCTCTACTGAGCGAAGATCTCGATCGTGTCGCCTTCAGCGAGCGTGACCATGGCCTTCTTCCAGGTGCGGGTCGGGCCAACGTGATAGCGCACGCGCTTGGGCTTCGGCTTGACGTTAAGCGTGTTCACCTTAACGACCGTTACATTGAAGATCTCTTCGATAGCCTGGCTGATCTCAACCTTGTTGGCATCTTTTGCAACCTCGAACGTGTAGACGTTCTCATCCATCATGTCGTAGGAGTGTTCCGTAATGATGGGGCGGATGATGACTTCGCGTGGATCCTTCATTATGCAAGCACCTCCTCGATGCGATCAAGCACAGCGCTCGTTACCACGAGGGCCTTATTGTCGATGAAATCGTAGGTGTTGAGCTCAGATGCTGCAAGCACGCGAACACCAGGAATATTGCGGAAAGACAGATATCCGTTGATGTTGTCGTCCTCAAGGATGAGCGTGATACGCTTGCCATCGAGGCCAAGCTTTGCGAGGATCGCAGCTGCTTCTTTCGTAGAAGGCTTGTCGAACGTGATGGAATCAACCACAACGAACTCATTATCAGCGAGCTTAGCGGAGAGCGCAGAGCGCATAGCCAGCTTGATGACCTTCGAAGGCACCTTGAACGCATAGGAACGAGGATGCGGACCGAAGACGGTGCCACCGCCTGCCCATTGAGGAGCACGGATGGTACCCTGACGAGCACGACCGGTGCCCTTCTGACGCCATGGCTTCTTACCGCCACCGCGAACCTGACCGCGCGTGAGCGTGTTGTGCGTACCTGCACGGCGCGCTGCGCGCTGTGAACGAACAACCTCATGCATGGCATGCATGTTCGGTTCGATCTCAAAAACGCTCGCAGCAAGTTCAGCGCTACCCGCTTTTTTGCCGCTCGTGTTTTTTACATCAATAGTAGTCATAATCTAAAAACTCCTTCGCAGTGTATTTAAGCCATACGAATGCGAACTACACCATTTTTGCCGCCGGGCACGGAACCCTTGAGCAAAATGAGGTTCATATCTTCGTCAACACGAACAACTTCAAGATTCTTGGTGGTGATGGTATCGCAACCCATGTGGCCCGGAAGGCGAACGCCCTTGAACACACGCGAGGGGCTTGCGCACTGACCGATCGAACCGGGAGCACGATGGAAGTGAGCACCATGTCCACCAGGACCGCCACCAAAGTTGTAGCGACGCATAACACCAGCGAAGCCTTTACCCTTGGAAGTGCCGGTCACGTCGACCTTCTTCACCTCTGCGAAGTTCGCAACGGTGACCTTCTCGCCGAGCTCGTGCTCGGAAGCAGAATCAACGCGAACCTCACGCAGATGGCGCATAGGAGAAACGCCATGTTTAGCGAAGTGACCGCCCATGGGCTTGTTCACCTTGTTCTCCTTGATGGTGCCGAAGCCAAGCTGAACTGCTTCATAACCATCGGTTTCGGTGGTCTTGATCTGGCAGACCGTGTTCGGTGCTGCTTCGATGACCGTAACAGGAATGACCGTGCCGTCTTCGTCGAAGAGCTGGGTCATACCGACTTTGGTTCCGTAGATAGCATTAATCATCAAATATCACTCCCTACAGCTTGATCTCGATATCGACGCCGGCAGGAAGATCGAGACGCATGAGAGAATCGACCGTGGAAGGGGTCGGATCGAGGATATCGATCAGGCGCTTATGCGTGCGCATCTCGAACTGTTCACGAGAGTCCTTGTTGACGTGCGGGCCTTTGATGACGCAATAGAGATTGCGTTCGGTCGGCAGCGGAATAGGACCGGAAACCTTGGCACCCGTCTTCTGTGCGGTATCGACGATGAGACGCGTGGACTGATCCACGATCTCATGATCGTAACCCTTCAAGCGGATGCGAATACTTTCTTTAGCCACTTAACTTACCTCCATTATGGGGTGCGTACGTAAGCCAGAAGGCTTACGCATTGCCACCTGCTTTGCTGATAATTTCATCTTGAACGTTCTTGGGAACCGGCTCATATGAGTCGAACTGCATGGTGTAGACCGCGCGACCCTGAGTACCGGAACGAAGGTCGGTTGCGTAGCCGAACATGTTGCCCAGCGGAACTTTCGCAGTGATGACGATCGCATCGCCACGCTGCTCCTGACCTTGGATGAGACCACGGCGGGACGGGATATCGCCCATGACGAAGCCGGCGTACTCTTCAGGAGTTTCGACTTCAACGTTCACAACGGGCTCGAGAATGACCGGATTGGACTTCTTGAGCGCGTCTTTGATAGCCATAGAACCAGCGACCTTGAAGGCAGCTTCAGAGGAGTCGACCTCGTGGTAAGAGCCGTCGACGAGCTCAACGCGAACATCTTCGACCGGGTAGCCCGCGAGAACGCCAGAGTTGAGTGCCTCCTGGATGCCCTTATCGACTGAAGGGATGTATTCCTTGGGAACAACACCGCCAACGATCTTGTTCTCGAATTCATAGCCCTTGCCCGGCTCCTGCGGATACATGTTGATGACCGCATGACCATACTGACCGCGACCACCAGACTGGCGGACGAACTTGCCTTCAGCGCCCATGACTTCCTTGCCCGGACGCTCGCGATAAGCAACCTGGGGCTTACCAACGTTAGCTTCGACCTTGAATTCGCGCAGCAGACGGTCGACGATGATCTCGAGGTGCAACTCGCCCATGCCGGCGATGATGGTCTGACCGGTCTCGTGATTCGTGGAAACACGGAACGTCGGGTCTTCTTCAGCGAGCTTCTGGAGTGCGATGGACATCTTGTCCTGCTCAGCCTTGGTCTTCGGCTCGACCGCGATGTCGATAACCGGATCAGCGAATTCCATGGACTCGAGGATGATCGGTGCGTTCTCGTCGCACAACGTGTCGCCCGTGGAGGTATCCTTCAGGCCGACAACAGCAACGATATCGCCTGCAGTACAGGAATCGATGTCAACACGGTTGTTGGAGTGCATCTGGAGCAGACGGCCGATACGCTCTTTCTTGTCCTTGCAGGCGTTGAACACATAGGAGCCAGAATCGAGCGAGCCGGAATAAACACGCAGATAGGTAAGCTTACCAACGAACGGGTCAGTCATGATCTTGAATGCGAGCGATGCGAAGGGGCCCTTAGGATCTGCGGGGCGCTCTTCTTCTTCGTCGGTCTCAGGGTTGATGCCCTTGATCGGCGGAACATCGAGCGGAGAAGGCATGTAGTCGACAACCGCGTCGAGCAATTCCTGAACACCCTTGTTCTTGTAGGAAGAACCAACGAAGACCGGGTGGATCTTGCACTCGATGGTACCCTTGCGGATAGCTGCCTTGAGCTCCTCGACAGAAACTTCCTCTTCCATGAGGACCTTTTCCATCAGGTCATCGTCGCAATCAGCCGCTGCTTCGAGCAGCATCTGGCGGCGCTCTTCAGCAACCGGGATGAATTCATCGGGAATGGCATCCATCGGCTCAGGATAGGTCATGCCCTTATCGTCTGCCTTGAAGTCCCATGCGGTCATGGTAACGAGGTCGACGACGCCCCAGAAGTTGTCCTCAGCGCCCATCGGGATCTGAGCAGCAACAGCAGGTGCATGAAGACGATCATGCATGGTGTCGATAGCATGGAAGAAATCGGCGCCAACACGATCGTACTTGTTAATGTAAGCGATGCGTGGAACGCCATAGCGGGAAGCCTGACGCCATACGGTTTCAGACTGAGGCTGAACGCCAGCAACCGCGTCGAAGACCGCAACCGCACCGTCAAGAACGCGCAGGGAGCGCTCGACTTCTGCGGTGAAGTCGACGTGGCCCGGGGTGTCGATGATCTGGAAGCGGTACTCTTGACCGTCCTTCTCCCAGAAGCACGTGGTAGCTGCAGCGGTGATGGTTACGCCGCGCTCCTGCTCCTGAACCATCCAGTCCATGGTGGCAGCACCGTCATGGACCTCACCGATCTTGTGGGTCTTGCCGGTGTAGTAGAGGATACGTTCGGTAGTGGTGGTCTTACCAGCATCGATGTGGGCCATGATGCCGATGTTACGAGTGTTTTCGAGACTTGAATTAGCCATGTTCGCTCCCTCCTACCAACGATAGTGTGCGAATGCACGGTTTGCTTCTGCCATCTTGTAGGTATCTTCGCGCTTCTTCACGGCTGCGCCGGTGTTCTCGGAAGCATCGATGATCTCGTTCGCGAGACGCTGAGCCATGGTGTTCTCCTTGCGCTTGCGCGAGAAATCCACGAGCCAACGGATAGCGAGCGTGGTGGAACGACGAGAGTTGACCTCGATCGGCACCTGATAGTTAGCACCACCGACACGCTTGGACTTGGTCTCGAGCGTGGGGCGAATGTTTTCCATTGCCTTCTTGAAGACAGCGATCGGATCTTGACCGGTCTTTTCGGCAACGATATCGAAAGCACCATAGACGATGCCTTCAGCGACGGACTTCTTGCCGTCCAAGAGAACCTTATTGATCAGCTGAGTGACCAAACGGTTGTTATATTTTGCATCCGGCTGCACTTCGCGGCGGACTGCTGCTGCACGACGCGGCATATAACTTCCTTTCAGTGAATAACCTTAATGAAGGTTGGGTGAACAAATAAAGATAAGCTTATTTCTTAGGCTTCTTAGCGCCATAGCGGCTACGAGCCTGAGCGCGATTATCGACCGCAGCGCAGTCGAGCGCAGCGCGAATAACCTTATAACGAACACCAGGAAGGTCCTTAACACGACCGCCACGGATGAGCACCATGGAGTGCTCCTGGAGGTTGTGACCGATGCCCGGAATGTACGCGGTTACTTCCATGCCATTCACGAGGCGCACACGGCAGACCTTACGCAGTGCTGAATTCGGCTTCTTAGGGGTGGTGGTGTAAACACGGGTGCAAACGCCACGCTTTTGGGGGTTACCTTTGAGTGCCGGGGTCTTCTTCTTTTCCACCGACTTCTGGCGGCCCTTACGGACCAACTGATTGATAGTAGGCAAGACTCAACTCCTTTTCGTTACTCTTCATGCCAACGTTCGTTTTGTGTGCGTTCTGCAGTTACGCACGCAAAAACAAAGCGACTCATACGAGACGCGAAGATGAACTCTATCACTGCGCTATAGGGGTGTCAAACGCCACGCATCCGGGCGTATCCATACCTTAGCGGTCGTTTTGCGGTGGTGGACGGCAGCAAGGAAAACACGGGCGACCTGCCCCTCATGCACGAGCGCTTCTATCGGTAGTTACTTCCTATACGTTTTTCGCCCTATTATGCAAAAAACATCGCCTTTAAGGGGGCAAACCCTGTTACAATGGGCGCAATTCCTCTACTGAGGATAAAAGAGGCTGTAAATGCACGCAGTATCCACCCGAACATACGTGCATTTTTTTATAGCAGTCAGGTCAAGGTTCGTTCGAAGGGGAACGGTCGGTATGAAGAACACGGTCGCAACGTTTCAGGAGATGAAACAAAAGGGCGAGAAGATCTCGATGCTCACCTGTTACGACTATTCAACGGCAAAGCTCATGGATGAGGCAGGGGTGAACTCGCTGCTCATCGGCGATTCGCTCGGAAACGTCATCTTGGGCTACGAAGATACGCTTTCGGTGACCATGGAGGACATGATCCACCATACGGCTCCCGTGTCGCGTGGCGCGAAGAATGCGCTCGTGATCGCGGACATGCCCTTCATGTCCTATCAGGCTTCCGTCTATGATGCGGTAACGAACGCGGGGCGCCTTATGAAGGAGGGTCGCGCGAATGCCGTGAAGCTCGAAGGCGGCGCTGCGGTCTGCGAGCAGATCCGCGCCATCGTGGATGCAGGCATCCCGGTCTGCGCACATCTGGGCCTTACGCCGCAGTCGATCAACGCATTCGGTGGTCACAAGGTGCAAGGCAAATCGGCTGAAGCGGCTCGCGAGATCTTAGAAGATGCCAAGCGCATCGAAGAAGCTGGCGCGTTCGCGGTAGTGCTCGAATGCATCCCGGCCGACTTGGCGCGCAAGATCTCCGAGACCATCTCCATCCCCACCATCGGCATCGGTGCAGGACCTGGCTGCGATGGCCAAGTTCTAGTCTATCAGGATATGCTCGCGCTGTTCTCCGATTTCAAGCCCAAGTTCGTGAAGAACTTCGCCAACATCGGCGAGCAGATGACCCAGGCGTTCAAAGATTACGATGCCGAAGTGAAGGCGAACACCTTCCCCGCCGCTGAGCATTGCTTCAAAGATGTGGGCGAAGAAGTGCTCGATAAGCTGTATTAATAGGTTCGTTATTCGATCCGTTCTATTAGATTCATCCAAGTTCTGAAAGACAGGAAAACCATGGAAATCATCACCACTGTTGCCGAGATGAAAGCACGTGTTGCAGCATGGAAAGCTGAAGGCCTCACGATCGGCCTCACCCCTACCATGGGCGCGCTCCACGAAGGCCATATGTCGCTCATGGAAGCTGCGCGCAGCGCCTGCGACCGCGTGGTCACGAGCGTGTTCGTGAACCCGCTTCAATTCGGTCCCGATGAAGACTACGACAACTACCCGCGCGATCTTGAACGCGATGCGGGCATCGCCGAATCAAAGGGCGTGGATGTGGTCTTCCACCCCAGCGTTGAGGAGATGTATCCAGAGAACTACAACACCTACGTGGTCATGGAGACGCTCACCGACACGCTCTGTGGCGCAAGCCGCCCCGGGCATTTCCGCGGCGTATGCACCGTTGTGAACAAGCTCTTCAACATCGTGCAACCCGATAAGGCATTCTTCGGCCAGAAGGATGCCCAGCAGCTCGCCATCATCATGCGTATGGTCTCCGATCTGAACATGAACCTCGAAGTGGTCGGCTGCCCGATCGTGCGTGAAGAAGACGGTCTGGCGAAGAGCAGCCGTAACACCTACCTTTCCGCTGAGGAGCGCGCAGCAGCACTTTGCCTTTCACGCGCCATCTTCAAAGCGAAGGAGATGATCGAGGGCGGTGAACGAAATTCCGCTCGTGTCGCCCAAGCAGTTACCGAGACGATCGAAGAAGAGCCGCTTGCCAGAATTGACTATGTAGAAGTGGTTAGTCTTGGTAATATGCAGCCCGTCGAGACATTACCTGAGCGCGGCTTGGTCGCGATCGCAGTGTACATCGGCTCGACGCGCCTTATTGATAATTACCTCTACGATTTCGAATAGGAATTGAAAGAAAGGTATCACCAGCATGTTGCTCAATGTATTGAAGGGCAAGATCCATCGCGCAACCGTAACTCAGGCTGAGCTCGATTACGTCGGATCGATCACCATCGACTCCGATCTCATGGAAGCCGCAGGCATCATGGAATATGAGCTCGTTACCATCTCCGATTGCAATAACGGCAATCGCCTTGAAACCTATGTGATCGCAGGAGAGCCAGGCAGTGGAGTCATCTGCTTGAATGGTGCGGCAGCGCACTTGGTGAATGTGGGCGATAAGGTGATCATCATGAACTATTGTCAGATGACGCCAGAAGAGTTCAAAGATCCCGCCAATGCTCCGCATGTCGTGTTCGTGGATGACGATAACAAGATCTCGCGTCTTACCCGCTATGAGAAGCACGGCAAGCTCGAGGATATGAACTAGCGTTTGAAGTTGCGAACGAGCACGCGCGCTGTTCCTTCCGAATCCAGTCAAACAAAAAAGGCCAGCAAATAAGCTGGCCTTTTCTTTTGCAAAGATAGTGCGCTTGGGGCTTAGAGCTCGAGCAGCGGAGCAGCGACCTGCTTCTTGCGCGAAAGGATGCCAGGCACCCACACGCTCTTGGACGAGTCGATGCCGAACACGCGATCAACGTGGCCGTGAAGGCCTTCAACGATGAACATGCTACCCTCTTCGAAGATGTCGGTAACGAGCAGCAGCACATAGGCATAATCGTTCTTCTCGCGCAGATCGGAAAGGAACTTGCGGATCTCGTCCTCACGCTGCATGACCACATCGAGCGTGACCGTTTCGTGCTGTGCGATGAGGATGGTGTCGTCGCCCACCACGAATTCCTTCGAGTCCGCCGTAACGAGCTTCTCGATCGGAAGATCGGCGTCTCCCCCGCGGTAAGAAAGTACCTTCATGCCGAAGTCCTTCACCGGAGAGCCCACGATAGCAGCGAGCTTTTCGGCGACCTCTTCGTCGATCTGAGTTGCTGTGGGCGATTTCAAGATGACCGTATCGGTCATGATGGCAGAGAGCAGAACCGCAGCGATGCTCCGCGGGATCTCGACGGCGTTCTCCATAAACTGCAGCGCGACGATGGTGGCAGAAGAACCAACCGGCATATTCATGAAACGGATGGGGTTCGCCGTGGAAACGTCGCCGATACGATGATGATCGATGATCTCGATGACCTCGGCTTCGTCGATGCCGTTAGCTGCCTGGCTGCGTTCGTTATGGTCGACGAGGATGATCTTGCGTTTCGGGCGCTTTGCCACGTCGGTACGCGTGACGATGCCGATGCAGTGGCCTTCATCGTCGAGCACGATGCCTTCGCGCAGCTCGCTCATGAGAATAGACGGCGCGGAATCCTTCAGAAGGTCATCCTTGTTCAGGAAGACGACATCCTCTTCGATGAGCTCGGAGACGGGCTGCGAGAGCGAAGCCGCGAGATCGTTCGCGGCGTTCTCAAGGTCTTTGGCGCAATCATCGCCGTCGCAATGATCCATGGCGGAAACGTAGCGATTCGCCACCATGCGCAAGGAAACGAGCCCTTTGTACTTGCCTTCTTCGTCGGTGACGATGACCGCACGCTTGTTGTGGCGACGCAGCAAGCGGCCTGCGTCGAGCAACGTGGAATCGAGCGAGAGGCCGATGGGATCGGTGGTCATGACATCTTGGATGCGCGCGTGAACATGGTTGATGAGCTCGGGCGCAGCGACTGAATACTCGTTCAGGATCGCTTCGCTCTCCTGTGGCAGCGGACCGAGACGCGCAGGAATGTATTCGTATTCCTCTGCTTCAGGGTTCTGCTCGAGCGTGCGCTTCATGAGCTCGTTCTTCAAGTAGGCATAGCCAACAGCAGCTGAGATGGAATCGTTATCGGGATTCTTATGCCCTACGATGAGTACCGGGATTGCCATGGTGCTCCTTTATCGATCGAGTGATTGATGCCAGAAACGAGATCGTTCAGGTCTGCTTCACTGCAGAAGAGACGAACTTCATTTCGCGTTGCTATTGTAGCGCGTTTCGCTTACGCGCATGCATAGAAACCGCAACGATTCGCTGAAGCGCGCAGGCGGGCGAACGCATGAAGAAAGGTGCGAAGAAAGCCGTGAAGAAACGGAGGCGAAGATATGCCGGAGAACCAGGCAGAGAAGCCTAGGAGATCTTGACGATCGGCGCATAGTCCTTGAGCAGCTTCTTCGTTTGGTTGTTGCGCGCGAACTTCACGTGGAGCGTATCGCCATCGACCTTCACGACCTTGCCGCGACCGAACACCTTGTGATCGACCGTGTCGTTGACCGCAAAGCTCATGGCTGCAGCAGGTTTCTTGCCCGCAGAAGCGCTGCGTGCATCACGCTTGGCATTCGATGCGCTCGACTGGCCGAACACGCGTCCGCCGCCCGCTTCGGTGCCCGATCCCGCAATACCGCGCCTACTACCACGCTTCTCCCAGCCTGATCCTGAAAAGCCTGAAGAGCCGACACCGATCGATTTACGCAGCTCGTTGGGTATTTCGCCGATGAAACGAGAAACTGGGTTGGCGTTCGTCTGACCGAAGATGCGACGCGTGAGCGCTGCCGTGAGGTAGAGGCGCTTGCGCGCACGAGTGATGGCGACATAAGCCAAACGGCGTTCTTCTTCGAGCCCTTGCGGGTCGAACGATGAATTGCTGTGCGGGAAGATCGATTCCTCCAAGCCTGCCACGAACACGCAATCGAATTCGAGACCCTTGGCAGAATGGATGGTCATGAGCGTGACCGCCGCGCCGTCTTCGGCCATGGTGTCCATGTCGGTACGGAGCGTGACCCATTCGACGAAATCAGAAAGCGAATCGGCTTCGAAAACGCGCACGGGAGGCGTTTCGGCGCTCTGGTCCTCGCCTACCTTCGGAGCCTCGAAAAGCGCATCGGCATCTTCATGGGTCTCGCGGTATTCGTCGACCACGCCGAAGAATTCTTGAATGTTTTCGATGCGGCTCTGCGAATCTTCGCTGGGGTTGTTGCGATAGAACTCGATGATACCCGCCTTGTCGACGATCATCTCGATGACCTTGCGCAGATCGCCACTGTATTGCTGTGCCTCGTGGATGATGCCCACAAATTCAGCGATGGCCTTGCGCGTATTCGGGCGGATGCCTTCATCGAGCATGCAGAGCTCGGCAGCCTGCAAGAACGTGCAGCGATTCACTGCAGCTACCGTGCGGATGTGCTCGATAGTAGTGTTGCCGATGCCGCGCTTCGGCACGTTGATGACGCGCTGCGCCGCGACATCGTTCGCGGGATTCACGACCAGGTTCAAATACGCCATTACGTCGCGGATCTCGGCGCGATCGAAGAAGCGCGTGCCTCCTACCAGGCGATACGGTACACCCGCACGCAGCAGCATATCTTCGAGCATACGGCTCTGCGCATTCGTGCGATAGAAGACCGCCATCTGGTTGTAGGAAGTGCCATTGCCGTGCTGATGCTCGATCTCGGCAGCGATCCACCGACCTTCGTCACGCTCATCGGAAGCGGTGAACACCATGATCTTCTCGCCCTCCCCTTGCGAGGTGAAGAGGGTCTTGCGCTTGCGCATCAAGTTGTTCTCGATGACCGCGTTCGCCGCCGCGAGGATGTTACCCGTTGAGCGGTAGTTCTCCTCGAGCTTGACCACGTGCGCTTCGGGATAATCTTTCTCGAAATCGAGGATGTTCGACAGATCGGCGCCGCGCCAAGAATAGATGGACTGGTCGTCATCGCCTACGACCATGATGTTGCGATGCTTTGCCGCAAGCAACTGCGTGAGCGCATACTGGGCGTGGTTGGTGTCCTGATACTCGTCCACCAACAGGTAGCGGAAACGATCTTGATAGACCTCGAGCACCTCTTTATGGTTCTTGAGCAGGAGATACGTGTAGAGGAGCAGGTCGTCGAAATCGAACGCATTGAGAGCGCGCAAACGTTCTTGCAGCACTTTGTAGATGCGCCCGACCACCTGCGCCGTAGGGTCTTTGTAGCGGTCTTCGAACACCTCGGGCGTTACGAGTTCGTTCTTCGCCTTCGAGATACGATTGCGCACCATGCTCTCGGGGTAGCGCTTTGGGTCGATGTTGAGCTCGGCCATGATGCGCTTCACGAGGCTCTTCGAGTCGGAGTCGTCGTAGATGGTGAATCCCGGCGCGAAGCCTAGGCGCTCGCAATCGGAACGCAGGATGCGCACGCACATGCTATGGAAAGTGGAGACCCACATGCCGCGCACGTACCCGCCCATGAGCTGACCCAAGCGCTCGCGCATTTCCGCGGCTGCCTTGTTCGTGAAGGTGATCGCCATGATCTGCCAGGGAGCAACGCCAAGATCGACCACCAGATGCGCGATGCGATGCGTGAGCACACGGGTCTTGCCGCTGCCCGCGCCCGCGAGCACCAGAAGCGGCCCTTCGGTGCACAGCACAGCTTCGCGCTGAGGTTCGTTCAAGGTTTCAAGATCGATAGGCATAGCAACTCCAAAATCGGATTACAGGTTGGCGTAGTAAGTCAGCGAGAAAGCTTGGGGTGTCCATAATGGCCCCGCCTTCGAATCAAGCGCACTTCGGTGCGCGCCGTATTCGAAACAAGGGGCCAGGATGGATGCTCCAAGCTTTCGCAGTGTCGAGCACGATTTCGATCGACATATCGAAATCCTGAAAGCAGGATGGATGCCCCAGGCTTTCGCAGTGTCGACAAAACTTCGATCGGCAGATCGAAGTCCCTAAACAATCTTCTTGCCGAAGACCGCAGCGATCTCGCGCAGCTGCTCGACCAGTTCGCGGAATTGAGCCGGCGTGAGCTGCTGAGGACCGTCGGAGAGCGCCTCGGACGGATTCGGATGCACTTCGATCATGATCGAGTCGGCGCCTGCCGCCACTGCAGCATAGGAAAGCGATGGCACGAGGTCGCGCACGCCTGCGGGATGCGAAACATCGATGCAGATCGGGAAGAGCGACTGCTTATGGATGACCGGCACCGCCGAGATATCGAGCGTGAAGCGTGTGGTAGTCTCGAACGTGCGTAGACCGCGTTCGCAAAGCACCACATTATCGTTGCCGTTCATGGTGATGTATTCGGTAGCGGAAAGCCACTCGGAGATGGTGCCCGCCAGGCCGCGCTTCAAAAGGACCATCTTGTGCGAGTCTTTCGTGACTTCGCCGATCTTCTTCAGCAGCGAGAAATTCTGCATGTTGCGCGCGCCCACCTGCAAGCCATCCACATAGGAATGCACCAGTTCAGTATGAGCAGAGTCCATAACTTCTGTGAGGGTCTTCAGGCCATACTTTTCGCCGCCAGCCTTCATGATCTTCAAGCCCTCTTCACCCAGACCTTGGAAGGAATGCGGGTTGGTGCGTGGCTTGAACGCGCCACCGCGAATCCATGTAAGACCCAGATCAGCGATACATTCCGCAACCTCGAAGAACTGCTCTTCGGACTCCACGGAACACGGACCTGCGTAGATGGTGATCTCGTCTGTTTTAGTACCGTAATTGGGAAGATTAGTGAGTGGTTTAATCACGGTTCGGAACCTCTTTCATGACCTTCAGAATGGCAGTGTAGATCTCGCGCAGATTCTCGTTATAGAGCGGACCTTCGTTGTAAGAGCAGACCTTGGTGAAGATCTCCTCTTCGCGCTTGGGGTCGAAAAGACCCATCTTGGCTTCAGGTTTCAGTGCGCGAATATCAAGCGAATGACCAGCACGTTCGTTCAAAAGAGACACGAGCTGCTTGTCGATCGCATCGATCGCTTCGCGGTGTTGCTCGATCTGAGCAAAAGAATCTTGTTGTGACATCGTTTACCCTTCCCGAATGGACGCTGATCGGAGTGCGCGAGGTGCGCGTGGGGCGTGAGAACGGTCACGCGCGACGCAGGAAGCGCGAAGCAGCGGCCCATGAATGACATGATTGATTCATCATAACAAACGCCGCAAGGTTAGCCTGTTCAAACTCACCCGAAAGATGGTTCGCGGTAGCTATTTTTTTGAATTGGATCCGATGGGATTATTGAGCATGGCGATAGCGAGAAGCGCGATCGAGAGCATGATGCCAGCGACCGTCCAGAACCAATCGTCTTGCCCGATAACGAACGCTGCGAAATCGATAAGGATGATAACGAGCGCCGCAAAACTGCACCAATGAGCGATGCGCGCATTCACGCGATCGCGCATCTCTATCTTCTCAGCTTCGGAGATGGGTTTGTGCTCGTTTGGACTCATGGTTCGATTATAGCTTGTTTATACACGTGGATGCTGCAATGTAAGAAACGGTGCGTACTTATTACGCGGTTTGGTCAAGCGCTTACTGCATGATGAAGCCGGTACCCTGAATGGTGAAGAACGCGACCACGATGATGCCGACGATAATGCGGTAAACACCGAACGCGGTGAAGTCGTTCTTCTTGATGTATCCCATGAGGAAGCGGATCGCAACGACCGACATGATGAACGCGCTGATGATGCCCACCACCAGCACCATGATCTCGGTCTGGGTCATAACCAGGCCTTCCATCATGAACTTCGCTGCCTTCACTACGCCCCAGCCGAACATGATGGGGATGGCCAGGAAGAACGTGTATTCCGCGGCGGCGGTACGCGAACAGCCGCAGAGCATGCCACCGATGATGGTGGCGCCTGAGCGGCTCGTGCCCGGGATGATGGCAAGCACCTGGAAGCAGCCGATCTTGAGCGCCGTCTTCCAATCGATATCGTCCACATTGCGGATCTTGAAGAGCGCTTCTTCGGCACTGACCTCTGTGTGCTCGCGCTCGACGCGAGCATGACGACCGCGCACGGGAGCTTCGAGCATCTCGCGCCCTGTAGGTGATGCGCCAACTTCCATAAGGCGTAAGGCCTTCTTGCGGTTGCGGCGTTCCATGACAATGAAGATAACGCCGTAGAGTATGAGCATGATTGCTACCGTGTAGGCGTTGTAGAAGTGTTCGTTCACCCAATCATCAAGGAGCAAGCCAACGATAGCCGCCGGGATACAGCCGATCGCGACCATGCCCCAAAGGCGCCACGTGCCGCGCTTTTCAGCGTGCGTTTTCTTCGGCGAGAAAGGATTGAGCTTGTGGAAATAGAGCAGGATGACCGCCATGATAGCGCCCAGCTGGATGACCACGAGGAAGAGCGCGAGGAATTGATCGCTCACGTCGAGCTTCACGAATTCGTCGACCAGGATCATGTGGCCAGTCGACGAGATGGGGAGCCATTCGGTGATGCCTTCGACGATACCGATGAAGAGTGCTTTGAGCGCTTCGAGGATCATGCTACTTTCCTTGTGCGTTTGCTTACTTATATAGGTAGGGCGTTCGCTGGCTGATGGCGCATGGCGCGGTGCAGAACATACGACCTGGCGCGGATGCCAGCTTTGCACCCTGCATGCGCAACCTTCGCGAACGAACTTCTACTATTCTACGAGAAAGCCTGTAGGGCGCTGAGGGCTTTCAGACGAGCGACAAGTAAAACTTTTGTAAAGCGAATTTGCACAAGCAAAGTGAGTTCCTTGACTTAAACCATAGTTCAAGTAAAACAATGGTCATAGCAAGAAAGCGTTCCATCGGCTGCGAATTCCGAGCAGCATAAGGAACTGCATCCATAAGAGAAACACAACGCAGCAGGAGGAAACCATGGTCAAACAAACAGCGGGGCGCGATGCCCTGGGCAATTTCGCACCCAAGTTCGCAGAAGACACCGATTCCGACCTGGCAGCCTTCGCCGCCACACTGATGTTCCCCGTGGGCGAGCCGAACGATGCCTACGCGCAGTATTTCAGTGGCAAGAGCTGGCTTGCACCCCTTACAGCCGAGCAGGTTCCGACCGCGAACGTAACCTTCGAGCCAGGGTGTCGCAACAACTGGCACGTGCACAACGCCGATAAGGGTGGCGGACAGATGCTGATCTGCGTGGGTGGCCGCGGCTACTATCAAGAATGGGGTCAGCCGGCGCAGGAGATGCTGCCGGGCGATGTCGTGAACATCCCCACCGGCGTGAAGCATTGGCATGGCGCGGCGCTCGACAGCTGGTTTGCGCACCTGGCGTTCACCGTACCAGGCGAGAATTGCTCGAACGAATGGCTCGAGCCCGTCTCTGACGAGGAGTATGGCAAACTGAAGTAGCGCAGGTTGAAACTCAAGAAAGGACACGGGTGGAAAGCGCACTGAACGGGCTCTCCCAGATGGCGATACTGATCATCGTTGCGGCGGTAGGATTTCTTGCCGCAAAGCTCGATTATCTTGACGAATACACGAACCAGAAGCTTACGAAGCTACTGTTGAACATCACGCTGCCCTGCATGGTGGTCGCATCAGTACATGGACTTTCGGCCGCCGATGCGGGCGAGACCGTCGGGATCACGTTCGCCATGGCGATTGCACAGGGGTTCTTGCTTCTGCTGGTCGGTTGGCTCTTGGTGGTGGTATTGCGCGTTCCGAAGCGTGAGCGCGTGGTGTACCAGTTCGTCACGATCTGCAACAACACGGGCTTTCTCGGGCTTCCCGTGGTGGGCGCGATCCTGGGCAGCGAGTCGGTCATCTACGCGAGCATCTACGTGATGGTGCTGGCGGTGTTCGTCTATGGCGTGGGGTTCGTGATGTTTGCTAAGGATGACCCGCTGCGCGCGGAATACGGCGAGGATGCGAAGGTATCGATCCCGTGGCGTTCGATCGTGAACCCTTCAATGATCGCGAGCGTGCTGGCGCTCGTGCTGTTCTTCACCGGTTGGCAAGTTCCCGAACTCGTGCAGGATTCGCTCTCGCTTTTGGGCGGGATCACCGCGCCTATCGCCATGCTGGTGGTGGGCGTGATCGTGGCGCGCTCGCCCATGAAGAACGTGGTGAAAGAGGTGCGGCTCTACCCCTACATGATCATCCGCCAGCTGATCTTGCCGGCGCTCTTCTACTGGGGCTTCACCGCGCTGGGAGTTTCGCCGCTTCTGGCTGCCGTGTTCATGCTCATGTTCGCAATGCCCGCCGGATCGATGTGCCCGACGTTCGTTGCACAGTACAACGGCAACGCGCAGCTGGCCGCGAAGGCCACCATCATCACCACCGTGGGGTCGTTCGTGTTCATTCCGCTGCTGGTCGCGTTCATGGGATTGGTAGGTTAGCGGACGCCACTTTGCTTCGCTCGATTTTCCCGCGAAGACGTGCGACAGACGAGAGTGTTTCGGGTAAGATGAAAGCCTAGTTTTTGAAACGACCGCGGAACGCACGCGAGCGAAACCCTGCCAGCAAAGCCGGCAGTTCGCAGGCACATCCCGCGAAGCTCATCCGCAGACCCCAGAAGGAGACACGCATGGCCACTTCCACCCCGCTCTCAACCGTATTGGTCTTCGATTTCGGCGCGCAATATGGCCAACTCATCGCGCGTCGCGTGCGCGATCTGAGCGTGTATTCCGAGATCGTCCCGTGCGACATCTCCGCTGATGAGGTGCGCGAGAAGAACCCCAGTGCCATCATCTTGTCGGGCGGTCCGGCAAGCGTGTATGCCGAAGATGCGCCTTCGGTAGACCCCGAGATCTTCGAGCTAGGCATCCCCGTGCTCGGCTTTTGCTACGGCCAGCAGATCATGGCGAAGACGCTCGGCGGCACGGTGAGCCACACCGAGAAGGGAGAATACGGGCCCGCTCCCCTCACCCGCGTTGACGGCGTGGATTGTGCGGGTTGCGGCGGCACGTCGGCGCTGTATGGCGAGACGCCGCACGAGCAGACCGTGTGGATGAGCCATCGCGATGCGGTGAGCGAAGTGCCCGAGGGCTTCACGGTAACGGCCGTGACCGACGTGTGCCCCGTGGCTTCCATGGAATGCCCCGAGCGCAAGCTTTACGCCACGCAGTTCCATCCTGAGGTTCGCCATACGCCGTATGGCCAGGAGATTCTGGCAAACTTCCTGTTCAACATCGCAGGGCTGGAACCGAACTGGACCATGGACTCGATCATCGACGATTCCGTAGCAGCCATCCGCGAGCAAGTAGGCAGCGACCGCGTGATCCTTGGGCTTTCAGGCGGCGTGGATTCGAGCGTGGTTGCGGCGCTATGCGCGAAGGCGATCGGCAAGCAGCTGGTGTGCGTGTTCGTGAACCATGGGCTTCTGCGCAAGAACGAGCCTGAAGAGGTCGAAGAGGTGTTCACCAAGCAGTTCGACGTGGATTTCATCCACGTGCATGCCGAGGATCGCTATGCTCAACTGCTGGCAGGCGTGACCGATCCGGAGGCGAAGCGCCGCATCATCGGCGAGCAGTTCTGGAAGGAATTCTTCGCCGTAGCCGAGGAGGTTGCTGGCGACGGCGAACCCGTGAAGTTCTTGGCGCAGGGCACGATCTATCCCGACATCATCGAGAGCGGTGCGCGCAAAACAGGCGGCAAGGCGTCCACGATCAAGAGCCATCACAACCTGATCCCCTTCCCCGATGGGGTGCATTTTGACCTGATCGAGCCGCTCGATCACTTCTTCAAGGACGAGGTACGTGCATTGGGCTCGGCGTTAGGGCTGCCTGACCACATCGTGCATCGCCAGCCATTCCCGGGACCCGGGCTTGCGATCCGCATCATTGGCGAAGTGACGCCCGAGAAGCTCGAGATCCTGAAGAATGCCGATGCAATCGTGCGCGAGGAGCTAGATGCCTATAACGAGCAGCTGTTCGAGCGTAGCGGTGAACGCAATGGCGAAGTTGCACGCGAGAATGCAGGCGGTCCAGAGGTTGAGCGCAGCGTGTGGCAGTATTTTGCGGTGTTACCTGATGTGCGCAGCGTAGGCGTTATGGGTGATGAACGCACGTATCAGCACCCGATCATCTTGCGCGCCGTGGAATCGAGCGATGCGATGACTGCCGACTGGGCGAAGCTCCCCTACGATGTACTCGCGCGCATCTCGAGCCGTATCGTTGCCGAAGTCCCCGGCATCAACCGCGTCGCCTACGACATCACATCCAAACCCCCTGCAACGATCGAGTGGGAATAGTATTGGAACATTTGTTCGTGTTTTTCATACGGTTTCTTACGGTTCCGATAGCGACCGATGAGGACGTTTCGGAACCGTCGCACCTGCAAGCCGCATGATTCCGAAATCAGATAGAAACCCACAAGGCTCCTCGAAAGAATCGAGGAGCCTTCTCGTTTCCGCAGGTAGACGCATGGCAAGATGCCATCCCAGGACAAGCGGCCATGCTTCGAACAGACCCGAAACGGTGCAAACGGAACCGAAAGGAGCCGAAGCGAACCGAACAACCCGCAAGCCAGCAGAAGACAGTGATGCCGAGGGGCTTGCAGGTGCCGCCGAAAATCGACGAAACTCAAACGAAACTCACTCGGAAAAACGAAACTCAAGAATGACGGATGCCCCTGGCGAAGAGCCTGAAAGTGTCATTCTCGCAAACTCACGAAAACGGGTTGGTTTCGCAACCACTCCTCCCGAGTAGCAGCAGGGGGCTTGCGGGCCAAACTACCAATCCCTGGAAGTGGGCAAGCGCAACCCTTCGAGATCGCCTCTGAATTCTTCGAGCATGCGCTTGAGGATGGGAATCGCTTTCAGCTCGCGGGTCGCTTGGTCCTTCGCCTCCTGGGGATAGTCCTCGGGAAGTCGCTCTGCGCCGTACGGGTCGGGGGCCTCCGACATCTCCTCCTCGAATTCGGAATGACGTTCGCGAAGAAGCACATCAAAGCCTTTACGCTCTTCTTCGTCTTGGAAGATGACGACGGTTTCAAGGAACCGCCTGCGCGCTATCCTGGCATCGCCGTAGTCCTCGTCGAAGAAGAACTCGTTCAGGCTCCAATCCAAAGAATCCCTTGTGTAGTAGCAATACATGAGATCGAAATCCAGGCTGCGCCGATCCCAGCGCACGAAGGAACGCGACGGGACGGGCGCGAAATACCTGCCGCCGTCGAGAGCGATGCCGAGGGTGTCGAATATGCGAGTTTGGAAATAACGGATCTCGATCGTATACCAGCTCGGACTAGGATCTGTCTGGTTCAGCATGTAGTACTCGTAGCCGTCCCGCTCGTCGTCCGAATAATGGCAGACGGTAAACTCCGGGGCGTATAGATAGTACTTGTCCTCCGTACCGATCACCTCGGAGAGAAACCTCCAATGCTCCTTGTCTTCGAGCATCCCCTTCACCCTCGCAAGAGGAGATTCATCAAGCGAAAAGTGATGGCGCCAGATGTCTTCCACCTCACTCCACGACGCTCCTTCGTCTATGGGCGTGTTCGAGTCGACGCGTCGCGTGTGAACCATATGCGCGCGCACTTTCCCCGACCCCTTCGAGAGGGAATAAGGCATATCCTCCCGCCTGCTCACGACGCACAGGATGTCTATTGTTCCCCCGTCAAGCTCCATTGGCTCCACGACCGCGAAGGGAGGCTGACCGTTGTCCCATTTTGTCTTCGAGAGCATATCGACGATCATCTGGTTCGTCTTCCGTTCGGCATGATCGTTGTTCTCGACATCGCACACCGAATAGCCCTCTTCCTCGTCTATGCCAATGAAGAGGTACGACACGTCGCTCTCGAGATTGTTGGCAAGGCATAGTATGTCGTGGATCAGCTCGGAATTGTCTTTGTGCCACTCCTTCTTGAAGTCCCAGTAGGCGCCCTCGCGCTTCAATGCGATGAGATTCGGAGCCTCCTCTTGGATTCTCGATCGAAGGCCGCTGATGAGACGCGCCCTAGAAATCCTCCTCGAATCGCCTAGCATCCGCCAAGCCCCCTCTTCCAGGACTCGTATTCCTCGGGGGTTATCTCGCCGCGGTCGAGCGCATCCACCTGGGATTCCCAGGCCTTGATAGCGGCGGCGAGCTTAGGCGCCTTCTCCGCGCCGGGCGCGACGGCGAGCCTGCCTCCGCCGACGGGCCTAAGCCCGAACTCCTCCTCGATCCTGAAGAGGAGCTCGAGGGCGTCCCTGGCGGATTCGGCTCGAACGGGCATGAGGGCCTCGCGGGCGACCCCGAGGGCGCCCGCGATCGCATCCAGGGCGGCGCCCTTCAGCACCCTCCTGCCCGCCTCGTAGTTCCTGATGGCCGCGTCGGTGCAGCCCGCCCTCTCGGCGAGCTGCCGTTGCGTCATCCCCTGTGCCTCGCGCAGCGCCCGTATGCGGCTTCCCGTCGTCATCTCTCCTCCTCCGATCGTTTTCTCCCCATGATACTAGAGAACAAAAACGTTCTCAATTTATCTTGACCGAACATTTTCGTTCTGTTAATGTCGCGAGAAGCAGAACGCTTTTGTTCTGTCATCCGAACGACAGGAGGAAAAAATGGATCAGAACTCGCAGCCGGTGATCATGGGGGTCGAAGAGGTCATGCGCGCCCTGAGCATCAGTAGGCCCTATGCCTATCGCATCATCAGGATGCTGAACTCGGAGATGGAGCAGAAGGGGTACACGACCATCAAAGGGAAGGTGAGCCGAAAGTATTTCTACGAGCGTTTCCACTGTGGCGACGGAGCCCCCAGACGAGAGGCACGCTGATGCCCGCCTACGTGAATGAGAAAACAGGTTCTTGGTACGTCCAATGCTGTTACAGCGACATCGACGGAAGCCGCAGGCACAAGGTGAAGCGCGGGTTCGCGACCAGAGACGAGGCTCTGGCGTGGGAGGCGGAGTTCCTAGCCTCTGCCGACGGGTCGATGTCGATGCCCTTCGAGGCATTCGTAAAGAGATACTCCGAAGACGTGAGGCCAAGGCTCAAGCTCAACACCTGGCTCACCAAGGAGCACATCATACGCACGAAGATAGTGCCGTTCTTCGGATCGAAGAGGATGCGCGACATCACCCCCAAAGACGTGGTGGACTGGCAGAACAGGATGCTGGGCTCGTACGACGACGAGGGGAAGCCATACAGCGGCACCTACCTGCGAACCATAAACAACCAGCTGAACGCCATATTCAACCATGCCGTCAAGTACTACGGACTGGGAAAGAGCCCCGCCACCCCGACCATCAAGATCGGCGAGCGGAAGGGCTCGGAGATGAGGTTCTGGACGAAGGAGCAGTACCTTATGTTCAGCGAGGAAATCATGGACAAGCCGGCAAGCTTCTACGCTTTCGAGATCCTCTACTGGTGCGGCTTGAGGGTCGGAGAGCTCCTCGCGCTCGAGCCTGACGACATCGACCTCAAAAGATGCCTCATCCACGTCACCAAAAGCTACCAGCGAATCAAGAGAAGGGATGTCATCACGTCGCCCAAGACACCCAAATCGAAAAGGGACGTAGTTATGCCGGAGTTCCTCGCAGACGAGCTCGCCGATCTCCTCGGATCAATCCCCGAGGAGCGGCGCGCCTGCCGCATCTTCTGCTTTACCAAAAACTACCTGCACCACGAGATGAAGCGAGGATGCGCCGCGTGCGGCCTCGAGCCGATTCGGATTCACGACCTCCGCCACAGCCACGTATCGCTTCTCATAGAGATGGGCTTCAGCCCGCTCGCCATAGCGGACCGGCTGGGACACGAGACCTACGAGATGACGCTTCGCTACGCCCACCTCTTCCCCAGCAAGCAGTCGGACATGGCGGCGGCGCTCGACCAGGGAAGGAGGCCCTGATGTCCAGGCCGATCGTCGATTACAAAGGGCGTCGGCGCAGCAAGACGATAGCGTTCCGGGTCTCGCCGGAGGAGGACGAGGTGATAAACGCCCTCGTCGCAGCAAGCGGCATGACCAAGCAGGACTACATAACCTCCAGGCTCGAGTGCCGCGACATAAACGTCAGCCCGAACGTGAGGGTCTACAGAATGCTGCGCGACCAGATGAGATCCGTCTACGTCGAGCTCAGAAGGCTCAGGAGCGCCGACGGCATCGACGAGCGTCTCATCGAGCTCATGCAGGTGCTGACGCGCGTGTTCATCGACCTCGGCGCCGACGAGCTCGGAGCGGTCGGGGACGACGTGGCGCAGCAGGACGCGGCGGTTCTCAGGATGGCGCGGGACTAGCTCCGCCGGGCGGCCCGGCAAGGGCTTCCCCCGAGCAGCCGACCCTCAGACAGCCTCCTGGGGCATTCGCGGCACGGCGGGCTCCGTTTGATCGGATCTCCTTGCCTCCTCCTCGGGCATCAAAGGCTCGCACAGCCGCCCGATGCGCCCCGCAAGGGTCGCGATGCTTTTCCGATTTCTTTTGCCGCCCGAGAGAAAAGGCGAAAGCGGCAAAACAAAGCGCCCTCCGGGCTTCGGAAAACCAACGGCCCGATGGGACGAGGAACGCGCCTTCGCTTCCTCCCTTGCGGGGCGCGGCAGGCGGTGCGGCCCCGATGCCACAAGGCGGGGCAAGGGGCTCCGCCCCAACCGAACGGAGGTCACCATGAACACCAATCCCACTCTCCAGGACAGGGCGGTCGAGGCGGCGGCCCGCTTCCTCGAGATCCGCGGCTACGAGACGCTCGCGACCGGGTGGAAGTCGCCCGAGGCGAGAGGAACCATCGACCTGGTTGCACGCGACCCCGAGTCCGACGACCTCGTGTTCGTCGACGTCTCCGCGCGCCCGAACTCCGGCGCCGGCTTCGGCGACGGGAGGAACGATCGCGAGACGATGGAGCTGCTCGCGGTCTCCTGGCTCGCCGAGAACGACTTCGCCGAATCGGTCGGCGTGAGGTTCGACAAGATCAGCATGATCGTCGTCGGCGAGGACCGCGCGCTGCTCAGGCACCACATCAACGCCTTCGGCGAGTTCTAGGACCTCCGGGCCCGCCTGGGCAGGCCCCCTCCGGACGGAGGGGGCCGTTTGCAGGCGGCTCGCCCCATGGCGAACCGCCATCCCATGGCGAACGGTCGGTATTAACAGAACGTTTTCGTTCTGTATACTCGGGGTAAACGCCATCGACGATCGACAGAGAGGACGGAGGAATCATGAGGGCGCTCGCGATATCGAACTACAAGGGCGGAGTCGGAAAGACCACCACGGCGGTCAACCTCGCCACTATCTACGCCAGGCGGGGTCTGAGGGTCCTGCTGATCGACCTGGACCCGCAGGCTTCTGCCACGGACTTCTTCGGGCTCTACGACCGCGCCGCGAGCGAACACCGAAGCGCCGTCGAGCTCCTTTACAGCAACGCCCCCGTTGAAGACGTGGCTTTCGAGACCGAGACGGCAGGACTCTCCGTCGTGCCCTCGACCATCGAGCTCGTCGACCAGAACGAGCTTCTGCTCCGTGAGCAGCGCCTGCGCTTCGCGCTCGACGACTGCGCGGACGCCTACGACGTCTGCATCGTCGACTGCAGCCCCACGATGAAGCGCCTCGCCTTCAACGCCTACCTCGCCGCAGCGGGCGACGGCATGGTAATCGTGCCGGTGAAGCTCGACTCCACCGTCATGCGCGGCACCGCCCTCACGGTCAGAGCCATCGAGTCCATCGCAGACGCGCTGCGCGTGCCCACGCCCGCATGGCGCATCCTGCGCACCTGCGTGCCCGGGCTCATGACCAACGCGGAAGCGACCGGGGCCGAGGTCCTCGACTCCTACTTTCCCGACAACCAGTTCGAGACCGTCATACACGCGAGTTCCAAGGTGTGCGAGGGAAGCTGGCAGTGGCAGCCCGTGACGACGTTCAGGCCCGACAGCAGCCCCGCGAAGGACTACCAGAGGCTCGCCGAAGAGGTGCTCCATGGCTAAATCCATCGCCTCCGGCTTCACCATCTCGGGCCTGCTCGACAAGAACACATCGACCCGGAGCGACTACCCCGTCGAGCGGATCCCCGTCGGCGAGATAGCCGACCACCCCGCAAACGCCGCCTACTCTATGGACGATGCGGGCATAGCCCAACTTGCCAGAAGCATCGAAGAGGAGGGCCTCACCGACCTGCCGCTCGTCCGCAAGCTCGACGACGGGGGCTGGCAGATGGTGAGCGGACACCGCCGCAAGGCGGCTTACGCCCTGCTTGCCGAAGAAGACGAGCGCTACGCGCAGATTCCCTGCCGCGTCATCCGGGGCATAACCGACGAGCAGTCGGTCCTGCTGCTGCACGCCGCCAACTACTTCGTGCGCAACCTCACCGTATCAGAGCGCGCAGCCGCAAGCCGCGCACTCGGCGTGGAGGTCGAGCGCATGCGCGCCGAGAACCCCGAGCTTTCCGGCGTGCGCACGGAGGACATCAAGGCGGCGATCATTTCGGAGCAGACGGGGCGCAAGGTGTCCGGCAAGACCATCCAGCGCCAAGAGTCCCTTGCCCGCAAGATCGAGGAGCAACTCGTTCCCGAATGGCGCGAGGCAGCATTGTCCGACGCTCTGTCGGCAGACGCCGTAAACGTCCTGGCGAAGCAGAGTCCCGAAGAGCAGAAGCGCCTCTACGGCGCATGGGAGAAGCAGCCTCTCGGAAAGAAGGAGACGACCGAGTTCCTGAAGAGGGAGACAGGCAAGCCCGAACCGAGGGAATCAGCGAAGGATCCCGTCCCAAAGCCCTCTGCCCCGCTCAGCAGCGCCCTCCGCGCGCTCAGGCGCTATGAATCGAAGGTGAAGAGCACGCCGAACGAGCTTGACAGGAAGACACTCGAGGAGATCGCCGAGACGGCTCGAAAGCTCCTCGAGGGCAGGTAGAACCCAGGCAGGTGCCCCACTAGGGCTCCTGCACCGTTTCCAGCAAGTAGCCTATCTCGTATACGCAAGATAGACGGCGGCAGAGACGCCTTCCGGCGACCCGCTGCCCCGCCCCACCGCCGACGAGATAGGCGGAGGGGCCATGCCGCCAAGCGCGCCGCAGCACGTAAACGCGCCGGCTCGCGCCATGCGGGGGATGCCCCGCGCCCCTCAGAAAGGACGCCGCCCGAGCTTCCACCGTATCGGGGCGGCAAAGGATGCGAAGGACCGAGAAGATGACGAAGGTCTTGAAATACGACAACGTGCTCACCGCCCGCGTGAGCGACGCGGACTTCCGCGCGGTCCGTGAGCGCGCCGAGGAGGAGGAACTCACCCGCTCCGAGTACCTCCGCTACGTGGTGCGCCTCGTGACAGACGACGCCGCGAATGCGCAGCGAGGCGGCGTGCTGCTCGACGGGAGCTCCATGCGGAAGCTCTCCCGCGAGCTCGTCAAGTGGGGGCACCACTACAACCAGGGCATGCACGCTCTCAATTCCATCAAGTTCGCGCTCGACCACGGAAGAGGTGACTTAGAGTGGGTGTCCGGCAAGCTCGACGAATGCGCGCTGCTGCTCACGCAGGTGGACGAGGGGCGCGCGGACATCGCGAAGCGCATCTCCTCGCTCGAGGCGCGCGCCATCGTTGGCGGCGATTAGCATGCCGCTCCTGAAGCCCATAGCCGGCCACACGGGATGCGCCGGTATCAAGAGCTACCTCGAGAAGAACGGACGCGCGCTCGGGATACAGGTGATGAACTTCGCGTGGCAGGAAGAGCGCGTCTTCGAGGACGTCGCTGCCGCCCCAATCGGGTTTGACTGGGCGGCGTCGATGGACGCGACGAGGCATGCCTGCGGGAACGACACGCCGTACCGGGGAAAGCCCGCGCGCACCTTCAAGCACTTCGTGATGTCGCCCGACCCGCAGGACGGGCTCTCGACGGATCAGGTCGCTGAGCTCGCACAGACGTGGACAAAGAGGCACTTCGCCGACTTCGAGGCGGCGATCGTCCTGCACGACGACAACGAGGGTAGGATTCCCCACGCCCACATCGTCGTCAACAACACCAACCTCGCCACCGAGCGTCGGCTGCAGACCCCGGACCCGCTCGAGCTCAATCGCAGCTTGCAGGAGCTCGCCGAAGAGCGGGGGCTCCGCTTCATGCGCGACGATGCCGTGAGGGAGACCGACGAGGGCCCGACGCGCAAGGCGACGCCTGGCTCGATGCAGAAAGTCTACATTCGGCGCGCCGAGCGGGAGATCCAAAAAGAAGGAGGGTATTCCTGGGTCGCCGACATCCGCAACCGGGTCACGGTCGCCAAGGCGCTCGCGCGAAACGAGAGCGAGTTCATGGCGATTCTAGAGGCGCTCGAGGTCGAAGCCGTGCAAAACTCGGGACGCTCCTGGAGACGCGACTGGATCTACTCGCTCGCCGACCACCCCACCTGGCGCATCGGCGGCGAGAAGCTGGGGCTCTCCTTCGGCCAGGAGGCGCTCAGGCGGCGCTTCGCCAGGATCGCCGCCTGGCACCCCACCCCGGCGGCATCACGGCAGATTCTCTCCCATGCCACAAACGCCGTCGAGCTGAACGACCTGGCGGAGCTCAAGCGCCTGGCCGATGCCATCGAGACGTGCATGTCCTTGAACGCCCGCAGCCTGGCAGACCTCGACAGAAGGATCGAAAGGCTCGAGGGCCGTGCCGACGACGATTCCACCGAGCGCGCCGGCACGCTGCGCGAGATACGCGCCTACATGGCGCAGAACAGGCTCTTGCCCGAAACCGCGCAGGCGAGGCAACAAAGGAAGCCGCAGGACAAGGAAACGTCCACCAACCGCAGCGGCGTGAAACACCGCAGCCGCGAAACGCAGCCGCAGCAGGAACGGCGGCGAGAAGGGAGGGGAGCCCGATGAGGGTGGAGGTCGCCTACTTCGGTCGCATCGAGGTGTTCGACACCGACCGCTTCACCGAGGCACAGCCGTTCACAGGCAAGAGCATGCTCGCCGACTTTACGCTCGACTTCAAAGACGTCGAGCGCAAAGGGCTTTGGCTGGCCGCTCACTGCTATGCCGCAAACGATGCTTACAGAGCCGGCGAGGAAGAAATCCCTGAGGCAAGGCGAGAGAGGGGCTGGAGGTTTCGGCTCGCTACCTCGAAAGAGGCAGCCGAGATAGAGAGCGTCACCCTGGACGGCTCGACGGTGCTCGCGAGGCTCTATGGCAAACTCGTGGACGTTTCGAGGATAGACCGCGCCTGCTCCCTGTTCACCGGGCTCGGCGGGTCGCTCAACAGCCGCATCGCGCGGCTGAGCGACTACCTGGCGAACGCCGACGAGAGGCTGGCGGCAAGTCAGGCGCTCATGGCCGAATCCATAGGCATCACCTCAGACGCGCTCGAACGGGCAATCGCCGCGGAAGCGGCGCAGGAAATGCCCTCGGAAAAAGAAGAAAGCACCTGGATGGAGGAATACTGAGATGATAAAGGCAATCTTCAAAGGAATCGGAGCGTTCTTCCGCTGGCTGATCAAGGCCGTGTTCCGGTTCATGTAAGCAGAGAACACGGCCGAATTCATGTTCCGAGCACAGCACATACGAAAAGAAGGGATAATGGATTACAGATTCCCATTCCGTCCTTCGGGGCCGATTTCCGACTGATACGAAAGACCGATACCATGGACGAAGCCAAAGAAGAAAACGAGAGAAAGCCCAAGCTCACCGTCGATGAGCAGATAGAGCACTTGAAATCCAAAGGAGTGACATTCGACCTGTGCGACGAGGAAAAGGCCGCGCGCATCCTCTCCGAGCAGGACCACTACTTCCGCCTCGCGGCGTACCGCGTGCTCTTCCCCAAGCGGATAGGCGGCAAGCACGACGGCGAGTACGCGGGGCTCGACTTCGGGCACCTGGTGGACCTCGCGGGAATCGACCAGGAACTGCGCGGGTTCCTGCTGCCGCTCACGCTCGACGTGGAGAGCGCCGCCAAGACCAGGCTCGTCCAGAGAATAACCGAAGACCCCGGCGAGGACGGCTACTCCGTCTTCGCCGACTACCTCGCGCACCTCAACCATGCGGACCGAAACAGGCGCAAGGGAGAAATCTCCCGCCTGGAAAACGATGCCTACCTCGGACCCCTCGTCGAACGGTATCCGATAGACGAGATGCCGGCATGGGTGTTCCTGGAACTGTCGTCTTTCGGGGCGTTCACCAACTTTTACCTCTTCTGCGCAGACAGATGGAGCGATTCTTCAATGAGGAGCGAACACTACCTTTTGAGATGCGCGAACTCCATTCGGAACGCCGCCGCTCATTCTAGCGCCATAATCAACGGGTTTGCACTGAGCGAACAGGCCTCTTCCATCAGGACGCCTCAAGATGTTGCTCTTTCCCTTGGCGCCCTTGGCTTCAATAAAAGAGCGCGACGTTCAAAGCTCCGCAATCCTCGCATCCTCCAAATCACAACTCTTGCCTACGCTTTCGACAGACTCGTATCACAGGAGAAAAGAAATGGAACCTCCGCACGGCTCGATGCCCTCGAGACGCGAGCAAACCGAAACAGCGATTGGTATTCGGGCATCCCTCTCCTCGGATCCTCCTTTGGGTTCCTGACAAAAGTCTTCGACGGATGGCTCAGATAGGAGGCACATGCCTTCGGCAAGCCAGCGTGCAGAGGCCAATCGCCCAATGGAGCGTTTAATTTGACAAATCCTTCGATTGTTCGATAATGGAACCAGACAAAAACCTTCGGGTTTGCGGGGCGGGATCGCGCAAGCGTTTCTGCCCTATTTTTTTACAATTGCAATCAATGAAACACAATATATTGCGTTTATAACTTCAAACTATTACAACATATTGATTATTGCTTCAGATACTGTAAAATAATCGGAAACCAGAACATATGTTTGGAAGGCGGTTGCATGGCGAATAACGCAGACTTCGAATCCTTATTAAAGGATATCAACCCGAGCGACTCGACAATCAGCGAGGCGAGTAGGCTCCATAGGAATCTGAGAGATCATCTTCAAAGCTGCGAATCGTACAAATCGGTGTATTCGGACTCATATCTCTCCGGATCTTACGCCAAGCATACCTTCATCCGCCCGAAGAAGAATTCGGACGGCTGCGATATCGACGTAGTGGTTGAGACCACGCACGATACGGGCGAAGCCCCCTACAACGTTTTAGCGGAGCTCAGGAACGCCATTCTCGAAAGGTCATGCTACCGCAACGTCAGAGTCCAATCGCACTCCGTTGGCATCGATTTGGCCAACTTCCACATCGACGTCGTTCCTCTAGTCAAAGATCAAGAGGGAAACTTATACATCGGATCGAAAGACGAGGGAACCTGGCAAAAAACCGATCCCAAAGCGCACATTTCATGGTCAACGCAGGTCAACAATGATTTCGAGCTAAACTACAAGCCTCTGGTTAAGATCCTCAAATGGTGGCGAAGGGAGAATTGCCCAGAAAGCGTCAAATTCCCGAAGGGCATCACGCTTGAAAAGATGATTGCCGACAACTTGCCCGAATTAGGACTGTCGATAGAAGAGAGGGTCATGCAGACCATGGCAAACCTCTCCTCTGCTTACTCCGCCGATCTGGAATTGCAAAAGGTTCCGTACATCGAAGACCCCGTTCTGGTAGGCAACGACCTTGCCGCTTCGTATATCCTCTCCGATTTCAAGGAATTCACCTCCAAGCTCGAGGAACATCTTGAGCTGCTCGCAGAAGAAGGCACTGGCAACTCAACATGGAAAAAGATTCTCGGCTCGAACTTTCCCCCTGGAAACACCCCTTCAAGCGATTCTCTTCTCTCCAGCAAGTTTGCGAAGCAATCGCTTGCTCTTTCGGTATCCCACAAAAGACCGCTCGAATACCCAATCCTGCCTCCAAAGCCCAATGCAACCATCGTGGCTACAGTAACCCTTCCAACTGGCGAGTCGCATACGCTCGAGAACGATGGTGAAGCAATTCCGAAAGACTCGAGTATCCTGTACAGACTTCTCTGCGCTCCCGTTGAAGGAGCGACCGTCAAATGGCGGGTGACCAACACGGGAGAAGAGGCAATGCGCGTTTGCCCACGAGGAGGCTTCGAGATGCCCAACGTTGGCAAGACGTCACGCTATGAGGAAACAGCCTACACGGGAAAGCATTACGTGGAGTGTTTTGTAATAAAAGGCAACACGTGTGTCCGATGGACAAAACCGTTCTTCATCAACGTCGAATAGGAGAAGACGATGGACATTGACACCATAGTCTCAGTCGCACACACTGTTTGGGATACCGCTTCGTTCATTTTTGCTATATTCGGATTCCTTTCTCTCGTTGCGCTGATAATCGGGGCATTTACTCGCCTAGGTAAAGCAGGATGGCGCTTTGGTCTTGCACTGTTCGGAAAGCAAATCAAGGTCGTCGCGGACACGGAAGATTACGAAACAATTCACCACGACCTCATCATATCGGGCCTCATTAGGGATAAGAACATCACGAAAGTAAAGAAAGAGAACCTCTCGGATTTGCAGGACGCATTTATGATTATTGTCTCATGCGACTATCTCACAAACAATGAATTCGCGCGTGTGGTCAACGGAAAGAGCTCCCGTTGCGGGCTGATCGTGTATAGTCCTCCAGAAAAAGATCGCATGCCTCCCGAGAAGATGTCGCATTTGAACTCGGCGCCATTTTCAACGCTCTGCAATTTTCGAGGACGCCTGGTCAATGACGTCCTCCTGATGATGTTATCAACTTCTTTCAAAAAGAAAGATCTGAAAACTCAGTGACAGCGATAACTGCTTGACAGCTGAGACCATCCCAATACACCCAAAACCCCTCGAGGCTTTCTAAGCATTCCTGTTTTGCCCGAAAGCAGCTTAACGTTCCCGCATGCTCTCGGCTCGCATCTCCCCGTGCTCGCTCATGGATCCCACTCGAATGCAGGCGTACCCCACGATCGTGCACGCCATCATGGCCATGCCGATGAAGAAGCATACAGTCGGCAGCATCATCCCACCTCCCCCCGCGCGTATACTATCGTTCGCTCGTGTCCGTCCCACCTGCCGTAGCTGCAGGTGCAGAACGCCTTGACGCTCTCCGCCTGGGCGCCCTCGTCGAGCACGACGTCCGCTTCGGCCAGAAGCCCCTCTAGCCAGGAGCCGAATTCCTCGTTGTCGGCGAACTCCAAACGCTTGTACTCGTTATCAGAGTCCACGACATCTACCGCGATGACTTCAAGGCGGATCTTTTTCTCGGGCGTCTGCAGAAGGACCTCATCATGTGCCGTCGCGAACCCTCTGTCGGAATAGCTGGCGAATGCCGAGAACATGCTGCCGTCGTTCATGTGGTGGGCGAACATGAGCGCGAGCGGGCTGTCGATCCCCCGCTCCGCGCAGCCGGCGTCGAGGTAGGGGCATCCGTAAGGGTTCCAACCGCGGTAGACGTCGTGGTCAAGATAGAAAGTCGGGTCGTCGGCGCGCGCCTGCACCACCGGATAGTCGATATCGGTCCCTGGGACGCTCACCCAGGCCACGATGTCGGGGTTCACGGACAGCCAGTAGCCCCAGTCCACCATGGGAAAATCGTCGTCTTCCCCGCCCTCGCAGATGCTTTCCGAGATAGGAGAGGGGTGCACATCGACCGCCCTGTCGTGGACATTGAAGATCCAAAGCCCCAGCACCGCGGCACCGGCAAGCGCGGTAATCGCCGCAATAGCGGCAACTCTCTGCTTGATGCTCGTTCTCATCTGAACCTCCAGAAAGACGGGCGGGGAGGCTCATCGCCGCCCCGCCCTCTTCGATCAGCCGAAAACCCGGCTATTCCTCGGAATCCTCGTCTGCAGACCATTCGTCAGCTGATGCGCTCTGGCGGATGCGGCTGCGAAGCGCATACGCGCCCGCAGCGCCGCCGCAGACGACCAGGGCGCTGATTAGAACCCATACGGGAAGCAAATCGTTGCCCGTCTTGTCGTAGGGAGCGCCGGGGGTCTCGGGGTTGTCGACGACGACCGTCTGCCCCTCGTCCTCAAGGTTCTGATGCACCGCGATGACGTTCCCGTTCACGTCGAGCACCTCCTCGAACGCCACGAGGGCGGCACCCTCCTCGAGCTGGGAAGCATCGAACTCGAAGGTCACCTCGACGGTCCCCTCGGAACCCTCCGCCACGAACTCGGCGGTGGAGGTCACGGGGTTGCCCTCGGGATCCTCGAGGGCAAGGCCGGTGCTCTTGTCCATGATGGTGCCGTGGGCGGTATAGGTCTCGCCTGCGACGAGCCCCTTGTACTCGACGGTATCCACGACGGTGACCGACCCGCTCTCGACCATGTGGTCGCCGTCGGCGGCGTCGACGAGCGTGGTTCCGATCTCGACCGCCGTGACCGACTGACCTTCGTCATCGATGTCCTCGTGCGCCGCGAGGACGGTGCCCTCGGCGTCGAGCAGCTTCTCGAACACCACCAGGCGGTGTCCGCCGAGGTTGGTCGAGTCGAAGGAGAGCTCTACGGTCTGGGCGCCCTCGGCGGCATCGGGTGTGAACTCGACGGTTGCGGTCACATCGGTTGCGAGAAGCCCATCGCCGGTTCGCAGCGGCTCGCCCGTCTCGGCATCCATCAGCGTCGCCTCGAGGGTATAGGAGTTTCCGGGGGTCAGGCCCTCGAAGGAGACCTCGTCGGCGATGACGACCTCGGAGCCCGTCACGAGCTTGTCGCCGTCCGCGGCGTCTGTGGCCATGGTGCCGATGTCGACGAAGTGCACCGTCTGGCCCTCGTCCTCGATATCGGCGTGGACGGCCACTTCAACACAGTCCTTGACGAGGCTCTCGAAGACCACGACGTCCTCGCCCGCGAGCAGGCTCGCGTCGAAGGTGAACTCGATGTCCACCGATCCGTTGGTGTTGTTCGCCGCGAACTCCTTGGTCGCGGTAACAGGGCTGCCCTCGGCGTCGAACAGGGGATCGCCGGTCGACTTGACCATGAGCGTGCCGGTGAGCGTGTAGGTGCCGCCGAACTCGAGGTTCTCGTAGTAGACGGTATCCACGAGCGTCATCTGCTCGTTCGCCTGGGCGATCTGGTCGCCGTCGGCAGCCTCGGCTGCCTGCGTCCCGATCTTCGGCCCCTCCTGGTCGTCGAGCGTCATCCAGACGGCCTCAGCCACGCCGGAGTCGCGCTCGATCCAGAAGGTCTTGGTGATGAGCTCGTAGCCCTCGTTGGCCTCGCAGGGAAGCTCCTCCAAAGTGTACTGTCCGTACGGCAGTGCGCCGAGGGCGTCGTTGGAGGGAGCGGACGAGCCGTCCTCGCCCAGTCCGAACCAGATGCCTGCCTTGGGGTCCATCATCTCGGAGGTGATGGCCTCGGCCTCGAGCAGGTGGTCGTTGGCGTTGGTGTTGGAGGTGTGCTTGTTCCAGTTCGCCTCGGTCGAGGCCTGGCCGTTGCGGTCGGTCACCAGCACGTGGGTCTCGCCGGTCTCCACGTTTGTGATTGCGAAGGGAACCTGCAGGCTCGCGTTGGTATCCTCTGCCTTCTTGGAGAGCTTGAGGTCGTTGCGGACGACCTGGTTGTAGAAGGTGAGCTCGCCGCCTTCCGCGTCGGCGGTCACGGTAAGGCCGTCGGTTCGGATTTCGAAGGTCTTAGGCTCGCCGTCGGTGAGCAGATAGGAGTCGTTGGTCGCGGTCTCCTGGATGGTGTAGGTACCGTAGGGTAGCGCGTCGGGCGCGGTCCTCGCGATATAGGAGCCGACTCCCTCATCCCATGCGGTCTCGACGGTAGCGACGACTTCGCCTGGCTCGTACCAGGCGTCCCCCACGAGGACCTTAGCCGAAGACGCGTTCGTTATGGTGAACTCGATGCCTGAAAGCGTGGTGCCGACGCCTTCAGGCGTGTGCCCGTTGCCTCCGACCGCTTCGGACTCGCCGAGCTCGGCGTCCGCCTTGGTCACCTGGACGCCGCCGCGGATCACGTCGTCTTGGACGGGATCGCCGGAAAGGTCGACGACCTGCCCGTCGCCCTCGATGGTGAACTCGAACCCGCCGTCCCAGGGAAGATAGCCTTCGGGAGCGTTTGCCTCGACGATGCGGTAGGAGCCGCACGGCAGCGCGTCGCTTCCAGTCTGCGCGGTGTAGGCCGATCCGTCCCAGGAGGTGGAGATGGTCATGACGGTCTCGCCGTCGGCGTAGCTGTGGCCGTTCACGAAGGAGTTCGTCCCCGACTCGTTGACGATGGCGAACTCGGCGCCCTCGAGCGAGGCGTCGCCCTGCTCGCTCGCGCCTGCTTGCGCGTCGATCTTGGCGATCTTCACGCCGCCGCGATCCCATGTGAAGCTTGCGAGCGTCTGGGAGTCGGATCCTGCATGGATCCTGATGGCGGAGAATCCCGTGGAGACCTCACCGGCGCGCGCGTTGACCTGGCTCCATGTTGACCCGATGATCTCGCGCTCGGCCCAGGAGGCGAACTCGGCGCTCGTGCCGTAGGTTGCCTCGGCGGCAGAGCCCAGGTTGGCGTACGAGAGCAGGATGTGGCTCGCCACGCGGTACTTGTCCTCATCCATGCCGCTTCCGTCGTACCAGGAGTCAGGCCACATGGACGCATCGAAGCCGGGAGCGCCATAGGAGAACCACATGGCCGCCGCCAAATCACCTGCCGGGCTCGTCGGGTAGGTTCCCGCATCGGGCGTGGAGCGCGACGGCTCGATGCAGTAGGCGTCGTTTCCGTTCGCGCTCATCTGGGTCGTCGCGTAGCCGGCATAGGGGAGGTTCTTGCCGATCGATACGCTCACGTCTCCGGAGGCGTAAGCCTTAGCCGGGACGATGACGACGGACAGCACGAGCGCCATCGCCATGGCAACGCGCACGATCTTCGAGGAGGTTATCCTCTCCATCGCTTTCTCTTTCATTTCTCGCGCACCTCCTCCTACATCGCGATGCTCTCGCGGCTCTGGGCGGCGCGCCTATCGCCGTTTCCCAGGCGCTCGGATCCCTCGCGCGCGCCGCGGGCCTTCTCCGAGAGGCTCTGCAGGTACTCGCTGCGGCTGCGGTCGAGCGCTTCCTTGATCTGCGCCGGCATGACGCGCACGACGTCCTTGGCGGGCTTTCCGTCCCCGTCGAGCACCGGCTGGCCGTCCCCGTCGAGCACGCTCTTCTTGAGCCATACCTCGCGGTCCGTCAAAAGCGGGATGTCGCGGTAGTTCTCACCGCGGTAGCGCGACTCGTTGACGAACATCGGGCTGAACTGGTAGTAGCTCACGTCCACCCCGTCGATCACCGTCCCCTTGGGCAGCGTCACCGAGTTGAACGTGCGCACCTCTCCCGTCACGCGGTCGATGTACTCGATGTCGGTGCGCACGAAGTTCTTGTGGAGAGTGAGATAGGTGTTCTTCTTCTCAGGCATTTCATGCCCCTTTCTCTGCATCCTTGCAGACGGTTGTTGATGTGGAAGCCCGCCTGCCTATCCGTACTGTCGAAATCCTGTCATCCGTCCAAGGCGGCCACCCCCTTTCAAAGACCTCTTCTCGCAAGGTCAGACCCCGGAGACGATATCGCGTGCCCATGCGCCGCTCTTGACGAGCGAGAGGATCAGGAGCACGCACATCGCCAGGTACTGGAGCGCGTAGGTGAGCCCGGTCGCTATCCCGTCGATGGGCGTTCCCGTCGAGGTGCTCGCACCGGTGAGGCCTCCCAAGATGAGCGGGAAGGCGACGAGAAGGATAAGGATGATGAGCCCGGCCAGGCACACCGCCGTGAAGTTCTTCAGGTAGCCGATACCGATCTGGCGCGTGTCGTCGAGGGCCATGAGCGAGAGCGGGATCGGGCTGAACGCTGCCATGATGTAGAGCTGGATGGCACGCGCCCAGCAGACCACGAGGGCAACAATGTAGGCCCCGAGGACCACGACCCAGCTGATGACCGACACCAGAAGCAGCGCTATGAGCGCCGGAACGTCGTCGTCCTCGGTCACCACGCTCACAGCAGAGAGGTCTATCGCGCCGCCCGAGCCGAACAGCGACATCGTGCGGTCGATGGCGAGCCCCACCACCGCGTAGACGGCCTCCATGAGCTCGAAGCTGTTCTGTATGAGGAACAGGAACACCGCGAAGAACACCAGCAGGAACACGACTTCCTTCACGCCGGGGAAAGAGGCGTTCCCATCCATGCGCTGGCTGATCTGGATGAGCTTCACCGTGAACACGAGCCCGAGCACGCCGCAGCCGATGGGAAGCACCGCGACGTCCCAGACGCCGCGCGCGATGTCGTACATGGACACGTCTCCTGCGGTGGTGAGCATCTGCGAGAAGTCCGCGCCGATGATGCCGTCGTAGCCGATGCTCGAGAGCACCGCCACCTGGTTGGTGAACATCCAGTTGCACGCGTCTCTCAGAAGCCCGGAGAGCCATGCGTTCACGTCGTCGGCGATGTCCGCGTAGGCGGGAGACGCCGGGACGAGCATGAGCGCCGCGAAGAGAAGCGTGAGGGCGAACGCGAGGACGAAGCGCCTGTCTGAGACCATCGCCGCCGCCCGCCTCATAACGCGCTCAGCTCCCCGGTTCCGCGGTCGAGGGAGAGCTGTACGATAGTCGAAGCCGCGTCGTTCAAGTGGAAGGAGGTCGTGAGGACGTCCTCGTTGAAGTCGATGTAGACCTCGCCGTCCCAGGTGGCAAGCGTTGCCGTCGGTGACGCAGCAGATGCCTTCTGCGCTATGGCGGAGGCGATCTCGAAGTCCTTGGCGTCGAGCAGCTCGTTGAGCTCTGGCGAGTGGGCGGAGAGCTCGATCCCGCCCTCGGAGCCCTCGGCGATGAGATAGCTCTTCGACAGCGCGAACGCGTCGCAGAAGATAATCTCTCGGCCTCCCGTATCGCTTATGGAGAGCAGCGTCTGGGAGGCGGCCTCGCCGGCAGAACGCGTGAAGGATATCTGCGCCGAGATGCCGGAGTCGTCGGGCTCCTCGGAGATCACCTCGTAGTACATCACCTGAACCCCGGCCTCTCCCGACTCGATGATCGTCGAGTCGGAGAGCGCGAGCGTGCACGTTCCGTCCTCGCTCTCCCAGGTGGTGCCCGTATAGCCAGCGAGGGATTCGCTTGCCTGCTCTACCTGTTGGCTTTGCTCTTCTGCGGGAACGACGGGATCGGGCTCGCTGGGCGCG
Source organism: uncultured Eggerthella sp. (assembly GCA_900538545.1). Taxonomy (GTDB): domain Bacteria; phylum Actinomycetota; class Coriobacteriia; order Coriobacteriales; family Eggerthellaceae; genus Anaerotardibacter. The sequence continues at coordinate 141,836 of UPYK01000001.1, read as the reverse complement.
ATTGCGCAGCGTGCGAGCCCTGCCCCTATCAGGATCGTCGCAGCGCCTGCGGCGCATATGGCCATCAGTTTCGTCTTTTTGTCCATCGTCTTGCTCCTTATCTATCGATACGACAGGGCGCAGGTGAAGCTCGAGATCCCGCTTGCGATCTTCACGACCTCGCCCCGATGGGGCGCGTGGATGTACTGGTCGCCCCCTATGTAGATCCCGACATGCCCCACGCGGTAGAGGATGTCGCCTGGCTGCGCCTCCGAGAGCGCGATTTTCTTGCCCTGTGCGTACTGAGCCTCGGTGTTGCGCGGTATCGAGATGCCGGCCTGCTTGTAGCAGTACTGGGTGAGCCCGCTGCAGTCCAAGCCGACGCCCGGCGTCGTCCCGCCCCACACATAAGGGACTCCGAGCTGGCTGTAGGCGGCGGAGACGATCGCATCTGCCGAGAGCGCCCCGGACCTGAAGTCCTCCAGGCTCATGCCGTCGAAGCGGTAGAGGTTGTAGGTCTCCATGACGGATTTCAGGCTCTCGACGTAGCTCGAGCTCGTCGCCCACCCCGCGTCCTTGAGTCCCTCGGCCATCTTGCCCGAGTCGTGGTTCGCAATCGCCTCGCGTATGAGGGCGTTTGACGCGTAGCGCTCGGCCTGCAGGAAGACGCGGCTGCGGAATCGGATGCACTCCGCGTCGCCGACGAAGCTGATGAAGTCCGCCGTGATGGTGACCTGCTCGCCGCCGTACTCCTCGCCGGTCCTCCACGAGCTCTTCCCCGCGACCTCCTCGTACAGCGCATATGAGCTCGACCACTTCATGCCGAACAGGTTGTGGTCCTGCGTGGCGAGCCCCGAGAGGTGGTCGCCCTGCCCCGACTCGACGATGATCTGCGCGACCGTGCATCCTGCGGGGTGCCCGTACTCCTCCTGGCATGCGAGCGCCTCCTCGACCATCTCGTAGGTGATGTAGGGCGGCAGCCCCTCGAGGGAGGCCTTGGACGCCTCATTTTCCCAGAACCCGAAAAGGGCGCTCACGATCTGCGAGATTGCGAGCACGGCGAGAAGAAACGCCATGATCGCCGCGAGCACACCCGCCACGGGGACGGCGACCGACGAGACCGCTCCTGCGACCGCGCCCTTGCCGCCGACGGATGCAGCCACCTTCGCGGCTCCGACAGATGCCTGGCTGACGGTCGCATGCTGAGCCTTCGCGGCAGCGCCTTGTCCGAAGGCCCCCGCCTTGGCATGCTTTGCGGCCCCTTTCAGCGGGCCTTTAGGCTTCGAGGCGGCAGTAGCCTTCTTGGAGGCGGAATGCCGTGCGATGACGGAGCGTGCGCCTCGGACGGTGCTGCTCGCTCGCCCGATGCCGGAGAGCTCCTCGGAGTCGTCCGCCTCGGACGCGGCGGCATCGGCGATCGCGCGCTTGAGGCTTCCCTTGACCTGTGCGGCCAGCTGCGGCCTCGCTTTCGCCTTTCCCGCACCAGCAGGGGAGGGCTCGGCGAAATCCGCCCTGCCCTGCCCCGGAGATTTGACCTTCGATGAGAGCGCCTCGCCCGCGCGCTCGGTCGATCCTTTTACGATCCCCGCCGAGATGGCATCTGGCCGATCGTCTGTGCCGAGCGCACGCGCCTGCTCGCGGCTTGCCGCCTCGAGCCGTGCCGATCCGTCCGAGTATGTCGCCGCGCTCTCAGGCATCGCCGCCCTCCCGGGCACGCGCGAATGCCTGGGCGCGCTTTATCTGGGCGATTTCCTCGGGCTTGGTGTTGAACAGGTCGTAGAGCGCGCCCTTCGGGAAGTCGTCCTTGAGGGGCACGCGCACGCCGCCCGCCACCAGCAGCCCCTCGCCGGCCTTGATCGAGTCGTCGATGTAGCCCTCCTCCTGGGCCGACAGCGCCAGCAGGTCAACCCAGCTGCGCCTGTCGAGGTGGCTCTGCTTGTGCAGCAGCACGAAATCGGAGTTGAGCACCATGTTGCGCGCGTCCTCGTGCTCGAGCATGTAGGTGGAGTTCTGCGTGATGCCCGTGCAGATGAGGTTGAACTTGCGGCCCTCCGCCCAGAACTTCGAGAAGTAGCTGATGATCGCCGGGTGCCCGAAGAGGCTCTGCACCTCGTCGATGTAGAGCCAGGTGGTGACCCCGCGCTCGAAGTTCGCGTACATGCGGTTGCGCACCGCCTCGAGCGCGGTGAGCATGCCGAACACCCTCATGTTCTGCGAGAGGTCCTTGAAGTCGACGTTAGTGATGCGGTTGGTGAAACCCACGTTGCTCTGGTGGTTGAAAAACGAAAGCGCCCCCTTCACGTAGCGCTCGTATCGGAGCGCTATGTCGCGCGCCTCGGGCTCCTCCTGCTCGAGCAGCAGCTCGTAGAAGTCGCCGAGCACGGGCAGTCGCCCCTTGTCCTCGCAGCGCATGTAGGAAAGCTCCACGCAGCGGCTGATGATCGACTTGTCCGCCTCGGGCAGTCCCTCGCGCCCCTCCGCCATGGTCGCGCTGGAAAGCGCCAGGATTGCGTCGATCTTGAAGGCGAGCTGCGCCTGGTTGGCCTTGTCGGCGACGTCGGAGAGGTCGAAGGGGTTCATGAACGTGTCGGTGTCCGGCGAGAAGCGTATGCAGGTCCCGCCCGCAGGCTCCACCACCGGCGCGTACTCGCCCGCCGGATCGAAGACGATCACCTCGTCGTCGGGATACGCCAGTATCGTGTTCATGATCTCGCGCTTGACGCTGAAGCTCTTCCCCGAGCCCGGCTTGCCGCAGACGAACCCCATGGGGCTCGCGAGCTTCTTGCGGTTGCAGATGACGAGGTTGCCCGACTGCTTGGACTGCCCGTAGTAGCCGCCGCCCTCCTGGTTGAGCTCCTGGGAGGCGAAGGGCATCTGTATGGCCACCTGGGCGGTCGTCATATAGCGCGACACCTCCACGTGGTTGAGCCCCAGCGGCAGGATCGAGTTCATGCCCTGGCGCTGGCGGTACGCGAGCGGCTCCACCTCGATGGAGCGCTGGCGCGCCGCCGCCATGATCTGGCGGGTCTGGTGGTCGAGGGCCTCTGCCGTGTCCGCGTAGGTGAACACCAGCCCCGTGTAGGTGAACAGGCGCTGGTTCTTGTTCTGGAGCTGGTCGAGGAGCTCTTCTGCCTCCTCCTTGGAATGCGAGAGCTCGGGAGGCAGGATGGAGAAGTCGTAGCCCTTCTTCACCGCGCTCATCTGCTCGTCGATGACCTCCTTGTCCATCCAGGCGATGCGCTTCTTCACGTAGGCCACCGCGGCCGCCTTGCCCATGGGGTGGACGTGGAGCGTCACGTTGAGCGGCATCGGCAGATCGACGATGTTGGCGATGCAGTCGTCCTCCAGGTCGCTGCCGAAGCCGCGGAAGACCAGCACGCGGCACCAGGCCTCGTCAGCCCGGTAGCAGTCGGCGCGCCCGTCCGGCTTGAAGTCGAGCACCGAGGGCGCGATGAGGTCCTTGGTGCGAAGCCCGCTTGACTGGGACAGTTTGTCCCACGAGAAGGCGAACTCCGCCTTCGGCCGCAGCTGGGACTGGACGAGCTCGAGGCGCTCGGCCCCGTCGAGCATGCGCGCCTCGCAGCGGATGCGGGCGAGCGTCTGCATGCAGTCTCCGCGGGCTCGGGCGAGCCTGGGCGCTGCGGCGTCGAGGTCGTCCGCCCCCACGAGGAAGGTGAGGTAGCGGTGGCGCACGAGGTTGGAGACCCCCTCGCGCATCTTGTCGTTGAGGATGCGGTTGTACTCCTCGACGTATCCGTCGACGCGCGGGTCGCTCTTCTCGAAGAAGCGCTTGCGCCCGATCTCGCGCTCCGGGATGGGCGTGTTGGTGATGGTGAGCTGCACGGAGGTCTCCGCGCCGAAGTAGTCGTAGAGCTCGCTCATCGCCGCGAACACCGACTGCTGGTTCTCCTCGCGCGCGGACTGGTAGCTGATGTCCCCGAACTCGATGGTCTGGCTGAAAAGGCCCTCCTCGACCTGCGCCGTCCCGTCGGCGTACATGGCGTCGTAGCCGATCGCGGAGAGGACGTCTTTGGCCTCGGCGCGTGCGCGCCTCTTGCGGCGTGCCGCCTGCTCGACTTTCTTCTCCTCTTCCTCGAGCCCCGTCGTGCGGGCATGCGCGCCGCGCACGGGCAGCCTGCCCTTTCGCGCTGTCGCCTCCTTCTCTTTGGTTTTCTTCTTGGTCTTATCGAACAGAAGCATTCGCCTCCGCCCCCTTCCTCTTCGCTTTGCGCTTGGCCTTTCGCGACGGGCGTCCCGGCACGGGAGAGGCCTGCGCGCCCTCGAGCACGGGGGTCGATCGGTAGAGGATCCTCTGGTCCTCGAGCTGGAAGTCGAGCCAGAGCGGGACGAACTTCTCGAATTTCATGTGATGGGGCCGCCAGAACCCCGCGAGCCAGAACGGCAGCGACGCGCACATGACCGGCAAGGCGGCATCGCGCACCTCGATGCCGAGGGAGAACCGGCACAGCGCAGCGGCCCCGATTGCCGAGGCGAGCCCTCCTGCGAGGCACGCGAGCGTGCGCGCGGAAAGCTTGCCCACGATCTTCTCGGTGTACTCGCCGATGTCCTTCTGGACCCTTACGGACAGCATTTCAGCATCCTCCTTCCCTTAGGCGGGGAGCCAGGACGTGTCGAGCTGGCCGAAATAGATGGCGGCGGCGATGATGATCGCCCCGCCCGCGATGGTCGAGATCGCGCTGGCGATCTGAGCGCCTCCCTGCTGCTCTCGGATGGCGAGGCCGAGCGATACCGCGCCCCAGACGATTAAGAAACCCCCTAGGAACGTGACGCAGCCGGAGACGAGTCCGATGATGTTTGAGAGCATCTTGGCTCCTTTGCATGTCTTGCTTTGGGGCGGCCGCACCCGGTGGGCTTGAGGCGGCCGCCCCGGTTGGTACAATTGATCCCGGAGCGCATCTCGCGCCCCTTTGCATCCGGGACGGCGCGCGGCGGGCTTGTGTGGAAGCTGGCCACGCCGCGCTCAGACGAGGGAGTGTCGGCTCCCGCCGTCCCATCTCTCATCTCATGGGCCCATCACCGCCTTTCCTCTTCAGGTATTCCTTAAAGTCGAAGCGCGACTCGTGCTTCGCGCCCGCATGCCCGGGGTCCACCTCGGGATAGGAGGGATGCTCCTCGATGCGGTACTTCGCGCCCTTCAAGGGATAGGTCCCGCTGATGAGCACGATCGACTCGTCGCGAGAGAGCCTTCCCACCTCGTCGGGCGTCACGAGATCGCGTTCGATCACGTTGTAGTTCTGGGTGGTGGAGCGGTTCGCGCCCCTCGAGTCGCTTTCCGTGAGCACCTTCACGGTCTGCTTGCCGATCATCTTGGAGACCATCTCGTTGGTCTCGGTCGACTTGCCGCCGAGGAACACCACGGTGTCGCAGCAGTCCAGGATGGTCTTCGCGCCCTCCTTCTCGTAGGAGCGCTCGAGCTGACTTGCGGATTGCAGGATGATGCTGAAACTCACGTTGCGCGAGCGGGCCGTGGCGATGACGCGCTCGAAGTCGGGCACCGTGCCGATGTTGCCGAACTCGTCGAGCAGGAAGTGCACGGGGCGCTTGAGCGCGCCCCCGAAGCGCGCGAGCGCCGTCTTGTAGAGAACGCTCGTGGCCTGCCACATGAGCAGTGCGAAGAGGAAGTCGAAGGTCGAGTCGGAGTCCGACATGCTCGCGAAGATCGCGTGCCTGCCCTCTCCCGACCCGAGCGAGTCGAGCGCCATCTCGTCGTAGGCGACGAGCGCCGACACCGCGTCGACCGACAGCGGCTTCAGGCGCACGTTGCAGCTGATGATGATCGATTTCAGCGTCTTTCCAGCAGCCACCTTGAAGGCTCGGTAGTTCGACAGCGCGAAGTCGTCGTTGGCGTCGTGGGGCTCGCCCACGCGGACCCATCCCCAGTCATCCCCGTCGTCGAAGGGACGCTCGCCCCGCGCTTCGGGCGCACGGCCTCGCTCCATGAAGCGCATCCCCGTCTCGAGCTCCTCGAACACGAGATCGAGCGGGCTCATGTAGGACTCGTCCTCCTCGCGCGCCTCGGCAAGGCTCAAGAGCAGCATGAGGGAGTTGAGGTTTCTCTCCTCGGGACGGGCGTGGTAGACGAGGTAGGCCACCAGCGCCGTGTAGAGCAGGCGCTCGGAGTTCTCCCAGAAGGGGTCGGACCCCTTGCGGTCGTCGGGCGTGGTGTTCTTTATCAGGCACTCGACGAACACGAGGATGTCTGCCTGGTCCTTCACGTAGGAAAGCGGGTTGTAGTGCATCGAGCGGGAGAAGTCGGTCGTGTCGAAGGTGCGTATGTCGTATCCTGCGCCCTCGAGCATCCAGCCCACATCGCCGAGAAGGGTCCCCTTGGGGTCGGTGACGAGGAAGTCGGCGTTTGCCTGCATGAGGTTGGGCTTGACGTAGTAGCGCGTCTTGCCGGAGCCCGGCCCTCCCAGGATGCAGACGTTTCGGTTGCGGTCGTGTTTGAGGTCGAAGCGCTTCGGCTTGAGCGCGAGCGCGAAGTCCCTCGAGAGCAGGATGTTGTTCGCCTTGTCCTTCCTGTCCATGAAGGCACGGCCTTCCTTGAGAGTCCCCCAGCGGGCGGAGCCGTGCTCCTCTCCCTGGCGGCACGTGCCCGCGCGCACGAGGTTGCGCGCCCAGACCGCCCAGGGGATGCATGCGGCCATGAGGCCAACGGCAATCGCCATCGGCTCTGCCGTGATCCCAGTAGCGGGAACCGCAGAGAGCAGAACGAGGGCGTTGCACGCCGGAAACCCCGATGCGGCAGCCGCAGATGCGAGCGCGTCTCCGGCACAGAAGCATGCGGCGCTGGCGGCGCTCACCGCGAGCGCCTGCGCAATCGGCCTCATTTCGCCCTCGTCTCGACGCCGCGCGATATCTCGCGCGACTTGCCCTTGGCGGCCTCCAATCGAGACGACGCTTCCCTGGCGTGCGCGGCCTTCTCCGCGATGGGCTCGCCCTTGATGCGCTCGCGCATTTGCGAGAGCTCCTTCTCCGCACGCCGGGTCGACGCGCTCGTGGTCTTCTCGAGCTCCTTGAAGGCCTCGTTGACCGCGGGCGCGTCCTCGACCATGAAGACGAGGTGCTCGCCTTCGGGCATGGGGGCGAACTCGTGGCGGACACCCTCGCGCGAGAGCTTCTCGTCGATAATCTGGCGGATGGTCTCGTACTCGGGCAGGCTCGCGAACTCGAACAGGTCGAGCTTCGCCCACTCGGCCACGTCGCGATCGCCCTTCGCTCCGTCTTCGATCGCGTCATCGCCACGGGCGTGCTTGAACGCCGTGGCGAGCCGCTCGCCGCTTGCCATCATGGCCGCCTCGCCGGCGTCCTGACCTATGCGGATCATCCAGTCGACGAGCTTCTCGCCGGAGTCATCGCCGAAGTCGTTTGTCACGGCTTTCTTCCTTTCGCTCTTGTGGGACAAACTGTCCCAGTCGTCTTCGGAAAACAGAGAAGGCGGGATGAACCCGCCTTCAGCAAATGTTTCAGCGAACCTCCGCCCGCGCGCCGCGCGTGGGAGCCTTCGCAGCCTTGTTCAGTTGTTGGATGGAATCTCGTGCGCGTCTCGCCGTGTCCTCGATGCTCGGAGCCGCCTCCATGTACTCGAGGCGCTTGCACTGCTCAGGTGTGGCGCGATGCATGCACTCGATTGCGTGCTCGAACCTCTCGGGTTCCCGCACGATGCGCCCGAACGACCAGCTCTCGAAGTCGACCCAATTCGAGCCGTCGCGCTTCAGAGTCCACCACTCGTCGCCGCCGTCCACCTGCTGCACGAACGCCAGGTCCTCGTACACGATCCCCTGGCGGAGCGCCCAGTTGCCGTGCGTGAAGAATCCGCGCAGCTCTTCCACGCTGCCAGCCTCCACGAACTCGTATGGGTACTCCTCGAGGTAGGGGTCGTCCTGCCAGGGGTATCCGCCGCGCCTGAGCCAGCCGTTCTCTTGGCACTTGGCGATGAGCCCTCGCCTGGTCTCTCCGTCGATTTCCTTCAACCCGAGCATCGTCGCTCCTCCATCGTGTCCCGGAGCCCACCGGCACTCGCGCGCTGGCGGCTCTTGATTTCAATTGCGATTTACCCATAAATCTCTCAAGGGCGCCGTCAGGCAACAACGGGATTGTCCCGGCAAGTCCCCCCGGTCACGACCTTGACGTAATCCTCATATCCGGCCCCGTGAGGTGGATGGGGGTCGTGGTCTCAGAAAGGCGGCTTGCGATCGCCTCGGCGGTCTCAACCTCGCCCTTTCTCCCGAGCCTTTTCGATAGCGCCTGGATTGAGTAGTTCGAGGTGAAGATGGTCGGCCTCATTCCCTCGTAGCGGGCGTTGATGACGAGGAACATCGTGTTCGAGGACCACTCCTTGGCATCCTCTTTGCCGAGGTCGTCGAGGACGAGGATGTCGCATGCAGCGTATCTGGAAATGACCGAATCGGTCTCCCCGTTCCCCGAGAAGCTAGCCTTGATCCTCTCGAGCATCGCCGATGCCGTCGTGAATACCGTGCGGTAGCCCGCATCCACGAAGGCGTTCGCCAAAGCTGCCGCCGAATAGCTTTTCCCTCTTCCGACCGATCCGTATATGTAGAGCCCCTGCCCTGCGCTGCCCTCGAACGACTCGAGGTAGTCAAGGAGGCTCTGGTGCTGGACGGTCGCATTGAGGAATCGCTTCGGGATACCCGCGCGCTTGCGGCTCTCGGACAGGCGCGCCTCCCTCTTTGCAGCCTCAGCCTTCTCCACTCGCGCCTTTTGTCTGCGCGCGCCCTCGCAGTCGCATTCGCGGAACCCCGCGACGATTCGTCTGCCGCCGAACTCGACCACGCACGGGGCGAGGGGGCGCCCGCAGTATTCGCAGCACCTCTCCGAATGCGTCGGCTTCGATTCGCCCATGGCACGTCCTATCTGTAATCTTTGTTTTCCGTCTTTGTTATTAGCTGGCAAGACGTCAGGGGTCGGCATGGCGGCTGGTCATGCAAAAAGCGGCACGGGCGCGGCCCGCGGTCATCCGATGGCATTTCGCCATGCGTCGACTGGCCGACCCCCTCGATTGCCCCCTTCGCCATTCGGGCCGCCTCGAAGTCTATGCGGTAGACCTTCGTCTCCCTCCCTTTGGAAAGCTCTTGGCGACCTACCTCGAACACAAGGCCCGCTTCCTCGAGCTTCCTCACCGCTCGGACAACGCTTCGCGTGTCGACTCCGAGAATCTTGCCCAGATGCGCTTTGCTCTCGAAGTAGGGGGATCCGCTTTCGCAGAAGCCGTAGATCCGGGCGTACACGAGAAGGGGGAGGCCTGTGAGGCCGAGCCCCCTCGTCATGAACTCCCTTACGATGATGAAAGCCTCGCCGCTACGCTCTGCCATGCCGGTCGTTCCCCGCGTCCCTAGACCGCATTGCGCTTGCTCCACTCGAGGAGCTCGTCGCGATAGGCGAAGAACCCGCGCTTCTTGCCGTTCATGCGCCTCAAAGGCAGGGGGTCGTCCTCGCGCTTATGCCACTCGTAGACGCTGTTTCGGCTTGCGCGGAACAGGATTGCAATCTCCTCGACCGAATACGTGTCCTGGACAAGGACGGGCGTCTTGACGAAGACGCCAGATGCTTTTCTATCAGAAATCATGTCGAGTGCTCCTTCCGAAGGCGGCGGAACGCGGCAGCGCGCGCAAGAGCGCCGTCAGCATGCCTACCGCCTTCCAAGAGCCCGGTCGACGGCTTCTATATCGAAGCGAATGGTTTTCGCGCTGAGCCTCACGCAGGGAATCGAGCCCTTGCGGGCCATCGACAGCACCCTTCTGGGCGTTATTCCGAGATGCCGGGACACTTCCCCCGCATCAACGAGGTCGGACAGCGATCGGCTTGATCCCCCGAATCGCCGAAGGCCTCTGATGCTGTCTTCCGATATGTCCATGGGTTTCCTTTCGTCTCCGTTGAGCGCTCTTAATGCGGTTCGAGCGCCAATAAGTCCAATGAAGTCCTTTCGGTCATGTTCGAACTGGAGTCGAAAGGGGTCAAAACGGGAAAGGAGGGTTCATCCCGCTAAATCCCCGTATGTCATTCGTTGACGAAATCTGCGCAATCCGCTGCGGGCTCCGCCTGGATAGTACGTTTCGTTTGGCTGCGTCCGAAGTGACGGATCGCGCTCTGCGGCTCAAACATCCCTGTCGCAGAGAATCGCAAGCTTGAGAGGGGGCCTGGCGGGAAGAAAGAGGGCAACATAGACAGGCGGCCCCCGATCGATTCGGAGGGCCGCCTGCTGGGAAGGGAATTCACCAGATGAATCAGGGCTATTATGAAAGATAAGCTGGCTCCGCATTGTCGAAGACGATGAAGCCTGTCGTTTGGCGATGCCAATCCCTTTACCGAAGGGAATCCTGGATCTGCTCCAGATGGGAAGAGAGCTTCTCGAAAGAATCCGTGGAAATACAGTGCTCCATACGGCATGCCTCTTTAGAGGCAACTTCCGCATCCACCTCGGCGTCAAGGAGCACCCCCTCGAAGAAGCGGTGTTTAGATAGCGTCTCCTCGGCAAGGCGCTCACCGGTGGCAGTTAGACGAACATCGTGGTCAACCACCTCAACAAGGCCCTTGCGAGCCAGGTTGCCGAGCGCCTTGGTGACGCTCGGTTTGGTGACGCCCAGGTGCTCGGCGATGTCGACATTGCGACAATGCCCGCGCTCCCTCCGGATCACCAGGATGGCCTCGAGGTAGTCCTCGGAGGATTCGGTTGGCACCCTGCTCCGTGCGCCGCAGCCAGCATTGACATCATCCCTCATTCCAACCATCCTCTCATTCGCCAGGTCTCTGCGGGCGACTTAGCCTCACGAACAATCTGCCGCATGAGCCGACGCCGCATCGGCAAAGACGACGAGACCAGCCGATTAGCGATGCTGATCCCTCTTTTGTTGAAGAAAAACCTGTACCTGCTCCATGTGACACGCTCCTTCTGCCATTCGGAAAGAGCCATGGAGTCAACTCCCACTGCGTTAAGTGAAAGCAACTAGCGAACGTGCTCCATAAACCCAAGGACGCTTTCGCTGGACCCGTGCACTCGCAGATCGACCTTTTCGCAGCCGCTCCGCCCCACCATCAGAGCCGAAGTGCAGACCTTGAACAGAAACTCAAGGTCATGGGTGATGACGACCACGGGACGGCCTTTGGCAAGCTCTTCGATGAGCCCGGCGATCCTCGCCATGTGCATGAAGTCGAGGCCCGATGTCGGCTCGTCCAGAACGACAATCTTCTTGCTGCTCAGAAAGGCGCAAGCCAGCGCCAAACGCTGCTTCTGGCCCCCCGATAGATTCTGCGGATGCTCGGTCCTTTTGTCCCATAGGTCGATGGCCTTGACGATGCGCGCTGCCTCGTCAAGGCGGTCGCTATCGGTGTCTTTCTGGTCGGTCAGGATCTCGTTTTCCACCGTATCGAAGAAAAGCTGGTAATCGACGTCTTGCATCATGTAGTACGAGCGGCGAAGCCTCTGCCGCGGTCGAGCTCCCCACGAGAAGGACTGCCGGCCGCCGGCGAGGCCGCACATCGCGCGGGCGAGCGTGCTCTTTCCGACTCCGTTCGCCCCAAGGACGCCCATCACCTCGCCCTCTCGCAAAGAGAGCGTCAAGGGGCCGATCAGGGCCCGCCCGCCCGCAGAGACCGACACGTCCTTCATCGAGGCAGCTTCCGCTCCGAGCAGACGGTGGTTCTCCGGACTCAGACCGTGCAGATCGAGCGCGCGAAGCCCGTAGCGCGCGCAATCCTCCGTGCGAAGCCGACCCGCTGCGAACGAATCGATGATTTGACCGCCCGCCATGACGTGGAGCCTGTCGTAGAGATCCGCCAGAAAGTAGAGCCTGTGCTCGGCGATGACGACGGTCTTGCCGAGGGTCTTCAAATCGGCGAGGATTCGGCGAAAGTCCTCTATCCCTTCGTGGTCGAGGCTGGCGGACGGCTCGTCGAAGAAGATCACCTGGGTGTCGTAGACGAGCGTCGAGGCTATGGCGACGCGCTGCTTCTCGCCTCCCGAGAGGCCGACGAGGTCCTTGCCCGCCAGATGCGCGATTTTCATGCTCTCGAAAGCCGACTCGACCCTTTCGATCAGCTCCTCGCGAGGCATGCCCAGATTCTCGCCGACGAGGGCCACCTCGTCGGCCGCCTTGCGGGTGAAGAACTGGTCGGTCGGATTCTGGAACACGTTGCCGATCGCACGAGCAAGCTCGCCGGAGGAAAACTCTCCCAGACTTTTCCCGAGAAGCTCGATTCTCCCATCGAGCTCACCTTCGTACTGATCGGGAATCAAGCCGTTCATGGCGCGCATGAGAGTGGTCTTCCCGCACCCGGAGTTGCCAGTGAGTACGACGAGTTCGCCGCGCTCCACCGAAAACCGCACGTTCTTCAATGCCGCGAAATCTTCTCCCTTGTATGAGAAAGACCGAATGTCGACGTCAATCACATCCATACCGCGACCCCCAAAAGAACGACTCCGACGCCCAAGGCGGCTCCGTCAAGCAGACCGAAGGAGAGACTTCGGTAGCTCGTCTTTTCACAATTCGCTTCGATTCCTTTCGAAATCACGGAGGAGACGAGCGTCTCGCTCACGTGCAGGCACTTGTACACAAGGGGAACGAAGTAGAGCTCGAAGGCGCGCACAGGACGAAGCGGGCTCGGGCGCAGCCCGCGAACCCGCATCCCGCGCTTTATCTCCTTCACGCGATCGCCCATCTCATCGAGAAAGCGCAACCCTATGACTGCGCCGACTGCGGCTCTGTTCGGAACGTGCAGCTTGCGCATGCTCGCCAGAAGCTTCGAGGAGCTCGTCATCATGAGGGCGCAACCGATGTTGACGACGGGGAAGACCCTCACCACCAAAACCGCCACGCCCAGGAAGATGCTCGTGACATAGCCGATGTCGACATGCAGGATCAGCTGCACGACCCCGCATGCCACCGCAAAGAGCGCGAGCTGCCTCAAGAAGAATGCCGGCGAGACGTCCAAAAGGACGAGAAACGACAGCGCCAGAACGAGGGCGTATACCAGCTGATTGGCGAGAAACGCTTGGATGAGCGCCAGAAGCGTCAGCGCGAAGAGCGTCAGCGGGTGCAGGTGCCCCTCGCGCCCGCTGTCGAGCAGACCCGTTCGTCCCATCAACCCAGCCTGCTTTCCTTCGCGCCCTTTTCGAAGAACTTGTCGTTAATGAACATTCCGAAACGCCCGGCCAGAAGCTCGGTCACAATATTGATCAGCACGCAGATGACCATCATATCGACCGTGTACATCGCCACCATCTGCTGCGCCTGTTCAAGCGAGATGCTCTCGACAAAAGTCGCCAGCCCATCGGATCCCAGAACGAGCACGAACACTATCATGTGCATCGAGTAGATGAACATCGATGCCGAAAACGACAGCCACACCCTCTTCTTGTTTCCGTAGTCGCCGGCGATGATCTCTGCGACGATGCCCGCGATCAGGCACAGGGGCGTCGCGACGGCGAAGCCCATGATCGCGTAGAGCACGCCGTAGATCAACCAGAAGCAGAAGGCCGTCCCCCGTTTTTGCACCTTGCGCGCCATGATGGTGTAAACGGGACCGACGAAGAAGGCCGCGAATCCCGCCGAGACGTACATGGAAAGCGCGCCGAACATGCCTGTTATCATGCCGACGCCCATCCCGAGGGCGAATCCGATCACTCCCAGTACCGCTATTGTCGCGATGTCCTTCAGCTTCATGTGAGCCTCCTTTTGCTCTGTTTGCTAGACCAATTGCCACTGGGAGCTTGCGTTGCGCTTGTCCCAGAAGTCTTTGTATTCTCCTTCGAGGGCGATCAGCTCGTTGTGCGTCCCTGTCTCCGCAACCTTGCCCGAGCTGTCCATGACCACGATCTTGTCCGCCATGCGCACGGTTTCGAGCTTGTGCGCGACCACGATGAGCGTGGAGCGTCGTTTGAGCGTCTCTATTGAGCGAACGACGTTCTTCTCGTTTTCCGCATCGAGAGCCGACGTCGCCTCGTCCAGGAGCACGATGGGGGCCTGCTTGAGAAGCGCTCGAGCGATGGAAACGCGCTGCCGCTCGCCGCCGGAAAGCGAGCGACCTCCTTCGCCGCACTGCGTCTCCCAGCCCTCAGGAAGGCGCTCGATGACCTCCGTTACCCCGGCAAGGTCAGCGACCGCGCGAAGCTGCTCCTCCGAGGCGTCCGGGTTCGCCATGAGCACGTTGTTTCGAAGCGTGTCGTTAAAGAGGTAGACGTCCTGGAAAACGAAGGACACCTGGGCGAAAAGATCTTCCGTCGTCATGTCGCGGACGTCTGCGCCGCCGATCCTGACCGCTCCGTCGTCGACGTCGTAAAAACGCGCGATTAGCTTGAGCATAGTTGTCTTGCCGCAACCAGACGGGCCCACGATGGCGACCATGCTGCCTTCCGGGACGTCGAGGTCGATCCCTCGAAGGACTGGCTTTTCCCTCGTGTAAGAGAAGCGGACCCCTTCCATTCGGACGCTTGCGTCGGTCGGGCAAGCCCGCGACTCGCCCACGACCGGCAACTCGGCCGCTTCGACGACCTCGTCCATGCCGTCGAGCATCGCCCGACGGTCTTCCATTCCGAACAGGGCCGAGGCGACCTCGTTGAGGAGGGTGGTGAACCTCAATGCGACGCCGATCATGACCACCGTTTCGAGCGCCCCGATGCTTCCGTTTGCGCCCAGGAAGCTCGCCGCCATGATCATGCCAACGACGAGCGCCTGCACGCTCGCCCCGGAAAGGACTTCGCCGAGGGCGCTCCACCACAGGCCGCGGACCGACCGCTTTCTGCCTTCTGCGAAACTGCTCTCGAGCTCCGCATAGTCGGCGCCCGCACGGCAGGCGCGCAGCGCTCCTTGGCATCGCGCGAACTCGACTATCCTCGCGGCGATGTCCCGCTCGGCGGAATCCTCTAACCCGTTTCCTTTTCCGACGCATGCCTGCGAAACGCGCAGAAGAAGGAAAAGGATTGGGATGGAAAGCGTCAGCATGATTCCAATTTGCCAGCTCCAAAGCCACACGGCAACGCAGAACACGATTGCGGCGGCAGCGTTTTTTATAAGCTGGCCAACATAAAGAGCAGCGGCCTGTCCGGTCGAGATCATCTCCTGCGTAACCATGCGCGAAAGTCTTCCGGCGCTATCCGCCCTAAACCAGCCTAATGGCAAACGCGACACCTTGTTCCCGATGACCACCTGCATATTGCGCATAAAGCCCAGCCCCGCCGCATAGCTGAGCTTGGTACCGAAGAACGATACCGTCGAGCCGACGATCGCCACCACCGCAAGCGCCCCCGCCCAGCCCCAAAACGTCAAACCCCATTGGGGGTCGCCTGACTGGAGGGCCATGGCTGCCGGCATCATGATGGCGAGACCGATGCCGCACATCACGCCGGAAAGGGCGTAGAGCAGAGTTCCCAGGCGGTGCTGGCGCCTATCGCCCTCGTCCATGTAACGACGAAGTCTCGGTAAGAAGCGTTTGGAATTACTCATCTGCATCGCCCTCTTCTTCACTGCCGCAGAGGCCTCCCTGCTTGAGAAGCGCCTGGTAATGCTCGTTGTCTTGAATCTCCGCATGCGTTCCAAGGGCGACGATCTTGCCTTCTTCCAACACGGCTATTTGATCGGCACCTAGAACAGCGTTGAGCCGGTGGGCGATGGCCAGAACTGTTCGACCCTCGACCAAGGCGCTTAGTGCTTTCTGGATTTCGAGCTCTGAATCCGGGTCAGCAAAAGCGGTGGCCTCATCCATGATGAGGATCGGCGTGTCGGCCAAAAGGGCGCGCGCTATGCTCACGCGCTGGCTCTCGCCGCCTGAGAGCGAGCAGTCCGTTCCCAAAACGCTGTCGTATCCCTTGGGCAGCGACATAATGAAATCGTCGATCTGCGCCGTGCGGGCAGCCTCCCGAATCTCCTCCAGGGAAGCCTCCGGCTTAGCTAAAGAAATGTTTCTTCCGATGGAGGCGTTGATTAGCATCGGGTCCTGGAGCACGAACGAAACCGTGTTGTAGAGGTCACGGGAGGAGATGTCTCTCAGATCGACGCCGCCGAGACGGATGGAGCCGCTTTCCGGGTCGTCGAAGCGTGCAATGAGTGTGGCGAGCGTCGATTTACCCGAGCCTGACGGGCCGATGAGCGCCGTCGTGGTACCGGGATTAAGGACAAGACTGACACCGCGCAAGGCCTGGGTATCGCCGTAGGAGTACGATACGTCGCTCACCTCAACGACGACCCCGTCGGGCTTCTTTGGGGTTTTCGGCTCGGGAATCGACGGCGTGTCCAGAATCTCGCACAGCCTGACTGCGGCAGCGCCGGCCATCTGGTACGACCACGTGCTGTTGGCGACAGCGCTGATGGCGGTCGGAAGCACGATGGCTATCAGCGCGCACGCGAGAACCTGGGGGAGGCTGGCCAACCCTGCCCCCATGACAAGCGCGCCGCCGCAGAGGTTGATCAGCAGCAGCAAGGGGGAGGAGATGAGCTCGCCGGCAATCGAGCAAAGCCCGATGAGCGGGGCGCACCAGTCCCAGTACGACTGCGAGAATGCCGATGCGGCGTCCGCGTAATTACGATGCGCCTCTCCTGTTTTTCCGAACGCTTTGACCACCTTGATGCCGGACACGAGCTCGACCATCGTCGAGGACACTTGCGCAAGATGCCCGTTCATCTCGGCGGTTTTCGGTCCCATATCCTTCATAGAGAGCGCCTGCAGCAGGAAATAGAAGGGGATCGTGGCGATGCCGATGAGCGCCAAGCGCCAATTGATCCAGAACATGAAAGCCAGAAGAACCATCGGCTGCAAAACGCCGTTAAGACGGTCGACCGGTCCGTGTGCGATGACGGTGTGGACCGTCTTCGTGTCATCCTGCACAGCGCTTCTGACCTTGCCGGATTCCGTAGCGCTAAACCAAGCAAGAGGCGCGCGGCTCAACCGCTCAACGATACCCTTGCGAATGACGTAGCGCAGTTTCATATCGGCAAAATGCGTGATGATGAGCGCAAGAGCGCGAAAGAACAGCTGCGAGAGGAACGCCATGACGAGGAGGAGGGCAATTTCGTGCACCTTGGAGGCATCGGCCTGCGCGAGCGGGCCTTCCCCCGCCAGAAATAGGTCTCCCAGCCATACCAAAGCCAAATACGGGGCAAAGGATAAAAGCGCCGAGAGCACCGTGAACGCCTGCGCCAGCATGACGCGTCCCTTGACGGGGCAAGACAGGCGCCTGATGGCTTCCCGCCCCGCCTCGTCCCTTTGCCGGTCTTGCTCGCTTGTCTCTGTCATGGCACCACCTCAATCTATTGTCTCGGTTAATAATGACTTAGTTATCTTTGACGGCAAAAAAAGAAAGGATCGTCAAAGCATGCGATATTTCTCCCAGCCCGCATTGAAGAACGTTGAAATGACCTCGGTCGTCGCGTTGAGCTCCTCGACGCTCTTCGCGTGGATGATATTCTCGGAAAGGGCGCTGTAGAACGCGTGGTTGACGATGTGGAGAGACTCTTTCGAGATGACGGTTCGAGCCTTCTCTGCGCCGTGGATCAGCTCGAGAACGCGGAGGGTGGTCCTGTCCTCCTCGTCGACGAGCCAGTCAAGGAAGTGCTCGTAGGGGGTGCCGTAGGAGCGGAACACAAGGAGCTCGTAGATGTCGCGATGGGAGTACAGCATCGCCGTGGTCGCGAGCGTCCCCGCCGCCTTGGCCTCGAGCGCGGCGCGCACCTGCTCCGGGGTCACGGGCTTCCCTTCGTCGTACCCAGCGAAACCTCGCTTCTCGCCTTGGGCGTAAGCTTTGCGAATCATGCTCGCCAGCGGCTCGACCAGCTCCGAGAAGAGCGCCTCCTTGTCTTTGAAATGCTTGTAGAACGCCCCGGTGGTCACGCCGGCAGCCTTGCAGATCCTGCGCAGGTTCGCCTTCTCGAACCCCTCTTCCAGAAACGCCGCAAGACCGCTCTTCAAGATGCGCTCGTGCGTCTCCTGGTAGTTGCCGTTGCTCACTGCGGTCACCTCCCTCCAAAAATAACTTAGCTATCTTTCGTGTTGGGGATTTTGCCACCAAAGTTAGTCAATGTCAACTCTTACGCTCATGATATCTCGGTAGAAGCGGCCTTGGCTTGATAGGCGGAGGAGCCTCGATGAACCGCCTAGTTAATTTGGACGGGAACTATCTCTACTCGAATCGAAGCGGGGCGTCCTGAAAGGTTCTGTCTGACTACGCTCACGTCGCGTGGCGCTTGCTCCACTCGAGCAGCTCGTCCCTGAACGCGAAGCGGCCCCTCTTCCTCCCCATCATCCTTTTGAGCGGCAGGGGGTCGTCCTCCAGGAGGCTCCATTCGTAGACCGCGTTCCTGCTCACTCGCAGGAGTATCGCTATCTCCGCCACCGAGTAGGTGTCCTGGATCGGCACGGGAACCTTGACGTACGGGCATCCCGCTGATTCGATCGCCATGTGTCTGCTCCTTTCGGAGCGGCAAACGGCTGCATCTTAGCGTCGCGGGATTCGGCGGCGATGGAGCGAGGCCCGTTGCCATCGTCGCCGCTCGGTATCGTGTCGTCGCCCGCACGGGTGCTTCCGAGAGAACGAAGGCGGCACATGCCGCCTGCTGTACGGGTTGCATGCGCCGCTGGATTCAATGAGCTTCGCCTGGGCTTATGTGCGCCCGGCTATTCGCCCGCCCCCGCCCTGCCCCCGCAGGCCCGCGAGGTGGTCCGCCAGGCGACGGAAGGAGGGGTCGGAGATGCAGTGCTCCATGCGGCACGCCTCCTCGGAAGCCGTCCTCCCGTCCACCCCGGCGTCGCAGAGCAGCCGCCTGAAGAACTCGTGCTTCTCGAGCGTGGCGCCGGCGAGGCGGCGCCCCTCGGGGGTGAGCCGCACGTCGCGGCCTGCCACCTCGACGAGCGACCGGGACGACAGGTTCGCCAACGCTTTGGTGACGCTCGGCCTGCTGACGCCCAGCCGCTCTGCGATGTCTACGTTGCGGCAGAACCCCCGCTCGGCGCGGATGACGAGGATCGCCTCGAGGTAGTCCTCCGAGGATTCGGTCGCACCGGCGTTTTCGCACCTCATCTCATCAACCCCGTTCTTTCCCGAAAAAGAATTTGCTAGAAAAACAGCAAACTCACGTGGTAGACCACGCATCCGAGCAGAAGCGAAGAGACTATGTAGAACGCCGCCGTTATGACGGTCCACTTCGTCGAGTGGACTTCGGCCCAGGTAGCAGAGACGCTTGCCGCGCACGGCATATTGAACGTGAACGCGAAGATGAAGGCGAGCGCCTCGGGGGCTGAAATCACCTGAGACATGACCTCTCCGACGTTCGCCGCAGCCGCCCCGCCGCCGGTCATGATCCCCACGAGGACGGCGTTCGGCGTCGCCGCGCCCGTAAAAAGACCCGAGAGCACGCCGAGGGCGGATTCCTTGAGAACGAGCGCGCAGAGCCACGCCGTGAAAGTCTGCCACCCCATGCCGAACAGCCTCGTCACCGGCTCGATAGCGGTGCCCAGCGCGTAGAGCGCCGACCCTTCAACGCCGCCAGTCGAAGTGTAGGTGAGCGCCCAGATGACGAACGCGAAGATTGCGACCACGCGAATGGCACGCACGAACATCTGGCGGCTCTTGAGCAAGGCGCCGCGCACGACGCCCTTCAGATGGGGGCGGTGGTAGGGCGGAAGCTCCATAACCAAGCCCGCGCGCTCTCCATCCGCCACCAGGCGCGGCCCGAACACCTTGCCGACGATGCCCATGATGACAAGCATCATGGCGAATATCCCCACGATCACGAGCGGCGCGCCAACTACGCCGAAGAACGCGACGGCCAGCACCGGCACCACGCCCCACGTGGAGCCGCACGGGATGGCCCAAGCCATCATGACGGTGAGCATGCGCTGTCCCCACGAGTCGATGACGCGCGAGCCCGACACGCCGCCCATCGTACACCCCAGGCACATAAGAAACGGCATGAGCGACTTCCCTTGCAGCCCGAAGCGCGCCATGGTGTGGTCGAACACGTAGCCGATGCGCGCCATGTAGCCCGCCTCCTCGTAGAGGCCGAACACAAGGTTGATGCCGAATACGTAGCCCACCATCATCGTGCCGAAGCACAAGCTGTTGAACACCACGCCCGCGAGGAAACTGCCCACAACGTCAGGCACGCCCATCTGCGCGAGCGCCCCAGCAGCGACCTGCCCGAGCGAGGAGATGGCGCCGCCGAGCATCATGATGGGTATGGCGGGAACGAACGCGAGAAGGAACCCTGCGAGAATCATGGCGACGGTGATGGGTTTTGACCAGCGAGAGCCCGTGGCGAGCCGGTCGAAGCGCGACAGCGCGTGCGCTTTCTCGGGAGCGGACACCGCCCCGTCGAGGAGCCACTCGATCCAGGCGAACCGCGCCTTCCCCGCCCCCTGCGCCGTCGCCGGGGCGGAAGCCATCTCCCGACGCAGGCGGTCGTCGTCAATGGACGGGCGCTCGCGCGCCGTCCGCTCGATGGCGCAAAGCAGATTCCCGTACCCTTCCGGACGTGACGCCACGAGCGGCACGACAGGAATCCCGAGCCGCTGCTCGATAAGCGCCGAATCGATGCGCTTGCCTTGACCCTCCGCAACATCCATGAGATTCAAAGCAAGGAGAGAGGGCTGCTCCGGGTGCGCGGCAGCGAACTCGGCGAGCATGTAGAGGCTGCGCTCGAGCTGGGAGGCGTCGGCCATCACGACCACAACGTCCGCATCGCCGGACTCGAGGTAGTCACGCGTCACCTCCTCCTCGGGCGAGTTGGCGGAAAGGCCGTAGGCTCCGGGGAGGTCGACCACGCGGCACTGCGTATCGCCAATCCCGAACGACCCCTCTTTCCTCTCGACAGTCTTGCCCGGCCAGTTGCCCACATGCTGCCTCGCGCCCGTAAGGCCGTTGAACAGGGTAGACTTCCCGGAATTTGGCTGGCCAAGAAGAGCGACCGCAACACCGGCGCCCTGCCCTCCCGACGTTCTTGCCCCCTTGGCCGCAGGGCAAGCGGCCGCGCACGTCTCGCAGCTCACAAGGCCACCTCCACATCAATCAGTTCGCAATCCCCTCTGTCGATCGCAACGGCGCTGTCGCGGACGTATACCAGCACGGGGCGCTTTCGGACGTTCTGGAGGACTTCTATACGGCACCCTTCGGTGAGTCCGACTGCGGTGACCCGCGAGACGAACCGCGCATCACCCGACACGGCCAAAACGCGCGCAGCCGACCCCTCTTTCATATCGTGCAGTTTCATTAATCAACTCCTTTCCAGGGCGGGCGTCGTGCCCGCAACCTGGAGAAAGCTTAAGGTTGAAGAGGAAGCCTCCTCAACTCCATGCTATGCAGTCAGCTCCATATCTCAGTGATGTTAGCTATAATTAACTATCAGAAATGCAATCGCCGCTGCCGCAAAGCATCGGCACGTGTCGAAAGGGGATGGTGCCGTGGGCCGCGTGTGCTCCGATAGAAAGACCGACGGACAACTCCTGAAAGCGAGGGTCGCCCCGGGAGTCGAGCTGGTTGAGGACCCCGAGGGCCTCTTCGAACTGCAGATCTCGAAACCGGTCGGAAGCGGCTCCATGCGCGGTCGCGCCCTGTCGCGCGGTTTGTTCATCGCCCTCGTTGACTTTACCTGCACGAGGTGCCCAAACATCCCTTCCGACACGCCCCTCCAGCTGCCCTCGTTCTCCAGCGGGATGTGGCTGACGGTGAACCTGTGCTGGGAGGGTCGGTGCGAAGTCGACATCCCCGACGGCGGACTGGGAGTAGTTGCCGCCGGGGATCTGTGCGTAAGCTACTCCCGGAAGCGGCCGGCCGAGTTCAGATACCCATCGGGGCGCTACCGCGGCGTCGAGCTGTTCGTGAACGATCGAGTTGCCGAGGAACCGGCGTTCTCCCTGCTCGGCACAGGGGACAACGCCATCCGGCGCATCGCCCGCAAAGCGGGGCCGGCGGCCGTCCTCGCGGGAGACGCGGAGCTCAACGGACGCATGGAGCGCCTGGCAGCGCTTCTCGACGCGAACGACGACGCGATGGCGGAATACGAGGTTCTCGGACTGCTGCTCGGCCTCCAACGGCGCGACCTTTCAACGACGAAACCCCGCTTCCTGCTCACGCGTGCGCAGATGGGGATGGCTGCCGCAGCCCGCGACGAGATGGAGCGCGCCCTCAGCGCGCGTCACGACGCCCGGACGATGGCCGCCGCCTTCGGCGTGAGCGCAACGTCACTCAACGAGTACTTCACCCGCGCATATGGCAGCACGATCGCGACCTACCTCCGAC
Source organism: uncultured Eggerthella sp. (assembly GCA_900538545.1). Taxonomy (GTDB): domain Bacteria; phylum Actinomycetota; class Coriobacteriia; order Coriobacteriales; family Eggerthellaceae; genus Anaerotardibacter. The sequence goes on along the minus strand of UPYK01000001.1, from coordinate 119,596 downwards.
GACGCCGAATGGAAGAGGCGGCAACGCAGCTCGCACAAGGCGCGAAGGTGACGGAAGCAGCAACGTATGTGGGCTACGCAAACCCGAGCAAGTTCGCCGCTGCGTTCAAGAAAGCCTATGGGGTGCCGCCGAGGGAGTGGAAGCACGCCAGCGGGATGGGGCTTCGCAGCGTGTAACCGTGTCAACCTTGGAATTGACAACCCTTCTCCGCCCAGCATAAACACCCACAGGTAGGGATGAAGGCCCGACAAGAGCATGCACACGAAGTTCACCGCAAAATACAACGCTGTGAAAATGCCCACCGTTATCAGGTCGCGGCCCTTGAGGATACGCGAGTTCGGTCTAGAAGAACCATTGCCACTCATCTTTCACTCCTTTGTTAGCCAATGTTAACTCAATCGCGGACTATCCAATAGACGACGATGAACTCCTAGCCCAAATAGTCAGAATTGTTCCATTTGGGCAGAAGATTGGTCTTTGCCTTGGAGTCGTGAAGGGCACAGCCGCATTACCGACTTTTTCTGAGAACGCAGAACGCGCATCGTCTTCGATTGCAGGGCTGCTTGATGTTTGCGCTCGATCGCGTATCCCCGAGTGATGCCGACTTCGAGTAGCGAGGATTTGGTCTTCCCGCAATTCTTGCATTATCAGAAGCAACACATGTTAGTATTAGCTAACTTTTAGCGACTAAGGAGGGTTTCATGGATCCTGCAATCCCGCTCTTTTCGATCGGCCTCGTCGGCTCGCTCGTTATGTTCGCCGGCGACATGCTGCTGTACTTCACGCCCGGGGCCTACGACATGGACGGAACCCTTCGCCCCTATGCAAGGATCATGCGCGACCTGCCCGAGGGGCGCGTGCGGGCGGGAGGCGTCCTCGGGCCCGTCGCCGCGTTCCTCTACGTCGTCGGGTTCGCGGGGCTGCCGCTGCTCGCGGAAGGCGACCTCGCCTGGCTGGCCTGGCTGACGGCGGGACTGCTCTCCTTCGCCCTCATCTGCGGCGGCGCCTACCACGCCCAGTACCCCTACCTCGCCATCGCGGCGCGCACGGAAGACGACTCCCTCGTCGAGCAGGCCGCCGGCAACGTCATGGCGCTCCAAAGGCTCGCGACCGTCCCGATGTACGCGGCGTTCGTGATTCTCGGCATCGCGATCTTGATGGGGCAGACGGCGCTCCCGCCCTGGGCGGTCGTCCTCACGCCCCTCGTGACGTCGTTTCTCGGTTTCCTATGGCTGCGCGTGCCCCAGCCCGCCCGATGCGTGCTCTTCGGGGGCTGGAGCAACCTCGTGTTCACGATCATGTTCGCCATGATGCTGGCGTTCGCGATGACGTAGCCGAAGGCGGTGGCGAACATGGAGCGCTTCTCAGTCGAACGCGATGGGTTCTGCGGCTTCCTCCACGAGCCGGCAAGCGGCGCCGATCGCTTTATCGGCAAGGTGATCGTCGTGCTGGGAGGGAGCGAGGGCAACGAGAACATCCCGCGCAACCTGGGGGCGCGCTTCTCCGAAGAGGGTCTGCGCGCGCACGGCCACCCGTGGGAGGTGAAGCGCCTAGCCTACAAGCATGCGAGCCACATCATGGTGCCTCTGGAAACTGGCACGCTCAAGCTCTTCCGCGAGGAGCGCGAGCATCCACGAGAGTGCGCCGCAAGCCGCTTGGACGCGTTCAGGAGAACGCTCGCATTCCTCGAGAGGCGGTAGAGCGGATGGCGCGAATCGCTTCGATGGAGCCTCCGAAGGATTCGGCGACGATGAGGTCTCGACGGGAACCGCCCACTCGAGCCGGAGGTCGGCCTTCGCCTTGAAATCGGAGAGGGCTCGACGTGCATTGCCGGCCGAAGCCCGACCGCCCCTGAACGCATCGCGAGTTCAAGCGGGAATGATAGAAAGCATCATCCGAACTGCCGAGATGTGTTTTTGAGTTTCGACCAGAACGACACTCTAATTGCCAGCATGGGTCAACGAGCCGCCCAGCGGGCGCTCCTTCTGGAAAATGCCTGTTCGGCATGAGCGCCCAGCTTAACTTGGAATGACGGGTCCCAGCAGTTCGCGCAACAAATCCATCGCCAGTCAAAACTCATGCAGAAAACTCATGCGGTGGTAGAATTCAGAAGAGCCGAGTTTGGGATGAGTTTTCTCTTGGAGGAGCTACCCGAATACGGCTGACAACGAGAAGAAACCATGGATAAAACGAGGACGGAATCGTAAAAATGAAACACTATTGTTTTATCGAGTGGGAATAGGAAATCATTATGTCAGACTCTCAAGATGGAACTAATGCTTCAAATTGGAAGGGGCTATTAAAGGGTCTCGTTGCTTTATTGCTCCTCATCATAATCGCTGCTGGTTTAATTGCTGCTTTCATCATTTACATTGGACCAAGTATCGTTTCTTTTTTCTCAAGCTTTTCTACTCTGGACACAGGGGTAATTGTCGCTCTTATCGCAGGCGCTATTTCGATCATCACGCTTGTTGGTGGTGGCGTTTTAAATAACAGGATGAAGCGAAAAGAGTATCTTTACAAACATCGCGAAAAACCATATATGCAATTAATTTCCATGTTCTATGATTTTCAAAGCAGCACTAAACAAGGGCAGGCTATTTCTCAAGAAGAACTCTTAGATATCTTTACAGAGTTCAATAAGGAAATAACTCTATGGGGCTCATCAAAAGCCATAAAGAAATGGGGCACATGGCGAGTCTCTTCTTCAAGAGAAAATTTGAGCCCTAATGAATTGCTATTCAGAATGGAAGATGTCCTGATTCAGCTTCGCAAAGATATGGGGCTCAAGCGCGGTATTAAGCGAGGTGACCTGCTTCGTCTCACTGTTAATGATATTGATGACCATATCGCAAGCTAAGTTAAGATGGCGACATCAAGCTTCTTAGCAGCATCGAATAACAGTCTTGTTACGGGCGACAACTCTTTGTAAGGGCTATCATGCATGAGACTGATTTCCTTTATACACCGTGTCATCCCCCATTGCACGAACAACATCGCTAAAGAGAGCAACAGTTACAGAGGTGTTTCCATCTTCGAAAACTGTGCTGAGATAAAAAGAGGGGGTTGCCTTCCATAAAGCGCCTGAGAGCAAATAGCATTTTAACGAGGCAATTTGATTAAGCTGTCAATATTATTTGCAATTTCCTTGCTTGCTTCCTCCAACCAGGAAAGATAGTCTTCTGACGACATCCCAACGGTGTGTTGTGTTGCAAGATTTAGAATTACTTCCGCGTCTTGATTCTCGCAAATGCCGCTTCCTAGTAACTTTGCGAAATCGTAATGCACTAAAGCATTCCTCAAGTCCTTCGCTTTCTTGATTACTTTTCGTTGATTTCTGGGAATAATTTTTGACAGAATTTGATTAGCCCTTGCGGGATCTTTCTCGAATTCAGGTGACTTCACTATATATCGCGATAGCTTTGAGAGGCTTTTCTCCAGCGCAACTAATACAGCTGTTGCCATTTTGAGTCCTAGCAGGTCGCTAAAGAACTTGCTTTCATGGAGAGTTATTACTGAATTAATTTGCGTAAGACCCTCACATAGCACAAAGAAATAAACAGGACTGGCAAGTCCGCACTCAGTAATTGGTTTTAAAAGATCTGAATAATGAAAATCCTTGCTAGTCATACCAAATTCTTCAAATGGTAGTCTACTTGAATCAACACCTAGAGCCTCCACAGCGTAATAGCTAGGGCGAGCAGCCTGCCCTATGTCATAGCCCATTCTCTTTGCCGTATCAGGATCGAAGATTGCTGCAATCTCGCCAGCACTATATTTAAAGAGATATCGGCTCATATTAAAAGTGGTATAAACTGGCTTCCCATTGTAGTAGCCAATCCCAACATCAGGTTGTATCAAGTTTTTTAGGTCACCAAGATCCCCAGATTGGTTTCTGAATTGCTCATTAAGAAAACCAGTAATTGCCTGTATCTCTACGTAGTACTCTTTGACACTTAAGCCGGCCGATGAGAGCGACTTAGTAGCATTTCTTAACCTATTAACTGATTCAGAATCAATGGGAAACGAAGGGTCGAAATGTTCTCGTACAAATCTTACGCTATCATGTACGATTAGAGCAGAGAATGGAAATACCGTATTTGCTAGATAAGGTGCAGAATCAGGAAATTGCTCTGAGTGCAGAAGCAATTTCTGAAATAAGCAGCCTTCATCCACAAACAACCAAAGACTACACTTGTCATAGATAGAACCGGCTGGCTCAACCATTGTGCTTAACTCCAACTGAATAAATGTATGTTCATTATGGGTTTAACACTCTTAGTTCGCAACTAGCAGCAGAGATCCCCCATGAAATACCTAAACTAAACTTAATGGAAATGCTTCAAGCAAAAAGAGAATAATCTTTATAGCCCAAAAGAACAAATCGCTCTGCAATTCTATACATGATCTAAATTCAGCAAGACAAGATGCAAAGTCAGTCTAGAAAGGTTCGACGAACTCTTGGACCTCAACATCTTCCTTATGCTTTTTCAAGCCCCGGGAATACTCCTGCATTTTTAAAGCGTGTTCGGAGAATTCGTTGTCCAATAATCGTCTTGCCAAATTGTCTACATAATCAATTTTCTTATTAATTAGAGGGATTGCGCTGCCAGACCAACTAGCCCCATCAAACGGCATCGCAGTAGCCGCCCTCATAAAAACCTCTATAGGGGCCCCTTTTTCACACAATGCTATACTGAAGTCCGCCCGTTCCTCATAACTAAGAGACGTTCCCACATCGACCGCAATTTCCGAAAACGGCGATTGCTTAATTGTCTCAGAAGACAACCAGCCAAGCAGTTGTTTACGATATCCTTTCTTAATTCCTTCTTTCACGATCAACTTAACACATTTCTTAAACTCATATTCAGTAGAGAAATCAGATGGGACTGCCTTTTGCACTTTGGCAAGCAGAGAAAGGCTGCTGATGGCATTTGGCGATTCCCAGTATAGTTCTCCAATGTTTCCGTCATAAAGACTATTCATTCTTGATTCCATTTCAATCCACGCAATCAAGAAGCCTTCAATAAAATTTGGGTCTTTTTCCACTACGCAAATAAAGAGCTCTTTTCCGTGCCAACAATTGCTGCATTTTCTTAATTGAAAACATATGAAATCTTCGATTTCTTTCAGATTGCTGTTATAGCTCAAGGATTGCTTAAGTAGACGCAGTAGTTCTTCATCAATTCTCGCAAGATAATAGCCTAATCTCTCGGGCTGAACGAGAGGGCTCTTCATTAAAGCACTGCAATACTTCCCCAAAAAACCAGGGAATACCATATCAGCGTGAACAACATCTTCAAAATGAACAACTTCCCCATGCTCTTCTAAACCACTAAATGCATTTGAAGTAAATACTGAATAGTCGTTGGTGTTTTTTAATACATAGGAATCATAATTACTTAGCCATATCGCAATTTCTTCTTGAGGAACCCTAGAAATCAAAATCTGACGCACGTCTGAAGACGGATACAGTAACTTAAGTGAAGAGAAAATCGAGATACAATCATACGAACAACCAATCCCTAATGAAAGGAGAGTATTAACCAATAACTCTTGTAATTGCGTATTGTATTTCTCGTAATAATTAACCGCCCATACCAGCATCCGTGAAACGGAGTAGTCTTTACGCATTTTGCCTGATTGGTCATCTCTTAAAAGGCTAAAATACCTTTTCCAATCTTGTTCAGTTGCAGCAGAAACGGTTCTCTCAATTTCATTTTTAAGCTTTTCGTCAGAATCCGCAAATCGCAACGTTAATTCTTTTGAAAGCGAAAAAAGCTTATTGGCGCGATCTCGACCAAACAAAACATCTATCCAACTAAACTCGCTAAGAACATCTTTATTACACCGTCTGAATTCCCATATCTCCTGCAAGCAGAAAAAGCTATTGCACGTTTTTGGGAGATGATAATTTTCAAGAATCAGTCTGCAGGTTTCTTCCGCGAGAGACACATCTCCTTCTGTAGACAAGCCTCTATAATCAAAAACTACAGAATCTGCCATAGTAGTAAAATCCGTTATTTTCCTCAGGTTAAATAGTTCATTTATGCATTTTTTCCTTACAGTAATTAGTTCATCGCTATAGTAACGCGTACCTCTATAAAAAATTACTTGCTTACCTTCTCCTAGGCGAGTTCCTTCAATTTCATCGCTAAGTATAATTTTGGCATAACGAAGCATTAAGACTGCATAAGTAGTATCTTCTGTTGACCTATATAAAGAACTTAATTTTTCGAGAACATATCGTTCTCTGACTATAGTTGAACGCATAAAAGATTGGTTAGGCTGCAATAATGAATCAAATATATAGCAATAATCTTCGACGAATCTATTTTCCTTTTCAAGGCAGTCAAATAAAAGAGAGATCGCTTGTCTCCAGTATTCGGTGTTGTCGAGAAGACCTGCAATGCATTCAAGGATGGGAGATTTGAAACCATAGTGTTTTATTCGTTCAATCCCGATGGACAAATAGTCGGCTCTTTCTGTATCTTTTTCTCTCGATTGAATTGTTCTTCCCAAAAAGGCTAAAGATTCAGCAGGAATAAGATTGCCTATCTTTTTGACGAGCTCAATTCGGTTTATGTCACTACTTGCATCCCATATCTCTTGCACTTGCTTTATGAGGCCACTTCTAGTTTCTGAACTATAAAAAACATTCAATATAATATTCAGTATTTTTATGACGAGTTCTAAGCCTCCTGCGAGACAATAGACATCCTTAAGATCAAAAAGCTGTTCTTCGACAATCGCATATCGAATGAAATAATCTCTTAAGTTTTGTTCTTCAAAGTTGATAGCTGCATAATTATGAACCATGTCTAGCAGCTCTTTATGATATAAAAATTTGCATGCTGCTTTATATTGACTATGGCTAATGGAGGCCATCGATTCGAGTTTACTAAGATTATCGTTATTCACCGTTTTGTGAGCACCCAGAATAGAGGCAATCGCAATTGTCTTCTTTTCCTCCTCAGAAAACTCTTCGAGCTTCTTCTCGTAGCACATTTCAACTAAATCGTGAATATTTGCAATACCCTGAAGCCCCTCTTGCTTAACCGTTTCACCAGCAAGAATAGCTAGTCGCATATTGCCATGTGCAACTTTTACTATTTGATTAATATAGCTTTGGTTATTTATGCCTAGCTGCTTTTTAAGGATATCTTCAAGCGTCTCATCTGCAACGGAAAAAACAGAATATTCCTTGAACCCTTGGATATGTCTTAATTCCTCAACAACAGATTGTCTAACATAGTTCCTGACAGTCACAACAAGCTTCACATTGTCGCAAACAGAAACGTACTCACGTATCGATTTTAAATCTATAAGATCATTAGCATCGTCAAGCAACACTAAATATGTCTTATCTCCAGAACAACACTGTACTAGGGCTTCACATATAGATTTACGACTAGGGCGCACCACTAAAGCTTCATGCTCTTGCAATGCAGAATATCGAGCACATACTTCAATAGCAAGTTTCGTCTTCCCGGATCCTGATTTTCCTGTAAGACAAATCACCTGATTGTCATTTAGAGCTTGCAGCAGTTCCTCGATCTCCTGATCTCTTCCAGTAAGCTCCAATTCCAATGACGGCGCAAATACATCTCGTTCGATAAAAGAAACAAAGGTATTTAAATCGCATATTTGAGTAGGCAGAGTTTCAATTTTAAGGTACTCACGAGCAAACCATGGATAGTCAGTGCACATTTCTGCAATATCATCAGGGCCAACAAGCCTAATTCGCGGATCGATCCTTTTTACAGAATTAACATCTTCAGGGGTAAAACGAGAACACGAATAGCAACAAATAATTAAATCTAACGTTCCTATTTCCGGATGCTGTCTTTCGTAATCAAGGCATTCGTAGACATCATCTTGCACCTTTTTCAATGCTTGAGACTTATCTAAAACATGACCAGCCTCAAGAAACGCCCATCCTCCATCGTTCGTTTCATAGAAAGAATCTGGGTGGCCCTTGACAGTTTTTACAGATCCCGCTTTTGTGCCAAAATAGTTTGCTGACTTGAAACCGAACTTTCTAAAGCAGCAGCGTTCAGCAAGCGTCTGGAAAGTCCCACCATCTATTACATTGATTTCCTTACGTATTTGCTCATAGATATGCATTTTTACGCTGCAGCTTCTCCTAAATAGAAATAGTTAAATATCTCATCTGTCTTTTCAGAAAGGTCCTTTTCTAGATACAAGCGATCTGGAAGCATCCAAACTTTGTCTCGTATGAGAATTCTTATTGCTTCTCGAGTCTCAGGCTTTTCAGTCCACTTAACCATTTCGCTCAGTCTAGCCTGAACAGCCTCTTCTAGCTCCACCGCAATTGACTTGACTTCTTTGATTTCAGAGTTTGTCAGTTCTTCCTTAAAAAGCATTTCAAAGACTGTCATTTGCTGCTGGTTATCGAATCCTTCCTTGATCCATTCGCGCTGTCTCTCATCGAGCTCCTTGGATAGCCTTATCAGATCGTTGAAGGTCTTTTCAATCGTCGCCTTGTCCTGCTCCAAGTTGTACTCCTCAATGATACGTTCATAACGCTCGAAGAAATCAATGCGCAAAGGGTTTTCCTTAAAAGCAGCGACCAATCTCTCCTCAATGACATCTCGCAGATCATCTAAGAGTAAATGAGGATGCTTCGTCTTGGCGAACTCTTGCGAGAGCTTAGAGAAATCTATTTCGCTTATATCAAATTTGGCCTCGTTTTTTTGCTCTCCACTGATGCTCTTGATGTCGATGTGATCATCGATGATATGCTGAAGCTCGACCATGAGGTCTGTCGTGTCAGCATGTTCCACACGCTTATTAATTTGGGAATAGATCGCCCGTATCGCGTCGTAGGAGGACACGAGCCTAGGTTCTAGCTCTTTGCTGGTCACGAACTTGTGCATCTTGAAGAGCTCGCGCACCATAATGCCGAAATGCTTCTTAGACTCATCGGTAACGGATACGGCATCGGCCGCGTTCTTGATTTGGTTTACCCTGTCAAAGCCTTTAGCAACGAAGAGGGCTTCCAAGTCATACCCCTGATCTTCTAGGAAGAACTCTATCTCGCGCGTAAGCGCGGAGATACGAACGATAAGCTCATGCTTGTCTATGACGGGATCTTCACCTTCTTTGCCATGAGGGTTGTTAGTGTAGTCAGCCAAGGCTTTCCTTAAGGCCTTCACAACCCCAATGTAGTCAACGATGAGACCGTTGCTCTTGCCAGTGTTCACGCGATTTGCACGAGCAATGGCTTGCATGAGACCGTGCGCCTTCATAGGTTTGTCGAAGTACATCGCTGCAAGAGGCTTCACATCGAACCCAGTGAGCCACATTGCACAGACGAAAACTATGCGTAGCGGGTTTTGAATGTCCTTAAACTCGTCATCGAGATGCCTTTCTTCCATCCTCTTGCGGTGAGGCTTTATATCGAGGTCCCATTTCTCGAAGTTCGCAATTTCGTTTTGCTCTTGACTGATGACAACCGCCATCTCTGTGGATCTCATCCAGTCGAGCTTCCTACGCTGTTCCAGGGACTCCTGCTGACCCATGTTCTTGAGCTTGCGTTCTTCATCTCGAATGGCCTTTTCCCAATATTCTTGGACGTAGTTGAACATCATCACGGTAGTGACCTTGTTCACGCATACGAACATAGCTTTGCCTGACTGCCAGATTCCTGAGTAGTGCTTCACAAAGTCCTTGGCGATCTCGCGAAGCCTGGGTTCAGACATGATCACATGCACACCGTGCGATAGCTCACGTTGAACTTTTTCTGTCTGCTCTTTGTCTAGATCCGCTGCTTCCACAGCATCAAGCAACTCATCGTTAAGTTCAGGGTTCTGGATGTCAAGCTTGTCGGATCTGTTTTCGTAGTAGAGGGGCACTGTCGCGCCGTCCTCAACCGCGCGATTAAAGTCATATACGGAAACGTAACCGCCGAACGTGCGCCTCGTTAAGTTATCATAATCGAGAATTGGAGTGCCAGTGAACCCAATCCTAGATGCAGTAGGCAACAGCTTCATCATATTCTCGGCGCAAATGCCGTTGTTCGAACGATGCGCCTCGTCCGAGAGAATCACGATGTCATGTCTAGGATAGATCGCCTCGATATCATTTTGGTTAAATTTCTGGATCAATGAGAATACATAGCTGGGGTTTCCTTCAAGTTTCTTAATCAAGTCCTTCCCACTTGTAGCCCGGCAGTGTTCGGCAGGAATACCAGCTAAGCATCCGCAACTCTCAAATGTCTCGCTGATCTGCTTGTCAAGCTCTTCGCGGTCCGTGAGCACGAGGAACGTGGGAGATCCAGAAAACTTGCGTCGGATCTTCTCAGCCAGAAAGACCATCGAGTAGCTCTTGCCAGAACCTTGGGTGTGCCAGAAAACGCCGAGCTTGCCTTCGCGCAGCTCGCGGTCCTTATAAGCCTCGACGGCATCGTTCACTCCTAGGAACTGGTGGTTTCGCGCGAGGATCTTCGCGGCAGGGGTGTCGTAGTGGTCAAACAACACAAAGTTCTCGAATAGGTCGAGGAAATTCTCCTTCTTACAGATGCCGAGAAGCATTGTTTCTAGCTCGATATTTCCTGTATCCGTCTCGTGGAGACGCTTCCACTCATGGAAGAACTCGTATGGGCTGCCGAGCGTGCCAACTTTCGATTTCAGCCCGTTCGAGAGCATCACGAAAGCGTTGTAGTAAAAAATCTGCGGTATGGTGTCCTGATAGTCGGTGTAGTTGTCCTTATAGGCCGTATAGACATCCTTGTCGTGGCGCTTGAACTCGACAAACAACAGAGGTACGCCGTTTACGAAGCCCACCAGATCGCAGCGCCTCCTATGCATGGGGCCTTTGATCCAGAGTTCTTCTGCCGCTACGAAATGGTTGTTCTGCGGGTATTCAAAATCGAATACTTGAGCACGGTCGGTCCTTGTCGAGCCGTCCGGAACCTTCCTCGTAACCGGTATGCCATCGCGAAGCATCTTATATTTGGCTTCGTTTGTGGCAAGGAGAGTGTCGCCAACGAACACTTCCTTGAGAGCGGACAGTGCCTGTCGGCATTCGTCTTCGGACAGGTGTTCGTTCAGCTCGATGAGGGCGTTCATAAGGTCACGCTCAAGGAGCACATCCGCATACGAATCTCGGCCGAGCGTGCCGCCCGGACCTAGCACCTCTTCGTCATAGCAATAGAAGAGATCCCACTTCAGTTTATCGCGCAGTAGCTCTCCTGCAGGAATCTGGACGGCTGCCTCTTCTGAGTATCTTGATTTAGGCATTTTCAGCATCCTTATTAAAATTAGCTTTACTTGATTGTTTGAGGTAATTGATAAATGCGGAGCATATCACCAGCATGAATCTGGCATTTTGCTCGGTTGCGTGCAGTGGTTCGCTGTACCCTCCATGTCGGATACCGCTTGAGTCGCTCGTGAAACCGTAAAGCTTGCCAAGCGCTTCTTTGAATGCAGGATGTAAATCTGAATTGATCTTATCTAATTGCTTTAGATTGCTTGATAGAGTTGCCTCCCTGCCAGTAATATGAGCTAGCATGGATTCAACGGCACTTATGGATTCTTTGATTGAATTAGCATAATCGGGGGTCTTTCGATTGGAGTAGAGCATCAAGGCTTTCTTCATGGAAGCATCAACGGACCTCAATCCACTATTCAGCGCTTCTTGAATGGAATCGAGTTCTCCGTTGTCAGTAATTGGTGAGACGAAAAAGCAGCTTTCACCATTATATGTTCCTCGAATGATGCGATAGCCGCTTCTCTCTTCTTCAAGAAGTTCGTTTAGCTCTCCTGCAACTCTTTGTGCATCATTGGCAGAAAGAAGAGAGAGGTATTTCTCTATGAAGTCGTAAACGTTGTTCCAGTTGCACGAAATTAAAATATTCTCAAGAGCTTGCTTATTGTGAATATGTCCTGATCCTGTATCCGGATCCTCGTATCTGAGACCCATAAGATCCAGCATGTCCTCGACAATTCCATAGTTACTTGAATGCCAATCAAAGTTCAGGGGACCATCGTATTTCTCGACGAATTCCTCGTTGAAGAAATAATTCCAGAGCCTGTTTCGCAGCTGCTCGTCAACAGAATCTATTTGGATTAATCGCTCGGGAATAAGCCCCCGTCTCTCCGAGAAGCTAATCATTGTTACCCTCCATTAGCCTAGGCACAAGCCTATCACGCGCTTCTAAAAGCTCTTCAATCTGTTCCTGCAAGCAATCCATCATAGTAAAGATGGGACTTACAACATGACTGAAAGCTTTCTGCATCGATAGGCAAGGAACAAGAATAGATACGCGATTGAGTGCTTCTGGTTTAAGATGCAAAACGTTCGTTCCGTTAGCCAGCATTGATATCATTGATGAAATTCCACTGAACCTTAGCCAGCAATACAAATAGCTTCTTTCAAGGTTATTGGGCACAAGCTTGATTAAATCCATCGATATGACTGAGCCTGCAAGTTTCCTTGGAATCATTGAAGCGTGACCGACCAGTCGTCTTTCTTTAGTCATGTCGGTGACAGCCAAAAGTACGTCTCCACTTGAGACGATTTGATCAGGCCTGCAATCACCAGAATATGGCTTCTCGCCTCCGGGCATCCACCCCCCAAATGGTGCGATGTTGCTAAGATTGATTAGCTGTTGACCAGATTCCCTCGAAAGATTTTCGGCAGTATAGGATTTTCCTCGCACGAACGATATTTCGGCAAGCAGGTTCTTTACCGCCCACTCCTTGGGCAGCCCGGTCTCGAAATCGATTTCTACTGTTTCGTGGCCAGGAAACCGAAAATCGACGAACCATTCTTTGTAGAGGCGTTGGGCGGCCTCCTCTAAGAGTTTGATCTGCTCTCGGTTGTTCTCGATGAGAGACTCATATGTGCTGAGTGTATCAATGATCTTTCTTTGTTCACATAAAGTAGGAAGCGGTATTTCCAGATTGTCAAGAATTCCTTTTGTTAAATACTTTGTAGAAGTCCCTATCGATAGTGACTTCAGCTTTGCTAAAGATTGAGCTAAGGCAAAGGCTAGAAATCGGGTTAAAAGGACGGTCTCATCATTACTTTTAATAACGTAAGTTCGTTGGTAGGCATTGAATTTTCCCGAATAGTACTTGGTAGTGTAGTTTGCATTCGCATTATTTCCTGCTAGTAAAACCGCCTCCTGATCAAAAGCGTATTTATCTATTCGCAGAGTTGTGGGGTCACACGTGAAAAATGGATACTCTCCGTTTTCAATCGCAGCATTTGAGTCCAGTTTGCCCGTCCTGATTTCAGCCAGAATCCCTAATTTGCTAACCCCGAAGCTCATAATCCCAGCTCCTTGAAGTTTTTTGAGATGGTATTCATGAGCTGGTTGCTTTCGGCTTGCAGCTCTAGGAGCTCGGTGTGGATCTCTTTCATGCGTTCGTTGAAGTCGACTCCGTCATCTTCAACGGGCGGCACACCCACGTATGCGCCAGGAGTCAGGCTCCAGGAGCTCTTGTCGGCATCCTGGTCGCCCTTAATGTCCTCGCGTGAGGCTATCTTGCACAGGCCTGCAACATCGACGTATTCACCCAATCCGAACTTCTCGGTGAGCCATACGGCCTCATCTATCACCTGATCGGCACCTTCAAGAGCTTTTGTCTTCTTTGCGAGCAACTCACGGCGTTTCTTCTGTTCTCTCTTCGGAAGCGCTTCGACCTCCGCTTTCGCATCAGCTTTCTGTTGTTCGATGAAGCGATCCATCGCATCCTTGGCACGAACGAAATCTTCAGGTTCTGCAATGTTCACGAGCTTGTCTGCTTCGTCTCCGAACATGCTGGAACAACCCACCGCATACGCTCTGTACTCGTCCAAAAGGGCTTCGTATTTATCAATCTCGCCACGGTAGAGCCAAACGATGGCGGAGAGGTTCTTCAACTGCCAAGACGTCCACTCATTGAGCGTCGTGCTCACAGCAGTGTGATAGCGCTGCGCATCGATGAAGAGCACCTTGTCGCGCAGCTCGTAAGGCTTACCCTTGTCGAGGAACCAGAGCGTGCAGGGTAAGCTTTTCGTGTAGAAGAAGTTGTTGCCCACGTAGAGCATCACGTCCACATCGCCGGATTCTACAAGTTTACGCCTCTGTTGCTTCTCGGAATTCGAGTCCGTTGCCGAAGACGCCATAACGAAACCAGCACGACCCTTTTCGTTCAGATATGAGTAGAAGTAGTTGATCCAGAGGTAATTCGCGCCGCTTGTGGAGACCTCGCCCTTCTTGTTCTCTTTGGGAACGCCCAAGGGCATGCGCCCAGCGTCTATCGCCCGCGACCATTTCACCTTGTCAACGTTAAAGGGAGGGTTCGCAGCAACGTAGTCGCACTTGCCCTCGAGGTCGTGAGCGTCATGATAGAAGGAGTTTGCCTCGTCGCCCGATTTGATGATGCCCTGCATGCCGTGCACGGCCATGTTCATAAGACAGAGCTTCGCGTTGTAGTTCACTTTCTCCTGACCGTAGTACATCATAGACTCTGCTGGATTACCACCATGCTCGCGAACATAGTCGGAAGCTGATACGAACATACCACCCGACCCGCAAGCGGGATCGAGCATTTGCCCACGTCTGGGCTCAAGGATGTTCATGATCATACGGACGAGGGACTTCGGTGTGAAGAACACGCCATCATCGCTTGCTACCAGGGGCGCGAACTTGTTGAGGAAGTATTCGTAAATGCGACCAATGATGTCGTCGCCTTCTTCATCAAGCGCCCTGTTGTTGAAGATGCGAAGAACTTCCCTAAGTATGTCGTTGCCAAGTTCGGTGTAGGTATCGGGTAAGACACCATGGAGATTGGGATTGCCTTTGGCGATGGCGGCCATTGCGTCGTTTACGGCTTTACCAATATCTTTGTCATCCGGAAGGTCTAACAGATAATCGTACCGTGCCTCTTCGGGCAGATACATCGCGCCTTTGGCTGTATAGTCAGCGGGGCCTTTTGGGGGTTTCCTGCCTTCAATCTTTGCACGTTTCTCATCAATCTGCTCATCGACACGCTTAAAGCGACCCCATGCATATCGCAAAAAGATAAGCCCGAGCACAGGCATACAATACTCCTGACTCGACAGCTTGGAGTTCGCTCGTAGCTCATCTGCCGCTTCCCAAAGCTCAGCTTCAAGCTTGGTAATATCTGCCATGCGTTACTCCTTCACTAACTCTTTAAGGCAAGTGCTGTTTTTCTTCTTGAGACTCCAAACCAACAACCTTTAGGGCTTAGTAAACTCTGCGTTTTACCTAAAGGGCGATATGAGTTGTAAGCTCTAGAGCAAAACCTCTGTGACGCTGGTAATCCTCCGATTTATACCGCAGGTAAACAAGTAATTCTCCAAACATTTATTTTACCCGATGAACTAACGATCCCAACAGTTGATACTTACCTATCGAAAAAGCTATTTCAGAGGGCGATCCTTGCCAGGCGTGTCGGAGATTGTTCGGAGGCCGTTTTCTGGCGGCTGAGCAAGAGGGAACCAGTATTTCCATGCTCCCAGTTTATGTGCACCCGTCACTTGGCTCACACGACGAAACGCATTGCGTGGAATAAACGTTCGCAACCGTTTGCCACTACCGACTTCCAAAGAGACACCGCCCTGCGCAAGTGCCTCAATCACGAACGTAAGACAGTTGTACGAAAAGAGATCATAAACGCCAGGATTCGCTCGCTTTTCTTCGGCAAATGCGCGTATCTGATCGAAGGATTCTTTCGTGCACCAGAGCGCAAGAGCCGCGTTCACATGCTCGTTCCAGTAATTGCCAGGCTGTCCATGCACGATCCAACCCGATGAAGCCTCAATCTGCGCGAAGGTGAGAGGGTGCTCAAGACAGGCCATGAGCGCTGGTGCTTTAATAGCAGTACCCTGCCGATAGAACGAATATGTTTCAAGCGCGCCATCCATCGGACCCAGAGCCAATATCACGTGGCCGAAATCATAAGCGGCTTCAAGATTGAAGAGCAAATAGACACTAAAAGCGTCCGAAGGCGCAGGCGTTTGAAGTTGCTTCGGAATCTCTTCACGCTGCTGATCGGCATGAGAGCGATCCAGTATATCAAGGCTAAAGCCCTTCACGTAATCCCCTTCCAATCGCTCTGTCATGCTTTCACGATCGCCCCTTTCGCAGAAGAGCGAAGGTGAAGCTGCGAAAGAAATCGAGACGATTCATGTATATCAAAGAATCATGAGCGGACATCAACTATATCTTATACGTGCAACTTGCGAACATTCGCTGATACTATTAAACCATGTGTAAAAGATGCATCATATTCACCTACGACGAAGTGCTCGACATCGTAATGAAACTCGAGGTTGGAGCTCCGCTGAACTTCAGCCCCGACTGGCCGGTTCGGACGACTGAGGCTTATCCGAAGTCGGTCGCTCCGCTCATCGTGCCGAAGTTTGATACTGCTACGCAATCATCAACTTCGATGACTGCGCCATCTGACGCACTCTCTCCCGCTTTCGCACCAGGATCGCTAGGAGCACGGGAGCTTTCGTGGGGATTCGAGGAATCCTGGAAACCAGGTGTCGTATTCAACACGCGCATCGAAAGCGCCACAAAACCTACCTGGCAAGAGTCCATGCAACACCGACGCTGCATTCTTCCCGTTCCTGCCTTCTTCGAGACGCACCGGGAGGAAACCTACCCCTCGCCCAAAACTGGAAAACCCATCAAACGCCAATACGAATTCCGTGTTCCTGGGCAGGACATCATCTTCATCGGTTGCACCTGGCGCGGGGATGCCTTTTCTATGGTGACAACTGAAGCAAACACAGACATGGCACCCATCCACCATCGCATGCCACTCATTGTGCACCAAGAAGAGCTGCCACTTTGGTTCGGCCCGGATTACCAGCAGCTTGCCGACCGATCCAAGATTCGACTGGAAGCACGACCTACTTGATCTCTTGCAAGAGCGCAGAGTGTTAGCACCTCAATACAAGGCAGAGCGGAGGAGTTCGAAGAGGGTCTTGTCATAACCCATATCATCGCGCGCAGAATCTATCAGGGTCTCCCAGACAAGTGCCGCAAGAGCTTCAGGAGCCAGCGCACCTGTTAGTCGATCCTGCTTGATCTTTGGATCGCTAAGCAGCGCCCGTTCGATCCCCGCACGCGCGTGGATAAAGCTTTGCTGCTCTCGCTTCTGCGCCGAAAGGCGATCGCCTTCGCTGAGCGCAGAAAGATCAGAGAGGAAGTCCTTCCTGAATTCTTTGAGCGCGCTCTTGAGGCTTTGCGAAAGCGCCTCGCAAAAAGCGATGAAATCATTACCTTCATGCGCCGCAAGCGTCTTCATGGTTTCCGCGAAGGCTCGCTGCCAGAACATACCTACCACATCGTTGATCAGCTCGGTCTTGCTCGCATACAAGTTGTAGACCGTCCCCACCGAAACATCGCAGGCAGCAGCGATCGAACGAATACTGAGCGATCGAAGCCCCTGTTCGCAGGCAAGCTGATAGGCCTGCTCGAGTATTTCTTCGCTGGTGATAACTGATCGTTTGCCCATTTCAAGCGTCCTTAGATCGGGAATATGACACCAGTATAACGACATTATGAACTTCGTTCAAATATCTTGACAGCGCACAAAATGATTCTAAAATGAACAGTGTTCAATAACTGAATCATGTTCATTTTACGAGCACTGAATAAAAGATCGCCCTCTATCGAAGAGACGGTCCTAAGAAAAGAAATGAGGTCATCATGTCACCGCTTCTTATTCTCTCAACGATCGCGATCAGCGCCGCGCTCGTGTTCTATACCTGGGGAGTTTTTGGAGAGCGCCGCAGCGGCACGCTCACACGGAAATACGTAACGCTCTTTTGGATCGGACTTGCCTGCGACACAACGGGCACGCTGATGATGAGCTCCATGGCCGCGCAAACTGCTGGCGGCATGGGCGTCCATGGCATCACAGGCGTAGTAGCTATCGTCCTAATGCTTATTCATGCAACGTGGGCAACGTGGACCTATTTGCGCGGCAGCGAACAGGCGCAAAAGCGCTTCCACACCTTCAGCACAGTGGTCTGGCTTGCCTGGCTCATCCCCTACATCATCGGCATCTTGATGGGTATTCCCGCGATTCATCTGAAAGCAGTGTGCGCTGCTGGTACGAGCGTGATCGTCGTAGCTCTTCTGAGCGTGATCCTCGCGCTCCCCCGCCACCGTCGCTATCAGTAGGATGCGTCTTCTGCCAACCCGAACGTCTTGCTACTTCCACAAGAGCAAGGCGTTCGGGTCGCGCTCAAGGCAAAGGTCACGCAATTGATCGAGCTCGTCCTTGTAGTCGGCAGGATCATCCGATTCGTCGCGATAGTCGAGCGTCTCCAGCACCTCGACCGCAAAACCCTCTTCGCCGTAGCGCTCCCACAACTCCAGGAGATGTCGATTGGGATGATAGCCTGAATTCAGCTTGAACGTCACGCTGTTGGTGTCAGCCGAGATGTTGCGCGATGCCAAGAGAAAGCTTTCCCCCGTAGGCTCACAGCGAAACGCCAGCACACCCATAGGAGGCCGGCTGTTGCGATACGCTTCCTTCAGTTCTCGTTTGCGCTGTTCGTCCATTGGTCACTCCTGCTTTATCTTCCATGATATAAACTACTCTGAGGTTCTGATTCTACCAAGAAGCCAAGCCGTCCTTCGGTGTTTTGTTCAGGGCGATCCGCTATGGAAGGAATTCCAACATTACGATGAAGCTTTTCTGGCAAGCGCTCCTGAAATTCCTCTGCGGCGTGGTCATCGTCGGCGTTTTGCTATTCCTACCCGCCGGCACGTTCAATTATTGGAACGCATGGCTGCTCATGGGTATCCTGTTCGTCCCCATGTTCTTCGCAGGCATCGTGATGATGATCAAGAATCCCGCGTTGCTGAAGAAGCGCCTTTCAGCCAAGGAAGAACAGACTGAGCAAAAAAGCGCTATTGCGTTCAGTGACTTGATGTTCATGCTTGGCTTCATCATAGCGGGCTTGAGCTATCGGTTCGGATGGCTCATCTTTCCCTCTTGGGTATCGTGGGTAGGCGCTGGTCTTTTCTTGGTCAGCTACCTGCTCTATGCTGAAGTCCTAAGGGAGAACACCTACTTATCCAGAACTATAGAGGTGCAACAAGGTCAGCAGGTCATAGACACAGGGCTGTATGGCATCGTTCGCCATCCGATGTACAGCGCTACTATCATCCTATTCCTATCTATGCCTTTGGTGTTGGGGTCTTTGCTCTCCTTCGTCATTTTCCTTGCATACCCCGCCATCATCGTGAAGCGACTCAGAAATGAGGAGAAAGTTCTCGAAGCAGGACTACCTGGATATTCAGATTACGAAAAGAAAGTGCGCTATCGCTTGATTCCTTTTATCTGGTAGTGTTGTCCGCATGTGCAAAACACATCATGCTCACCTATGACAGAAAACTCAATATTTTGCAGAACATTAAGCTTTAAGTTCCACCGAACCTGAATTCAGACTCGGCTAGTTCGAACGACTGATAAATCCTACACACGCCCTTCAAGCGATGATCGACTTTCGCATTCCGAGACGAAGTATCTTACTTTCTATTATTTCTGATTCTATTATCGTGAATGATCGCACGTTTCTGATTAAGATCGCCATATTGATTTACAAGCATTTCTCCCAATCTATCTACTTCCTCTTGAGTAATAACAGGCGAAAGCTCTGAGCAAACTGACAAAACTGGAAGCAAGAACCTCGAGGTTTCAGCAAGACAGCTAACATTAACATTGTCTATGAATTTGTCAGCATCAGACTCAAACGACGAAGGATTAACAAAGACAACTTGCTCATAGATTCTCTCAAAAGGAAACTGTGAGACCAACTCATCAAAAGCCACTGCATGGCGAGAATTTTGACTTAATGCATTGCTTTCTTTTAAATCCCACTTGGCAATCTCGGAACCGTCATTGGACTTCCTCTTCTCACCCCAGACAAGAGCTTTTGACAAAATATCCTCGAATGGCGCATTTGCTATGATGTTCTTGTGGCGCCGTTTTACTTCTATTACGAATGCAGCTTGCGTAGTAAGCAATACCATATCTATCTGATCCCAGAAGCTGCGCCCATTTCTGGAATATTCCAAAGGCCGAGGGAGATAAATATTAGGAATAATTTGCGCTCTATATAAAACCGATTCTGGATCAGTTACTTCATCATAGAGAGCTTGAAACACAGCAAATTCGGCAGTGGTACCCGATATCCACTTTTTACCTCGCGGTAAACGCCATACGCCATTGTCGTCATAGCAAGGCTTCAACTCAAAAGGCGCAATAACCGTGCGCTTCAATGGAAATCCCGTCCTAAAATACCATTCTGATAGGTAGTAGCGCATTCGAGCAAACGCTAGAAGGCGAATGTTGAGTCGATGTTGAGTCTTTCGAGCAGCAGAGTATTCCTTTTGCGCATGTTTTAACTTTTTACTGACAAATCTCCGGAAAGGACGCAAGAGAATAAAGCTGTATCGTTCGTACTTATGTTTAAGTTGCTGAAGTTCTTGGGCTAAGCTGTTCACCTGCTTTCGTGTTCTTTTCAGATCTAGCAGAACGCGTGCAGCGTGTTCGTCAAAATCCTTTGGTTTAATGACATGATTACAAACAGGACAACGCCTATTAAGATATCCCCCTACTATCCGTTTGGGGCTGATGCTCGCATCACAAGCCGGGCAAACGCAGTTTATAACGAGCGGAGGTTCTTCAGCTAATCCAGACGCTGAGGCTGTTTTTCTTTTCACTCGACCTCGCTTGCTTGTCATGTGATCAGATCCCTTCATAGCCTAAAATGTGACTTTTTAAAAAGGATAATGAACTCAGGCAACACATGAGTACTTTTAATGGGACATTGATTTATGCGTATTTGCAATAGAATGAACATCTTAGAGCTACCTTATAGAGATGTTCAATTGCGAAAACCTGGAGGTTAATGGAAGACATGAATCCGTGTTTCCAGAATATTAGAATTTTATTGGCAGTTTGGGGGCTGCTTACCATTAAGGGAGATTTGGTCATATTTCTAGCCACAAATTAGGAGCGTGAGAACACATGATATACGGCAAAGTTTCAAATAATGAAAGAGAAAAGCTGTATAAGGATGCATGGAAAACGCCTATTAGCAAGCTTGCCAAAGAAGAAGGTATTTCTGATGTCGCTTTAAGAAAAAGGCTCACGAAGCTCGATATCCCTTTACCGCCCCGCGGATACTGGGCGAAGAACGAGAAAAAGCGCCAGAAAGTCCCTATTCCCCCATTGCCAGAAGTTACCCGCGCTCTTTCTGAGCGTGTTTTTGGTTACGCTATCAAATGCGTTAATGTAGACGTTCTTTCAGATGAGCAGCTTGCAAGTGAGAGTCCTTTTCTGCTTATTACCGAGGAATCCAAACAAGCAATCAAAGATTTTTGTGAGAGCTTCTCCGTAGAGAACCAATTAAGAAAACCAACTCCATGGATACAAAGTCTTATTGACCGAATTGACGAAAAACGAGAGAAAGAACGAGAGAACTTCGAAAGGTATCGATATAGTCTTTGGCACACTCCGCAAAAAGAACGGACAGCCCCATTCGACGTTTCAAAAAAACTTGAAAAGCGGGTCTTACGAATACTAGACTCCCTTGATAAGCGACTCTATGAGATCGAGGGAGAAATCAGCGACGAAGCAGAAAATTGGTATGAAAATGGCAGATCAAAATGGAGTTTAATCCTCGAAGTTCCTTCAGGGAGGTTCCATCTAGCCGTACAAGACAATAACGAAGAAGAGCTCTCCTTCTCCTTCTCAAAAGAGAGAGGAAGCCAGCCTCTTTTCGCTTGCAAAGACAACAAAGAAAGAAAGGTCGAAGAACAGCTCGGAGAAGCGCTCTTCGAGCTATGTATCATTGCTGACAGAAATAGAAGCAAGTACGAACTAAAAAGGCGGCAAGCTAATCGAAAATACGAAGTTGACACTTGGAAAAGAAAGCTGGCAGAGACGAACAAAGCTGAAGAAGAATACAGATCGGCTTTATTGGAACTTTCTGATAACCACACCAAAGCAAAGAGATGTCGCGAGTTTATGGCATCTATAGAAACCATAGCATCCGATACGGAAGATATTGACAATGTTTCATTGCTAAAAGAACTTAAATCCTGGATCGAAGAATACGCTGATGAAATAGACCCGTTTGTTCGCAAGCAGGATGCTTCAGGAATAAAAGATGTATGGAAGCTGAGCGAACTTATCCAAATCAATCGAGCGAGACAGCAAGAACTCTTTGATAATGAACCCTGTTATAGTAACAACGAACTCGGAATCTAGCTTAGACTACGACTAGACCGAGTCTTTTGCCTCTTTTTTTATGACACCAATGTGGCCTTCCGCAATGATGCTGGTAGGCAGAACAATAATAGTAAGAAGGATAATCGATCACGCCTAGCGAAAGCTGCTCGGTCAGCATCTATCAAAAGCAGCCTAGAATGGAAAGAAGCCAGCGAAAGCGAGGAGGTATCATGTTTGATTTTAATCACGGCACCGAAGCGCTCTTTCTTTATGGAGCTTTTCAGCACCTGGAAAAAGAGGACAAAGAGCTTGATGAATTCGAGACAGACAGCGAACCCCGGAGCATGCATTCATCCGCTTCCTTCAACGATGATCTCAAAGGCTCCGACGATTTCGATGATGACGACTTCTTTGATGAATACGATGATGGGTTCGATGATGAGTTCGATGATGAATACAGCGATGAAGATGATGACTTTGATTTCGATGATGAGTTCGACGATGAGTATGAAGAGTACGACGACGAAGATGATAACTTTGACGATGATGATGGAATCGTAGACGAGTTTTAAAAAGGTTACACTCTGAAGAAGATGGATAATCATCTTTGCTATGAGCGAGGCCACCTAAGCAGTTTCCCCTCCTGAACGCGCTGCTTTCGCTCCCCCGCCGCCGTCGCTATCAATAACGAGCTTTAAACACTTCGAGTGTAAGATATCCTTCGCCTGGTAAGGCCCACCACCATTCCGACCAAGGCGCCCATTAGAGCGAACACGATCCAGCCAAAGCCCATCGAAGAAAGCGGGAGCAGTTCGAGCGGAACGATAGTAGCCACATTAGTCACGGCCAGCTCGACCACGACCCCTCCCACGAGCGCACCTATAGCAGCACCTTGATAGACTTCGCGCAGCTTGATCTGCTTCCTGAAGATCAGAAGCACCACCACGGTGATGAAAGGCGGGTACACCACGCCCAACACCGGATCGGCAAAGCGAATGATGTTATCGAGGCCGATATCGCAGATCAGTGCACCTATCACGCAGTCTATGATCAAAAGCGCCTGGTAGGATATCTTGTTCTTGAACAGCCGACTGAAGAAATCCGCAGCCGAGCTTACCAGCGCAACAGCTGTGGTCACGCACGCAAGCGCCACGATCGCACTCAATAGGATCTTGCCCGCATCTCCCAAAACGCTCTCAACGATAGCAACGAGCAGTCCAACCTGCGACATGCCCGTCCCCAGCGACACCGACGTCGCGCCGAGGTAGGTCAATCCGCCATAGACCAGCCCGAGCATCACTACTGCCCCGATGCTCGCACGCGCAAGAAGCGCCGAACTCCTACCGGGATCGGTGTAGCCCTTCACAACGGCAGAATCCAGGATGATGATGGAAAACGCTGCAACCCCGAGAACATCCATGGTCTGATAGCCCGAGCGAATGCCCTCCTGAAATACATAATCCGTTTGAGGTGGCTGAATCTCTCCTATAGGAGCAACGACCCCAGCCACGATCAGCACGAGCACACCGACTAGCAACGTCGGCGTGAAGAACTTGCCGATGATATCAACTACCCGCGACTTCCTGCAGGTGAGCAGATACACGATCACGAAGAACAAGATAGAGAACGGGACCAAAAAGGAATTCGCGTCTTCGCCAAGATAGGGCGCGACCGACAGCTCGAAGGTGGTAGCAGCCGTACGTGGCATGGCGAAGACAACGCAAAGGCACAAGATAGCCACCGTCGTTAGGATCGTGCCGCCGATCTTTCCGAGCGTCCCGTCGAAGGCTCCACGCGGGCCGCCCAAGCGGCTTACCAAGAACACGCCGAGGCACGAGAGAACAGCATCAACGAGCAGGAACCCAACCAATCCCCACGCCCAAAGGTCACCGCTCAGCTGCCCTAAGGTTGGGGGAAATATCAAATTGCCCGCACCGAAGAACATCGCGAAGAGCGAGAACCCGACCACGATCGAGTCTTTTCCGAGCGTCGACTTTCCCTTTGTTCTTCCGATCTGCCTCATGCTGGACCCATCTGTGCAGGCTGTTGTATGCCTTGGATGACTAAATGTTTGAACAGCCTTGATTCTAGAACAAGCAATCGCCAGCTCAGACGCCGCTAACAATCGGTCGATGATTTGTGAACATAAGGAAACCCTGATGGCAGCTCGCTCTTTTCATCGCGCTGCAGAACGCCTTGCCGCGCCACAAAAATGAAACGCTCTCCAGATTCTTTCTTACGAAGCGTTCCGTAACACGCAATCATCAAGACCGTAACGCAAACCTGCCGTCACCAAATTAGAGCTTGCTCGTATCTTAGACTTGAAACGTGTTGGACTTGCAAGAGCGAAACTGGTAACGCACGGCTGGAGGGGTAACAATGAAGATCAACGTACTGAGCGCATATCAAACAACCGCAGAAGAATTCTTCAACAAGATACTCGGATGGAAGGCGACGCTCGTGCTCGACATCCGCCTCAAGAACACGAATCAGCTTTCAGGCTTCACCAAGCAAGAAGATCTCGAATACTTCACCCACGTGATCGCCCATGCCGATTATGTGCACGATGTCGAATACTCCCCCACGAAGTCGTTACTCGATGCCTATTTAGATGCAGGCATGCCCTACGAAGAATATTTCAAGAAGTACGCCGAAGAACTTAAAGCCGATAACGCGATCCCCGATTTCTTCAAGAAATATGGCAGCTACGATTCCATCGCCATCGTGGGAACAGCCACCAAAAAGCGTCATTCCCACGCAGAAGAGCTGCTAAAGCTTTTAAAGGAATACAACCCGAGCATTACCTCGTAGCAGTTAAGTACGCGGTTCTGTGAGCTAACCTTGCGCGAACAGGCGCTCGGTCCCTTCCATGCGCTCGACGATCTTCACGCCGAAGGGGCAATTAGGCTCACAATTCCCGCAGGCAATGCAATCGGAAGCATTCTTGTCCAGCTCGAGATAGTGCGCACGAATGCTTTGCGGTACCGTATCCTGGATCGAAGCCAGATCGGCGAATTTGTTCACAGTAGCGATATCGATGCCCACCGCGCAAGGCTGGCAGTGACCGCAATACGTGCACTGCCCGAAGTATGCTTTGCGCGCAGGGGCATCAGCGATCACCTGGGCAAAGTCGCGCTCCTCTTCGCTTGCCTGCACATAAGCGAGTGCAGCTTGCGCCTCCTCGACGCTCTGGTATCCCGCCAAAACAGAAGCGACCGCAGGACGCGTCAGACAATAATGGATGCACTGAACAGGAGTGAGCGCCTTACCAAACGGTGACTGCTCATCCATGAGCAAACGACCACCGGCATACGGCTTCATCACCGTGAGCGCGATCTCCTTCTCTTCGCACAAGCTATAGAGTTCGGCACGCAAAGGCTCCATTTGCTCGCCCGCTTCTTCGAAATCCCCAAACAGATCGTTCACGTCTTCAGAAGCAGGCATCAGATCGAAGGCAGGGTTGATCGAGAACATGATGACCTCCACCACTTCCCTCCGCGCTGCTTCAAGGGCAACTTCGGGGTTGTGAGTCGAAAGACCAACATGGCGGATGGTTCCCGCACGCAACAGCTCTTGTACATACTCATAATAGGGACCATCTAGGCAGGCGCGGAATTCATCCACACTATCGATATAGTGCATCATGCCTACTTCGAAGTGGTCAACGCCGAGCAGTGCAAGCTCATCTTCGAAGGCAGGTTTTGCCAATGCCACATCACGGCTGCGAAGATACTGACCGTCCACCCAGCAAGCACCAATATGCCCCTGGACGATCCATTCATCCGTGTGGCCCTTCATGGCATAGCCAAGGTTCGCACGAATATGAGGATCGGGCATCCAGCAGTCCAGATAGTTCACGCCTGCTTCACGCAGCACCTCAGCGATGGCGCGCGTTTCTTCCGGCGTTCCCGTCATCCACTCAGGACCAAACCCGATCTCGCTGACCATAAGTCCCGTCTTGCCAAGCTTTCGATAGTTCATGCGAACACTCCTCTAAGCGACATAGTGTCGTTTGATGAGACCATTATAGAGGATGGACGATCGGACTACCACCGAATAAAGACAGCTGTGCAGTTTGTCCATATCGCCAAGAGCGAAATCGTTCCCGGCTGATTGCCATGCAGATGAGTGCGAACGAGCTGTGCATCATCCAGACAGGTAGTCGTAGGGTGTCTTGCGAGCGATGAAGTGAATGCACTGAGCGAACGCACAGGTTCGCGCCAAAGCCGTCTTGCGGTACGGGAGTAAGAGCAACTACGAAGCAATGATCTCGGGTGAAGTTGCGAACTTGCCCTCGATCGGCGCGGCGCATTCGTAAACAAGCCCCATTGCGGGTCCCACATGCACGCCGATCACGGGGCTTGCAGGAAGCACCATCACGGTCTTGCCAACCAGTGGATCGATCACATCGCGTGCCCACTCGAACGCAGGAACGCACGAGCCGATATAGTGAACGGCAACATTGTGCAACCCATGGTTCTCCACATCGCGCTTGAACACGTCGACCATCTTGGCAAGCGCTTTCTTTTGGGTTCTCACCTTGGAAAATGTTGCAGCCTCACCATTCTTCACCGTAAGGATAGGCGAGATGTTCAACATGTTGCCCAACAGCGCCGAAGCCTTCCCTATCCTGCCGCCCTTCTCTAGAAATTTGAGCGACTCAGGCGCGAAGATGAAACGCGTCGAAGACATCGCACGCGTGGCCGCCTCGACGCACTCTTCAAGGCTTCCGCCCGCATCACGTGCCTCGCATGCTGCGACGACCACCCAGCCTAGCTCCATGCAATTGGTCATGCTGTCGATAAGCGCATATTTGAAATCAGGATGGCGCTTGGCAGTTTCTCTCGCCGCACGCGCAACTCCTTCGAACGTGCCTGACATCCTGCCACTGATGAAGATTCCAAGCACTTCGTCGCCTGCTGCGGCCGCCTCTTCAAGCGCAGTCTCTATGCTCAACGCTGAAGGCTGGCTTGATGTGGGAATATCATCGGCCATCTCGTAGATATCGGCATAGAACGCATCGAGGTCCATCTCGCCTTCCACGTGACTAACGCCACCACGATTGACCACAAGGTTGAGCAGATGGATGCCAAGTTTCTCACGCAGATCTTTCGGAAGTGATGAAGTGGAATCAGTGATGATGCGAATCATAGGCTAAGCTCCTTCAAAAGAAGTTTTAGATCGGTCAATTCGTTTCACGCTATTCATTGCGCATTCGCTTCGTCTGAGCACTGCCCTGCTGCTCAGCGCTCGACGAGTCCAGCCCCGCAAGCTGTTTCGGACGTGCGTGGATGCCAATGCCGAGCGCACCGGGCCCCGTGTGCACCGCAACAGAGAAGGGCAGCCGGTTGAAGAACACCTTTGCATCAGGAAACTCTGCTTTCGCTCGCTCGAGATACTCCAACTCGCGCTCAGGATCTATCCCTGCGCTCGCAACCCCCACCACCAGCTCGTCCTCTTTGAGATCGAACTCTTTCTTGGCATCGTGTTTGGCTGCTGAGAACATCTTCGCCACCGCCTTCTTCATGCCCCGCTCCTTCGAGAACGGCTCGATCTGGCCGGTTCGAATAGACAGAACGGGCCTTACTTTCAGCACGGAAGCGAGCGCCGCAGCAGCAGGCGTGACCCTTCCGCCGCGCACGAGATAGCCCAGATCATCGACAGCAAGATAGATGCTCGAAAGCTTCGCCCTTCGCTCAAGCTCCGACTTGATATGAGCCGCCGGCATTCCCTGATTCGCCATCGCAAGCGCATCTTCAACGGCTGCTCGCAAGGTCACCGAAACGCGTCCGTTGTCCACCACCGCAACGCGCCCTGAATAGTTGGCGGCAGCAAGCTGGGCGGATTCGCAGGAATGGCTGAGTCCCGAAGACATCGGCAAGTAGACCACGTTATCGAACCCCTCATCCAAAGCCTCTTCCCATGCAGAGCACACGACCCCCGGAGAAGGCTGCGAGGTCGTTACCGCTTTGCCCTCGGTCAGGCTCGCGAAGAAATTCTCGCTCTCAAGATCAACCCCTTCAAGATAGATCTCCCCATCTATCAGCACGGGCATCGGGATGGAGCGAATGCCCATCTCCGCTGCTTCCTCGGTCGATATCCCGCTATTCGTGTCCGTTATCACCGCTGTGCGCATGCTGCCTCCTGACTTCATCTGTTACAAATTGTAACGTTTGACAGAACGGTCTTCTGCCCCGCGATGCAGAGTGTTACAGAAAGGCGCAAATTGTTCAGCAAGAAAGGTGAGGAAGCGCGTGAGCCGAGTGGTTGTAATGCGATCAGTGAAACCGGTCGCATAGCCAGCTCGAGCTGTCCGTGAGATACCTTGCGAAACCGCGAAGACTCCGAGCCCTACTTGCGGCTTACAGCAGAGCCACTAATTGCTGGCAGAAGGGATGGCCGTATAGAATCGCCCGAGCAGCTCGGCCATCTGCCGCGGTGACTCCCTGAAACCACGCTTAGCCCAAAGCGGATAGCACGCACAGAGCGAGCCCGCAAAAGCCGTTAAGATGTAATTGCCCTCAGGAGTGCCATTCCCATAGCGGCCGATCAGGAAATCGGAGATCGATTTCACGAGCAACCCCGTGAACCCACAGCGAAACAGACAATTCATGAGCGCTGCATTGTTCTTGAAGAATTCGAAGCACGTGCTCAAGTGGCCAACATCATACCAAAGTGTTCCCGCTTTCAAGAGCGGTTCGGTGACACGCGCATAATCTGCGATGACCTCTTCAAGCCGAGCAGTGAAGACCTCTTCTTTGGAATCGTAGTTGCGATAGAACGCCATGCGCGAAACGCCCGCAGCTTGGCAAAGCTCTGTTACACTGATGGAAGAGAGCGCCTTTTCCTGCGTAAGCTTTACGAGAGCTTTCGTGATGCACGCACGCGTTTCTGCACGCGCCGGGTTGACTGCTCGCGTCTCCTGCGCCATAACGAACAATCTCCCGCTACTGGTCAGCACCACACGGGAAGGCTGCTTCGATGAGCGCACGATCTCTCACCACGGTCTCGAAATAGCGGAAGCCTCCCGCGAAGTTGTATGCATCAAAGCCATTACCTGCCAGGATGCGACACGCCACATAGCTACGTAAACCGCTCTGACAGATCACGTAGACGGGCTTTTCGCGGTCGAGCTCACTCATGCGCTCGCGCAAGGAATCGAGCGGGATGTTCATAAACCCAGGAATACGCCCGAACGCGATCTCGGCAGGTGTGCGTACATCGAGCAGCGTTATCTGCCCGCGCTCTCCCTTCTCTTGCAGTTCTTCAAGCTGACCTAAGTACCACTGCTTCACGATGCCTTCTTCGATGTTCTCGATCATGAAACCCGCCATGTTCACCGGGTCCTTCGCTGAAGAATACGGTGGTGCATAAGCCAGATCGAGGTCTTTGAGCTCGGTCGCGCGCAGACCCGCGAAGATAGCCGTTGCCAGCACGTCAATGCGCTTATCCACGCCCTCATACCCTACGATCTGGGCACCTAACAGGCGATACGTCTCCTTCTCAAACACCACTTTCATGGTCATGAGCTTACCGCCCGGATAGTAGCCCGCGTGGCTCATGGGCGAGAGGATCACGTGATCAGCCTCCAGCCCCGATGCTTTCGCCACCGTTTCATTGACACCTGTGGAAGCCGCCGTGATATCGAAGACCTTGATGACGCTGCTGCCTTGCGACCCGCGATAGGTGCTCGGAATGCCGCAAATGTTGTCAGCCGCGATGCGCCCCTGCTTGTTCGCGGGACCCGCTAGCGAAATGAGCGTCTCTTCGCCCGTTACCAGGTGCTTCACCTGCACGGCATCGCCCACCGCATAGACATCGGGCGCGGAGGTTTCCATGTGATCGTTCACCAAGATGCTGCCGCGCACACCCATTGCCAGGCCCGCCTCTTGCGCAAGGTGCGTGTCGGGCGTGACGCCAATGGCCAGCACCACCATGTCAGCCGGGATCGAGTCGGTATCTGCGAGAAGCATCTCCACGCCATCGTCCGTTTCGCGAAAGCCTTCCACGGTATGACCGAGCGCCAGCTTGATGCCATGCTTGCGCGCCTCGGCGTGGATAAATGCCGCCATGTCGGGGTCGAAGGGCTTCATGAGCTGCTGCGGACGCTGCACGATAGTGACCTCCATGCCGATCTCGCGCATGTTCTCGGCCAGCTCAAGCCCGATGAAACCGCCGCCCGCGATCACTGCCGTGCGCGGATGGTGCGCATCGATGAAATCCTTCATGCGGAACGTATCTTCCACGGTGCGCAGCGTGAACACGTGCTCAAGCCCTACCCCCGGAAGACGTGGCTGCGTGGGCTTCGCACCCGGGGAGAGGATGAGCTTGTCGTACGATTCCTCGAACACTTCGCCTGTTACCAGGTTCTTCACAGTAACCTTCTTCGCCTGAACATCGAGTGCGGTCACCTCATGGTTCACGCGCATATCCACGTCGAAACGCGCGCGGAAACTCTCGGGCGTTTGAAGCGTGAGCGCCTCAGGATCAGCGATGGTGCCACCAATGTAATAAGGTAGTCCGCAGTTGGCATAGGAAACATAACCCGAACGCTCGAACACGATGATCTGCGCGTGCTCGTCCAACCGACGAAGACGCGCCGCTGCCGTTGCACCACCTGCTACTCCACCAACAATGACCACTTTCATGCCTACCTTCTTTCTACGCGTACTTTTTAAGCCTATACGTTGCGTCTCTACTCGATACTGAAACAGCCCCAAGGAACAACGCGCGCCATTTCCGTCTGGTACTTACTGCGAGACACAGAGCATCGTGGCCCAAGCGCCCGCTTACCTGAACGCGCGCTAGACCTGCTCTTCCTTCTTCATATTGATGTACTCGAGCAGTTCGCCACGCTTATGGATACCGACCTTATCGTAGATATGCCGGATATGCGTATTGACCGTATGCGGTGAGATGACCAGCTTGTTCGCGATGATGTTCACGGTATTACCCCGTGCGATCAGCTTCAGGATCTGGCCTTCGCGCTCTGAGAGCTTGAACTCTGCGATGATCTGGGAACAGATCGTATCGATCTGCGAAGGAGCAACGGGTGCTGTGGTGAGCGCGATGAAGCGCGGCTCCAGCTTTCCGACCGGCACCAGCACGAACGCCAGGATGCAGATGAAGAGGAGCGTGGTGGGCGTGACCGCAAACTGCGCGATATCAACGTGGCGTTCGTAGAAAAGCCCCAGGCAATTCCCCAGCGCAATGCCGATGCGGATCGAAGCGACTGAGAACGTGACCGCGAGCGCCGGCGCGAAGAAGCCACGGCGCATAAGCGTTCCGAAGTACATGATGAGCGAGATCTCCAAGAGCGATGACACGCTCAAACCCACCACGAAGGCGAGCGGATAGAGCGATTCGTGGCTCTGGAACAAGGTCAGTCCCACGATGGCGAAGACCAAATAGTACGGGAAGAGCTTGAACATCGAGGCCTTCGCCTTGAAGAGAACCGAAAGCCCCGAGACGAGCAGGATCAGCAGGGCACCCGTTACCACGCCGATCACGAAGATGTACTCTCCTACCGAAAAATGCTCCCATGGCACGATCGCGACCAGATAATAGCAAGCCACACCCGTAAAGCAACCAACGCTACAAACCGCCAGCACGCTCGAGAATGCTGGCTTGACCGTATCGCGCGGCAAGAGCACCGGGTAGGTGGTAGGAATCTTCTTGTGTGCGTAGAGGAACACACCCGACAGCGCCGCGAGCAACATGACGAAGAGCGGCGAGAAATCAGCAGGGATGAACAGGCTTACGACCATCACCACCAGCACGGTCGCGCCGAACGTGGTGCCGATATGCACCACCGAGAAGTTCGCTCGTGCGCGCGTCAAGGATTCGCCCCATAAGATCCACATCAAGCCCTCAAGGCCGCCAGCGACGAAGCTGAATATGTAGATCACGTACGTAGAACTGGTGATAGGTGCTCCATAGAGCAGCAGAGCGGTCGCAACGATCAGAAGCACCGTAACGATCCTCATGACCCACGGGTAATCAGAAAGATGGCGCTTACGCCCCAAGAAGACCACGGTCACGATCATGAAGAATGCCGTACCAACCAGATTCCAGAGCCATGCCACCGTGACGCTGGCAGCCAAAAGATCGGTCTTGAAGAAGCTCGACGGGCAGAACCACATCAGATAGTGATAGGCCATCAAAAACGAGAAACCAAGGTACTTGAGCGCTGGATGAACAGTGATCAAGCGATCAACAACGGGTTGCCTCGTAGTATTTTTTGGTGATTCGCCCAAAGTGTTCTCATCAACACTCTGAATCGGCTCATGCTCTTCCACTTCGTCAAGAGCTGATCGAGTATCTTGCATAGTGATCTACCTTTTTCGCTACCTTTCCTCAAAACGAACGCGCACGGCTTCTTCGCTGGATTTTTCATTCTTTGTATAGTATCAGCATACAGAACATAAGGTCAGAAGCATCACTAGTTTTTCAGTATGTCGCTCGCTCACCAAAAAAAGTTCACTCCCCACTTTGGTCGCAACCTCATAATCCCTTGCATCATGTGATGCGCTCATGAACGTGTTCAAGCAAGATGATCCCGTCGGTAAATGCTGGCAGCTTACGTCTTTTTCGTTGGTTCATAAGATCCAGTTCGCGAGCGAATCACAGTAAAGCGACAAAAGGACAACGGATCGTAAAACTGGGCACTATGAGATAACGAACGTAAAACGAAGTAAGCAGAGGGGAAACAGAAGGCGGCACTCTGAAGAGTAGCCAAGGAAAAAGGAAAGGGGACGCTAATGTCACTCCTAGCAAAGAGCAAAGGTGAGGTGACGTACCGCGACATCTCAACGCTCCACAAGTGGGCGCTCGTGATCTTGATCTCGATGGGATCATCGATCATCTACGCGCCAATGTATTTGAAGAATGTATTCTATGATCCGCTGATGCAAGCACTCGGCTGTTCCAATGCAGACCTCGGTCTCATGGTATCCGCCTACGGCATCGCGGCGATGATCTGTTATCTACCTTCAGGCATCGTAGCTGACAAGTTCCGCATGCGTACCCTGGCAACGGTCGGCTTCTTGACCACGGCGGTCTTGGTAGCGATCTACGCCACGCTTCCTTCGGTCCAAGTTTGCTTCGCGCTCTTCGTCGCCATGGGCGTCACCTCCATCCTCATCTGGTGGGGCACGCGCTTCAAGGTCGTCAGGCTTTGCTGCGAAGAAGATGAGTACGCGTCCAAGATCGGTATCTCCTACTCTATCTATGGTGTTACCGGCCTCGTGCTCGGCCTCATCAACGCGGGCATCATTGCTTCCATCGCGAATGCTGCCACCGGCGTTCAGGTCATGCTGATCTTCTTGGCAGTGATCATCGCTGTGCTGGGCATCATCGCTTTCTTCTTGATCCCCGACTTCAAGGGCGAGATCAACAAGGACGCTAAGCTCTTCAGCCTCGCTGAGGCAGTGCAAGCTTTCAAGCACCCCGGTGTTATCTGGGCATGCGTCGCTTACTTCTGCGTTTACGCGGTCTATCAGGGCGCTACCTACACCACGCCGTATCTGACCCAGTGCTTCAATGCAGATGGCAACCTCGTTAACGTGATCGGCCTCATCCGTACCTATGGTATTGGTCTTCTGGCTGGCCCGATCGTCGGCTTCATAGCCACGAAGATCAAGAGTCCTTCGAAGGCCATCATCGGTGGATTCGTACTCGCGATCGCGGTACTGATAGGATTCATCTTCTATCCGCATGATCCTAATGCAGCCATCATAGTATCCGTCATGGTCGTACTGTTCGGCTTCGCAACCTACGGCGCATTCTCGATCGGTTCGTCCCCACTCTCAGAGGTGAAGATCCCGATGCAGATCTTCGGTACTGCAGCTGGTCTGCTCTCCGTGATCGGCTTCCTGCCCGACGTCTTCATCCACACCTGGTACGGCTCCATGATCGACGCTCAGGGTACCGCAGCCTTCAACGGCATCTTCGGTATCGAGATCGGTCTGGCAGTGGTCGGCATCTTCTGCCTGGTCATGTTGCTCCGCTCCATCAAGAAGCACCGCAACGACATCATCGAAGAAGAAGTCGAATCAGAGATCGAAGCGGACGTACAAGCGCAAGAAGCGTAAGGTTCGCACACTCGATCAGGTGATCTTGAGACACGATCACCGAACAAACTCCCCACTGTCTCTGCTCAATCTACCGTCCAAAGGGGTGCCTCCCACCGAAGGCACCCCACCCAAAGAAGGAGAAACTCGTGAATAAGCTTGATGTACTGGCTCGCATCAATCCTCAGATGAAGGCGATCCTCGCAAAAGAGGCCACCCTCGCTGGTGATGCGAATGACACCTCGGTCGGATTCGATATCATGCGTGAGAACTACGTGCTCGGCCGTGAGTTCTGGGTGGAAGGTGGCCCGGTCATGAAGCTCTCCTTCGATGAAGAGCTCACCGGCCCTCATGGCCCCATGGCAGTACGCTTCTACTATCCGACCGACGAAGCGCTTGCTGGCAAGGAAGCTCAAAGCCCAACCACTCCGGTTATCGTCTACGTGCACGGAGGCGGCTTCGTTCTCGGCAACCTTGACACTCATGATCGCATCTGCCGCATCCTCGCCCGCAACACGGGCGCGATCGTGGTGGCAGTCGATTACCGCCTCTCCCCTGAAGCGAAATTCCCTTCAGCCGTGGAGGAGGTCGCCTTCGTTGCGCAGTTCTTGCACGAAGAAGGAGCAGCCTATGGCATCGATACCGAGCGCATGGGATTCGCAGGTGATTCAGGTGGAGCACACCTGAACCTGGCCGCAACCTTCTATTTGCGCGACACCACGGATTCGATCGCTCATATCAAGTGCCTGCTGCTCTACTACGGCTGGTTCGGCCTTACCGATTCTTCATCCATGCGTCTTTTGGGTGGCCCGTGGGATGGCCTTGCCGAAGAGGACTGGATGTTCTATCAGCAGCTCTATGCGAACGATATCGAAGAGCTGAAGACCTCGCCTTACGCGAATCTCTTCTTGAACGATATGACGCACGACATGCCTGCCTGCTATATCGCAGCAGCAGAGTATGACCCGCTGCGCGATGACTCGAGCACGCTCGCAGCCATCTGCGATCAGTATGCGATCCCGTATCAGTTCGAGATGTTCGAAGGCGTGATCCATGCATTCTTGCATTACACCAAAGCGCTCGACGCAGCTAATGATGCGCTCGAGCACGGTGCCACCTTCTTCAAGGAGCAGGTTGGCATTGCAGAACCCGGCCTTGCCTAGCACGGCCGCCCTACCCCATTAGCGACACGCTTGCTATACAAGCAAGCTGGCGATCGTCTTGATGTGGTTCACGGGGGCAAACAGTGAACTCCACCAAGACAATAAGGAAGAAGTTTGCTACCGCGAAGTGCGCAGTAGCACCCCAAAAGGAGGAAAACAATGGATTTCAAACTAAGCGTCGACCAGGAACTCATCGTCCAGGCTTATCGTGAGTACATGGAAAGCGAGCCCTGGGATCAGTACTTCCAGGAGTGCGACGAAAAGCATGAGTACCCGCTTCGCTGGGTGAAGGGTCTGTGCGATCTCGGTTTCGATCAGATCATGCTCCCCGAAGACCGTGGCGGACTCGGCCTTGAGCAGCCGCTGGTCACCCTCATGGCAGTCTATGAGGTGCTCGGTCAGTACGGTGGCCCGACCTACGTGCTCTATCAGCTGCCCGGCTTCGAGACCATCATCCGCGAAGGCACGCCCGAGCAGATCGATGCGGTCATGGCATATCTGGGCACCGGCGAGCAGATCTGGAACTCCGCTTGCACCGAACCAGGCGCAGGCTCCGATGTCTCTGCTCTCACCACCAACTACAAGCGTCGCGACGGTCACATCTACCTGAACGGCACCAAGACCTTCATCACCTCCTCCAAGGGCGTGAAATGGCTCGTCGTCATGGCGAAGAACGCCGATGACCCGAGCGTCTTCACCGAGTTCATGGTGGACATGAGCAAGCCGGGCATCGAACTGGGCCCGCTGGACAAGCTCGGTCTTCGCATGGATAGCTGCTGCGAGGTCTACTTCAACGACGTGGAACTCGATGAGTCGGATATCTTCGGCACGGAAGGCAACGGCTTCAACCGCGGCGTCTCCGACTTCAACTTCGAGCGCTGGCTGGTAGGTGCCTGCGACTACGGCAACGCCATCTGCGCGTATGAAGATGCGCTGCGTCACGCCAATCAGCGCGAGGCATTCGGCAAGACCATCGGTCGTTTCCAGCTCAACCAGCTCAAGATCACCGAGATGACCATTCGCCTGAACGCCATGAAGAACATGCTCTATGAAGCAGCTTGGAACGCTGATAACAACAATGGCGAATTCGACGCCGGCGAAGCAGCAATGTGCAAGTACTACTGCGCCAACGCCGCCTTCAAGGTAGTCGACGATGGCATGCAGATCATGGGCGGCATCTCGGTCGCGAGCGAGCATCGCATCAACCGCTTCTGGCGTGACCTGCGTGTCGACCGCATCTCCGGCGGTACCGACGAGATGATGATCCTCACCACTGCAAAGAACGCCCTGAAGAAGTATCGCTAGGCCTTAGCTTCGAACCTAAGAGAAACCACAAGGAGGAACCTCATGGCAATCCCAACTGAAAAACCAAGCTTCGGTGTCTTGGATGATGTGAAGGTCGTCTTCGCCGCCATGGAAGAAGCAGTGCCGCGTGCCTGCAACATCATGGCTGACTGGGGCGCAGATGTGACCTGGCTCGAGAACACGGGCTACGGCGATACGGTCCGCGACGCGAAGAACGCAGCTCAGGCTGAACGCCGCAACTGCCGCTCGGTCGCGCTCAACCAGTTCACCCCCGAAGGCAAAGAAGTGCTCTTGAAGATGCTCGCAGACACCGATATCTTCTTCGAGTCTTCTAAGGGCGGCACCTGGCAGCGCAAGGGCATCACGGACGAGGATCTGTGGGCCGCGAACCCCAAGCTCGTCATCGTGCACTGCTCAGGATTCGGCGCCTATGGCGACCCGGATCGCGTGAAGCGCGCCGCCTACGACGGCACGGTCGGCCCGTATGCAGGCTTCACCTGTCAGAACGGCACGCCCGAGCAGCCCATGATCACGATGCCCTACTCCGGCGACTACATCAACAGCTACCTGTTGATCGCAGCAACGCTCGCAGCACTCCACAAGGTCGAACGCACCGGTCAGGGCGAGAGCATCGACTGGGCGATGTACGAGGGCATCATGTACATGAGCCAGTACTACCTAGTCGATTACCTGAACGACGGCGTGAAGTGGCCGCGTGCAGGTGCTCGCAACCAGAACCTCTGCGGCATCGGCGTCTACAAATGCGCTGATGGCTTCATCGCACTGAACCTCTTCGGCATCCGCCAGAACAAGTGGATGCTCGAGACCTTGGGCATGGGAGACGTATGGGGATCTCCTGAGGTGCCGGACGATACGGCATCGCTGTGGCTCTCCATGCCGATCGCACCTGAGTTCGAGAAGCGCCTCGAGGCATGGCTTGCCGAGCGCACCAAGCTCGAGCTCGAGGACGTTCTGGCTGAACAGGGCATCGCTGCTCAGAGCGTCTATGAGTTCGAGGACATGGTGGCAGACGAGCATATGAAGATGCGTGGCAACTTCATCGAATGGGAGACCAAAGATGGCGACACCTTCAAAGGCCTCTCCCCCATGCCGCGCTTCGAGCAGACGCCTGGCCAAGTGTGGCGCCCGATGCCTGAGCAAGGTGGCGACACCATCGATGTGCTCACCAAGCTCGGCTACACGCCCGAGCAGATCGACGAGCTGATCGCGGCCAACGTGGTCAAAGCGGGCTAGCTCACCGCCTGGCAACAGTGCCAAGCTTCACGGGTTGCGCGCGCCGCCGCGAGCTGCAGCGCTCCCGATCTTTCCAAACGATCCCCTCCGGTCACCTGCCCCGGAGGGGATCTAGGGGGGGATCCTTAGGCAGGTCTTCTTCTCATCACGAACGAGCGCTCAAAGGGTCAGGCGCAAGCGTTCACCATGAGCTTTCAGAACACACGGGCTCGGTCCCGACCATGAACGCCAGATAGCACTGCCACGCATGCGTTCGTTATGAGAAGGGGAAATGAAAATCTACCAGCATCTTTTCGTAGGAGGGGACGAAAATGGCCGACATCGTAGGAAACGAAACGCTCCGTGACCTGTGGCAAAGCGTGGTCGAGCGCAAGGGAAGACGACACTTCCTCACGTTCCAGAACCGCGTAGGCGATGTGTTCGAATACACCTATGCCGCATTCGACGAGGATGTCAACCGTATCGCTAATGTGTTTCTCGATCTCGGCATCGAGAAGGGCGATCACGTGGCCCTTCACCTCCACAGCTCACCGGAATTCTTGATGTGCCTGTTCGGCCTTGCGAAGATCGGCGCGGTGGCAGTGCCCATCAACGAGCAATATCTCGCTGACGAAGCCGAGTACATTCTGGAGAATTCGGACGCGATTTGCGTCGTGGTCGAGCCGCTCTTCTACGAGACGTACCAGGAGCTGCTCGCACGCGGCCATTACTTCCCCAAAGGCGTGGTAGTAGCGCGCGCGGGCACTGAATCTCCCAAGAGCAATATCGATTTCTCGAGCATCTACACACCGCTCGGCACGGTCGAAGAAGGCCAGCAGGGCATCTACGATTTCTGGATGATGCGCTGCGAACAGAGCGCGATCCTGCGCGATTCCTGCGAGCTTGCCTCCGACGATCCCGTGCAGATCATCTACACCTCAGGCACCACCTCCCGCCCGAAAGGCGTGGTGCTCACGCACGCGAACATGGTGTTCTCGGGGTTGTATGGCGATTGGGAGGTCTCGCTGCGCGGCAGCGATCGCGTGCTGACCTCGATGCCCGCGTGCCACTCGAATTTCCAGCTGGCCGCCCTGATGCCTGTGATCACCGCAGGAGCCTCCCTCATCATCGTCGAGAAGTATTCGGCAACCCGCTTCATGAAGCAGATCCGCCATTACAAGGCCACCGTCATCCAATGCGTTGCCATGATGCTGCGTACGCTGCTTCTCCAACCGGTCGACCCTGAAGAGAAGAACCACTGCGTGCGTGAGGTGCTCTACTTCATCCCCATCACCGATGCGGAAAAGGAAGAATTCGAGCAACGCTTCAACATGAGGATCATGAACACCTACGGATCAACCGAATCGATCGGCTGGGCTATCACCGACCCGCCCGTTGGCGCACGTAACTGGCCTTCGGTGGGGCGCGCAGGACTCGGCTACAAGGCGCGCATCTGCGACATGAATGATAACGAACTGCCACCTGGCGAGGTTGGCGAGATCCAGATAAAAGGCGAGCGTGGCCGTTCGGTGATGCTCGAGTACTACAACAACCCCGAAGCGACCGAGAATACCTTCAGCGTCGACGGCTGGCTCAAAACAGGAGATCAAGGTTATCAGGATGATAACGGTTGGTTCTACTTCGTCGATCGCAAGGTTAACATGGTTAAGAGGTCAGGAGAGAACATCTCCACTACCGAACTCGAGGAGATCCTCGAACAGCATCCTGCCATCGCTGAGGCTGCGGTGATCGGCGTTCCTGATCCGATCCGCGATCAAGCCATCAAGGCGTTCGTTCGCTTCGCACCAGGCGAGAGCATGACGCTTGCGGAAGTCGAGCAGTACTGCAAGGACCACATGGCATCGTTCAAGGTCCCCACCTTCTACGAGGTCGTTGAAGATTTCCCGCGTACTTGCAGCATGAAGATCGAGAAGAAGCTCTTAAGCTGACCACGCGGAAAGCGAGAACTTGCACCCAGTTTCGCTCCGCACTGCGCAGGCGATCATACGCTTCTGCGCGCAAATGATGAGAGAGGTTGATGAACGCCATGGCGATCAGTACCGAAATCGTTGGAAAAGAGTTCGGCCCCTTCGTACGCTCGTACGATTTCAGGGACTTGGAGATCTGTGCGCTCGGCTGCAATGCGGGCTACGACGGCATCACCGATCTTGAATACCTCAACGAAGGCGATGCGAACGACCCCCATCTGGCGGTCTTGCCCATCTTCGGCGTGCCGCTCACAGTGAACGAAGAGATGACGCGTACGCTCGATTATGGATACGACTATTCAGGGTCGCTCCACTACGGATTCGAGATCGAGCTCCATGCCCCCTTCAAGATGTCCGATCGTGTCGAGACCTTCGTCACGCAAGACGCACTCTACGATCGCGGCGAGGGTCGCGGATGCCTTTCTTTGCAAACAGGCAGGAGCTACAGCAACGACGGCACTCATCTTTGCACGGTCAAGACCTGGGACGTCTGCATCAACGATGGCGGCTGGGGCGGTCCGAAGCCTCCGCACGATGTGGTGGAGATCCCCGATCG
The DNA here is from genome assembly GCA_900538545.1 of uncultured Eggerthella sp. Lineage (GTDB taxonomy): Bacteria > Actinomycetota > Coriobacteriia > Coriobacteriales > Eggerthellaceae > Anaerotardibacter. Next base: position 79,036 of record UPYK01000001.1, on the reverse strand, counting down.
CTTGCCAGATGCCGAAGTGACCGAGACGGTCCCCTTCAACATGCCGCTCATCTATCGGCTGATGGGCGATTGGCATCAGCAGCACATCGATTGGGCCTACACCGAACAAACAGGCCTTGCGCGTCCGATCGTTCACGGAGTGAGCCTGGGTGGGTTCGCTATGCGCCACCTCATCTCAACCTGGTTCCCGGGCCAACCTGAACGCATGACGCGCTTCAAAACGCGCATCACTTCCCCGGTCATACCAGGTCAAACACTCACAACGCGCATGTGGCGCGTCGGTGAGAACGAAGGGCGCTTTCAATTGGTCGATGCCGATGCCAATATGACCGGAGCAAAACCGCATCTGAATTACGGAATCGTAGAATGGAACTAACGTTGGAATAAGGTGAGAGGTCATGAGACGAGCGATCAAGAAGATCACGCAAGCAGTAAGTCCACCACAAGCAGCACCTGTTGCCGCATCGGCAGGTGCGGCTGCTTCGGCGCCTACATCCACTACATCGGTAGCTGCGTGTAGCGCGGTAGCAGCTGTTTCGGGAACTGCGTCTGCTCCCGCTTCAGGAGGTGCGAGCGAACGCGCGACCAATGCCACCGTCGATGAAGTAGCAACTAAGGTCAAGAAGGCTGTCAACAAGACCATCGATGATGTCAAGATGACGCCCTTTTTGCGCAAGATCACCTTCTTCTCGAGCGGCGGATCCTTCCTGGATGGCTACGTCCTTGCCATCATCGGCGTAGCACTCACCCAGATCACCCCTCTCTTCGCCCTCGATACCATGTGGAGCGCCGCGGTTGGCGCTTCGGTGTTTTTGGGCATCTTCTTCGGCACGATCCTAGGCGGCTGGCTGACCGACCTGGTAGGCCGGCGCGCCATGTTCATCATCGACGTAGTGGCCATTGGAGTATTCTCAGTACTCTCGGTCTTCGCCGCTGACCCGCTCCAGCTGGTCTTGGCACGCTTCGCGATAGGTCTCTTCGTAGGCGCAGACTACCCCATCGCCACCTCGCTCATAGCCGAGTTCACCCCGAAGGCGCACCGGTCCATCTCGATGGGCGCAGTCTCGGCTGCGTGGTATTTGGGCGCAACAGCCGCAGCTTTCGTCGGTTTTGCACTGGTAGGGATAGAAGATGGCTGGAAGTGGATGCTCGGCAGCGCGGTCGTTCCCTGCATCATCCTCTTGATCGGCAGGCACGACATCCCCGAGTCCCCACTCTGGCTGCAGAGCAAAGGGAAGTTCGCTGAAGCGCGTGCAGTCATGGACCGCGTGTTCGGTGAGGATATCGAGATCCATGAGGACGAGCAGCCCACGAAGACTTCGCTTGGATTCCTGTTCAAGGCGGGTTACTTCAAGCGCATCATCTACCTGGGCATCTTAACGCTTTGCCAGGTCGTTCCCATGTACGCGATCTACACGTTCGGCCCCGACATCATGAGCGCGTTCGGCCTTTCGGAAGGACGCATGTCCATTCTGGGTGAGAGCGCGGTGAGCCTCTTCTTCCTGATCGGCACGATCCCAGCCATGTTCTGGCTCAATTCCTTGGGCAGACGCCCGCTTCTGATCGGATCGCTGTTCTTCATGGCTGTTGGTCTCGTGATCTTGGGCATCTTCCCTGATGCGCCGATCTGGGTCGTGATCATCGCATTCGGACTTTACGCATTCTTCAGCGGAGGCCCGGGCATCTTGCAGTGGCTCTACCCCAATGAGCTCTTCCCTACCCATGTGCGCGCATCAGCGGTGGGCATCTCCATCTCGATCTCGCGTATCGGCACTATCATCTCGACCTACGGTACGCCGATCTTCCTCGAGAACTTCGGCGTTGGACCGACCATGCTGGTAGCTGCAGGACTCGTCATTTTGGGATTGGTGCTTTCGGTCATAATGGCACCGGAGACACGTGGACAGTCGCTCCAGGAATCGAGCATGTTGAACTAGCGATCGACGGCGCCTGCGCAACGTTCAAGTTTCGTAATGGCGCTCAAGATCCGTTTGGGCAGTTTCGTCTGGTAAGCTGGCATCTATGTTCGAACAACAGCCTCAACAGCACTCCTTGCACACGCACGAGCGCCCAGACGAGCCGCAGCCCGAATGCCATTGGGAGCTGGTCTGCGAAGATCCGCTCGTCTATTCAGCCCATGTGCGCTTCAAGAATCTCGGTGATGGCGTTTCCAATAGCTATCTGGTCTACGACGATGGAGAGTGGCTGATGGTGGATGCCGGTGCGCCAGGCGAACAGTCCTACCACATCATGTGCGAGGCACTCGAAGCGATCGGGGTCGATCTCGGCAAGCTCAGGCTCTTCTTGACGCACCAACACTTCGACCATTCTGGTCAGGTGAATGACATCTTGGCGCCGGGCACCCCCATTTACGGGTCGCGGATCGGGTTCGAAAGCAGGCATGAGCCGACCGCCTCCGAGATCGATGAGCTCTTCTTCCGCCGCATGCTGGCGATGGGTGCGAGCCCTGCTGATGCGCAGGCCTACGAAGCCTGCAACCGCGAAACGATCTTCATCGACGAGGAGCGCTTTGATATCCACCCTGTTCAGGAGGGTGATACCATCACGGTCGGGAATCGCACGCTCCAGGTCTTCGAGGTGCCAGGGCATTCCCCCGATTCGCTCGTGCTCTTCGATGCCGATGCGGGCATCCTGTTCAGTGGCGATCACGTGCTTACCATCACCACGCCCGCTATCGATTCGTTCTTCACCGGTGAGGACGGCTACGAGCGCTATTTCGAGAGCCTGAAGAAGGTGCAGAAGCTGAAACCCCGCCTGGTGCTCCCTGGTCATGGCAGCCCGATCAAGGAGGGCTTCTCGGACCGCATCAACGAGATCATCGATCGCAAAGTTGAGCGCCGTCGTGAGGTACTGCGCGCCATCGCTGCGCATCCCTATTGCATGGGAGAGACGGTGGCCCGCCTCTGTTCGAAGCGCCCTGAACCTGAGCAGTGGTACAAGCTTCCTGCGGTCGCGCGCTACTACCTGCTGCTTGAAACGTTCGTCATGATCCAAACGCTCGTGGCGCAGGGCATCGTCCAGCGCATGGTACTCACAGACGACGGGATCTACCGTCTCAAAGCTGCGAGCGGTTTCTAGCAAACCCTTCACGAACAAAAAGCCAGACCGCATGGACTGACCAGGCGATCTGGCCCATAAACGAGGAAAAGGCACCTCCGAGCACGTGCCTTTTCCTTATCTTTAGGAGGGTATGTTCAAGCTGTTGTCTTGTAAGACAGCATCCGTCCAAGGACTAGCGACCGACCCACTTCGGCTCGCGCTTTTCGGTGAAGGCCAGCGGTCCTTCGATGCCGTCTTCCGTCTTCTCAAGGAAGCGGTATGCAGCATCGCAATAGCGCATAGCATCCTCTTCGCTCATCTGGTCGCAAGCATGGACAAGATACTTGGTCCATTTGAGCGCGAGCGGCGCATTCTGCAGGATAGTCTCAGCGATCTCGATCGCCTTATCCATGACCTCATCCGCAGGAACAGCATAGTTGATCAGGCCAAGCTCCTTCGCCTCAGGCGCTTTGATCTTCTTGCCGGTCAACAGCAGCTCCATGCAATCCTTGCGGTTGATGTCGCGAGCAAGACGCACGATGCCGCCCGTTGAAGCGATGATGCCAAGGCCGACTTCGGTGCAGCCGAATTTCGCATTCTCATTGGCGACCACGATGTCGCAGGAGATCGCGATCTCCATACCGCCACCTGCAGCACTACCATTCACTGCTGCGATGATCGGCTTCGAGCAAACGCGCGCGGTCAAACCACCGAAACCATGCTCGGTGACCGTCTGGCACTCGCCACCTTCAGAAAGCTCCGAAAGATCTTCGCCAGCGCAAAATACCTTGCCCGTACCCGTAACGATGATCGCACGGACTGCTGGATCCGTCTCAGCGTGGTTCATGATATTCTCCATCGCGCGAGACGTTTCGCCATTCAAAGCGTTAGCAACATCTGGTCGATTGATGCGCATGATCAAAAGGCCATCGTCACGAAGGTCTGAAACGACCGTATCTGTTCCGTAGTAATCTGCCATGTTATTCCTCCTTTTGGCTAAGTTTCCCCCATGTTCGCAAGACCCTCGATTCACCGAGCTATGCCGCTATTCTCCTTGCCGAAGATTCCTTAAGGCTCTTCTCCACCGAAGGCGGATCCGCGCTACGCACGAGACAGGATGAACGCGTTCATCGTTGGTCCTTCGAACACATCTCATATAGTAGAGAGCTCAAAACCACAAAGCATCACAAGAGGCTACGTATTGTTCAGATACCGTAAAACAATACCCTCACTACTTATTGAGTAGAGGCCATCGATTAGGCAGTTCAGCGGGAAGCTCAGCGCAAAGTTCAACACAAGTTGCGCTGTCTCATCGCCCAACAGCGAACGGGATCGCGATGGTCGGGCAGATCAAGAAAACCAAGAAACTATGCTTTTGATACTGATGTTAGGCTCGCACTCGCAGGGGAGCTTAGAGCGCTGCTGAGGATGAAACAGGGTTGACGGAACCGCCGAAGGTGACCGGAGCTTCGAAGTATTCCGCATCGAGCGTCGGAATCATCTCAGCAGTCGAACGCTCCGAGGACGCTTCGCGCTCTGCCCCCGAAAAGTCGATCAGCGCTGCGCTCACAGCCTCCCAAGGGCTCTCATCAAGCTGGAGCTCTCGATCGATCTTGCGAATGGGTTCAATCGTGCTCTCGAGCCAGAGCAGGGCATCTTCACGCTCGAGCCCTGCGATGAACTCAAGGAAAACGGGCAGATGATCCGGTAATTCGGTGGTGGTCAGATCGAGTCCATGCTCTTTGTAGAGCCTGTTCAGCTCCACCATCACGTGTCCTCTATCGCGCGAATCGCCCTGCGTGTGCTCGAAGAGGTTCAAGCTCGCATGCTTGCCGATATCGAAGGTCGACACATAAGCGGACTGGAGCGAGGTAAGGTCCGTTCCTTTGACCCATGCGACGAACTCATCCAGGCGCTTCTTCGAGCCAGCTTTCAACTCTTCGCTCTTCTGCAACACCGCATCGATCTCGGGAAGGCTTTCCAGAAGGTCGTCATCCGGATAGAGCAAAAGACAGGCAAGAGCTTTCAATTCCCAGATCATCGTATGGTCCTTTCAAACGCGCGCAGGCGCTCGTCGTCATCGAAACAGCGTTCGATTCATTATAGGCAACATCGACCGATGAACGAACGAACACTCAGGCTCGTAGGACATGAGGTCTCGCCTGAAAGCGCAGGCTAACAGCATAGGTAACAAGTGTCCAACAAAAGACCTACAGAAAGATTAGAACAATCCAATACGCACTGTTGAATTAACAAGATTAGGTATGCTCATGGAGGGTTTATGTAGACGGCATTTCAACCGCTGTTTTAAGGCCGTTGCATTCACTAAGAACGGAAGTGATCGCCATGAAAGCAGATATAAAAGAATGGGATCCTGAAGACCCGAAGAAATGGGACAAGCGCTTGGCTTGGACCACGGTCTGGATCTCCACCTTCTCGTTGACCTTCGGCTTTTGCGCTTGGTACCTCGTGCCCTCACTGGCACCGCATCTCAACGCCGTCGGTTTCCACCTTGATGCAAGCCAGCTTTATTGGCTCGTGGCGATGGTAGGCCTCTCAGCAGGCACCCTGCGTATCTTATGGACCTTCCTACCGCCCATAATGGGTACGCGCAAGCTGGTCTTTATGTCGACCATCTTGTTGCTCGTTCCGCTTGGTTGCTGGATATATGCGGTAACGAACCCGGGGCTTCCTTTCGAAGTGCTGATGCTGTTCGCCTTCCTTGCTGGTATCGGCGGCGGCACCTTCTCGGGACTCATGGCATCCACCAATTATTACTTCCCGAAGAGCAAGCGCGGCTTTGCCCTCGGCGTTCAAGGCGGTCTGTCGGACTTCGGCACCTCGCTCGTCCAATTCGTAACGCCGATCGTCATCACGTTTTCCGTATTCGGGATCTTAGGCTCTCCGCAGCATGAAGTAGTGGCGGGTCAAGTCAAAGAGATCTGGCTCCAGAACGCTGGCTGGATATGGGTTCCGCTCGTAGTGATCCTCTCCATCCTGGCTATCGTCTTGCTGCGTTCGGTCCCGGTCACGGCGAACTTCAAGACTCAGATGTCCATCTTCAAGAGCAAGCACACCTGGTTCATGACCTTGTTCTACTACGGAACGTTCGCCACCTTCGCAGGTTTGGGCGCGCATTTCGCGCTGATGGGAGATGGCGTCTTCAACCATATCGAGGGCGCGCCTTCGGCCATCGCCTTCGCGTGGGTCGGACCTGCTATCGGCGCTCTTGCCCGTGTGGGAGCAGGCAAGGTCTCGGACAAGATCCGTGGCGGACGCGTGACCACGATCATGGCTGCAGCGGTGATCATCGGTCTCATCTTCCTATGCGTCTACAAGCCCGACTCTGTTATGGGTTGCTGGGTCTGGATGATCGCGATGTGGTGGGTGTTCTTCTGGACAGGATGCGGCAACGCCTCCACCACCCAGCAGATGGCCGTGCTCTTCCCGCCTGTTCAAGGTGGCGCAGTAGTTGGCTGGACCTCCGCTATCGGAGCATACGGCCCGTTCACCATCGGCGTTCTGCTCGCATCCACGAGCCCGCTGGTGATGTTCGCGGTATCCGCGGTCATCTTCGCCGCCATCCTGGTTATCAACGTATTCTTCTACGACAGGAAGAATGCGCCGAACCGCTGCTAGGAAAGGCAGTTTCAGCACTAGGGCTTCATGCCAAGAACAACATCCACGCGCTCGAGCGACATTCACCGCTCGAGCCCAAGATGAATAGGGGTTCATATGTCGAAATTCACCGAAGGTTCGCTGTTCTTCAAGAAGCGCGTTGGGAGCTACGCCGACGGCTGGGGCGAAGTCACCGACGAGAACCGCAACTGGGAAGATGCCTATCGTGATCGTTGGGCGCACGACAAGATCGTGCGCTCTACGCATGGTGTCAACTGTACAGGATCATGCAGCTGGAAGATCTACGTGAAGGACGGTATCGTCACGTGGGAGACCCAGCAAACGGACTACCCTCCTACCCCTTGCGGCGTTCCGAATCACGAACCGCGTGGATGCCCTCGTGGTGCAGGGTATTCGTGGTATCTCTACAGCGCGGCGCGCGTCAAGCATCCGCTCATCCGCGCTCAACTTCGCGATGCATGGCGTCGTGAGCGCGCTCATCACGAGCCCCTCGAAGCATGGAAGCGCATCGTCGAAGATCCCGAAACCCGTGAAAGCTACGTGAAAGTACGTGGCCTTGGCGATCTCGTTCGCACGAGCTGGGATGAAGCCACCGAGATCATAGCGGCCGCCAACCTCTACACGATCGAGAAATATGGCCCCGATCGCATCGCGGGCTTCTCGCCGATCCCCGGCTACTCCATGGTCTCCTATGGCGCTGGCGTTCGCTATCTGTCGCTCATCGGCGCAACGCCCCTTTCGTTCTACGACTGGTATTGCGACCTTCCACCTTCGTCACCTCAAACCTTCGGAGAGCAAACGGACGTGCCCGAGTCGGAAGCATGGTACTACTCCAACTACATCCTCTGCTGGGGCACGAACATCTCCATGACACGAACGCCCGATGCGCACTTCATGATCGAGGCGCGCTATAACGGCACGAAGCTCGTCAATATCTGTCCCGATTACTGCGAGAGCACGAAAGATGCAGACTGGTGGCTGCATCCCAAGCAAGGCACCGATGCCGCTCTGGCTCTCGCGATGAACTTCGTGATCTTCAAGGAATTCCACCTGGATAACCCCGATCCTTACTTCACTGATTACGTACGGAAGTTCACCGACCTTCCCATGCTGGTCTGCCTCGATAAGCGCGCGGGCAAAGATGCCTATGTGGCAGGACGCACGCTGCGCGCGAGCGACCTTGAAGCCTACGCCAAGGCGGGCAATAGCCAGTGGAAGACGGTCGTATGGGATGAGACGAGCGATGCCCCTGCCGTTCCGCAAGGCTCGATCGGCTACCGATGGGAACAGGAAGCGAACGGCGATGAGGGCAAATGGAACACTCTCGAGATCGATGGAGAGACCGGCAAGGACATCCATCCGCGCTTGAGCTTCATCGATTCCTCAGACGAAGTGGTCACGCTGAACGTCCCCTATTTCGGCGATGAGAGCATCCCGCTGTTCCCGGGCAACACTGACGATGGCCCCGTACTCGAGCGTGCGGTGCCCGTGAAGCGCATCAAAACAGCCGAAGGAGAAGTCCTTATCACAACGGTCTTCGATCTCTTTGGCGCATTCTTGGGCATCGACCGCGGTATCGGTGGTCAGGTGGCCAAGGGCGAGATGGATAACGTTCCGTTCACACCCCGTTGGCAGCAAGACATAACCGGCGTGCGTGCCGAAGACGTGATACGTCTCTCGCGAGAATTCGCAACTGCAGCCTCTACCACCAAAGGAAGAGCATGCGTGCTCATGGGCGCTGGACTCAATCAGTGGTATCAAACCGACAATGCCTATCGTGGCATCATGAACATCCTCATGCTCTGCGGAACGGTAGGTGTTCCTGGAGGCGGTTGGTGCCATTACGTCGGGCAGGAGAAGATCCGCCCCGAAGCCGGATGGGCAGAATTCTCATTCGCACAGGACTGGGTCCCTGCCTCACGCCAGATGAACGCAACAAGCTACTTCTATGAGCATGCCGATCAGTGGCGCTATGAACGCATGCCGCTTTCCTATATGCGCTCCCCTCTTGCCGATGCGAAGCGCTATAGCGGCACCTATATAGATTACAACCTCCAGAGCGTGAAGATGGGATGGCTCCCCACCGCTCCACAGCTCGATGTCAACCCTATCAACATCGCTGAAAAGGCAAAGGCAAGTGGCAAAACAACGCAAGACTATCTTGTCGATGCGCTCAAGAACGGCGATATCCACTTCAGCCTCGAAGACCTCGATGAGCCCTTCAATTGGCCGCGCAACCTCTTTGTCTGGCGCTCGAACATCTTGGGCTCCTCGGGCAAAGGACAAGAATACTTCCTCAAACATCTCATGGGTGCTCAAGACGGCATCGTTGGCGAAGAGCTTTCCGCCGAAGAAGAGGACCTCATGCCCGAGCTCATCAAATGGAGAGAAGCTCCCGTTGGCAAGCTCGACCTTTTGGTCAACCTCGACTTCCGCATGTCCACCACGAGCCTCTATTCCGATATCGTGCTTCCCGCAGCATCGTTCTATGAGAAGAACGACATCAACACAACGGATATGCACAGCTTCATCCATCCGTTCGTGAAGGCCGTTTCATGCCCTTGGGAAGCCAAGAGCGACTGGGAGATCTTCGAGCTGCTTGCCAAGCGCATCTCGCAGCTCGGCGGTGCCTATCCTGAGCGTTTCGGCGCCGTGAAGGATGTGCTGCTCACGCCGCTCGGCCACGATACGGCATCCGAGCTGGGACAACCGCTCGATGTGAAGCGCTGGTATGAAGGCGAATGCGACCTCGTGCCTGGCAAGACTGCCCCGCATATCGTTGAAGTGGAGCGCAATTACGCCAACATCCACGATATGTACTGTTCGGTAGGCCCACGCCTCTCAGAGAACGGCGGCGGCAATCGTGGCATCAAATGGGGTCTCGATCAGGAGATCGAAGAGCTGGCCGAGCTCAACGGCACGATGAAGGAAGGTGTTGCCCAAGGTCGTCCGAAAATGGATTCCGATATCGCGGCAGCCAATATGATCATGCGCGTCTCGCCCGAGACCAATGGTAGTCTTGCCTACAACAGCTGGGATTTCGTCGAGAAGCAAAGCGGCGTTCCCTGCAAGCAGCTCTCTGAAGAACATCGGGGCGATAAGCTCACCTTCTTTGACCTTCAGATCCAATCGCGCAAGACCTTCACGGCGCCCGATTGGTCTGGCACCGAAAACGATGAGATCCCCTACATCGCGTTCTGGCAGAACATCAACCTGAACCTTCCGTGGCGAACGCTCACCGGCAGGCAGCATTTCTACCAAGATCACGAATGGATGCGCGCGTTCGGCCAGGAATTCCCCCAATACCGACCGCCCGCAGACCAGCGAGCATTGGCTGGCTATCAGCATGCTGCCGATAACGGACATCCCACCATCATGCTCAACTTCACGACGGTCCACCAGAAATGGGGCATCCATTCGACCTATTACGACAACGAACGCATGCTCTCGCTCTCGCGAGGGGGCCCCACCATCTGGCTCAACGACAAGGATGCGAAAGCTGCTGGCATCGAAGACAACGATTGGGTCGAATTCTGGAATGCCAATGGTGCGATGGTGGCACGCGCCATCCTCACCTCACGCATGCCAGAGGGCCTCTCGATCCTGCAGCATGCGACCGAGAAGATCATGAACACGCCAGCTTCGAATGTCACGGGCATTCGCGGTGGCGACCATAATTCTCCGACACGCGTCGTGATCAATCCGACGCATATGATCGGCGGCTATGCGCAGCTCTCGTTCCACCTGAACTACTATGGGACCATTTGCCCGAATCGCGACGATTTCATCTGGCTCCATAAGCTCGATTCTGTTGAGTGGCTCGATGAAGAGGCCGAGACAGAAGCCGATATTTTAGCCAAACGTGTCGTCGCGAAAGACTGCTAGCCCGAGGCACAAGGAGGAAGACGCTATTATGAAGATACGCGCTCAAGTTACGATGGTCTTGAACCTCGATAAGTGCATCGGGTGCCATACCTGTTCGGTCACCTGCAAGAATGTATGGACGAATCGACCGGGCATGGAATACGTCTGGTTCAACAATGTCGAGACGAAGCCGAGCACCGGTTACCCGAAGCAATGGGAAGATCAAGACAGATGGAAGGGTGGCTGGCAGGTCAAGAACGGAAAGCTGCAGCTGAAACGCGGGCCCCGTTCGTGGCTCTTGGCTGGCATCTTCAGCAATGGACTGCTGCCGACCATCGATGAATACTACGAACCCTACACCTTCGATTACCAGAAGCTGCAAAAGGCGCCTCTCATGAAAACGGCACCTACCGCCCAGCCAGTCAGCTACATAACGGGCGAAGTCATGGACAAGATCGAAGGGAGCGCTGCCTGGGAAGACGATCTTGGTGGCGTAGATGTTGAAGCGGTAGAGGATATCAACCTCAAGGGCGTTTCGCGCGAGATCTATGCGCAATATGCGAATACGTTCATGTTCTACCTCCCGCGCCTTTGCAACCATTGCCTGAATCCCGGATGCGTAGCAAGCTGCCCATCAGGCTCCATATACAAGCGCGAAGAGGACGGCATCGTCTTGGTCGATCAGGATAAATGCCGTGGCTGGCGCATGTGCATGACCGGCTGTCCATACAAGAAGGTCTACTACAACTGGTCGAGCGGAAAAGCAGAGAAATGCATCTTCTGCTATCCCCGTATCGAGAGCGGATGCCCAACCGTATGCTCTGAATCATGCACGGGCCGCATTCGTTATGTGGGGGTCGTCCTCTACGATGCCGACAAGATAAAAGAGCTTGCGAGCACCGAGAACGATGCCGATCTCTACGAAGCGCAGCGCAGCGTTTTCCTCGATCCGTTCAACCTCGATGTTATCGAAGAGGCACGCGCTGAAGGCATATCGGATGAGTGGATCACGGCGGCACAGAAATCACCTGTGCGTAAGCTCATCGAATGGGGACTCGCCTTCCCCATGCATCCCGAATACCGCACACTTCCGATGGTCTGGTACGTTCCTCCCCTTTCGCCGATCGCGAACGCTATCGATGCAGGCAAGCTCTCGATGGACGGCATGTTGCCGAAAGCAGAGGACTTGAGGATACCGATCCAGTATCTCGCCAACCTCCTTGCTGGTGGAAACACCCAGGTCGTCCAAGATGCCCTATCGCGCTTGCTGCTCATGCGCTCCGTCGTAAGGCACTACAGCGATTCAGCAGGGCTCGATCAGTACCTGAAGAGCGAATTGCCGCTCGATGCCATCAAAGAAGCTCCCGAGATCGACGAGCTTCGCGCGCTCGGCCTTACGCCTGAAGATGTTTGCGAGATGCATTCGCTGCTTGCCATCGCGAACTACGAGGATCGCTTCGTGATACCCACCGCTAACCGCGACCACGAGGCGAGCGTGCTCAAGCAAGGTGAACAAGGCATGAACATGGGCGGCGGCCGCGATCAGCGGTATCGCGCATCGAAAATCTTCGGAGGCCCGATGGATAGGAAGATCGCACCTACGTTCAAGGATTATGAAGTAGCTGCCAAGCCAAGGAAGCAGAAGTGATGACTATGGATACGGATCTTACACACCTTCTCTATTTCATTGTTTATCAGGTATTTCCCTATGTGGTCATCACGGTTTGGCTGGTGGGAAGCTTCATCCGCTTCCTCACGCACCCCTACACGGTGAAGAGCCAAAGCTCGGAGCTTTTGGGCGGCAAGAAAGAGATCAACTGGGGCGCACGATTCTTCCACGTCGGCGTTATCGGGCTGCTCTTCGGACACCTATTCGGACTGTTCGTACCCAAGCAATTCCTTCTAGATTTCGGCATCACGCCGCAAATGACCCAAGTGCTCGAGATCATCGCAGGCGGTGCCTGCGCAGTGCTCTGCCTCATCGGCATCACGTTGATGATCCACCGACGCATCACCAACCCGCGCATTCGCAAGACCTCGCGTCCGAGCGACTGGCTCGTTTTGGTGGTGGTTGGCGCAGTGCTCATCATGGGTGCAACGAGTGTTGTCAACGCAGCACTCTACGACAAATCAGGCGAAGGCCTCTTGGATTTCGTGAACTGGGCCATCGCCTTGGTCACGCTCCAGCCTGATGCCTACACGCACCTGATCGATGCAGCCACCCCGCAGAAGATCCATATCTTCATCGGACTTTGCGTCTTCCTCATCGTTCCGTTCACCAGGCTGATACATATCTGGAGCGGATACGCATCGCCGATCTATCTCATGAGGAACATGCAGAAGATGCGCATGAACGGTGCTCCCATGGGAAGCGATCGGCCCGTCGATCGCCCGGTGCGCGCTGGAGAACGAGAGCTGGAATGATCCCGCAAGAATCGCTTCGGTGATTTGCTGCGGTTTGCTGGTGGACTGCTTAGCATGAACGCTCAAGCAGGCCAACGTTTAAGGAAGGAAAGGACTTGACCATGGCTCACGTGAATGACGTTCTGAGCGATCGTACGGTTCATAAGTGCACGAGGCTACGCGAAGCGAAGTGCGGCACCACCGTATGCCAGTTCTGTGCGGTAGGCTGTTCGCAGCTGGCCTTCTACAAGGACAAAGAGCTCATCGAAGTTGAAGGCGATCCGCGCTCCCCCATCAATGCGGGGCGTCAGTGTCCTAAGGGCATGTCGACGTTCATGCTGAACCGCAACCCCTATCGAGAGACGCGCGCGCTCTACCGCGCACCAGGTGCGAGCGAATGGGAAGAGAAGAGCATCGATTGGATGCTCGATGCCATAGCCGATCGCATCTGGGAGACTCGCAATAAGGGGTTCGTCGAAAAGGACGAGAACGGCCTCACGATAAACGCGGCGACGAACATCGGATTCATCGGCGGATCGGCTCTCGATAATGAAGAATGCTACCTCATCCGAAAGCTCTTCACGGGAGGTTTGGGCATCTTGCCCACCGAGAACTCCGCACGGTATTGCCATTCCACCACCGTTGCAGCGCTTTCGCCAACCTTCGGATTCGGTGCCTGCACCAATCCCCCACGCGACCTTATCAATAGCGACTGCATCCTGATCATGGGATCGAACATGGGAGAAGCTCATCCCGTGGCGTTCCATTGGCCGATGGAAGCGAAGCGCAAAGGCGCGATCACCATCCATGTCGATCCTCGTTTCACGCGCACCTCTGCGGCATGCGACCACTACGTTCACACGCGTCCTGGCGCGGATATCGCATTCATCGGCGGCCTCATCAATTACGTCCTCGAGCATGATTATTGGTTCAAGGAGTACGTGATCAACTATACAAATGCCGCTACGCTCATCGATCCCGGTTTTGAGTTCGATGATGTGCGCGGCTTCTTCAATGGATGGGATCCTGAGACCAATTCATATTCTCAGGCAGGAACCACTTGGGATTATCAATACGAGATGAATCCCGATGGCAGCTATGGACAACCCAAGCAAGATCTAACCCTCCAAGACCCGCACTGCGTGTTCCAGCTGATCAAGAAGCAGTTCAGCTACTATACACCTGAAGTGGTAGCCGATATCTGCGGGTGTCGCCCAGCAGACATCGTGAAGGTCGGCGAGCTCATCGGCAGGAACTCCGGACGCGATCGCACCACAGCTTTCTGCTATGCGACCGGCTTCACGCAGCATTCCAGCGGCTCCCAGATCATCCGTACCGCCGCTATCTTGCAGCTATTGCTCGGCAACATCGGTCGCCCTGGCGGCGGCATCTTAGCGCTCCGCGGACATTCCAACGTGCAAGGCGCTACCGATGTTCCCACGCTGTTCAATGTCTTGCCGAACTACATTCCCCAACCAGAAGCGCATCCTGGCAACGCCACCTTGGCTGATTACCTCGCTAATGGTCACGGTTTCAGCGGCGCGCTCGACAAGACGAGCGATGGCATGTGGAAGCTGGAGACCGAACGTGGTTCGTGGGCATCACTGCCGAATTACATGGTCAGCTTGCTCAAAGCTTACTATGGCGAAAACGCCACCAAAGACAACGAATATGGCTATCAATGGCTCCCGAAGCTCAGTGACAACGAATCGCTCACCGTCTCCATGGAAAAAGCCCTTCGTGGCGGTATGGATGGCATGGTGGTGATCGGCCAGAACATCGCCGTGACCAACCCCAACACGGGCTGGAGCCGCGATGCGATGCGAAACCTCGAATGGCTCGTGGTGATGGATCTCTTCGAGAATGAGAGCGCTTCAGTCTGGTATGCCGATCCCAAAGGACCTTCGCCCGATGAATGCCAAACCGAAGTCTTCTATTTGCCAGTCTGCACCTGCTTGGAAAAAGAGGGTTCCGTCACGAACACCGAACGCGTACTGCAATGGCACGAGCGCATCCAAGAAGCACCCGGAGCAGCTCATGCGGATTCGTGGTACATCTACCAATTAGGTAAGAGACTTCAGGCGAAAGCGAATGCAACGACCGATGAACGCGATGCGGGCATGCGCGCGCTCTATTGGGATTACGATGCGAACGGTCCTACCAGAAGCGAGCGAGAATTCGAGCTCACCCCTATCGAAGGCGACTTGGACATGATGAAGGTCGTCAGAGAGATGAACGGATTCAACATCGATGACGGCTCGGTCTGCCAAGGGTCTGGTACGCTCAAAGATGATGGCTCGACGGTATGCGGATGCCGCCTGCTCTCAGGTATCCTCGGCCCCGAAGGCGAGAACCTGATGAATCGCACGGAGACAGGAGATGTCCATAACGGATCGATCTTCTCGGACTATCGCGTGAGCTGGCCCGAGAACTCTCGCATCCTCTACAACCGCTGCTCCGCCGATCCAGAAGGCAAGCCTTGGTCAGAGCGCAAGAAACTCATCTGGTGGGATGAGCAGCTCGAACAATGGGTAGGTTACGACAAGCCGCAGTGCAATGCGAAGAAGCCGCCAACTTACCAACCAGAACCGGGCGCAACAGGCGATGCGGCGCTTGCGGGCGATTGCCCCTTCGGCGCTCATTCGGACGGCAAGGCATGGCTCTTCGTGCCCTACAGCATCAAAGAGGGCCCCATGCCGGTCTACTACGAAACCACCGAATCACCCTATGAGAACAAGCTTTGGGAACAGACGCGCGATCCTGGATTGGTCATCGTCGACGATGTTGAGAATCCCATCGCACCCGTGGGCGAGCACGACTATCCCACGATCATGACCACCTACCATGTGACCGAGCACTGGCTCTCCGGTGCGCAAACGCGCACGATGCCGTGGCTCGTCGGATTGCAGCCAGAACGCTTCTTGGAGCTCTCTCCCGAGCAAGCAGCGAGCATCGGCGTGGAGACAGGAGATTATGTCACCGTCGAAAGCGAACGCGCTAAGCTGCAGATCCGCGCCCTCGTAACGCCCCGCTTGCGCATCGGAGAGGTCTACGGACAGAAGGCGACCGTCGTTGGCGCGTTCGTCGCATCAGGATACAAGGGCTTGATGGTCAGCGACATTACCAACGACCTCAGCCCCGCCATCATGGCTTCCGATGGTCTGATTCCCGCATCTAAGGGATTTGCGGTACGGATCACCAAGGCAGACCCGAACGACCTGCAGAAGCTCGATCCATATCCGCTCGAATACGACCCCTTATTCGATGAGCCGATCCCTGATACCCCCTGGCCGGCTCAACCGGAAGGGAGGAACTAACCATGAAGCCGAACCCGCGAAACATACTCAAGCTTTCCGATAAGCGCTACGACGCAAAAGAGCCGCACAAGAATCGCAGACTCGATGTTGTCTACTCCTTGTTCAAGCGCCGTGATCCGCTTCCTGCGCAAACGGAGATGGCCTTCTTCACCGATACCTCCATCTGCTCAGGATGCAAGTCATGTGAGATCGCGTGCAAGCAGTGGAACATGCTCAAGACCACGGATATCCAATGGTCGGGGAACAGCTACGACAATACCCGCGATCTTTCTTCAGAGAACTGGCGGCACGTCAAGTTCATCGAGCGCTTCTCAGAGGTCAATGAAACGGACCGAACAGCCCCTACCTCGATGGACGACTTGCTTCATGAACCGAAACAAGGGCAATGGCTCTTCATGGCCGACCACTGCAAGCATTGCCAGGAGTCACCCTGTCATGAAGCCTGCCCTACCGGCGCCATCATTCGCAATGAATTCGGAGGCATCTATTACCAGACCGATATCTGCATGGGCTGTCGTATGTGTGTGGCTGCCTGCCCCTTCGGTGTCCCCGAAGTAAGCAAAGAGACCGGCCATTCCATGAAGTGCGCTGAATGCTACGACCGCTTGCGCGACGGGTTGGAGCCCGCCTGCGCCACGGCATGTACCACCGGCGCGATTCAGTTCGGTCCGCGTGAAGAGATGGTCGAGCGTGCACGTGCACGGTTGGCGGTTCTTCATGAGCAAGGTTTTGAGAAAGCCAACTTGTATGGCGTTGATCCCTTTCAGGATTACAAACCGCTCAATTCGTTCTACCTGTTGATGGACGAGCCTGCTGTCTATGGCTTGCCAGCGCAACCAAAATTGCCCGTAAGCTTCATGATCGGCGATTACGCCAAAGCTATAGGAATGCTCGCGATCGCAGCCATCACAATCGTTGTTTGTCTGCTGTAGGAAGGAAGATGATCATGGATAGAACATGGATTGAAGGTCAACCTTCTGCATACCAACAGCACGATACCGTTCATTTTCCTGACTGGAAGAACATCATCGTGTGGGATCTTTTCTTCAACAATCTCACTGCGGGCTTCATGTTCGTGACGATGATCACGTGGCTCACCGCTCCAACGCTCTTTGGCCCCGTCATGCCGATCGCGCTCACGCTCGCCTTCTTCATCGTCCTTTTCGATCTGCTCTTGCTCGTTGCCGACCTGGGCGATCACGTTCGATTCTTGCATGCTATGAGAGTCCTGCATCCCACCTCTCCCCTATCGGTCGGCGTGGTGGGCCTGATCTTCTATTCGATCATGCTGTTCATCGCGCTCGCCATCTACTGGATTACAGTCGCATTGCTCGCAACCATTGGGCTGCCTCCCGAAGTTGTTGTGGTGCTCGATGTGCTCTTCCGTCTCTTCGCGGTCTTAGCGCTCATCGCAGCGTGCGTGGTGATCTGCTACAAAGGCGTGGTGTTCAGCTGCACATCGCAGCCCGGCCTCAAGAAAGCACGTTGGCTCACCTGTTGGGTAGCGAGCGATGCTCTTACGATGGGAATGGGCCTTCTGATTGTGCTTTCGCTCGTTTTCGGCCAGATCGCTGCCGTCGAAGCGCTCATCATCCCGTTCATCGCGCTGATCGTTTTCCGCTGCTTCACCTACGCACTGGTGTGGATGAATATCCACGAACGAGCCTCCAAGATGTACTCTAAGGCGGTTCTCGCGGGCAATGCGATCGTTGTCTATGGCATCGCAGGCATCTGCGCCATCGCTGCCTGCTTCTTCGGGCCGCTCGGTGCGGCTGCCGCTGGAGTGCTCTGCCTCCTTGCAGGTGTCTGGGAACGCTATTGGGTCATCTATGTTGCTCACCCGCATTGATGCTGCCCTAAAAGCAACAATATGTTTCTCTATCAGAGTCGTATAGGTGCGCGTACGCATTGATGCTATCCTGTCACCAGCGAACAGTGACGCACAAGAGCCTGCCACTTCAAGCAAGGAGTTCCCATGATATATAACGAACGCGATCTGCGCGAAACCCAAGCACTCGATATCGCCCAAAAGATGCTCGTTGCAGCACGCACTGCTCCGAAAGGAAAGGGCATCGATGTGCTCGAATGCGCCGTTGCGAACGGCGATGAGAAGGAAGCTCTCGCGGTCGCCATGGAAACCATCGGCAAAGAGCGCGGGCATGCGTTCTTCCTTCGTGATGCAGGATGCGTCCGCACGTGCCAATGCGTAGTGCTCGTTGGAACCAGACCTAAGGTTCAATCTTTGAACTGCGGTTATTGCGGGTTCCCGACCTGCGGCGAAAAGCCCGCCGAAGCACCTTGTGCGATCAATGTGATCGATGTGGGCATTGCACTCGGTTCTGCCGTATCGCGTGCGCAAGCCTACGGGGTCGATACGCGCATCATGTTCTCCGCTGGCACTGCCGCTGCACACCTCGGCTTACTTGGTGAAGGTGTTCAGCAGGTTCTTGCCATTCCCGTGAGCATCAGTTCGAAGAGTCCCTTCTTCGATCGCGGATAAGGAAGGTCCATGGCATTCGACTTCAAAAAGGAATACAAGGAATTCTACCTGCCCAAACGCAAGCCCGAGATCATTGAAGTTCCTCCTATGAACTATGTTGCCGTTCGAGGCAAGGGTGATCCGAATGAAGAGGACGGCGCATACAAGAACGCGATCGGCATCCTTTACGCCATCGCTTACACCATCAAGATGTCGAAGATGGGCGATACCCGCATTGACGGGTATTTCGATTTCGTCGTCCCTCCCCTTGAGGGCTTTTGGTGGCAGCAAGGCGTTGATGGCGTTGATTTTTCGAACAAGGAAACGTTTGAGTGGATATCAGCTATTCGCCTTCCCGATTTCGTCACACCTGAAGTATTCGCCTGGGCACAAAGCGAAGCTGCACACAAGAAAGGTCTCGACACCTCAAGCGCCGAACTGATGACCATAGATGAGGGGCTTTGTGCGCAGATCATGCACCTCGGAAGTTACGACGAAGAACCCGCCACGATCGCACTGCTCGATGATTTCGTTGCCAGCGAAGGCTATGCGCTCGATATGTCGAACACCCCCGAAGGTCGGCATCATCACGAGATCTACCTTTCGGACCCGCGTCGCACCAAGCCCGAAAACCTCAAGACGGTCATTCGTCATCCGATCCGCAAGCTATAGACCAGATTACGAGCTCTTCCGAATAGCACGTGCGCTAGTGCTTCTTCTTCCTGACGATGCGCGAATACCAGAAAGAGAGCACGAACCCTACCGCAATGATGCCGATGATGATGCCAAGCGTGATCTCGAAACCAGATGCATAGGCGGCCGCCCTTGTTGCTCCTGCGGCGGTAAGATGCTCCATCTGCCCCGACATGATTCCCACGAAAAGCGCCGTACCGATCGAGCCTGCGATCTGAACGAGCGTCGAGTGGATCGAGGAAGCATGCGAGGACAGCATTTGCGGCACCGCTTCGAAATCCACGCTCTTGACTGAAGGGTAAGCCAAGCCGATCCCTCCATATGCCAGGGCGGTGAAAACCAGCACGAGCACTATGTTCCCCAAGGAAACACCCCCATACACCAGGATGAAGCCGAGCACTGCAAGGCCCAATCCGCACGAAACCAAAGGCCAAATGCCCCGCCTGCTGAGCACTTTGCCGCTTACGATGCAGAGCGTCGCATAGGTGCAGATCGGGATCGAGAGCAAACAACCAGCGATGAAAGGCGTTTCGCCCTGTACGCCTTCTAGATACAAAGGCACCACCAAGCTTACGAAGAGCGACCCCATATAGGCGATCATGATAAGAGTTTCTCCGAGCGAGAAAACTTGATATTTGAACGGTCTCAGATCGAGCAGGGGCGCAGGGATACGCAACTGGCGTCTTACGAACACGGCGATCATTACCGCGCCGAAGAGCATGAGCACGATCGAAGGCAACGGATCGTGAGCGACCTCGTTCAGACCACACATGAATGCTCCCAGCCCCACAAAACTGAGAACAAGGCTCGGGATATCGATCTTCCGCTTCACCCGAGCGTAGATATTGTGCAAGGTGAAATAGCAGACGACGCCCAGAACGAGAGCACAGGCAGCAGGCACCAAGAACAGCGCCTTCAAACCTCCATACGTTAACACGAGGCCAGCAACAGGCGGCGTGAGCGCGAACGCAAAACCGCAAACTGCAGAGTTGGCAGAAAGCAGGATACCCGCTTTGCCCTTTGGCGAAAGCGTGAAGAGCGCTTCATTGACTACAGGGAAGAAAAGGCCCGTGGTTACTGCCTGGATCAAACGAGCCACCACGATCAGCGGGAACGAAGTTGCGAAGAAGCCGAGCAACGACCCTGCAAGCGCAAACAGGCATCCTGTTAACATGATCTTGCGAATGCCGAAGCGACGCAGAAGCGAAGCTGCTGTGGTAATGGCAGTTGCGTTCACGATGGCAAAGCCAAGCACCACCCAGTTCGCGAGCGAAAGGCGAATGTCGTACTGCGTCGCAATATGATCGAGTGCGATGTTCATAAGCATCTCAAGAAAGCAAGCGAGCACATTGCAGACGAGTAACACCACAATCATGATCGTGCGAGTTGAGCCAGTTGGCAGATGAGGGGTTGTCGCAGAATCGCTCATAATGCACTACCCTAGCGCATGACCGGCCTATCTCGCCCATTTGCCCATCAACCTTAAACAAGTTGTTTCTTTGGTGGCTCTTTAGCGTAATCAGCTGCTTTGCAAGCTAGGTCATGGTCCTGGATAGCAGCCTCAACGCGCGTGTCTCCACCGTGGCGCCGTTTTGCCCGGCGGGATTGCGCAGATAGCAAACTGCAGAAACTATTCTTGTGATTGCGCAGCCAATTTCGCTGCCGCCTCTTCGCGCTCGCGGCACAAATCGGCCCACTTCGGCATCTTATCGAGCGTAGCTGCCAGGTCTTCGAGCACCGTTGGGATATCGATTCCCTGCGGACACATCTGCACGCACGATTCACACTGAATGCAATCTTGAGCACGCTGACCTTCAGGCACAGCATCCATCTGCATCGATACCGTGAAGCTGGTGTCGAATTGGAGATCGTTGTAGGCGTTCATCATCATAGGGATGTCGATCTCTTGCGGGCAGGAATCAACGCAATAGCGGCATGCAGTGCACGGAACACCACCCTTGAGCGATTCAGCCACATCCATCAGCACGCCTTCTTCAACTTCCGAAAGCGGAGCCGACTCCTGGAAGATGCGGCAATTCTCCTCCACCTGAGCAAGGTCCGACATGCCGCTCAGGATCGTTTTCACGTTCGGGATGCCGAGCAACCAGCGAAACGACCACTCCACCGCCGAACGCGCAGGAGGATTTGCGCCGTCAAGCGCACTCGCATTCAGCTGCTGCATCTGGGCATCGTTCAGGTGAGCAAGCTTGCCTCCGCGCAGCGGTTCCATGACCACGATCGGGATGTTCATGCTCTCAAGCAGCGCCGTTTTCGCGGCTGCATCCTGCAGGGTCCAGTCAAGATAATTCAGCTGGATCTGGCAGAATTCCATGATGTTGTTGCCCGCGAACAGGGCTGCAGTTTCAGGATCGCGCTGCTCAAGCTCGGCGTACTTGCGCGCGCCATAGTCAAGAAAACGCTTGAGCGTTTCAGGGCGACCGTGACACGAAAAGCCCAGATGACGTATACGGCCGTTCTTCTTCTGTTCGACGAAGTAATCCGCGATGCCCCACTGTTCGTCCAGATAGACTTCGATGGATGCCTCATAGATGTTGTGAAGCAGGTAGAAATCAAAGTATTCGGTACCGCATTTGGTCAGCTGCTCTTCGAAGATCACGGCGGGATCATAGGTGTCGGCGATCTGGTGACCCGGATACTTGGTGGCGAAGAAATAGCGATCACGCGGATAGCGCGCAAGCGAGCGGCCAAGCGCGATCTCGGACATGCCGCCATGATAGGGATAGGCTGTATCGAAGTAATTGATGCCTGCCTTGATGGCCGTATCGACCATAGCATCGAGCGTTGCCTGATCAACGTTGGAGGCATCGCCGTCTATGATAGGAAGGCGCATGGCCCCGAATCCCAACCGTGCAATGTTGTCACCTAAGAAATCATTCGTGAGCATCTCTGTCTCCTCGGAATAGCAAAATCTGCTGAAGGTAACTCGTGTCCGCCTGTGCGCTTTCATGCTGACAATAGCTTGTGCCCGTTTATGCGCATAAGACGATTCGAGCGTTTGAGATTCGCGCATTTCACACGAACCATCCGATCAAGCACTGACCACACCAGCACTCTCATTGCATTACGAACCTCTTCATCGCATTCATTGTAATATAAAAGACACTCTGTTGCTAATACTGAGTGACAGCTTATCATCCGAAATCCAATCACCCTAAACAACTTCGCGAGACAGCCTGATGTCGCACTGCTTTACTAACTAATGTTTTGCATCGAGTTCAAACTTTCATGCAGCTGCTATCAATTACGTGAGAATCTCACTTCACGCTCTTACATTCAGACGCATTTATCTAGGCAGAAATAAGGGGATCCATCATCGTCGAGCAATGATGGTAGGCCGAACTCTTCGATCTTGGTCAGAAGATCCTTGAGCAAGGAAGGTATGGTGTTGCAGCCGAAGCACATATAGTAGCGGTCGCCTGCGTAAACGCCCAACGTCCACGAATATCTATCAAGCAGAAGATGCTCATGCAAGAATGGATCTGTCCAAGAATCGGTCTCAGCCGCAAGGAAGCACTGACGTAAGCACGCAGATTGTTGCGACGTGAGCGTCTTTACCACGTTGATATGCCGCGAAGCATTGTAGACATGGATGCTGATCCGATCGCCCTTTTCCTGGATGAGCTCGAAATGGGCGCACTTCTCCAAGTGCGCCCAATCTTGCACATCGAACTTGATCTGCTCGAACTCTCGCATGACCAGCTCTCGTTCATTCGCATTCACTTCAACCATCATCATCCCTCCAAACCGAGCTTCGATCTTACTCAACAAGACACCCGACCACAGCTACTCGCGATTATCGGCGACATAGATTCCCACACGAACCTGTTTCCATGGTTCAGCCTCACGATTCACCTGCAAAACACGCACCTCGAATGCTGACTTGTGTCCATAAAAGAGCATCAAGGAAAGCGATTCATTTATCTCAGCTGGCACATAGCCAAGCTTCGAAGAGTCCTTGTAGATTGCCACAGCATTGGAATCATGCGGGTTATCGGCTTCGATGCATAGTTCGAGACCGTCTCCTGTCTTTAGTTTTTCGAGGACGAGTGCGCCATCCCAATATTGGAACCCACGAATGCAAAAGCTGTGAAGCTGTCGTGATGGTAAAAACATGATCATCTTCTTTCTCTCGGCGTCAATCCGACAACTTGAATACTAGAGAAAGATTACTAGAGAGCCTATCCTATTTTTGGGACATAGTGAAATTTGAGACAGCTGTCTTACCTCACATGGAGGGTGGATTCGTTATCGGTTCGATCGATATGCCAATGAACGGTTGAGACGGCATGCAAGAGCTGCTCGTCGTGCGTCACGAGGATGATCGCGCCAGGGAATGCTGCGAGCGCACGCTCGAGCGCTTCGATCGAGCCCACATCAAGATGGTTCGTCGGCTCATCGAGGATGAGCAAGTTCGGTTCATGCAACAGCTGCTCAGCGATGAGTAGCTTCTTCAACTCTCCCGGGCTGATGTTCGACCCCTCTCGCAATGCATCAGGATCGCTATTCAACCCTGCGACCAAGGAAAGCACTCGCCCCTTATCTGCATCATCGAGCGCATGCAAACGCTCCAGCGCTGCCTGCCGCGAACGCTCGTCAACTTCTTGCGGAATGAATGCACATTCTACCTGTTCAGGAACGAGCTTCCGCACAGAGCGCAAGAGCGTGGTTTTTCCCACGCCGTTTTGTCCCGACACGCCCACATGATCGCTCGGCCCCACCCAAAGCTCGGGCATATGAAGCATCAGATCGCCCGCACGCAAGTCACCCTCGGGCACATGCAGCGCGAATTTCGAGCGCACGGCATGCCCCGGCAGCTGGATCGCTGTATCATAGCGCTTGCTCACCCGGCTCTCTGCGGCCGCCTGCGAAGCGCGCTCAGACCGACTTGCCATCGCACCTGCCGCTCTGCCCGCTATCGAATCCTTGGACGAGACTTTCGCCCGCCCCAGACGTTCGCGTCCGTCGCTATCATGCTTGTCCAAGTGTCTCGCGCTCAGTCGCGAGCTCGAACGCGCAGCCTCTTCGTTTCGCCGCTGCGCCTCAGCTTTCAGCCGCCGTTCTTCCCGGCGCGCGTTCTCGTGCTGCCGCACGCGAGTCGCGCGCGCTACCCGCATCTGCTCAGCAACCTTCGAATAGCCGCCTGGCCGCATCACCACATGCGTTTCCTCGAACACAGCGCACTGATCGACTAGCGCATCCAACAGCGCACGATCATGCGAGATCAGAAGGCCGATTCCTTTGAATGCCTGCAGGCTTCGCTGTACGCTTTCGCAGGTTTGCGCATCAAGGTCGTTCGTCGGCTCATCGAGCACGAGCACATCGGGACGCTGCCAGAGCGCGCAAGCGATCTGAACACGCTTTTTCTGGCCACCCGAAAGGCGCTCATAGTCCCACAGCCACGCATCTTCGATGCCGAGCGCATCGCGGATCTGCAACGCCTCGCTTCCCCAATCGGTTGCAAGATCGCTAAGCTCAGCGGGTACGATCGAGGTGTCTTGTGGACAATATGCAGCGAACAGCGTCGGTGCGACCGACCCCTCATCGGGCACGATCAGCCCGGTTGCAACGCGAGCGAGCGTGCTCTTACCACAGCCGTTGTCGCCGATGATGCCCGTCCAGCCCTGCGGAAACGTAACGCTCACGCGATCGAGCGTAGGCGACGCAGCACCTTCATAGGTATAAGAGATATTTGAAAGATTCAATTGCATGGCAGCCTCCAAAACTTGGAGGTCACGCGGGTGGGATCGAGGGAATCTATCTGCGAAGAAGAGATCTATGCAAACGGGGTAAACGAGAATAAAAACGTGCAGGATCACATAACGATGCGGCACCCGAGCGACCGGATGGATACGGAATAGTGGGTTGCCTTTGCGGCATCGTTAGTTCTTCATGCACCTAGCCTTTCTCGGGGCGTCGCTTGCCAAAGGCTCCGCCGGAATAGTGAGACGATTGTAACATCTTCGCGAAAAGGGTTAAAGGCGAACTAATAACAAGGCTCTGAAAGCTACACTGTACCTATGGCATTGCAATCACTATCTTGAAAGAGGAACGGGTACGTTTTGCCAGAAATAGTATCGACAGGATCGGCTGAACTCATGATATTCGACCAGTTGGAGCATAAAGAATTCGCCACCCCCGAAGGATCGATCTCCTATTGGGTGACCCCGCATGCCGGTAACGATTCGGAAGGCACTGGAAATCCCTGTGCTCGCGGGGACGCGTCTGCTTGCAATACTTCGCAAGCCAACCAGCCCTGGCTCGTCTTCCTGCCTGGTCTTACCGCCGACCATCGCCTCTTCGAGAAGCAGGTCGAGCACTTCATCGGCAAGGCTCGCCTGTTCGTTTGGGACCCACCTTCGCACGGGGAATCGCGCCCGTTCGCGCTCACGTGGACGATGGATGATCTTGCCCGCTGGCTGCACGAGATATTCGCCATCGAAGGCATCGCACATCCGATCCTGGTCGGGCAATCGATGGGTGGCTACATAGCGCAAGTCTTCATGGAGCTCTTCCCAGGCGAAGCAGCCGGGTTCGTCTCCATCGATTCTTGCTCGCTTCAACGACGTTATTACACCTGGTGGGAGCTTGCTGCACTACGCCACACGAAGCTCATGTATCTCTCGTTCCCGTGGAAGACGCTCGTTCGCTTAGGGTCAAGCGGCAATACCACAACACGCTATGGCAGCAAGCTCATGGAAGCGATGATGTTCGACTATCAGAAACGCGAGTACTGCGAGCTGGCTGCGCATGGATTTCGCGTGCTGGCAGACGCGGTGTCAGCCGATCGTCCCTACCGGATCGATTGCCCCTATGTGCTGATCTGCGGTGAAGAGGATCGTGCGGGTTCTGCCAAGCGCTACAACCACGCATGGGAAGCGCAAGAAGGAACGCCCGTTCATTGGATCGAGAACGCGGGACACAATTCCAACTGCGATAATCCTGCCGAAGTGAATGCAGTCATTGAAGGCTTGATGGATTCTCTTGACTGATGCATCTCACCCGTCGGGATACCTAAGCGCTCAAACAAAGGGCACATTTGATCCACATTGCAACAAGCACTATTGTCCAAGTGAAAAACGCAGATAGACCGGGTTATGATCCGAAAATGCGAAATCAAGATCGAGCGTGCGCTGCTCGATGCAGGTGACGTTGTCGGAATAGATGAACGCATCCATGACCCAGCGATCGTTCGTGCCATCATACGGCCGTCCTGCATCGCGGCAGGTGGCTGCCGAATCGAACGTCCCTGCATCAAACTCGCTCTTCGCTGCAACCACAAACCCCTCGGGCACGCTTGCGAAATCGAACGGTTTTGCCCAGCTGGCTTCCGTATCGGTCACGTTGCCATAGACCTCATTCGAAACACCGATCATATCGTGATTGAAATCGCCACCTGCGATCACGTAATTCCCTGCCTCATATTCGCGCTGCATATCCGCGAACAGCATCGATCGCTGACCCTCGAGCACCTCCGCATCCGCACCGTACGCAGACAGGTGAACGTTGAAGACAACCAGCTCCTTGCCATCTGAGACCGCAATGCGCGAGATCGTATAGCAACGATCGAGGTCGAGGAATTTGCTGAAGCTCTCCGAAATAGGGAGGCTGCGGCGCAGCGTGCTTTCGATCTGATAGCGCGAGAAGGTGGCCATTCCTGCCTTGTTCTTGCCATGCGGCGCATAGAGCGGCCAAGCAAGGTAGGGCGAGTCGTAGTTTTGTGCGAAGACCGAACACAGCGTGGGGAAATCGTTGCGCAAGAGCGCGTACTCATCCACGCCATGGCTGCGCGTACCATCGATGTCCACTTCCTGGAAGAGCACGATATCAGGATCGAGACCTTCGATCGCATCAGCCGATCCATTGACGTTATCGCTCACGTATTGCGCGCTCGGTGCCACTGAACCACTGCCACCATCCATGAAGAAATCGAAGTCGGGGCCATAAGCGCCGAACCCAAGGTTCGCGCTCACGATCGTGAATTCTTGAGCGAGCCCTTGGCTGTCAGCATCTAGCTCGATCGCACTTTCGACCTGGCCTTCTTCGGGTGCAGCAGTTTCAAGCGAAAGAGAATCGTCCAGGCGATAATAGCTTGCCATCACGTAGACAACGTAGATAACAACGATCAACACGAGAGCACCGAGCACTCCCCCAACGATCTTCAGCACCTTCTTCGCCATGATCCTCCTTCGTGGCCTCCGAGCAAGCAATGAGCAGAGCAACCTGCATAACGACCACCTTCATCGAGAGCAAGGCATCCGCTACCATTTCACTGCTTCTATGATACTCGTCTTTCTGTTTTGCTTCCCCATTTGGCTCATTTCGATAGCGCGATGAAATTGCAGTAGAATACCCTCATGAGACTCTTCATCGCCCTTGAGATACCACCCGTGCTAAAAGACGACATGGCTATCATGTCCAGGCAACTGCGCGAGCGTATTCAAGGGCGTTTCATTCCTCCAGAGAACTACCACATCACCTTGGCGTTCATCGGAGAAACGCTCGAGATGAGCATTCCACTCGCGATCGATGCTATCGATGAAGCTACGAAAAACCTTGACGGCATCTTGCTCAAGCCCGATCAGCTCGGCAAATTCGGACGGAGCGAAGACGCGACGCTTTGGCTCGGGTTCGCAGAAAACCCTGAACTCAGCGCGCTTGCTGCCCACATCCGCGAAAGCCTCTATGACTACGGTATCGTCTACGACCATAAGCCCTTCCGTGCCCACGCAACGATAGCGCGACGCGCCAAGCTGCCAAAAGGAGCGCTCCCTCCGTTCTCATTCCCGGATTCCGCACGAGCTTGGCGGGTGACCCTTTTCAAGAGCACGCTCTCAAACGAAGGCGCCTCCTACGAAGCGCTCTACACCAAAGAAGCCCTGCTGCCAAAATAGCTGACAGCCAACAGTAGCTCACCTGACCTTATCGCTGCGCCAAAGTGCAGCATGGTCCGTAAAAGAGGCCGACTGAGCGAAAACAAAAACGAAACGCCCGCATCCATCAAGACGCGGGCGTTTGCCGTTAGCTAGCCTAGGAAAACCCTTCAATCGCATCTCGAGCGCCCAAGCTTTCTTGAACAAGGGAGCTCGTCGCGGGAAACCCCCACAAGCGACCCAGCTCTCCCAGCTTGCGCTATGCTCGTTCGCGAACGCCTTGCACCACCATCGAACGGGAAACGAAATAGGTAATGAGCAAGTAGCCGCCATAGATGACCACGACCAATCCCGCAGACATCAGGATAGTCGGCAAGAGATTCACACCGAATGCTTTGAAGAGCGTTTCAGAAAGAATGCTGATCGTCCATGCGCTATGACATACCCCTACCAGCAACGGCAACAGGAAATAGATCGTGATCTGCGCAAAGAGAGAGCGTGAAAGCATTCGCGTATCGCAACCGATCTTCGAGAGCATGCGATAGCGCTTGAGCGAGTCGATCGTGAGCGAGAGCAACTGGATCGCGAGTATCGCTGCAACAGCCAAGAGCATGACCAAGCCGATATAAAGCGCCAGATAGGTGATAGCGAGCTTCATACCCTGCATCTGACCGATCATCTCCGCGCGAGTGTACGTGCTATTGATCTGGGCAACGTTCGCATCTTCGATCAACTGAGGAAGCACTTCTTCAGCATTTGACCCCTCTCGATAGTTGAGATTGACGAATGAGCTTGAGATACCGGTGCTCGGATCGAGCGCATCCACGACCCTATCGGGAACAACAAGGAAGACTGCGTTCGAGAGCATGGACATATCGTTAGGCTGGACATCGATCACTTCTGAATCAGGTATCAAAGTTTCGCTGCCTGTATCGAGCGAATAGCACTGATCCACCATTGCCTTGGCAAGCACGTCTGTGGCTTCGACGTTATTAGTCACCAGATAATGGCCATCATCAAGATCAACCCCTGGTTTATCTTGAAGTGCGAGCATCCTATTGAAATCGGAGATGCCGATCACATCAACATTGCTGTTCACGGCCGTAGCGCTCGGAATCTCAACGCCTGTTGAATCGAGGATATCCTTATAGGTCAGCGAAGGAAGGTCGTAAATGATGATAGTGCCTGACTCGCTCACCAACTGATCCCAGCCATCAATATGGCTCTGCAGATAGGACTCAACATCCTCGATCGGAATGTTCACCATGTCCTCAGCCTCAGCCTTCGAGAGCATCGGATTATTCTCAACCGGTCGCACCGCAACGGAAGCATCATAGGGGTTCGCTTCCTCGATATCGCCCACGAACATCTGGACCAATCCCATGCCCGTTGCGAACGTGGTGATCGCCAGGAAGAGCAGCACGGAAACGATGCCCATCGAAACGAACGAGGTGTTCACCTTGGAAGCAACCTGTCGGGTGGTGAACGGACGCAGTTTCTTCAAGTAGAAGCCACGTACGCGCGTGACCACCGCGATGATGAACCCTGCGAGCGAGAAGAAGAGCAAGAACGTTCCCACGAGCATCAGGATCGTAGCAGCTTTGAAGTTATCATCCATCAGCATGGTCATGCCATTGATCTGAAGCTGCCAATACGCTGCCGCCAACAGCCCGATCGAGACGATGAAGAGCACCAGGCAGACCCACGGATTGCGGACTGCGACCTTTTCGCTCTTCGCGTCAGCGTTCATCAGGTCGATCAGCTTGCAGCGGCGGATCGAGAACACATTGAACACCGCTACCACGAAGAAGATTACGCAGAAGCAAACGAGCGTCATGATGCAAGCGTCCATCGAGAAGCTGAATTGGTAGTCGGGCAGCGCGATGCCGAAGATGGCCGCCGTGGCGAACGAGAGTAGCTGCGAGACCAGAACGCCCAAGCCCAAACCAAGCGCGAGCGATATCACGCCCACCAGCACCGTCTCATAGATGATGATGCGCGAAACCTGTATCGGTTTCATACCCAGCATGAAATACATGCCGAATTCCCGCTTGCGTCGCCTGATCAAGAGCGAATTTGCGTAGATGATCAAGAACGCCAGCACAAAGGCGATGATATAGGAGAAGAGCGAGACCATCTCGCCAACGAACTGCGAGACATCCATGTGAGAGGACTCGTTGATCTCGGTCATGACCTGCTGCTCCGAAATGGAGTTGAACGCATAGAAGAGCGTTACCGCCATGAGCAGCGTTACGAAATAGATCGCGTAATCCTTCACCGAACGGCGTATATTACGCAGAGCGACTTTACCCAACATGGCGCGCCTCCCCTCCTAGGAAGGTCACGACCTCCATGATGCGTCCGAAGTAGTCCTCGCGCGAAAGATCGCCACGACGCACTTCATTGAAGATGCGTCCATCAGAAAGGAAGAGCACGCGCGAAGTGAAGGAAGCCGCATAGGCATCATGCGTGACCATGAGGATGGTAGCGCCGAAGTTCTTGTTCATGCCTTCGAGCGTTTCGAGCATGACCGTAGCGTTATGCGAATCGAGCGCGCCGGTAGGTTCGTCCGCCAAGATGAGCGACGGATCGCACACGATGGCGCGCGCAGCCGCAACACGCTGGCACTGACCGCCCGACATCTGATTCGGATACTTGTTCAGCTGGGCATCAACGCCGAGTTTACGTGCAATATCGTTGATGCGCGCTGGGATCTGCGAAGACGGAACGCCCTTGATCGTAAGCGCAAGCGCAATGCTCTCATAGGCGGTAAGGGTGTCGAGCAGGTTCGAATCCTGGAAGATGAAGCCCAGTTCGTCGCGGCGGAATTTCGCAAGCGCACGCGTGCTCAGCTTCGTGATGTCGCGCCCCTTGATCAGGATACGCCCGTTGGTCAGACGATCGATCGTGGAGATGCAGTTGAGCAGCGTGGTCTTGCCAGAGCCAGAAGGCCCCATGATCGCAACGAATTCACCCTGAGCGATATTGAGGCTCACCCCATCAAGCGCGTGCGTCAGGTTCCCCTTAGCACCAAAGACCTTTTCGGCATGCTGAACGGAAAGGAGCGATGATACCGCATGAGCGCCCACAACGGTCGCAGGTGGGGTTGCAATAGTTTCTGCCATGGGAGTTACCTTTCTACGTGGGGTAATTCAAGAGAGGTGAAGGTATGGAGCGCGACCATGAGCACCGTCGCGCTGAGCGCTGCTGCACCAACGACTGTGCATGCGCCCTTGAGTATCTTCAGTGGTGACATTGCTTCCGTCCTTTCATCGTGAGATTCTTGCGCGGAATCCCCGAGAAGGGGCTGTTAGGTGTTTCGCGAATGTCGACTTCCGCGAATGTCTCGGAAATACTTCCCAGAGATCCCGCACTTTCATCTTGCACGCGCAAGCGAAACGCTGCCATCGATTTGCCTTACATGCTCCTTACGCCTTCGTAAGGTTGCTCTTTTCAAGTAGTGCGCGCCGGCGGTCATGCGGGAAGGCTATCTGCACGCGCGTGCCTACTCCTTCTTCGAAGCGAGCATGATCGAAAGCCCCATACGAGCGCACATGCGCGCAACCAGATAGAGACCCATGCCCGTAGCAGAGCCATGAGCGCGCCCTACTGTGCCAGTGAATCCACGGTCGAAAACACGGGGAACGTCTTCGGCAGGAATGCCGCATCCATCATCTTTGATCTCGAGCACGGTCGAGCTGGTCGACGATTCCTGCTGCGCTTCGAAGGCAACGAATGAAATAGCATGCGCCTCATATTTAGCAGCGTTCACCACGATCTGCGTGATGATGAATTCGAGCCACATCTTGTCGGCGAACACCGTGGTATCGGGGTCGATCTGGAAATCGAGCGCGACTCCGAGCGAAGTGAGGTAGTGCATGTGCGATTTGCATACCTCTTTTGCAATGTCTGCGAGGTTCACTTCCCTGATGAGATAGTCAGCCACCAGCGATTCAGTGCGCGCAGCGAAGAGCGATTGTGAGATCAGATCGTCCATGCGCTCAAGCTCGCGCCGCAAGGCGAGCGCATCGGGGCCGCTCATGCGTTTGGTGATGAGCTTCGCGGCCGAGAGCGGTGTCTTCACCTCGTGGACCCATAGCTCGATATATTCAGCGTTTTCGCGCGCATTCGATCTTAGCTCGGTGATCTCTTGGTTGTCGGCTTGCACGATCGCAAGCGCAGCCTCATAGGCAAGTCGCCCTTCCAGAAAGGAAGGCGAATCGACCAGATCGACAACGTGCGCGCCCTGTTCAAGGTTAGTCGTTGCCTCTTCGACCTGATGCCAGAAGGATGCCCTGCGCGCATACTGAAGTATGAGGTATCCCGCAACACCTATGACTGCGATCAGGTCGATGAAGATGATCCCGCCGGCCGAAGCCTCCAAGACGATCAAAACGAGCGTAAGGAGCACGATGAACAGCGTCGATCCCGCAAGAAAGAGAGCCTTGCCCCTGATGAAGGCGCTCGGTGAGAAGCGCGTGCGACGAAGCTCGTTCACTCGATCACGTACCCGAGCGAACGGCGCGTCTGAAGGAACTCTTCGGGCACATCGAGCTGCGCGAGCTTCTTGCGCAAGCGATTGATGTTGACCGTGAGCGTGTTATCGTCGATGAACGCATCGGATTCCCATAGATCGCACATGATCTCCTGGCGCGAGACGATCGTGCCAGCGTTTCGCATGAGAAGGGTGAGGATACGCTGCTCGTTACGCGTGAGCTGGCTTTCCTTGCCCTGATAGGTAACCGCGCACGTGTTCAGATCGAGCGTGAGACCGCGGTGTTCGAGCATGGTGGCTTGCTGCGATTGCTCCCCGCGGGCAACGAGCACGCCCAATCGCGCGAGCAGCGCGGCTGGGCGATACGGCTTCATCACGAAGTCGTTCGCGCCCAGATTGAGCGACATGACCTCGTGGAATTCATCAGTTGCCGAGGTGAGCACGATAATGGGAACTTCGCTCTTCGCGCGAATGGCGCGACAGATCGCATGCCCATTGGTACCCGGAAGCGCGAGGTCGAGTATCACGCAATCGAAATCGCCCGCGAGCACCTCCTTGGCCGCATGCGCGAAGTCTTTGCAGCAATGCACCTCGTAGCCATTGAGCTCGAGTAGGTTAGCCAGTTCGTCGCGCAACACAGCATCATCTTCAACGATGAAGATCGAAGCACCTGATGCATCGTTAGCATTGTTCAAATAAGCCATGGAATTCTCGCATATCCACGTCCAGTACCGTCTGGGACTATTGTACGGAGGCCGCAAGCAGAGCTGAAGCGGTTTAGTGAATTCTTACAAAAACGTATGCTTTCCTGCACTAAGCGCTCTTGCTGAGAGACTAGCCGATCGTGGTGAGGAAATACTGCGCTTTGCCCTTTTCCTTCGCCTGATAGAGCGTGCTGTCAGCAACGGCATAAAGATCTTCGAACGGCATAGGAGGAGCAGCAAGGCATACTGCACCGATACTGAGCGTAGGTGAAGCACGGAACTTATGTCCGTCGGGCGATTCAGGTGCAATATCGGTCGAGCGTTGAGCTGCGAAGGGGCCGCGAGCAAGGTGGCTCAGGACACGATCGGTCGCTGGTCCTGGCGCAAGACCTGGGGCGAAGATGATGAATTCATCGCCGCCGAAACGCGCAACGATGTCTTCCTTACGCATGACCTGCTTCATGAAGCGCGCAAGTTCCTTCAAAACTGCATCGCCCTCAAGATGCCCATACGTGTCGTTGACACCCTTGAAGTCGTCGACATCAACCGCGATGAGCGTGCACGGACGCGTTTCGGTACGCAGTGCGGTTTCGATGCGGTCGATCGCAGCCGATCGATTGTAGAGTCCCGTAAGCGCGTCGCGCTCCGCCTTCTGACGGAATTGGCTTTCACGCTGAGCTGCCTCATTCGTGTCGAGCAGGCGCCCCACATGGCGCACAGGCTTGCCCTCTTCATCGTAGAGCACCACCGACTGATAGCGATACCAGATGGTCTCCCCGTCTTCATTGGTGGTCGAAGTTTCGAAATCGACCAGTGAATTCTCGCCGATCTGGCTCAAGAGCGGCGAGAGATCATGCGAGGTGATATTGAGGGTACAAGGATTATGGCAGCGGCGACGGACAACGAAATCCTCCTGGACCGGTTCGCGCCCAAAACGCCCTACGAAATCACCATAGACGTTGGCTTCCCCGGTTCCGCACTGGATATCGAAGAGCACGTCGTTCGAAAGCGCCGTGATGATCTCGAGGCGCTCGTTCGCCAAACGCAAGCTCTCATTCGCTTCGTACAGCTCTTTTTCGTCGTGCACCTGACCAGAGATGTCCATGAGCGTGACGTAGAACCATAGCTTGCCTTGCGAGTCTTCGACGAGCTGACCCCAATCTTCGACCCAACGAACTTCCCCATCGGCACAGCGAATGCGATAGCGCAGATGGTCGTCATTGCTCGAAAGGATCTGCGATTCGATGCTCGCAAGGGCCTCTTCGCGGTCCTCTTCGAAGATCATGCCGGAAAAAGTGTTGCCGGTAAGTTCACGGAATTGCTCTTCGTTCTCGCAGCGGAACATCCGAATGAGCCCGCCGCTCACGCGATCGAGCGTATCTTCGCCCTCGGCAGGATAGCGGAATAGCCCTCCGGGGAATCGATCGAGAAAGCCCCAGTGCGATTCTATGTCGTTTACGGTCGATGCCCCCGATGAAGATGCCTTGTTCGGAGAATCCATTGTGGGGTCTGCGCTTTTCTGCGCAACCTTGTCTTCGCCTCGACCAAAAATATGATGCCAAGCCACGATGTGGCCTCCTTTTTCCTACCCCCGAGAACAGAGGGCGATATCCTCGCGCCCCTTGTTTTTGTTGTGGAAATAATACCACTCCCACAGGGGGCTTCAACAGAACAAATGAAGCTTAATAGCAAGGAAACACAAGAACGCACGGCCTTTTCGAATGGTCGACGTGCTGCCCTTTTGCACTACGAAGCGCTGAGCGTATGGATCGCAGCCTTCAGCGCTTTGATGTCCACTGGCTTCGCAACATGAGCATCCATGCCGCTCGAAAGGATACGGCGC
Organism: uncultured Eggerthella sp.; assembly: GCA_900538545.1. Classification (GTDB taxonomy): domain Bacteria; phylum Actinomycetota; class Coriobacteriia; order Coriobacteriales; family Eggerthellaceae; genus Anaerotardibacter. The sequence continues at coordinate 43,648 of UPYK01000001.1, read as the reverse complement.
ACATCTTCGCTGTGCGTATCGGAGGTTACCGCGATGATCTTAACGGAATCGCCGCCTTTTTCCTTGCAGGCACGAATGCAGCGCGTTGCCTCATAGCCATCCATGTTGGGCATGTGGATATCCATCGTGATGATGTCGAAGAATCCTGGCTCGCGCTCGAGGAATTCATCATAAGCAACCTGACCATCTTTCGCGGGAACAACGTTCGCGCCTTCCATCTCGAGATATTCGCACAGTATCTCGCGATTGATCTGGTTATCTTCGACCACGAGCACGTTCTTACCCTTGAGCGCATCCGTGACCGATGTCTCCCCCTCCCCTTCGTCGATCTCGAGCTGAACACGGATCGAGAACGTGGAGCCTGCGCCAAGCTCGCTGGTAACGAGGATGTTCCCGCCGAGCGATTGGATGAGCTGCTTCGCCGTGGAAAGACCGAGTCCCATATGCGGGATATCGTCATCGAGACGCGTATCCTTCACGCGCACGAACGGCTCGAAGATGCGGGCGAGATCGTTCTCTTCGATGCCGATGCCCTTATCGCTCACCGAGATCTCATAGAACCCGAAGCCTTGGTTGAAGGAATCGAGCTCACGCGCACGCAGCACGATCGTGCTTCCTTCGGGCGAAAAGGTCGAAGCGTTTTCGATGATCGCCCGCAGAGCGCGATTGAGATAACTGAAATTCGACTTCACATTCGGATGCTCGACCTCGATCGAGACCTCCACATTTTGCTGGCGTCTATCGAGGCGGCGCGCCGTTTGATCGCGCGTGACCAAAACGAGCTCGCGCAAGCTGAAGGGCTGGTTGTTCTGGAGCATTTCGGCAGTATCGCCATGAAGTTCCATCGCGCGCCCGACCATATCCATGAGGCGCGTGGCAGCATCGTAGATGAGATAACAGCTGTTCTTGGTCTTTTCGTCAGTGCAGCCCGATGCCATAAGATCCGCAGTCCCAAGAATGGTGTTGAGCGGGGTGAACATGTCGTGCGAAAGCTTGGAGAGCATCTCTTTCTTGAACGCGTGCTCTTCCTGGATCGAGCGGAAGGTTGCCACCCACACGCGCCTGCCATCATCGAGCGCATTCACCGTGCACTTGCCCGTGAACCAGCGGGGTGTGTTGTCCTTTGCGATCATGCGGAATTCAAAATGCTCGAAAGAGCTGTCGTCCAATGCCTTTTGAACGGCATCGCGATCTTCTGGGAAGACCACGTTCATGAAGCTGCCTTGAGAAAGCGCCACGAACTCTTCGACCGTATAGTCGAGGTTATTGAGCGCGAATTCACTGGCGAAGTAAAGCGTATAGGCTTCATCGAAGAAGCCGCACATCGCACCGACCGCTACATTGGCCGCAAGCAGATCGTCGACCTGCTGCCCGAGCGCTCCTTCTCCAGTTGCCTGTTCATCGGTACCGAAGAAGAAAAGATACTCTTTGTAGTACGAACGGTGGATTTTCATGCGCTGTCCTGCTGATACGTCAATATGATGAGATGCCTGTCTCGCTTTATCATAAATAATAGTCCGATTCCTCTCGGAGTGCAGGGAAAATGTGCCTCAAGCTCATTTTTTATACTGATTTGTTTCCCTATCAGCGCAAGTGAACGCTACAATATACAAGTTGCATAAGGGGTGAGGGCGTATGTATACTGCAAAGCTTCATATCTATCTCATAGGGTTTTCGCAGGATAGCGTTGCACTCATCTCGAACATCGAACCCCTTCCGAGCTTTCAACACAGCATTCATGCAAGCGAGAGCATCGATAGCGGCATGATCAGCGAAGCCGACCTCATCCTCCTTCGTTCGAGCGGCCCTGAGACGGCGCAACTCGTAAGCAACATAGCGGCACAACGCAAAAGCGGCGCCGATATCGTCCTGGTAGCTCCCGTTGAAACGTTCGCCGAGCTCGGCGAAGCAGCGGGCGCCCTCTCTGATTTCTGGGAAGCACCGCTTGACGATGCGCTGCTCATTTTCCATTTTAAGAAATGGCAAGCCGATCGAAAGCTCCAGGCCGATCTCTGGCAAACCGACCAATTCCTCAACACCACCATCGATTCGATCCCGAATCTCATCTGGTACAAAACGCGCGATGGCATCCACGAGAAGGTCAACGACAGCTTCTGTGCCACCGTACGCAAGACCAAAGAGCAAGTTCAAGGGCAAGGTCATGCCTACATTTGGGACGTGGAACACGATGATCCTGCCTGCATCGAATCGGAGAACGAGGTCATGGCATCAGGCAGGACGTGCGTTTCTGAAGAAGCCGTGCAGACCTCCGAGGGCGACCGTTTGCTCACCACCTACAAATCGCCGCTCTACAACATCGACGGCACGGTCATGGGAACGGTGGGCGTTGGTATCGACATCACCCAAGAACGCGCCTACGAGCAAAGCCTCATCGATAAGAACCAAGCGCTCGAGACCATCTTCCGTTCGCTCGATTGCGGCGTGCTCACCCACAGCGTCGATGGCACGCGCATCTTAGGCGTGAACCAGAAAGCGCTCGACATCTTAGGGTATGCCACCGAACAAGAGATGATGGACGATGGGTTCGACACGATCGCTCGTTCGGTGATCGAAGAAGATCACGACCGCATGATCGACCAGATCCATCAGCTGCGCAATGTGGGCGACAGCAATTCGACCCAATACCGCGTGCGTCACAGCGATGGCTCGCTCATTCACGTGATGGGCGACATGAAGCTCATCGAAAACGATGGCGAACGCTACATTCAGCGCTTCTTGCTCGATATCACCAAGCAGAAGAACCTCGAGGCACAGAAAGAGCTCGTGCACCATAGCTTGATCCAAGCGCTCAGCAGCGATTACATGGTCGTCTGTTCATTCCAGCTCGATTCCGATACGGGCGAAGTGCTCCAGGTATCGGAAGATCTCGATGCAGCACTGAGCGACATCTTCGCAGGAGATATCGCGCTCGATCAAACGATGAATGCCTACATCGACAAGCGCGTTGATGCTGAAGACCAAGAGATGGTCCGCTCCTTGCTCACCCCCGAGAACATTCGTCGCGAACTTTCCTCGCATAACCGCTTCGACCGCATCTATCGCGCCAACGTGAATGATGCACTCCAGTATCGCCAGCTCAGCGTTACGGGAGTGCGCGCCGGCGAAGAGAACTTCATCGTAGTGGGTCTGCGCAATATCGATCAGCAGATCCGCGAAGAACTCGAGCAGAAGACGCTCCTCGAAGAAGCGCTTGGATACGCGAACCGCGCCAACGAAGCGAAGAGCACCTTCCTCTCGAACATGAGCCACGACATCCGCACTCCTATGAATGCGATCGTCGGCTTCACCGAACTAGCAACACGCCACATAGGAGATCCCGAGCGCGTGGAGGAATATCTCTCCAAGATCAAGACTTCGGGCAATCATCTGTTGAACCTGATCAACGATGTCCTTGACATGGGTCGCATCGAACAGGGTAAGCTTTCGCTCGACGAAGGTCCTTGCGATCTGAATGAAGTCTTTGCCGCGCTCGAAGAGATCCTTGCTCCTGAAGTCGAATCGAAGCAGCTGGAGTTCGATGTCAGCACGGAGCTCACCCACAGCGAAGTGCTCTGCGACAAGGTGAAGCTCAATCAGATACTCATGAACCTTTTGAGCAATTCGGTGAAGTTCACCCCCGCTGGCGGCACGGTACGCCTGAGCCTCACGGAGCTGCCCGCGAACGACATCGAAAGCGGCTGCTATCGCGTGATCGTCTCCGACACGGGCATCGGCATGGCACCCGAATTCCTTGAGCAGATCTATGACCCGTTCGAACGCGAACGCACGCAAACGATCAGCGGCATTCAAGGCAGCGGACTGGGCATGGCCATCGTGAAGAACCTCGTCAACATGATGGGTGGCACGATCCAGGTCGAGAGCGAAGTGGGAGTGGGCACCACCTTCACGGTCATCTTCACCTTCAAGCTCATCTCTGCGCGCGACACTGCCACAGCAGAAAAGGATGAGCGATCAGCGCTCTTCCAGGCCGAGCGCGCCCAGAACTATCACATCCTTTTGGCCGATGACAACATGCTCAATCGCGAGATCGCCGTGGAGCTGCTCAGCGATGCGGGCTTCGCTATAACGACCGCGATCGATGGCAAGGATGCCGTTGAACAGCTAGCTTCATCTGAACCAGGAACTTTCGATCTCGTGCTCATGGATATCCAAATGCCCATCATGAACGGCTATGAAGCTGCGCGCGCGATCCGCGCCCTCCCTAATAAGGAAGTTGCTTCAGTGCCGATCCTTGCCGTTACCGCCGATGCCTTCGATGAAGACCGTCAGCGCGCGCTCGAAGCGGGCATGAACGGACATCTTCCCAAGCCGATCGAAGTCGACAAGCTCTTCGGTGTGCTCGATACCTTGCTCGATTAATCCTCCCGCTTCCCTGAAGGTGACAAACTACCCGGTCGTTCGACACCTCACAACGTGGTATAAAGAAAGGGAACAACGAATGACAGCTCGTTCAAGCTAGTTCGCATCAGGGATCCACGTAGTGAGGAGACGATTATGACAGCGCTCGAGATCAAAGGCATGAAGATCGGTGAAGGCCTCCCGAAGACCATCATCTCGCTCATGGATCCTACGGTCGATGAGACCATCGAAACGATCAAAGCCGGCATCGAGGTAGGTGTTGATGCCTTCGAATGGCGCGGCGATTTCGCAGCCGACCTGCACGATCCCGCAAAAATGGCAGCCAACAGCAAACTGATCGCTGCCGCCACGCCGAACAACCCGCTGCTCTTCACCATGCGCACCATAGAAGCTGGTGGACAAGCTACTCTGCCCGTCGATGAATATGTGGCGCTGAACAAAGCGATCATCGAGGCTGGTGCGATCGATATGGTCGACATCGATATCGAATTGGGCGAAGAATCCACCATGGAACTGGTTGCCTTCGCAAAGGAGCACCAGGTGGCCACCGTTATCTCCTACCACAATTTCAGGGGCACCCCTTCAGTTGAATGGATGGTCGACCTCATGTGCCGCATGCATAACCTCGGCGCAGACATTCCCAAGATCGCCACCATGGCGCTCTGCCCCGAAGACACCCTGCGCCTGTTGCAGGCAACCTACGAAGTGTCGAAGCTTCATCATGATGGCCCGCTGCTCACCATGGCCATGGGTCGTGACGGCTCCCTTTCGCGCTTGACCGGCGAGATGTATGGCTCTTCACTCACCTTCTGCGCGCTCAAAGCAGCTTCCGCTCCTGGTCAGGTTGATGTACGCCAGGCCAAACGCATCATGCAAGAGCTGCATGAGGTCATCTCCTAATAGCCGCGCTTCGCTAAAACGCTATTATTCAGTGGGATCTTGAAAAGACCTTTAGAGCAGTGCGCCTGACGAGGAAAAACGATACGCCACGCCATCAATGGTGTGGTTTCCCGTTACCATGACGCCATTATCCTGGAGGTAATACCACTTACCCTTTACCTTCTGCCAGCCCGTGGTCATCGCGCCAGAACCCTTGAAGTAATACCAATAGCCTGAGATCTTCTGCCAGCCGGTCTTCATGGCACCCGATCCATTCAGGTAATACCAAACGTTATCCACGAGGGTGAAGCCCGTTGCCATCGCACCATTATCCTGAAGGTAGTACCACTTACCGCCCGTCTTGAGCCAACCGATGCTCATAGCACCTGAGCCCTTGAAGTGATACCACGTGCCTGAGACCTTCTGCCAGCCGGTCTTCATCGCACCCGATCCATTCAGGTAATACCAAACATTGTTCACCTGGATGAAGCCCGTTGCCATCGCGCCATTTTCTTTGAGGTAGTACCATTTGCCGCCCGTCTTAAGCCAACCGATGCTCATAGCACCTGAGCCCTTGAAGTGATACCACACACCCGAGATCTTCTGCCAGCCGGTCTTCATCGCACCCGAGCCATTCAGGTAATACCAAACGTTATCCACCTGAGTGAAGCCGGTTGCCATGGCGCCATCCTCTTTGAGGTAGTACCACTTGCCGCCCGACTTGAGCCAACCTGTCTTATAGTCGCCCGAAGTGGAAGTTGCGTAATACCAAACATGCTCGACCTGCACCCAGCCAGTCTTGCCAGAGGTGAGCGCTCCCTTTGAGTCGAAGCAATAGAGCTTGCCATCGATCTTCTGCCAGCCCGTTTTCATATCGCCATTCTTCGCATCAAGGTAATAGCGCTTCGAGCCTTCGACCTTCCAGCCTGTTGCCATGGCGCCATCTTCATTGAAGAAATAGGTCTTATCGCCGATCTTCTGCCAACCCGTAAGGTACTCGGCATCTTCACCGATGTAATACCAGGTCGACCCATCTTGCTGCCATCCCGTTGAAACGGTACCATTGCTGCCGATGTAGACCTTCTTGCCATCCACCTCGACAAAGCAATTGGTGAGAGGCGTTGTGGAGCCTTCCGTACTCGGCTCGCCGAAATAATACTTCGTTCCACTGGCTGCCTCTTGCCAGCCTGTAAGCTTATAGGGCAAGCCGTCTCGATAAGCACGCGCGCACGGTGCTTCGTTGTGTTCCTGGATAACGATCGTCTCATCGCCCTGAGCGTTCACCTTCACGCCGCTCGAAGCAAGCTCGGCGACAAACGCCCCCTTACCCCACTTTGCGAAGAGCGAAGCTTGATAGTGACGAGCGCCCTTCTCTTGGAACGCTTCGATCGTCTCATTGGGCATGAGCGAGAACGGCCCTGTTTGCACCACCACGGCACGATCCTCGCCGTTCGCGTCCTTCAGAATAGTGCGAAGATAATCAACGGAGTTCGAGTTCACGCGCCCATGATGGCCCAGCTTGAGCAGATCGACCTTGCCGATCTTCGCCTTAAGAGCATCTTCGTCGCCCATGCGCTCTCCCGGAGCAACCAAGTTGTTGATGTCTCCCGACAAGAAAGCGCTGCGGCCGTTCGCTGCCGTGACCTTCACCCCATACGAGAAGTAATTCGCATCAGGGACCTTCGTGGTCTGATAGCTCTCATCGTAATTGAGTATCTCTATCGTAGCGCTGCCAAGCTTGAACACGGGTGAGCCTTTGCGCGGGTCTTCAGTAGGGGTTGGGTCCTCTGTGGTAGTGATCGCTTTGCTCTTGGAGGCAACAGCGGCTGATTCGGCAGGCGCCTTCGATGCTTGAGCGCTTGCAGCGCTTGCTTGAGCGTCGGTTGACGGCGCAGCGGACGAAACGTCTGACTGAGCAGATGACGCTTGCTCATCAGCTGAAGGTGACAAACTACCTGGTTGTTCGTCATCTTTCTTGGTGCCCTCGTTCGCCTCTTCCGAAGGTGACAAACTACCCGATCGTTCGTCATCTACTGATGCGCGCGAAGCTGCAGATGGGACATCATCTAACGATGATGAACGACCCGTTGAAACGGGATCGGGGTCGGTAGGATCAGGATCAACAGGGTCCGGATCAACAGGATCAGGGTCAACAGGGTCCGGATCCGGATCAGGATCGACGGGTTCTGTGTAGGAAGGATCGAGGTGCTGGATGATACGGGCACCATATTCCTTCTGCGCCCACTCAGCCGCTGCGATCAGGCGATCATAGACGAACCGATTGTCCCAGAGAGCTGAGGAGTTGGTGATATAGCTGTCGTCGTAAACTGGCGTGTAGATGGTCTTGGGGTGGAAAGCGTGGATGATCTGAGAAGCAGACCCGATATGATCGGAATGCGGGTGCGTGCCGATGTAGAAATCGAGGTTATCCTGCGTCACGCCGATCTTGCGCATATAGGCGATGACCTCATCCTCTTTGCCTTGTCCATAGGTCGTGCCTGGACGCACCGGATAACGGAAATCCGAACCATCAGGCGCCTCTGAGTCCTCGGCGGAATCAACCACACCAAAATGCCCATCGCACTCGACGATGATCGCATCCATATGATCGAACGGCAGCACATGGATACGCACGGTGCTCGATTCCGTCTGCCCGTTTTCAGCATGAGCAGTCGCCGGAACGAAGAACACCAAGAGCAATGCCATGAGAACAGCGACGAAGGTGGTGAACAGATTCGATTTCTTCTGATACGTAGACAACATTCTTCCTCGAAAAAACAACGACGATCGAACAATGAAGTAGTGCGTTTAAGGCGTGTTTGGAGGGAGTTCCTAGTTTACAAAATGAAAACAAACGTGCAAGCAAATCGCCACTTTTCAGGCTTTGAGCGGCGTTCTTCGTTAGGGGATGGCATGCTTGCCCGAGCGATTGTGGAGGATGAACGCATTCATCCAAATCGCATATCACAAGATTTCGACAATGATCCATCGAGCACGCGTGAAGTCCTCCCTTTCACGTATCATAAGAGCGAACGAAAGGCGCGATGGGCGCCGCCGTATGAGGAGAGTCGATGAACCCCGTTACCCAAGCAGCCGTGAAAGCCATCACAAAACTGCGGCCGAACATCCAAGATGGCTACCTGCGCCAGCGTGCTGCTGAAGATGCGAGCGCGCGTCTCACCATCGCAAGCCCCCGCTGCCGCATCGACGATAAAGCGGTTGCCACCTCCGAAGGCGCAGAGATCCCCATCCGCGTGTTCACGCCGCTCGATATCGATTTTTCCTTACGCAACGGATTGCACGTGAACGAAGACTTCGAGGGCACGATCCTCTTCTTCCATGGTGGAGGATTCGCCAATGGCGATATCGATTTCTACACCGATACATGCATGAAGATGGCGCTCAAGCTCGATAGACGCGTGGTGTCGGTCGATTACCGCCGCTCGCCCGAGCATAAGTTCCCTGCTGCACTCGTGGATTGCTACGAAGTTACGCGCCAGCTCTTCGCCGGTGAACTCTTGGACGATGTCGACCCAGAGCATATCGTGCTCTTCGGCGATTCCGCTGGAGGCAACCTTGCTGCCTCCGTCTCGCTGCTTGCGCGTGAGCTGGGAGAATTCACCCCGCGAACGCAGATCCTGCTCTATCCGCTCGTCTATAACGATCACACGCTTACGAGCATGTTCGATTCAGTGCGCGAGAACGGCGAAGACTACATCCTCACGCGTGAAGATATAAATGGATATGTCGATCTCTATCTGAGCTCGCCAGAAGACTTCTTCAACCCTTATTTCGCTCCGCTATTAGAAGAGGACCTTTCCCACCAACCGCGCACACTCGTGGTAACCGCAGAATACTGCCCCCTGCGCGACGAAGGCGAGACCTACGCTGCCCGACTCGAACTTGAAGGCAACGAGGTCGAATGTGTGCGCGTGCTCAATGCGATCCACGGCTACTTCCTCTATCCGAGCGTATTCGGCTTCGTGCGTGATACCTACAAGATCATCGAGAGCTTCCTCGACCACCAACCCCTTCCGCAAGAAGATGATGCCACATGGCTCGCACTCCTTGGTACCGACTAGACAACGTGGGGAAATACTATTCTTCCCAAGCAGGGCGTGCAGGCCAGACGGTCTTTCGCTTCGCAGCGACCTTCGTGGACTCCATCAGCCCTGAAGCGCTCCAGCGCGCGCTCGCCCGAAGCATCGCGCTCTTCCCTGGTTTCAACGTGAAATTGCGCAGCGGATTATTCTGGCACTACCTCGAACCAGCCGATGAAGTCCCGCAGGTAGAGCCCGAGCGCTTGCCGATCTGCGCTGGGCTCCACGCCGATCTCAATAGCGTCCTCATGCGCGTGACCTACTTCCGCCACCGCATCAACTTGGAAGTCTCGCACATGATCTCGGATGGGCGCGGTACGCTCGAATTCTTCAAAACGCTGCTCAACGCCTATGTCGAAGAGCGCTACCATGCCACGCCAGCCCTCCCGAGCGAACCAGCATCAACGCCTGAGCGACGCAACGAAGACAGCTACACGACCAACTACGAGCGCTCGAAGGCAGGTGCGACCGAATCAGAGAAGGTCTATCACTTGTTCGGTTGGAAGAACACCGCTGAACCCACGTTCATGGAATACCATCTTTCAGCGAGCGCGGTTCACTGCGCTGCGAAGGACATGGGTGTGAGCGTGACATCGCTCGTGATCGCGGCGGTCATCGTTGCCATCCGCGCCACGATGCCTCCCGCAAAGCGCGATCGTGCGATCCGCATGGATGTCCCGGTCGATCTGCGCGCGATCTTCGGGTCGGAAACGCTGCGCAACTTCTTCGGGCTTGCGTTCATCAGCTACACTCCCGGCAGCTCGGATGCTCCACTCGAAGATATCGCGCACCTCGTGCAAACGCAGCTCAAGACCGGCACCGAGCCAGAGGTGCTGAAGCGGCGCATGAATCGCATGCTCAAGATCGAGAAGAACCCCTTCATCTCGCATGCCCCACTCTTTCTGAAAGACGGCGCGCTCATGTTCGCGAATTGGATGGCAGCGCAAGAGGTCACCACCACGGTATCGAGCATCGGACGCATCACGCTCGATCCTGCGACCGAGCCCTACGTGTCCGACATCAACGTCTCAACTTCGACCCACGGAATGAACTTCCTTTTCTGCACGTTCAAGGATGTGCTGAGCATCGTGGTCTCGAGCGTCTACGTGCGCCACGATGTGATGCGCAACTTCTGCCGCGTTTTCACCGACTTAGGGATCGAAGGGGTGATCAGCGTGAACAAGACCTCTGGTCAGGTGGATAGCGAACTCACCCAAGCTCACTTCGAACAGCTTTCCCGCCGCATCGCCGAAGAGCGCAGACAAGGGAGCAAACGATGAAGAACACGCATACAGGCGACAGAAGGAGAAGGCTATGAGATACTGCCCCTCCTGTCATATCGATTTCACGGGCGTGCTCGATCGCTGCCCTCTGTGCGGAAGCAAGCTCGAGGGAACGCCTGAGGGCATGATATTCCCGGAAAATGAGCTCGCGCGCACCAAGAAGCTTGCGAAACGCTCCATGATCGCGCTCACGTTCGCCGCGCTGGCCTTCGTGGCGTTCCTCTGCGTGCGCACGCATGCATCCTTCGTAACATGGATTGCATCCTTTGCAGCGGTGATCGTGAACTACATTTTCATCCGCAACGTGGTCGTGCACTCCCCCAGCTTTCTCCGCATCATCGAGCGCTACTTCCTCGTGGTGATGACGCTCGCGCTCTTGTTGCTGCTCGCAACGGGCGATAGCCGTCTTGCCACCTATGTCGTTCCCGCGCTCACGCTCGTGGCGCTTTTCTTCAACGGCGTGCTCGTGGCGGTGTTCCGCAATGGATTCGTGCAGGGTTACGCGAAGTATCTGCTGTTCAATTTCGTGCTCGGCATGGTGCCCCTCGTTCTGCTCGCAACAGGGCTGGTGAGTCAGCCAGCGCTCTCGATCGCGAGTGGCGTGGTTTCGGGATTGCTCTTGGTATTGCTGCTCGTGCTCACGCGCAAGCAGCTCTTCTCCGAGATGCAGAAACTCTTCCATCGCTAAAATGAGAGACAACAGAACCACTATGTAACATTCGGACACTTAGCTGCATCTGCATCAGTGGAGAGGGTGGGGCTAAGAAGTGACTCTTTGCCGACTAATTTAATCAGTAATAAAACCCGAGCAAAGCAGCGACGCACGAGCGAATCAGCTTAGCTGATTCGTGAGCAGGGAAGCGGGTCATCTTCGTGCCTCTCCCTCTCTGCTGGTGCAGATGAGTGAATTTTGCCTATAGCAAAACTCACAAACAGGGCAGCACATCGTTACCGGACCCTTCGGCCTACCCCCTGCTCGCAAGATGGAACTTCAGTGTGGCTTGAGAGGTCTTGCCTGTTCAAGCTTGAACGAATGCGCAAGTACTCCCAAACCAACAGCACGAAGAGCAGCGTCATCACGATCAAGTACCCGATCACCGCGCCCGGCAGCCCCGTGAAGATGACGAGCAGTGTGGGCACGAACAGCGAGAAGCCGAGCGTGATGACGTAGAGCTTCGTCACGTCTTTCTGGCGACGCATGATCGTGATGGTCTGGTAGAGGAAATCGATCGCAGCGGTTACTCCACCAGCTGCCAGCATGATGTAGCTCAGTCCCCTGAACTGTTCGAAATCGATGCCATAGAGGAAGCTCATGATGGGGATGCCGATCCAGGCCATGATCCCCACATTCACCACGGTGAGCACGATGATGAGCACAAAGATGCCCAGGATGATCAGATCGAAGCGGCGGCGTTTCGCCGGATCGTTCCATACGTTCGCCATGCGCACAAGAAGCGGCTTATAGACCAGCTGCACGGTGAGCAAGATACCCTGCGCGGGAAAATAGAGTGCATTGAAATAGAGCTGATTATCGTAAGAGAGCGTGCCTTCCATCACGAACTTCGGCATGTTATCGATGACCGCATAGAGAAAGAGCGCCACGAAGAGCGGTGCGCAATTCTTGAAAAGCTGCCCGATCGAGGCTACACTCCATGAGCGTTCCTTCGGCGTCTCCAAGAGCGTGAGCGGGAAGGTGACCACCACAAAGGTTGCCGCCGCAGCAATAGCCATACCGATACAGGCGACGATCATGTTGCGCGTGATGAGCAGCAGTATCGAGAACACGACAAGTGCCGCCACCGAACGAAGAGCTTGCGAGATACCCGCCAAGTAGAGCTTATCGACCTGCTGGAGGCGCCCTTCGTACACATCTGCCAGCCCATCGACCATGCGGTAGAGATACACGCCGATCGAGATATAGAACATAGTGCTATCGTAGCCACGGATCTGGCAATAGATCGCCCCGACCGCCACCATGACCACGCAGGTGATCCAACGGTTGATCTGGTAATCCATGAACGTGTGCTTCTCGTTCACATCCGAGACCTGATAGGTGCGCACACCGAAATTCGCCAGGATCATGAGCAGCGTGCCAGTAACGAAGGCCATCGAGAACATGCCTGCTTGTTCGGCACCGACCAGTTGCGTGGCGATGATGGTGAGTATGGGAAAGACCATGCCCCATGCACCCACGCCAACCGTGTTCCAGATGAAATCTCGCGTGGTGCGATGCGCGGCGTATTCTTCCTTCTGATCGGAAAGCGAGCCTTCGGAGAGCGCTCCCATCACGCGATCGAACCACTGATTCACCAAGCGCGCGATGAAATTCTGCTTGTGCATGCGCGGTTCCTTGCGCTGTCGCGGAGCCTCTTGCAGGCGTGGTTGCGGGGCGTGTTGCGGGCGATCTGTTGGTCGGCGATCATTCATCATATTCAAATAATCTCACTACTTGCACCGCTGATGCAATGCGATCGTGTGCCCTTTCAAATTCTCCAACATATCTTTACCTTGGCGTAAGAAAATGCGTGTCAAAGTGCCCGAACGCGGGATAATAGAGAGCGATATCCGAACGCACGCAGGCGTGCAACAGGACAGATATGCGCGATGTGGCAAGATGCATAAACGCAAGATGCGCTACGCGGCGGACACGCGTTGCAAGACGTTCGATGCGGCAAGATACATAACAGCACAGATACCTATGATAAGGGGATAGACAACATGAATGAACTTCTTGGGCGAGAGATCGCAGGGCTGCTCTTCGATGCCGATGGAACCCTGCTCGATACCCACGACTTGATCCTTTCGTCCATGCGCTACACGATCAACGAAGGGTGCAACGAGGACTATTCCGATGCGGAGCTGATGCGCGGCGTCGGCACGCCGCTGCCCGACCAGATGCTCGCCTTTGCGAACGGCGATGCGCAAAAGGCTGATGAACTGGTCATAACCTATCGCGCACACAACGATACCATCCATGATGCCGGCATCCGCACCTTTCCCGATACCCGCGCAGCGCTCGAGCGCTTCCGCGCCAGGGGCTTCACGATGGGCGTGGTCACCTCGAAGCGCCACGAACTAGCCGAGCGCGGAATGGAGCTTACCGGTATCGCAGAGTTCTTCGACGTGCTGATAGCGCCCGATGATTGGCCTGAACACAAGCCTGCGCCAGGACCGATCCTGCGCGAGTGCGAACTGCTCGGCCTCGATCCGCACGCATGCCTCTACATCGGCGATAGCCCCTACGATATCCAGGCGGGAAACCGCGCAGGTTGTCTTACGGTCGCAGCGCTCTGGGGTATGTTTCCCGCAGCAGCGCTCGAAGCGGAGAGCCCTGCGCTTACCTGCACGAACCTCAGCCAGTTGGCCGACCTGCTCGAACAAAAGACACGCTAAACAGAAGGACTTCAACAGATCGCCCGTTCGCCGGTGAACTAGAGCACCGCTTCAGCGCCGCGGTTGCCCCCTGCTTCAGCGGTTTGCGTGCGCTTCTTCGCAGCCACGAGTCCCACGCAGAAGAAGGCAAGGGCAAAGAGCGCCATCACGCCGAGCGCGATGAAGAGCACACTGGGCTGTGCGCCTGCTGCACCCGTGCAAAGATCGGCAACGGCCTGACATGCCTGCGTGTACCAAAGACCTGGTAGCCAATGGGCGATGTCGCGCACCACCGGTTCCATGAGGCTGATCGAGAACCACGCACCGCCGAAGAACGATATCGCAAGACCGACGATGTTTCCTACCGAATTCGCTACCGCCGTATTGGCGCCGAGCATACCGAGCATAAATCCGATGGATGCGGGAATGAGCGAAAAGACGAGCACCACGAGCGCGATCGCCGCCATGCCGCCCGCCCCGAGCAGCGCGACTCCTTCAGGGAAAAAGAGCGCACCGAGCACGAGCACCCACGCAACCGAAGCGAGCGCAATGGCAAGGCAACTGAGCACCAGTTGCGCATTGAGCGATCGAAGCGGCAGCGGAGAAGCAAGGTTACGCTTGCGCACATCGCTGCGGCCCATGCGGTAGAGCAGCACACCGATGCATACGGTGATGCCAGTGAAGAGCGGATACATACCCCACGTAAGGTAGAAGATGAGCTGGTCAAGAGGAGAGGCGGACTGTTCGCCCTCAAGCACGGTGCCCTGGGCCTGCTTCGATGCGAACGCGAGCGCATCTTGCGTGAGAGCACCAACATCCCCCGTTCCTTCGGAAAGTGCCAGCGTGTGGAGCAGCGAGGCATATTCGTTCACGACCTCATCTACGTATGCTCCCGAAAGCGAGGAGTAACTGAATATCGCTTCCATTTCAGGGATCTCTTCAGTGCTCTTCGCTGCGAGGAAACGCTCCTCATAGCCTTCGGGGATGATGAGCAGATAATCCACATGGCCCTTCGCGACCGCATCCTGAATAGCAACACGGTCATCCGCTACCCAGGTCGCTTCCCCACCTTTTCCGAGTGCTTCGGCAAGCGAATGCGAAATGGTACTGTTGTCGCGGTCGATGATCGAATAGACATATTCTGCGCGCTCGAAATCGTCGCTTTGCCTATCGTCGAGCGGAACGGCAGAAAAAGCCAACACGACGCTCATGAAGCTCAAGCCCACCACATAGATAAGGGGAAAGACGAACGATGCGCGCATGATGCGCAGGGCGCACTTAAAGACTTGCATAGCGTTTCCTCCTCAGTGAACGAGTGGAGAGCGCGAAGAAGATGAGCGCCGTCACCAGCAGGATCGCAAGATGCCCGAACGTTTGCGCATAGGTGTCGTAATACATGGTCGCGTAGAAGGCTTGGCATACTTGCACGACTGGGTTGATCACATCCAGCCAAGGAGCAGTTTGCGATACGGCATCGGCGAAGTCCATCGCGAAGGTGCCATAGAGCCCTGCAAAGAGAGAGGCCACGCACACGATCCCGGTCACGATCCCGCCCTTCGCCTGATCGGGCACTTTCGGAATAGCAGCGAGCGCGCATCCGAGCGCCGTGGCGCAAAGCGAAGCAACGAGACAGATGAGGATGCAGATACCCACCCGATCCCCGAAGTCAACGTTGCCGATCACCACGAGGAACGCGAAGAGCACGAGCAGGCTCGCAAACGAGAGCAACCAGCTCGCAAGCAGCGTAACGAAAGCGGTCTTGCCATGCGAAAGCGCACCGAGCGAACGACGTGCCGCAAGGGCAGACGCATTCGCGCGGATCTGCTGGAACCCGATGAGCCCGATGCTGGCGCCGAAGAACGCCGCCATGCCGAAGAGGGCGAAGTAGTAGCGCAGCGATTCACGCGGGGTATTGTCGGTGACGCTTGCGCGCACGGTAGCTTCAACAGGAGCCATGAGCGTCTCGATGAATCCAGGGTCAGCAAGCGCTGCTGGATTCTTCTGCAAGGTCTCCTTGATCAGCGCCTCTTCGGCCACATAGCGATCCATGATCATCATGAGGATGGAAGGCTCCACCTCATACGCTTCAGAAGCGCTGGTGGCTTTTGCGAGCACGGTTCGCACTTCGCCATCGGCATACTGTACATAGCCTGCGTATTCATCATCGGTTCCCAAGCTCTCGCGCACGAGCGCGGCAGCTTCTTCAGGCGAGGACACGTAGGTGATGTTGAAGAGCGCATCGTCGCCTTCGCCGAGCGCTTCCATGAAGGTGGCGAATGCCTGCGCGCCGAACGATTCTTCATCGAAGACGCCCCCAACCTGCGCGCCTACCTGCGCCGCTCGCGCAATGTCCTCGAAGGAGGTTGAGGCGTGCTCTTCGCCCTTCGCCTGCTCTTCATCAACCACGACCACGTTCACCGAAACCGCTTCCGCACGCTCATCGAGCGCGCCGAGCATCATCACGAACAGTGAACCGAGCACGATCGGAAAGACGAGCGTCCAGATAAGCACACCGGGTACCCGTACGAGCTGGAGCAATGAGTATTTGAAACTAGCCCACATAACCGCCCTCAATCACGTAGCTCGCGACCGGTGATCTCCAAGAACACATCGTTGAGCGTAGGCGGCTCAGCCCAAATGCGCCCAGGCTTGATGCGCGCCGCCGAAAGGGCATCGAGTACATCGGCCACATTGTGCTCAGCGTTCTCGCACACCACTTCCAGCCGGCCGCTTTCGTACTCCACACGTAGCGCATGCGGAAGCGACCGCAGTTTGATGAGCGCTGCTTCGGAAATGTCTGCTTCGATGATGATCTTCTCGCCTGCCGCAACGAGTGCTTTGAGTTCCTCGTTCGTGCCGCACGCAAGCGTGTGCCCTTTGTCCATGATCATGATGCGCGTGCAGATCTCCTCGACCTCTTCCATGTAGTGACTGGTGTAGACGATGGTCGACCCTTCGGCATTCATCTGCTTGATGCCATCGAGGATCGATGCGCGGCTCTGCGGATCGACCGCCACGGTGGGTTCATCGAGGAAGATGAGCTCGGGACGATGCGCGATGCCACAAGCTATGTTGAGACGACGCAAAAGGCCACCGGAAAGCTTCTTAGGACGCGCGCGGGCATAATCTTCAAGCCCCACGAATTCGATGGCGCGCTTCACCAACTGCTTGCGCTCTGCCGCATTTTGAACATACAGGCTGCAGAAGTAGTCGATGTTCTGCTGCACGCTCAGCTCTTCGAATACCGCGATATTCTGCGGCACGATGCCGATGCGCCGCTTCAGGTCGTAGCGCGTCTGCGTCATGGGCTGGCCGAACAGGCAGATCTCGCCGCGATCGTAGGTGAGCAACTGCAAGATGCAATTGATGGCGGTCGTCTTTCCACTGCCGTTCGGTCCGAGCAAGCCGAAGATCTCGCCCGGTGCGATCTCGAGCGTGAAGTGATCGAGCGCCACCGCGCTTCCGTAGCGTTTAACAAGGTCCTTGACGGATACGATCGATTCCACGGGATCCCTCTTTCTTCCTACAAAAACGATAGCGCCTTCCTTACACGAATAGGGCGCGCGGGCGCGGGACGTGCGAAGGAATGCTCCTCTTGTACATAAAAGCCACGTTCATCATATTCTCAAGCCGCAGCCCTTGAGAATATGACATTTGTCATCCATAGGAAGAATCCAAAGCTGAACAGGTATTTTTTACAAAACTGAGAAGACCGCCACAAACGTTACAATAAGGGCATGAGAAATTTCGTCGATGAAATAGTGCTTGCTCTTCTCTGTTGTTTGTTCTCGCTTCTTGCGGGCAAAAGCGAGATCGCCATCGTAGGATTGCTCGCCACCGTAGTATTGATCTGCATCTGCGCCTACGCGAACAAGCCCGTGCGGATAAGTGCTCAGATCCTTTTCTGTCTCTGCGCTATCGTGGTCGGCGATATCTTCTTCTACCTGCCCGTAGTGGTCTATCTCGCCCTGCGCGAACGCTCATGGCTCGTTCGCCTGACCTGGATCGCACCGCTCGTGGGCATGATGGCCTTGAATGCTTCTGGTGTAACGGAGTCGTACGGCATCGGCCTGCAAGTGCAGGGGTCTCTTATTGCGGAAGGGCTTGCTGCGGCAGGGATAGCGGACGCTTTTGAAGTGGTGGTGAGCGTCGAAGTGCTCTTGTGCGCGATCGCGGTCGTTCTTGCGGTGCGCAACTTGCGCGAGACGAGCGAGCGCGAAGCATACCGTTTCGCTTATGACGATCTGCGCGAAGGCTATCTTTCCCTCATGCAGGCTGCTGGGCAAAATACCGAAGAGGACAATGAGACTGCGCGGCTGATCGCGCATGAGGCAGAACGCTTCGCCGACTTGACCGAGCGTGAACTCAGCGTTGTTCGCCTCGTGGCGCAAGGGATGGACAATCGCGAGATCGCAAGCACGCTCTTTCTTTCCGAAGGGACCGTGCGCAATCACATCAGTTCGATCCTTTCCAAAAAGGCGCTCTCCAACCGCACGCAGATCGCGGTGCTCTACTACCGCGGCTAACAGGCGCGAACAGGGGGCGTCCTCTCGCTTCACAAGGCGCAGGCTTCGCCGATTCGTCGTTTCCACAAACCTGATTGAGCTAGTATAGCGAGCATGGAAAAAACGACTCGAACAGACCACCACGCGAACACCGCACAAACACACGGGAGCACCGAAGTGGCAACACCTACAAAGAAGACCACGAAAAGGAGCATGCTCTGCTTCGTGCTGTTCGTTCTCCTTGGGTTTTCGCTCGGTTGTTCGGAGTTCGTGGTCATTGGCATCGAACCTGAGCTCGCCGAAAATTACCACTGCTCGATCGCGCGCATTGGAGAGCTGATCAGCCTCTTTGCGCTCGCTTACGCTATCGCGACCCCGCTGCTCTCGATCTTCACTGGATCGTTTCGGCGCTCGACCATTCTGGTGGTCTATCTTGCGATCTTCGTGGTGAGCAACTTCGTTTCTGCCACCGCACCCACCTATGAAGTGCTGCTCATCTCGCGTATCGTGATGGGCGCGGTCTCTGGTCCACTGCTCGCCGTTGCCACCACCTACGTGCCTGACTTACTGGGCGCGCATCGTTCGTCGATCGGCATCTCGATCATCTATGCCGCCTTTTCGATCGCGCTCGTGCTCGCAACGAGCGCGGGACGTTTCATCGTTGAATACCTCACCTGGCAGGTGGCAATGGATGCCGCCTTCGTCTTCGCGCTCGTATCCGCCGTGCTGCTCACGATCTTCGTGCCGCACGAAGCATCTCCGCACAAAGAAGATTCTGCGCAAAAGCACTCCGCTCTTGCCTCTCTACGCGAACAAGTGGTCCTCTTCAAGGAACCACCCATCATCTTCGGCGTGCTCCTCTTCACCTTTGGCGTGGGAGCGGTCTACACCTTCTATGGCTACGTAGCCCCCTACCTCGAAACCTACCTCGGATTCCCGCCAGCACAATCAGGCCTTATCCTGCTCGTCTTCGGCATCATCTGCATCGTGTCCGACCTGATCTCGGGCGTGGTGGATGTACGCGCGGGCATGAAGCCCATTCCTGCGATGCTGTTCGCACTCGCGCTCGCCCTTTTTGCGCTCTGGCTCTGCAAGACGAATAGCGCACTTGCGCTCGTGCCCATCTTCCTTATCGCGCTGCTCATGTATAGCTTCTCGATCTCATGCATCACGATGTTCATGGGCGTAGCGCGCAAGCGCCATCCACGCGCACTCGTGCTTGCTGCCTCCATCGAGCCTACCTCGTTCAACATCGGCATCGCTTTCGGCACGCTCGTGGGAGGTCTTGTCGTGACCCACGCAGGACTTGGAGAAGTCGGTCTTGTTGGCGGCATATTGGGAGTGCTCTCGTGCATCTGCGCAGCGATCGCGCGACGCTTCTGGCAGCGTATGCAGGATTCTTCGCCGGATCGCTCCTAACCTTCTGTCGGTTCCGTTACAGAACAGCGAACGCTTGGCATCGGATCGAGCTGCATGGCCCTACGCCCCCTCTGCGCCCTCTATGATGTGTTCACCGATCACGGTGACAGAAACAGCGTGCACGGTAAGCCCGCGATCCGCAAAGGCTCCTTTCCTGAAGCAACCTTTGCAGAAGCGAGCAAGAAACGGATGGACTTTAGGGTAAGGAGGTCATCATGGATTTCAAAGAGAAGATCAAAGAAGCAGCTGAAGACGTAAAAGAAGGTTTGGAGAAGGGTGCCGACAAGATCGGCGACGCAGCGGAAACCCTCAAGGATAAAGTGGGCGAAGGTGCGCATGCTGCGGCCGATCGCGCCAAAGAGGCTGGTCAGGCCACTGCGGATAAGGCGAAAGAGGCGGCAACGGCCGTCGGCGATCGCGCTAGTGAAGCGAAGGATGCTGTTGCCGACAAGATCAACGAAGCGAAGAAGTAGCATCCTTACGCAGACGCAGACTTAAACGCGGACGCATCCTTGCGCAGAAGCAGACTCAGACGAGGCACAGAAACACAACTTCATACAGCATGATGCGAACAGGCGGTCCGAAGGGGCTGCCTGTTCGTATGAGGCGCTTTAGGGGGAAGCGTGCTTGCAGTGCGCACTTTAGAGAGAGGCCTGCTCTGCGGCGCGCATGGCCCCAAGCAGGCTCAAGACAGGTCTTTGCTATAATGTTCCCCGATCTTTTCTTGGACATTTTGTTCACAACCCTAAAAAGGAGATGCCCATGCGCGTGCTCGTAGTGAATGCAGGAAGCTCTTCGCTCAAAAGCCAACTGATCGAAACCGATGGCAAGGTTACGCTGATGAAATGCCTTGCTGAAAAGGTTGGCACGCCAGGCGCATTCATGAACGTTTCGTTCGCCCCCGATTTTCAAAAGACCATCTATAACGTGGCTGATATGCCCGTGCAGGAATGCCTCGCAAAGCTGCTCGACATCCTCGTGGACGATCCCGAGTCTCCCATCAGCAGCCTTTCGCAGATCGATGCGATCGGCAACCGCGTAGTGGCCGGTGGCGAATACTTCACACGCTCGGTCATCATCGATGAGGCTGTGCGCGAGAAGCTCGCTATCTGCGAAGAGCTCGCACCGCTCCACAACCCTCCCGCCGACGCTTGCATCGACCTCATGCGCGAAGCGATGCCCAACACCCCACAGGTCGCGGTCTTCGACACCGCCTTTCACGCGACCATGCCAGCGAAAGCCTACATGTATCCCCTGCCGCGCGAATACTACGAGAAGTACCGCATTCGCCGCTATGGCGCGCACGGAACGAGCCATCGTTATGCCGCGCAACAAGCCGCGAACCTACTCGGGCGACCCCTGCGCGACCTGGGCCTCATCACCTGCCATCTGGGCAACGGCGGCTCGATCACAGCGGTGAACCACGGCAAATCGATCGACACCTCCATGGGCTTCACCCCGCTCGAAGGGTTGATGATGGGCACGCGCTCAGGTTCCATCGATCCGGCTATCGTCACGTACCTCATGCGCCGCGAGCACAAATCCTTCGACGAGATGGATGCGATCCTGAACAAAGAAAGCGGCATCTTGGGCGTATCGGGCGTATCGGCCGACATGCGCGATGTGCTTGCCGCTGCTGCAGCAGGCAACGAACTTGCCGATCTTGCGATCGATATGTATGTCTACCGCATTCAGAAGGCCATCGGCGGCTACTACGCCGCCATGACGCGCACCGACGCGGTCGTCATGACCGCAGGCATTGGCGAGAACTCCGCTGAACTGCGCGAACGCATCTTCGCGGGCCTTGCTCACATGGGCATGATCCTTGACCACGAACGCAACGACGTTACTGGTCAGATCGGCGTGAACCGTATCATCTCGATCGACGATAGTCCCATCAAGATCTGCGTGGTCACCACCGATGAAGAAGTGCGTATCGCACGCGAGACCGACAATCTCGTCGGACAACTGCATGAATAGAGGCACTCCCTGCTTCGCAGAAAAAGAGCGCTTGCGAGCGCCGCACGTCCTTTCAAATACCGAATGAGAACCTCCACCCATCTATCGCGCTAAAGTCAGCAGCGCGCGCGATAATAAAACGAGCACAAGAGCGCGAGGAAGGAACCTAATGAACGACACCGCATCCCTTTTCGACACCGAAGCACTGCTCTCCGACGGGATCAAATCGACTCCTCCTTCCTTTGTTCGCAGCATCCTCAAAGCGGCATCCGACCCGAACGTGACCTCGTTTGCAGGTGGATTACCCAACCCCATCTCGTTTCCCGAAGACGAGCTTTTGAAATCGATGGAGCGCGTGGTGGCCGAACAAGGCCCGAACGCCTTCCAGTATTCCTCGACCGCAGGCATCGATGAGCTCCGCCAATGGGTCGCCGATCGTTACAACAAGCGCTTCGGCACCGATTATGTGCTCGATGACGTGCTCATCACCACGGGCTCGCAGCAGATTCTCGACCTGCTCGGCAAGGTGCTGCTTGACAAGGGTGATGGCGTGATCGTGGAGAACCCCACCTACCTTGCTGCCATCCAGGCTTTCGCGCTTCAGCAACCGGTGTTCCGCGGAGTCGAGCTCACGAGCGAAGGGCTCAACATCGACGAGCTGAACGCGGCGCTCGATGCGGGTGCGAAGATGATCTACCTTATCCCGAACTTCCAGAACCCCACGGGCCTTACCTATACGGCTGAGAACCGCGAGCAGGTGCGCGAGGCCCTCTCGAAGCACAACATCGTGGTAGTTGAAGACGACCCCTATGGCGAATTGCGCTTCGAAGGTGAATCGCTGCCTTATATCGGTGCGACGAACCATCCGCATGGTGTGGTCATGGGGTCCTTCTCCAAGACCGTCACACCCGGTTTCCGCATGGGATATCTGCTCACGAAAGACCACGACCTCCTGCGCAACATCTCAACGGCAAAAGAGGCAGCTGACCTGCACACCAACGTGTTCGCGCAGTACGTTATCCATGACTACCTCATGCACAATGAGCTCGACGAGCACCTCACCAAGATCCGCGAGCTCTATCGCAGCCAGGCACGTGCCATGGTCGATGCCATGAAGGAGTTCTTCCCCGAGGGGGTCGAATTCACCATCCCTGAAGGCGGCATGTTCCTCTGGGTAACGCTTCCGGAAGGGATCTTCGCGATGGACCTGTTCGACAAGGCGCTCGAGCAAAACGTCGCCTTCGTTCCCGGCGATCCGTTCTATGCGGAAGGCGGCAAGCGCTCCACGCTGCGCTTGAACTTCACGAACGCCGACGAGGAGACCATCCGCTCAGGCATCAAGCGCCTTGCTGAAGTGATCGAAGCCGAGCTCGCCTAGCTGCTCTTTCTTCGTGCCTGCTCACACGAGCATACTTGAAACTAGAACATATGTTCGTTTGTGTGCTATACTGGGCGCGTGGGCGAAACACCAAGAACATACTGTTGCATCGATCTGAAGAGCTTCTATGCCAGCGTAGAATGCGTTGACCGCAAATGGGATCCCTTCGAGAAGAACCTCGTGGTCGCCGATCCTGAACGCACCGAAAAGACCATCTGCCTGGCCGTCTCCCCCGCCATGAAAGCGCTCGGAGTGCCGGGGCGTTGTCGTGTGTTCGAGATCCCTGAAGGCATCGAGTACTTCATGGCAAAGCCACGCATGCGCCTCTACATGGAGGTTTCGGCAAAGATCGTTTCGGTTTACTTGCGCTTTGTGAGCGCTGCCGATCTGCATGTCTATTCGATCGACGAATGCTTCATCGACCTCACGCCCTATCTTTCCCTCTACAAGACCAGCGCGAAAGCCCTCGTTGATCGCATGCGTGCTGCGGTCTATGAGGAAACGGGCATCACAGCCACCGCCGGCATCGGTCCGAACCTCTTCTTGGCGAAAGTAGCGCTCGACGTTACCGCGAAGCACTGCGAAGACGGCATCGGCGTGCTGGACGAAGAGAGCTTCAAGCAGCATATCTGGCATCACCGTCCCATCACCGATATCTGGCAGATCGGACGCGGTATCGCCACGCGGCTCGCGCGCTTTGGCATTCGCGATCTTGAAGGGGTGGCCCACGCCGATATCGACCTGCTCTACCGAGAGTTCGGCGTGAATGCGGAATATCTGATCGACCACGCCTGGGGGCTTGAGCCCTGCACGATCGCCGAGATCAAGGCCTACGAACCTGAGAGCACCTCATTCGGCAATGGTCAGGTGCTCCCGTGCGACTACACCTTCGATGAGGCACGCATGGTGCTGCGCGAGATGGTCGATGAAACTGCACTGGAGCTCGTGGACAAGCAAGTGGTCGCAAGTTCCGTGCACCTCTACATTGGCTATAAGAAGGATGAGGGAGAGAAGCGCTCCCAAGAAAGCAGCAGCTTGACTTCGAAAGAGCGCAGCGAGGCGAGCGCAGGCATGCGTGGCGGATCGCACACGAGCGTCAGCCACAAGCTTGGCTTTTCGACCAACTCCTTCAAAGAACTCCTGCACATATTCGACGAGCTGTACTGCCAGCGCGTGCGGCACGACCTGCCCATTCGGCGCATCAATATCAGCTGTGGAAACCTCGAGCCTGAAGAATACGCCACGCACACGCTCTTCAGCGACATCGAAGCCGAGGAAGAAGAACGCGCCCAACAGGACGCGCTGCTTGCGATAAAACAGAGATTCGGCAAGGGCGCGGTCATGCGCGGCACTTCGTACAAGGAAAAAGCGCGTGGGCTTGAGCGCACGCATCTGGTAGGGGGACATAATGCCTAGCGAACTGCCCTATAGCACACGCAACAGCGCTCACCCAGAACGCTATATCTTGGGCAAGCCCCACCCCGATCGCGCACGTCAGTTCAAACCCTTCGCTGCCCTACGTGGCTACGAAGAACTGATCGAGCAAGTTATGGCAGAAGCAAACGAGCCCCACGATTTCGCAGAGCTCGAAGAATCTTGCTAAAGGTGATGCCATACGGGGCGAGTCGTTCGACGCCTTCATGGCTCGATCAGCGCCGAGCGCGAGACACGAGGGTGACACGCTTCCCTGTTCGCGAATCAGCTAAACTGATTCGCTCATGCGTCGCTCCTTTGCTCGGGTTTTATTAAAAATGAATTTAGTCGGCAAAGAGTCACCTCGTTGCCTCACCCTCTCCGCTGATCGAGCACAACCGATGCGAGCTTCGTCATCAATCGTGCTTGCGTGAGCGCATAAGGTAGAAGCCTAACAGCACCAGTGCAACAAGCGCAGTAGCTCCTGAGACCCAAGCGATGACCGGCACACCTTCGCCCGTCTTTGCAAGATTATCTGCCTCGTAGAGACTATCCCGATACTCTGCAAGCGCTTGGTTAGCCTGCTCCTTGCTCACGGGGTTCGCAAGCATCTCGTCGGTAACGTCAAGCTCACCGCGATCGACCTCGTTGCCCAAGAAATCGTCCTTGGATTCATCGTCGTCGGTCACGCCATCGGGCAAGGTGGAGGTGATGTCATCCTTGTCGAAGGTGCCATCGGAAGGCAGATCGGGTGCAGGCGTGCCAGCGCCAGAATCGCCGCTGCCATTGTCGCCTGAATCAGTGCCGTTATCTCCACTGCCGGTATCTCCGCTACCCGTGTCACCCTCATCTGCTGGTGGGATGATATCGTCAGGCACTTCAAGATCGTCAGGAAGCGTTGATGAAGTGGGGGTATAGAGCACATTGATCACGTTGTTGTCTGGATCGGTGCCCAGGCGAATCTCGGCTGGATAGGTATCGATCACATACATATCATCGAGCTTGTATTCATAGGCATCGCCTTCAACAAGCTTGTCAAAACGCTGATTCGTGAATTTCTCCGATCCCATCTTGAAGAACTCGACGCCTTCAGGAGCTAAAGCCTCGCTCCAGGTATCAGCAGTAAGATCGGCGCCGGTCATCACGTAGTAGTTGACCGTATATTCGCTGCTCCACTTCTTGTAATAGATCAAATCGAAGGTGTTCTTGTTCGGATCGGTCGTAACCGTAAGGTTCAGCGGCCAACCGTCGAAGAAGAAATGCCCTGGGATATTGACGACGTAGTTCCAAGCATTGAGCACATCGCCCTCTTTCAGGCCCGTGAGGACGCGCGTTCCCAGCACGCGACGACCCATTTCGTCAATGACCGCATCTGGTTCGTCATCGTAGTTCATATATTCAAGATAACGAATGGTAACCGTGCAATCATCGCTGGGCGTGGTAGCTGCGGGGGTATCCTGCGCATTCTGCTCGTTTTCCTTTTCGAGCGTTGCAATGTTGGCATCGTTCAGATTGCCCGTAGCCGTGAGGTCTTGTTCACCTTGCTGCTCGTTCGCAGCACGCTCTTCGATGATCGCTTCGACCTCTTCGATCGCCTGGTCACGCTGAGCAGCAACTTCTTCGATCACCTCGAGCGTTTCCGCGGATTCGGTATTTTCCGCCGAAGCCAAGAGCGGGCTTGAAAAAGCAAAGCAGACCGAAAGAGCAACGGTGCTGATCGCAAGAAGCGACGCGACGATGAACGAATGCTTATAGGTTCTTATTGCTTTACGAATCATATCTCATACTCCTTTCGGAGCTCTCACACACCAATAATGATGTGACAACAGTACTATCTTTGTTTTGCGTTCGTTGCATGAATCGCAAAACGTGGCGAACATGTTATAGAGCAGACATAAAGAGTACAAGTGCCGTAAGAAAATGCGCAATCTCTCCATGTTTTGTACGCAAGATGCAGACAAAACCAAAAAGCAGTGCGTGTTCACCTACAACGAACGATGGAGCACACGAGATATGACAAAGCGCTGCGTTTAGCCGAGCCCGAACCACAGCGCGAACTTCGGCGCATAGCCCATCACAAAGATGATCCCGATCAGGATCGGCACGCCGAACGTGAGCCAATAGCGAGACCAGCGCGGAAATTTGACGCCTTCACCGACATCGGCAGCTTTGAGGAAATTATCCCAGCCCCATCCACTGCGCGTGACGCAGAAGATCACATAGAGCAAACTACCCAGTGGCAACAGGTTGTTGGATACGATGAAGTCTTCGATCGACTGAATATCGCCAATGCCAGGAATCCCCACACCCGACCACACGTTGAAGCCGAGCGCACACGGAATGCTCAAAATCGTCACAAGCAAGGCGGTGCGGGCGATCGCTTGCGAGCGCGATACGTTCCAACGCTCCATCGTGAACGTGATGAGGCACTCGAACACCGCGATGATGGTCGAGAGCGCGGCGAAGCTCATGAACACGAAGAACAGCGTTCCCCAAACTTGACCGAAAGGCATCTGCTCGAATACGTTAGGCAAAGTAACGAACACGAGCGCTGGCCCCTGATCAGGAGCAACGGCGAACGCAAAGCACGCAGGAAAGATGATGAGGCCCGCCACGATCGCCACGAACGTATCGAGACCGCAGATGCGCAGCGCTTCGCCCGTGAGAGCGCGATTGTTGCCAATGCGCGAACCGAACACTTCCATGGCACCAATGCCGAGCGAAAGCGTAAAGAACGCCTGGCCCATAGCCGCATACACGACTTCGCCGAAGTGCCCGATGCCACCACCGAACATCTTCTCGAAATCGGGAATGAGATAGAATTCGAGGCCTGCCCCTGCCCCTGGCAGCGTAACCGAGCGAAACACGAGCGCCACCATCACGAACAACAGGCAGATCATCATGATCTTCGTGATGCGCTCGACGCCCTTCTGCAGACCGAGGCTGCACACAAGAAAGCCGATCACGATGACCGCGAGCATCCAGCCGAGCATTTCGGTAGGGCTACCGAGCATCGCAGAGAACACGCCTGCGACCCCTTCGACGCTTTGACCGACGAACTCGCCGGTAGCCATCTTCGCCATGTAGGAGAGCATCCAGCCGCATACAACGGTGTAGAACATCATCAAGATCATGCAGCCGATATACGACCACCAACTGAACCAGTTCCATTTGCCTGAAGGCTGCAAGCGTTCGAAGGCACGCGCGCAACTACGCTGGCTCGCACGGCCGATCGCGAATTCCATGATCATGACCGGCAGACCAAGGATCACAAGGAAGATCAAGTAGAGCAGGATAAAAGCTGCGCCACCATATTCGCCAGCAATATAGGGGAAACGCCAAACGTTGCCGAGCCCGATCGCGCATCCAGCGCTGATGAGAATGAAGCCAAGACGCGAAGCGAAGTGCTCACGTCCCCCGTTTGAGGGAGCAGTGCCTTGAGATTCTTTGATTGCCATGGGCATCCTTTGACGCAGGGAACCGACGCGCAAGATTGCGCAGTACGATTGTGCGCGAAAATACGCTTGCCCGCTCGAAGAATTCGCTCGTTGGCTAGTTAACCCATTTCTTCAGCATGCGAACGAGCGTTTCGATCTCGAGCGGCTTCGACATATGGTCGTTCATGCCAGCACTGCGCGCATGACGCACGTCTTCAGCGAACGCGTCGGCTGAAAGCGCAACGATCGGGATCTGACCCATATCGGGGCGTTTATCGGCTTGAGCACGAATGGCCGCAGCTGCTTCATGGCCGTTCATGACCGGCATCTGGATATCCATGAGCACGATGTCGTAATAGCCCGGTTCATGCTCGAGCAACATATCGAGCGCGAGCTTGCCATTTTCGGCATGCTCGACGGCTGCACCCGTCATCTCGACCAGCTCACGAGCGATCTCGGCTGCCATGGGGTTGTCTTCGGTGAGCAGAACGCGCTTGCCCTGGAACGCAAGCTCTTCGAGCATCGCCTTCTCATCGATCACGCTCTTCATCTCGCCCACGAGCAGCTCTTTCATCACCTGCACCAAACGAGAGCGGAACAGCGGCTTGGAGATGAAGGCATCAACGCCTACCTGACGTGCCTCTTGCTCGATCATCGACCAATCGTAAGCGGAAAGGATGATGATCGGCACTGCCTCATTCGTTGCTTCACGAATATGCTTGGCGGCTTCAAGACCGCTCATGCCCGGCATGCGCCAATCAAGAATGACCACACGATACGGATCGTTATCGAGCCTGCTCCTGACCGCTTCGATGCCTGCCGGACCAGAGAGACGGAATTCGGACTTCATACCAATATCGTCGAGTAGGATGCAGGCACCTTCGCAGGCAACTTCATCGTCATCGACGACTAGGACAGGGATCCCTTCAAGATCGCTCAGGTCTTCCTGTTCGGCATCGCGCAATTTCATGTGAACCATAACGGTGAAGGTGGTGCCTTCGCCCTCTTTTGATTCGACATCGATCGTGCCGCTCATAAGGCTGACCACGCTCTTTACGATGGCCATGCCAAGACCCGTGCCTTCGACCTTGGTGGTGCGCGAATCGTTCGCGCGAGAGAAAGGCTCGAACAGGCGCTTCATGAATTCTTCGCTCATGCCGCATCCGGTGTCGCTGAACTCGAACTCGTAGCACGCACTGGATTGGATCGAGCTCGGAAGCTCGGTGATGCGCAGCCCGATGGTGCCCCCTTCTGGCGTGAACTTGACCGAGTTGCCCATGATGTTCACGAACACCTGCTGCAAACGGGTGGGATCGCCCAGAACATGCTCGTGCTTGATATCGACAAGCTCGACTTTGAGCTCTTGGTGCTTGGCTGCGATCTGAGGATTCATCATAGTGATGAGGTTCTCGATCGACTCGGAGAGGTCGAAGGGCTCTTCTGCCAGATCGATCGAGCCTGATTCGATCTTAGCCATATCGAGCACTTCGTTGATCAGACCAAGCAGATGACGTGAAGCCGACGTGATGTTCGTAAGGCATTCACGCACGCGCTCGGGATCATTGACGTGCATGCCCGCGATGGCGGTAAGGCCCATGATGGAGTTCATAGGAGTGCGGATATCATGCGACATCGAATTGAGGAAGTCGCTCTTAGCCTGCGAAGCATGCTCAGCTGCTTTGAAGGCGTCTTCGAGTGCGATATGCGCGCGAAGCTCTTCAGCCTTCGCATCCGTAACGTCTTGGATAGCCACGAGCACGCTGGTCGGCTTGCCTTGCGCATCGCGTGCAAGGCAGAGAATCGAGGCCTGATACCAGCACGGATTCTCTCGATCGTTCGTACGCCATTCCTCCTGAATGAAGCGTACGCCTGGAGTGAGAATGCTGGCGATATTGTCCTTGTCGAATTTCTCGTGAGCATCAGTTGAGAGCGAATTCTTATCGATGATCTTGTCGAAGAACTGACGCAGGTCGGACGCATTGCCCCGCGGCGGGATGCTCTTCTGCTGGCTATCGTTCTTCAAGAATTCGTAGGTGTGCTTTTCGAGATCGACCGTGAAAAGGCTATCGAACAGATTGGTCGAGGCGTCGATGATGCGCGTAGCTTCCTGGCGCTCGAGCAAGAGCTCTTGGTTCTCACGACGAGCTTGCATGGTAGGCACCACGATCACCACGATCGCCGCAAGGAGCACGCCTCCTACCAGGATGAAGCCTGAGGTGTTCGCACGAAGGAGCATTTCATTGGTGATGCTTGCGGGGAACGAACGCACGAGCATCCAATCGAAATCGGGGAGTTTCGTGACGAACGTATTGCCGGTGCCTTCAGAGGTGTCGTACGTGAAGCTGACCGTATTGCCCTCTGCGATATCAACATCGAGCACCGCAAGCTGCTCTTCGTCAAGACCACGGGCGATGAATATCTCATCGATGTTGCGGGCGTCTGGCTTCACCGAACCCGCCATCGCTACCATCGTGCCATTGCGCTCACAGAGATAGGTGGGGGTGGATTGTCCGTAGAACTCGGTGGTCATGACTTCGGTGAGCGAATCTTCACGCAGCACCGACGCCATGATGCCGACCACTTCATCGTTCAAGACAACCGGCGCATAGAAGACGACCGAATTCTGGCCATCGAAGATCGTGCTATCGACATAGCACATACCGCTCTTGCCCTGCACGCCTTCGATATAGTATTCACGGTCGGTCGCATCGGCAGTGGTGCCATCGTTGTTGTATGCCGTACCTTGTGCATCGATGAAGAAAGTGTGGTCGAACTGAGCATTATTAAGGATGTTCGCCGCAGCGTACGGATTGAAACCCTCGTCGCTGATCGCATCTCCATACACCACCGCTGCAGTCTGCACGCTCTGCAGTGAAGAGGAGAACGTGTCGTTCACGCGACGCACCGTTTGATTGGTGGAAGTTTCGAGGTACTGCGTATTCTGGTCGATGATGCGCTGAGTGTTCACGTTCATGAAAACAACGAGCGCGATGACCACAACCACAACAGCGGCACAGACGGTGATGATAAGATTGCGCGTCTTATTCTTTGGTTTTGTGCTTTCCATGGGAAACCCTATCTTATGAAAATATATGGCATATATGCAGCTCAACGGTTACTTTTCACCCCTGAACCGCACTGCTTTGGTGCAGGTATGAAGATGCTCGTAATTATACACTAAGCCGCTTTGAACTGCCGCTTCCGGGCTCCACTTTCATGCCCGCATGCAAGAAAGTTCACGAACCCTTCAACTTCAAAGACAACAAACGTTCGACATCTTTTCTCCCACACGCAAGCAGCACGCTCATGGGGCACTTGTAATTACCCGCTCTCGCTATTCGCTTGCCTGATTAGGCAAGCTCATGCGCTGCGCTCCTTCGGACAACCTATTTATATTGAAGTATGCGGACTCAGAGTAATTCAAGTGCCCCATGAGCTCAGCTGCTTGCTCGACCAAAAAAGTGACAAGCTACCTACAGGTTCGAGCGATGAGGGAAGACAGCGCATCATGCGCCCTACAATAATCCCATAGACGCAAGCAGCCTTGGGTTCAGGCGCTTTGACGTCGAAACGAACAGACGAAACATAGCGTGAACAGCATGAATGAAACATCGAAACATATCGCGATCATTACGGGCGCTTCGAGCGGACTCGGGCTCGAATTCGTACGCCAGCTCGATGTACGCTCGAGCGTGACCGGTGCCGACGCTGGCGTGCATCACATTGATGAATTCTGGCTGGTAGCGCGCAACACTGCGAAGCTCGAGGAGGTTGCGCGCGACCTTTCTACCCCTGCGCGCGTAGTTTCAGCTGACCTATCGAAGCAGGAAGATATCGATCACATCGAAGCGGATCTGGGCGAAGCGAACGGCGTAGTTACCTACCTGGTGAATTGCGCGGGCTTCGGCAGGTTCGGATTGTGGAAAGATATCGCAAACGACGATGCAGCCGCGATGATCGATCTTGATGCCCGCGCGGTGGTGGCGCTCACACGCGCCTGCTTGCCGCACATGGAGCGCGGCTCACGCATCATCGAAGTTGCCTCGGCTGCTGCGTTCTGCCCGCTACCTTATATGAATGTCTATGCGGCATCGAAGGCGTTCGTGTTGCGCTACACCCGCGCACTGCGCTGGGAGCTGCACGGCAGCGGCATCGCCGTAACGGCGCTCTGCCCCACCTGGGTGAAAACCGGCTTCGAGGCGCAAGCACGCAAGAGCGGGAATGCGCGCGCCGTGAACCACCTGCTCTTCGCCCAAAACGCCTCGACCGTAGTGTCGCGGGCGCTGTTCATGAACCGCATGTATGCTGCCGTTGCCTGCTGCAGCATTCCTTCGTTTTGCCTGCGCATCATCGGCAAGATCGTGCCGAATTGCATCACCATGTGGAGCTGGAACCTCATCCGCCGCCTCTAAAAGAAGACGAACTACCCAGTCGCTCGTCATCTTTTTTGGTTCGATCAGCGTCGAGCGCGAGACACGAGGTTCCCCGCTTCCCTGCTCAAGAACCTGCATTTTGCAGGTTCTTTCGTGCGTCGCTGCTTTGCTCGGGTTTTATTACTAACGAAGTTAGTCGGCAAAGAGTCACCTCGTTGCCTCACCCTCTCCGCTGACCTTCGCAGCTATTTCTCTCGACCTTAACGGTGACTTGTTTCGAAGGTGATGCGCTTTGGCATTCTGTGTAAAAATCGTTACCTGGTAAAACGCGTGAAGAACGCTCCCTTCGCATGTCGCTATCCGTTTGATTTGACAGAAACAGCAAGGCGCGTAGAATAGTGACTCCGCAGACGTGCATCTTCTGCGAGCACCTTGAAAACAACGCAACTACCACTGCGTTCGTTCTCTCCATATTTGGGGGCGACTGGTTTCGACATGGTAGGTTGGATATGAAGAGCAGGTCGTGGTCTCCTCGCCACGTTAAACAGGGGTACTGTCAAATTTAATTGGCAAAGCTAAAACTCAGAGCGCTCCTGCGCTCGCCATGGCTGCTTAATCTAGCCAGGCTGTCAACCCAGGGTATGTTTCCGGCCCTGGCGCGATATCATCTTTAGGAGACTGCTGTCTCGTACGTCGTTGGTATGACGAGACTCAAGACTGAACCAGCTAGGATGCGTTATTGTGTGTCGATGCACGCGGCGTATCCGAAACCTAATCACCGACTAAGCTTGTAGTGCTTCATTGATGATCTAGTATGGACCGGAGTTCGACTCTCCGCGCCTCCACCATAACTAATAAAAATGCCCACGTGAAGTGTGGGCATTTTTATTAGTTACTGGGAGGGTAGGAAATCGAACCATGTTCGACTGGCGGTGTAAGCTTTAGCGAACACCGCCTGCGGCGAGTGTCAAGGTGGCGCGACAGCGCCCAGAGCAAAATATCTTCGATATTTTGCGGCGACTTGACACGAGCGATCCTCCGCGCCTCCGCTTCATTCTCTATAAGCTCTCTTAAGAGGGCTTATTCTGTTTTACTAGAGCTAGAAAGGGCACACGGGTTCAAGAATCTTGGCAACTCTCTTGCTCCTCCCCCGTCTCTCGCAAACGAAAGAACGACCACCCGAAGGTGGTCGTTCTTGAATAAGTGCTTGTTCGCAAGAACTATTTGTCTGCCAGCGCAGCCTGAGCAGCAGCCAAGCGAGCCAGCGGCACACGATACGGTGAGCAGGAAACATAGTCGAGACCGATGCTGTAGAAGATCTTAACGGAATCAGGATCGCCACCATGCTCGCCGCAAACGCCGCAAACGATATCAGGATTGCCTTCATGGCCGAGCTCAACGCCCATCTCAACGAGCTTCGCAACACCCGGATCGACCGTAGCGAAGGGGTTGTAAGGCAGGATGCGCTCTGCGAGGTACTGCGGAACGAATTCAGACTCGACATCGTCACGCGAGAAGCCGAACGTGGTCTGCGTGAGGTCGTTCGTGCCGAATGAGAAGAAATCGGCTGCTTGAGCGATCTCGTTTGCGGTAACAGCAGCACGCGGAAGCTCGATCATGGTGCCGATCGGAATCTCAAGTTCGACGCCTTCAGCAGCGGCAACTTCAGCGATGACCTCTTCAGCAAGTGCACGAAGCTTCTCGAGCTCGGGCTTCACGGAAACGAGCGGGATCATGATCTCGGGCTTCGGATCGAGGCCTTCCTTCTTGAGCTGCGCCATTGCCGTTGCGATCGCACGAACCTGCATGCGTGGGAGAACTGGATAGGTGATAGCCAAACGGCAACCACGAAGACCAAGCATCGGGTTCTGCTCAGCGAAGCTATCGATCTGCTCCATGAGGTGACGCTTCTGAGCGATGACAGCAGGATCTGCGCCGGTGGCCTCAAGACGCGCGATCTCTACGTCGAGCGCACGCGGGCTCTCGAGGAACTCATGCAGCGGCGGATCGAGCAAACGAACGATGACGGGCAGACCGTCCATCGCCTTGAACATACCCAAGAAATCGCCTGTCTGAGCAGCGAAGAGGTCTGCAACAGCCTTTTCGCGGATGGATTCATCTTCATTGAGGATGAAGGTTTGGATGATCTGCTTGCGATCGCCCAAGAACATATGCTCGGTACGGCACAGGCCAATGCCCTGAGCGCCGAAGGAACGAGCAAGCTCTGCATCTTCAGGATTATCAGCGTTAGCGCGAACACCCATGGTGCGCACTTCGTCTGCCCATTCAAGGATGGTGTCAAGATCGCCTGCAAGCTCGGGCTGGACGAGCTCGACTGCGCCGAGCACGACGATACCCGTCGTACCATCGAGCGAGATCATATCGCCCTCGCGGATGACAAGGTCGGTACCAGCGATGGTTGCCTGCTTCGCATCGGCATCGATCTTCAGTGCATCAACGCCGCATACGCACGGTGCGCCCATGCCACGAGCGATAACCGCAGCGTGCGAGGTTTTACCACCGTGAGAGGTAAGGATGCCTTCAGCAGCGATCATGCCAGCAAGGTCGTCTGGCGTGGTCTCCCAACGAACGAGCACGGTCTTGCGACCTTCTGCCTCTGCTTCAACGGCTGCTTCAGCGGAGAAGACCGCTTCGCCCACTGCAGCACCCGGAGATGCGTTGAGGCCAGTTGCAACCACATCGTATTCAGCATCAGCATCGAACTGCGGATGAAGGAGCTGATCGAGCTGCTCGGGATCGACACGCATGACCGCTTCTTCTTTGGTGATGAGGCCCTCTTCGACCATCGCAATAGCAATGTGGAGCGCTGCAGCAGCAGTACGCTTGCCAACGCGCGTCTGGAGCATCCAGAGCTTGCCCTGCTCGATGGTGAACTCGATATCGCACATATCGCGGAAGTGATTCTCGAGCAGCGTGAAGACACCTTCGAGCTCCTTGCCTGCTTCTTCGAGGCCCGGGGTGTTCTTAAGGTCTGCGATAGGTGAGGTATTGCGGATACCAGCAACAACGTCTTCGCCCTGAGCGTTGACCAGGTAATCGCCGTAGAATTCTTTATCACCGTTCGCAGGGTTACGGGTGAACGCAACGCCGGTAGCGGACGTGTCGCCCTTGTTGCCGAAAATCATGGACTGGACGTTCACTGCCGTGCCCAGATCATCGGAGATCTTGTTCTGCTTACGATAGAGCGTTGCGCGCGGGTTGTTCCAGCTGCCGAACACTGCTTCGATAGCGAGTTGGAGCTGAACATCGGGGTCTTGAGGGAATTGCACTTCCCCATCGACAACGAGAGAAGGATATTCGTTAGCATCGACGTTCTCGGTGAAGATACGCTTGAACTGCGCAACGAGCTCTTGGAGATCTTCAGCGGTAAGATCGGTGTCGGATTCGACACCGCGGTCGCGCTTCATGACGTTGATAGCGTTCTCGAACAGATCGCCATCAAGATCCATAACGACGTTGGAGAACATCTGGATGAAGCGGCGGTAAGAGTCCCACGCGAAACGGGGATTTTCAGTCTGCTTGATGAGACCGTTGATCGACTCATCGTTAAGACCAAGGTTCAAAACCGTGTCCATCATGCCCGGCATGGACATAGGAGCGCCGGAACGAACAGAGACGAGCAGCGGATCCTCTGCATCGCCGATCTTCTTACCGATGCGGTTCTCAAGATCCTCACGATATTCCTGGATGGTATCGAGAACACCTTCTGGCCAAGTGTTATCCGCGTTGGCGTATTCCATACACGTTTGACAAGAAATAGTAAAACCGGGAGGCACCGGAAGGCCAATGTTCGCCATTTCTGCAAGGTTCGCACCTTTGCCACCGAGGATCGCCTTCATGTTGGTGTTACCCTCAGTAACATTGTTACCCTGTGCATCTTTACCAAAGGCATAGACGCGTTTAACTTGGTCAGTCACCATTTTCTCCTAAAAACGAATACTAATCCCTCTCCACCCGCACTAGTATTGCGGATGAGCACTTTCATAATACCGCAAAATCTCCTGCGCAGTTTCTTCAATTGCGCGATTATCGGTGCGAATGACGATGCATCCGAGTTTTCTCATCAGATCACGTGCAGAAGCGAGCTCTTCGCAGACTGCTTCGTATTCTGAATAGGACGAAGCAACATGCTCTGCCTTAGCAAGACGGCGTTTGCGAACCTCGACCAAGAGCTCAGGCGTGGTCATAAGACCAAAGATACGCGTAGGATCGACCGCAAAAAGTTCCTTTGGTGGTTCGGTCTGACTATCGAGCGGCACATTGGCGACCTTATAGCCAAGCTGCGAAAGATAGATGGAAAGCGGCGTCTTCGAAGTGCGCGATACGCCAATGAGAACGATATCCGCTTTCGTGAGGTCTTGCGGGTTGCGACCATCATCATGGTTGATCGTGAAATCCACCGCAGCGAGGCGGCTGAAGTACTGATCGTCGATCGAATAGAGCGTGCCTGGATGTGGAGCGCATCATGTGCCTGGGCGAGCACATCGACTGCGATGACCTTCCGCGCAGGATCGCTCTCGCACTCACGCGCTGAAGTAACGAATGCCTCCATTGCTGCGCGCAGTTCATCATCAACAAGTGTGTAGAAGATGATGAAAGCGCCAGGAATCTGACGCGTGCGGTGGCGTGCGAGATGTGCATCTAGTTCTTCAGTGAGCTCAGCTGCAGATTTGATGCCTGGAAGTATCTCGATCGCAGGATTCGTCTCACCAAAGCTCGCTGATGCGGCTCGTGCGAGCGCTTTAGCCGTTGTTCCTGTGGAATCCGAAATTACATGAATGGTCGGAAGATCCTCCGAGACCATTCCTTGCGCGATCCATTTTTGCACGCGCACCCCTCCTGCCAAACGTATGGCTATCGCATATAACGTAAGCTCTTCGCACGGTTTTCACAACGGCAGCGAAGAGCTTTACATAAACGATACGTATATTTTTAGGATCTGTTTAGCGGTCCTGCTTCACCAGATGGGAAAAATCCGCAACCGAAGAGAACACGCTAACGAAGCGATTCAAGAGCGCAAGTCGATTCGCGCGCTTGACCGGGTCATCGTCCATGATCATGACCTCGTCGAAGAAGGTATCGATCGGAACACGCAGGGCAGCAAGAGCACGGAGCGCGCCTTCATAATCTTGCACGGCGAGCGCCGCTTCGACCTTCGCGCTCGCAGTATCGGTCGCATCGCGAAGCGCGATCTCGACTTCGCCAAGCGCCGCTTCATCAAGATCGATGCCCACCTCTTCATCACGCAGGTTATTCGCACGCGCAAATGCCGTCGAGAGATCTTGCATCTCTTCGGCATGCTCTGCCCTGAAGCGCTCGAGTACCGAAACACGCTTCGTGAACTCAGCTGGCTCACGCACCCCACCCGCAAGCACCGCTTCGATGACATCGGGGCTCTGACCAGCGTCTTGGCACATCACGCGCGAACGGGTGATGAAGAAATCCTCGATCTGGGTCTGGACTGCTGCCTTATCGAATGAGATGTTGGTGTAGTTATCGAGCGCACACGCGATCGCATCGGTGAGATTGACCGGAAGACCCGCGTTGAGCATATTCACGATACCGATCGCACTACGGCGGATCGCGAACGGGTCAGAAGATCCACTCGGTCCTTGATCGATCGCGAACAGACCGCAGATCGTATCGAGCTTATCGGCGAACGCAACGAGCTGGCCAACCGTACCATCGGCAAGCGCATCTCCAGCGAACTTGGGCTGATAATGCTGCGCGATCGCACGCGCAACTTGAGGAGTCTCCCCTGCTGCCTCTGCATAGTAGGAGCCCATGATGCCCTGCACCGAGGTGAATTCCACGACCGCATTCGTAACGAGGTCAGCCTTGCAAAGATATGCTGCGCGCTTGGCGTCAGCCCGATCAGTCTCATCGAGATTCGCTTCTGTAGCAAGATGATCGACCAAAGATACGATACGGTTGGTCTTATCGAGCACGGTGCCGAGCTTCTCTTGGAATACGACCTCATCAAGCGACGGAACATACGCTTCGAGCGGCTTCTTGAGGTCTTCGTCGTAGAAGAACTTCGCATCATAGAGGCGGGCACGTACCACGCGCTCATTACCATCGACGATGGTTTCCGTGAAGGCAGGATCGCCATTGGAGACCACGATGAATTTGTTAGAAAGCTTACCCTGCGTGTCGTAGAGCGGGAAATAGCGCTGGTGCATGAGCATCGCATCGACGATAATCTCTTCAGGAACAGCCAAGAACTCTTCGTCGAAAGCACCCACCATAGCAGTCGGGTATTCGGCCAGATTCACGACCTCCACGAGCGTCTTTTGAGGAAGCTCTGCCTTAAGACCTGTTTCAGCCTCGATCGCACTGACCTGCTCGCGAATGAGCGCTTCACGCTGCGCGTGAGAAGGAACGACCTTTGCCGAGCGCACTACCTCGAGCAGCTTATCCGCATCCGCGACCTCAAACGGGCCTGGCGCCATGAAACGATGTCCCATAGTCTTACGCGATACCTTGAGACCTGCGTATTCGAATTCGATGACCTCATCACCAAAGAGCGCAACGATCCAACGAACAGGACGCGAGAAGAGCTCATGCTGAGCGCCCCAGCGCTGCGACTTCGGCCAAGAGATGCAACGGATGATGGAATCGAGCACCCCGGGCAGTAAAGTTGCGACCTTGGCCGCCGGCACTTCGCGCTTAGCGAACACATATTCGGTGCCGCCTTGTTCTTCGCGATAGAGATCGTCTACCGTAAGCCCTTTGCCACGCGCAAAGCCTTCTGCAGCCTTCGTGGGCGCGCCCGCTTCATCGAAGGCGATACGCACGGCAGGGCCCTTGAAAACCTCTGTTTCTGCAACCGTCTCAACAGCGACATCG
Organism: uncultured Eggerthella sp.; assembly: GCA_900538545.1. Classification (GTDB taxonomy): domain Bacteria; phylum Actinomycetota; class Coriobacteriia; order Coriobacteriales; family Eggerthellaceae; genus Anaerotardibacter. Next base: position 4,280 of record UPYK01000001.1, on the reverse strand, counting down.
TAGACCACGACGATAAGACGACGCGGGGAATCGTAAACTTCAATCGCGCCATGCGGAATACGCGCATCGTCCAGAAGCGCAGGAACTTTTCGCTCGAGCTGCTTGACAGCATCGACCAGGTCGAATGCGGGGATCTCTTCAACGCCGATCTCGAAAGCGAGCGTACGAGTTTGAGCCATGAGATTATTCCCCTTCCTCGTCTTCGACGCATTGGCCGACGACCTTTTCCAGATAAGCTTTGCAGCAAGCCTTAGCGATGGTGCGAACGCGCAGGATATAGCCCATGCGTTCGGTCGCGCTGATCACGCCGCGCGCATCGAGCAGATTGAATGCATGCGAGCACTTCAGCACGTAATCGTAAGCCGGAAGCGGCAAGCCTGCTTCGAGCGTGCGCAAGCATTCCTTTTCGTAGCGATCGAATTCGCCGAAGAGCAGATCAGTATCGGCTACTTCGAAGTTATAGGCAGAGAATTCGCGCTCGTTCTCCAAGAAGACATCGCCATAGGTGAAGACCGATCCATCCGCCGCACGCGACCATACCAGATCGTAGACCGAGTCGACGCCCTGAATGTACATGGCCAAGCGCTCGAGACCATAGGTGATCTCTGCCGGAACGGGATCGCACTCGAAGCCGCCCACCTGCTGGAAGTAGGTGAACTGGGTCACCTCCATGCCGTTGAGCCAGACTTCCCATCCTAAGCCCCACGCGCCGAGCGTCGGGCTTTCCCAGTCGTCTTCGACGAAGCGGATATCGTGCTTCTCGACTTCGATGCCGATCGTGCGCAACGAATCGAGATAGAGCTCTTGCACGTTATCAGGCGAAGGCTTCAAGAGCACCTGGAACTGGTAATAATGCTGCATGCGGTTGGGGTTCTCGCCATAGCGTCCGTCAGTCGGACGACGGCACGGCTGAACATAGGCCGCACGCCAGGCGTTCGGACCCAGGCTCCTGAGCGTGGTGGCGGTATGGAAGGTTCCTGCGCCTACTTCGTTGTCGTAGGGCTGCAGCACCACACAGCCTTGATCGGCCCAATACTGCTGAAGGCGAAGGATGATCTCTTGGAAACTGAGCGGCTCATTTCCTTGCTCAGATGATATGACGTTCGTAGTCATGTAGCTCCTTATGGTCATAATTCACTGGCCGCATCTCAAAGTGTGCGACCTTGTTCATTGAGTCAGCACGAACTTGTCGTGACGCTATCCGATCCAAGCAAGACTCTCGACAGGCCAATAGATGGCGAACGCCTTGCCGAAGACCGTGTCCTTGTCGATCGGACCGAAATAGCGTGAATCAGAGGAATTGGTGCGATTATCGCCCATCACCCACACATCGCCTTTAGGGATGGTGTAGGGATAGCTGATATCGACTGTGCCTACCGTGTTGAGCGGATAGCTAGGAAGGCCATCGGTGTAGGGTTCATCGAGCGCAACACCATCGACGTACACCTTGCCATCGCGCAGATCGACCGTCTGGCCTTCGGTGGCGATCACGCGCTTGATGAGCGTGCGCGAAGGTACCTGCGGATCGGAAAAGACCACAATATCGCCCTGTTCAGGATCGGAGAAATGATAGGAGACCTTTTCGGCGAAGACCATATCGCCTGTTTTGATGGTGTCTTCCATAGAAGCGGAAGGGATCTGGAAAGGTTCAACAACGAAAGAGCGTAGCAACCATGCCCCCACGACCACGACAGCGACCATGATAAGAAAGCTGAGAAACCTTCTGAAGATGCTCGGTTTATGATCGCTCGCGTGACGACCTGAATCCACGACGCTCCTTCCCGATGAGATTGATGTTCATTCGATTATGCGGGTGCCCACGCGCTTTGCGTGCTCTCAACCGCGCATTTCCTTATATTAAACAATCTTTTATGAGTTGGGTATGGGCAAACGCCAAGGAGCAAACGAAAGTTACGAGCGGTGCTCGAGAAAGGCACGATCTTCGGGGGTGAGATTCGCTTCTGCGAGCAGATCGGGACGAAGCACTGCCGTACGCAGAAGGCTTTGCTCATGGCGCCAGCGTTCGATATTGGTATGGTGGCCCGAGAGCAACACATCGGGAACGCTCATGCCGCGATACTGCGCAGGACGCGTGTACTGCGGATATTCGAGCAATCCATCATAGAAGCTCTCGTCAACAGAACTGCCTTCATCGCCGAGCACACCATCAAGCCTGCGAACGACCGCATCGATGACCACCATCGAAGCGAGCTCGCCGCTCGTGAGCACATAATCACCGATCGAGATCGTCTTGTCTGCCAAAGTATAGGCACGCTCATCGATGCCCTCATAATGCCCGCACACGAAGAAGAGGTGATCCTTTTCAGCAAGCTCGAGCGTGAGCGCATCGCTTAGCGTCTCACCCGTGGGAGAAAGGAAGATCGTATAGGGTTTGGTAGGAACAGCAGCGAAGAGCTCGTCACATGCTTCGAAGATCGGCTCGCACTTCATCACCAGACCCTGACCGCCCCCGTAGGGCTCATCATCGGTCGTACGATGCTTATCATGCGTCCAATCCCTCAGATCGTGCGCGCGGAATTCAAGGATGCCCTTGTCTTGCGCGCGCTTCATGATCGATTCGTTCATGATCGAATCGTAGCACTGAGGAAACACAGAAAGCGTTTCGATGAGCATGGGCTATCCTTCCTTTCACTTCAAAGACGCAAGACGCGCACGGGCGCTCGGCCTAGAGTTCGACCAATCCAGCAGGCAGATCGAACTCGATCCGTCGCTCTTCTTCGTTCAGGTCCACGAGGAACTCTTCGACCAAAGGGATGTGGATCGTGCTACCGGTTGAAGATTCAACGACCAGAAGTGGATGTGCGGGGTTCTCCTCAAGGCTCACGATAGTGCCGATATGCCCCTGATCACGTGAGAACACTTCGAATCCGACAAGATCGCGCAAACTGCGATCATAGCCTTCGGGAAGATCGGCCTTGCGAACGAGCACACTGTGACCAGCAAGCTGTTCTGCCTGGTCGATCGAGAGAATCGAATCGAAGGACACAAGATACGCTCCCCCAGCCTGCTCCTGGATATGCGTGATACGCCCGGTGCGCGGAACGCGCAACACGGGCGGCACGAATGCTACTTCCATGCCTTCTTCCAATAAAAAAGGAAGACTCTCGCACGGATATGCGAGAAGTCCTCCCTTAAGATTCTTTACTTTACCGAGGTTTGCGACCCTCGCCCATGCGCTCATTAGTCGATAAGCTCAACTTCGATGCGCAGATCATGACGTGAACCAGCTGCGCGGCTAAGCGTACGGATCGCCTTGATGATACGACCCTGGCGGCCGATCACGCGACCAACGTCCTCTGGGTTCACGCTCACTTCGATGAGCGTAGAGCCATCTTCGGTTTCCGTGGAAGTTACTTCTACTTCGTCAGGGAATTCAACGAGCGGCGCAATGAGCAGCTCGACAAGACCGGAAATATCGGTATTAGGATCGGTCATGACTAGCCGTTCTGACGCTGAGCATCGATGAGACGAGCAACGGTCTCGGTGGGCTTTGCACCCTGAGCGATCCAGGTGTCGATCTTCTCGAGATCCATGGTGACCTTCTTGGGCTCGGTAAGCGGATTGTACGTACCGACCTGCTCGATATAACGACCATCGCGACGTGCACGAGAATCTGCGACAACGATACGGTAATACGGTGCTTTGTGAGCGCCATGACGTGCGAGACGAATCTTAACTGCCATGAAGTTGAACTCCTTTGTATATTCTTACTACGCGCTTTCGCGTAACCTTTAGAAAACAGCAATTACCAATAATAAGGTGAGGGGTGTGCTTTTGCAAGAACAGAAACGAAAACGAGCACGAGCGGAAGGTTTACTGGTCTTGAATCATATCCTGAAGCCGCTTAAGGTCGCCCATGCCTAAGCCTCCCATGCCTGGAAGCGAGCGCCGGCGCTTCTTCTTCCCTTTCTTGCCTTTGCGCGTGCCCATCATCTGTTCCTGCTGGGCCATCATCTGCTTCATCATCTTGCGAGTCTCGTTGTACTTCTTCATCATCTGATTGACCTGCGTGACCGAAACACCCGCACCAGACGCGACACGTGCACGACGTGAGCCGTTGAGCACGCTCGGCTTTTCTCGTTCTTCTTTGGTCATCGAATTGATGATTGCTTCCAGATATTTGATCTCCTGCTCGCCCGCCTGCGCCGTTTCATCGGTAATCTTGCCGGACATTCCGGGGAACATCTCCAGAATCTTTCCCAAAGGTCCCATATTTCTAACCTGCTTGATCTGTTCGAGCAGGTCGCTCATATCAAAAG